>NZ_CBFHYF010000008.1:0-62360 GCF_965660005.1 Porticoccus sp.
GGCACCAAGCGAGACGACGTTGAGCGTGGGCAGGTACTGTGCAAGCCTGGCAGCATCAAGCCGCACACGAAGTTTGAAGCGGAAGTTTATGTGCTGTCCAAGGACGAGGGAGGGCGTCACACGCCGTTCTTCAAGGGGTATCGTCCGCAGTTTTACTTCCGTACCACGGACGTAACGGGTGCCTGTGAGTTGCCTGAGGGTGTTGAGATGGTGATGCCGGGAGACAACATCCAGATGGTAGTGACACTGATTGCGCCGATTGCGATGGAAGACGGGCTGCGCTTTGCGATCCGCGAAGGTGGTCGTACCGTCGGTGCCGGTGTGGTCGCTAAAGTGATTGAGTGATCAAACAGCTATTTTGATTGCAGGGGTCCCTGTGGCCCCTTTTTTATCGCAAAGCCGTTGATCGGCAGTAGATAAAAATCTCCTGGAGTATTCAGGATTTATCTTGACAGAGATTGGGGGCAGCCTTAGAATCTCGCCTCCTTTTTTCCGGGTCCCGGTGTGCGGGATTCGATGGCTCTTTAGATAGTTGGAGTTTGATTCCATGCAGGATCAACGCATTCGTATTCGCCTGAAAGCCTTTGATCACAAACTGATCGATGCTTCCACGCAAGAAATTGTTGAGACAGCAAAGCGTACCGGAGCGCAGATTCGCGGCCCGATTCCTCTGCCAACTCGCAAAGAACGTTTTACTATTTTGATCTCGCCGCACGTGAACAAAGATGCTCGCGATCAATATGAAATCCGCACTCACAAGCGACTGTTGGATATTGTCGAGCCGACAGAAAAAACTGTTGATGCTTTGATGAAGCTGGATCTGGCCGCTGGTGTTGAGGTTCAAATCAGCCTGACATAAGCGGTATCGAAAGACCCATGTCCTGCCAAAGCAGGGCGTGTGTAACGCTCTGAAATGGGCGGCCATAGCGGGTAATAGCCCCGTACACTATGAGGTTAGACAAATGACTATTGGTATAGTCGGTCGCAAATGCGGCATGACACGTGTGTTTACTGAGGACGGCGCTTCTATTCCGGTCACTGTGATAGAGGCGGAGCCCAATCGTATTACCCAAATCAAAACCGATGATACTGACGGCTACGTTGCTGTGCAGGTGACTACCGGAGCTCGTCGTGCTTCTCGTGTCAGCAAGTCTCAGGTTGGGCATTTTGCCAAAGCCGGTGTTGAGGCGGGCAGAGGATCCTGGGAGTTTCGCGTCGGGGATTTGCCAGCTGATTTACAAGTGGGTGGCAGCATTACGGTTGAGCAGTTCGAGGCAGGCCAGAAAGTCGATGCTACCGGTACTTCCAAAGGTAAAGGCTTCCAGGGCGTTATCAAGCGCTGGAATTTCAGCATGCAGGATGCCACGCACGGTAATTCATTGTCACACCGTGCTCCCGGTTCAATCGGCCAGTGTCAGACGCCCGGTCGTGTATTCAAGGGCAAGAAGATGTCTGGGCACATGGGTGCCGAGCGTGTTACCACGCAGAATCTCGAAATTGTCCGTATAGATGCTGAACGTAACTTGCTCCTTATCAAAGGTGCTGTACCCGGTGCGCCGGGTGGTGACGTGATCATTCGTGCTGCTGTGAAGGGCTGAGGGGATCGCCGATGGAATTAACGATAGCTACTCCCAAAGGCAGCGCAGGAACTATTGAGGTTTCTGAGGCCGCGTTTGGTAAAGAATTTAATCAGGATCTGGTGCATCAGGCAGTGACTGCTTACCTGGCGGGTGCCCGTCAGGGTACGCGGGCCCAAAAAACCCGTTCTGAAGTCAGTGGTGGCGGCAAGAAGCCTTGGCGTCAAAAAGGTACGGGTCGTGCTCGTGCTGGTACCATCCGTTCACCTATCTGGCGTACCGGTGGTGTAACGTTTGCCGCCAAACCACAGGATCATTCGCAAAAACTGAACCGGAAAATGTATCGGGCTGCTCTCAGGTCGATTCTTTCAGAGCTGGCCCGGCAGGACCGCCTGGTGGTGGTAGAGTCATTCGAAGTGGATCAGCCAAAGACGAAAGTGCTGATACAGAAGTTGGGTGAGTTGGGCGTTCAGGATGTGCTGATTGTGACGGAAGAGGTGACAGAAAACCTGTATTTGTCCTCGCGAAACCTGCATAAAGTTGACGTACGCGATGCGGTTGGTGTCGACCCTGTCAGTCTGATTCACTTTGAGAAAGTGCTGGTCACAGTGCCGGCGCTGAAAAAGATTGAGGAGATGCTGGTATGAAACAAGAACGCATCTTTAAAGTGTTGTTGGGTCCGCACATTACTGAAAAAACCTCCATCGCTGCCGATAGTCAAAATCAGGTTGCCTTCAAGGTTGCCACGAATGCAACCAAGCCTGAAATAAAAGCGGCTGTTGAGAAGTTGTTTGATGTGGTGGTGATGGATGTTCGTGTCGCCAAAGTCAAGGGTAAGACCAAGCGCACGCGCTTCGGGTTGGGCAAGCGCTCGGACTGGAAAAAAGCGTACGTACGCCTTGCGCAGGGTCAAGATATTGACTTTGCGGTAGCTGCTGAATAAGGGGTTGTTGAGATGCCAGTTGTAAAGAGAAAGCCAACGTCTCCCGGTCGCCGATTTGTTGTCAGTGTTGTCAATCCGAACCTGCATAAGGGTGAACCCTATGCGCCGTTACTGGAGAAAAAAACCAGAACGGGTGGCCGCAATAACAATGGCCGTATTACAACCCGCCATATCGGTGGTGGCCACAAGCAACATTACAGAGTCATTGACTTCAAACGCGCAAAAGACGGTATTCCGGCAAAAGTTGAGCGTCTGGAATATGATCCTAACCGTACGCCCTACATCGCGTTGGTTTGCTATACCGATGGTGAGCGCCGCTACATCATTGCTCCGAAAGGATTGAAAGACGGGGATGTGATCCAGTCTGGTTCCAGTGCTCCGATCAAGGTGGGAAATACTCTTCCGCTCAGAAACATTCCGGTGGGTAGTGTCATCCATTGTGTTGAGATGAAGCCCGGAAAGGGTGCGCAACTGGCTCGCAGTGCCGGAGCATCTGCACAACTGGTTGCCCGGGAAGGGCAGTACGCGACCCTGCGCCTGCGCAGCGGTGAAATGCGTAAGGTCCCTGTGGATTGCCGTGCGACCATTGGTGAAGTTTCAAACAGTGAGCACAGTCTGCGCTCACTGGGTAAAGCCGGGGCATCCCGTTGGCGCGGTGTTCGCCCCACGGTTCGCGGTGTGGTTATGAACCCCGTTGACCACCCGCATGGTGGTGGTGAAGGGCGCACATCCGGTGGGCGCCATCCGGTGACTCCCTGGGGTATACCAACCAAAGGTTACAAGACCAGAAAAAACAAGCGTACAACAAATATGATTGTGCGTCGTCGCGGTAAGTAATTGATAGAGAAGAGGAAAATATAGTGCCACGCTCTCTCAAAAAAGGACCTTTTATCGACCTTCACCTTGTAAAAAAAGTTGATGAGGCCCTAGAAAAAAATGACAGACGTCCGATCAAAACCTGGTCGCGTCGTTCGATGGTCAGTCCGGATATGGTTGGCTTGACCATTGCCATACACAACGGTCGTCAACACGTCCCCGTGTTGGTGAATGAGGAAATGGTGGGGCATAAGTTAGGTGAGTTTGCCCCTACTCGCACTTATCGCGGCCACGCTGCGGACAAAAAGGCCAAGCGTTAAGCTGGTGTTTAAGAGGTAGATGACTGTGGAAGTAGCAGCAAAATTACGCGGAGCCAAGTTGTCGGCGCAGAAGGCGCGTCTGGTGGCTGATCAGGTGCGCGGCAAGCCTGTAGAGGAAGCGCTGGATATATTGGCTTTCAGTGCCAAGAAAGGTGCGGCCATTATTAAAAAAGTGCTCGAGTCTGCTATTGCAAATGCCGAGCACAACGAAGGCGCGGATGTTGATGAGCTTCGTGTCTCGACAATTTTTGTCGACGAGGGTACCACCATGAAACGCATCAAACCTCGTGCCAAGGGTCGTGCTGACCGCATATTCAAACGCTCTTGTCACATTACAGTGAAAGTTGCAGACGAGGAGACCGTTTAATGGGTCAGAAAGTACATCCAACAGGCATCCGTCTGGGTATTGTTAAAAAACATACTTCTATCTGGTACGCCGGACAGAAAGATTATGCCGACAAGCTAAACGCCGATCTGAGTGTTCGCGAGTTTATCAATAAAAAACTTGCTCATGCCTCTGTCAGTCGTATCGAAATTGAACGCCCTGCGCAAACGGCAAGAATTACGATTCATACTGCCCGACCAGGTATTGTGATTGGCAAGAAGGGCGAAGATGTTGAGGCACTGCGCAATGAAGTTTCTGCGCAAATGGGTGTTCCCGTGCATATCAACATTGAAGAGGTTCGTAAGCCGGATCTGGATGCAACCTTGGTCGCTCAGAATGTCGCCCAGCAATTGGAGCGTCGCGTTATGTTTCGTCGCGCCATGAAACGTGCGGTACAAAATGCCATACGGCAGGGTGCGAAAGGCATAAAGATTCAGGTAGGCGGACGGCTGGGCGGTGCTGAAATAGCCCGTACAGAATGGTATCGCGAAGGTCGTGTTCCCCTGCACACCCTGCGTGCCGATATAGATTACGGTACTGCAGAAGGCTCTACTACTTACGGCATCATTGGCGTAAAAGTATGGATCTTTAAGGGCGAAGTGATTGGCGGTGAAGAGGCGGTGCAAGCGCCTGCCAAAAAAACACCGGCTAAAAAGAAGTAAGTTTGCGAGTTAAGGGTCAAGCGAGATGCTGCAACCGAAACGTACAAAATTCCGTAAGCAACACAAAGGCCGCAACCGTGGTCTGGCATTGCGCGGTAGCAAGGTAAGCTTTGGCGAATTTGGCCTGAAGGCCATAGGTCGTGGTCGTTTGACTGCGCGCCAGATCGAATCTGCCCGTCGTGCCATGACCCGTCACATCAAACGTGGTGGCAAAATCTGGATTCGGGTTTTTCCCGACAAGCCGATTACCAACAAACCACTTGAAGTGCGGATGGGTAAAGGTAAGGGTGGCGTCGAATACTGGGTCGCTCAAATTCAGCCCGGCAGAGTACTTTATGAAATGGAAGGTGTTTCTGAAGTGATCGCCCGTGAAGCGTTTGCGCTTGCGGCAGCCAAGTTGCCGGTTCAAACCACCTTTGTTAGACGGTCGGTAATGTAATGAAAGCCATCGAATTGCGTGAAAAAACAGTTGAAGAACTGAATCTGGAATTGAGCAGGCAGCTGGAGCAGCAATTTAAGCTCCGTATGCAGGCTGCCACTGGTCAGTTGGGTCAGAGTCACAAAGTCAAGGAAGCGCGTGTTAATGTTGCGCGCATCAAGACAGTGCTGAATGAAAAAGCGGGTAACTAAGATGAGTGAAGCAGAAAAAAATGCTCGCACGCTCACTGGTCGAGTTGTTAGTGACAAGATGAACAAATCGGTCACTGTGCTGATCGAGCGCCGGGTCAAACACCCGGTTTATGGAAAGATCGTGAGCAAGTCCACCAAAATTAAAGCTCATGATGAAAGTAACGATTGTCGTCAGGGTGATTTGGTGACGATTGCAGAAACTCGTCCACTGTCCAAAACAAAATCCTGGACGCTGGTCACGATTGATGAGCGTGCGGCCGAAGTTTAAATCGGCACGCAGCAGTAACGGGTTCGGAGAGAGACAATGATTCAGACAGAAAGCTATCTGGATGTGGCTGATAACAGTGGTGCTCGTCGTGTGATGTGTATCAAGGTTTTGGGTGGTTCACATCGCCGCTACGCCAGCGTGGGTGACATTATTAAAGTGACTGTCAAGGAAGCCATACCCCGTGGCAAGGTAAAAAAAGGTCAGGTAATGAACGCAGTTGTGGTGCGTACGCGTAAGGGTGTTCGCCGCCAGGATGGCAGTCTGATCAAGTTTGATGACAATGCAGCCGTTCTGTTGAACCAGCAGCTCGCACCAATTGGTACCCGTATTTTTGGGCCGGTTACACGCGAATTGCGTGGCGAACGCTTCATGAAAATTATCTCACTGGCACCTGAAGTTCTGTAAGGCAGGGGGCGAGGAAAGGGTTATGCGCAAGATTAAACGTGATGACGAAATCATCGTGACTGCCGGTAAAGATAAAGGCAAGCGTGGCAAGGTACTGAAAGTACAGGCTGACGGTCGTCTCTTGATTTCCGGTGTGAATATCGTCAAAAAACATCAAAAGCCGAATCCCCAGATGAATGTTGCTGGCGGAATTATCGAGAAAGAGGCTCCGATTCAGCCCTCCAACGTTGCAATTTATAATCACGCAACCAGCAAGGCGGACCGTGTGGGTTTCAAAGTGCTCGAAGACGGTAAAAAAGTTCGTGTTTTTAAATCCAACGGCGAAGCCGTTGACGCCTAATTTGACAGGAAACTGACATGGCAAGGCTGAGAGAAGTCTACAAGAGTGAAATTGCTGCCAAGCTTAAAGATGAGCTGGGTCTGGCAAATGTAATGCAAGTGCCAAAGATCACTAAAATCACGCTGAACATGGGCGTGGGTGAGGCCCTGGGAGACAAGAAAGCACTGGAAAATGCGGTGGCGGACATGACGTTGATTGCTGGCCAAAAGCCGGTCATCACTAAAGCGCGCAAGTCAATTGCCGGGTTCAAGGTTCGTGAAGGTTGGCCTATTGGTTGCAAAGTGACCCTGCGGAGTGACCGTATGTACGAATTTCTCGAGCGTCTGATATCCCTGGCGATACCCAGAATGAGGGATTTTCGGGGTATCAGCCCGAAATCCTTTGACGGACATGGGAATTTTTCCATGGGTGTCACCGAGCAAATTATTTTCCCCGAAATTGAGTACGATAAAGTGGATACGTTGCGTGGGCTGGATATCACCATTACCACCACTGCCCGCAATGATGATGAAGGCCGGGCTCTGCTCCGGGCATTCAGTTTTCCGCTGAAAGGTTGAGGTAAGTTATATGGCAAAGACATCCATGATCGAGCGCGAAAAAAAGCGTGCACGTATTGTTGCGAAATACGCTGAAAAGCGTGCTGCATTAAAGGCAATTATTTACAATTCCACTCTTCCTGATGAAGAGCGCTGGGATGCCCAGGTGAAGTTTCAGCAACTGCCACGTAATGCCAGTCCCTGTCGCCAGCAGCGTCGTTGTCGTCAAACCGGTCGCCCTCATGGTGTCTACCGTAAATTTGGTCTGTGCCGCAACAAGCTTCGCGAAGCTGCCATGCGCGGAGATGTCCCAGGCCTGGTCAAGGCGAGTTGGTAAGCAGCGTTGCGAATTGAGGAATTAAACAGATGAGTATGCAAGATACCCTGGCAGATATGTTGACCCGCATCCGCAACGCGCAGATGACGGCAAAGAAATCTGTCACTATGCCGTCCGCCAAACTGAAAGTGGCCGTTGCCCAAGTTTTGAAGGATGAAGGCTACATTACTGATTTCAGTGTTGCGGACAGTGCCAAACCGGAACTGACTTTGACTCTGAAATATTTCGAAGGAAAGCCGGTGATCGAGTCGATTACTCGCTACAGTAGACCGGGCCTTCGTCAGTATTCAGGTTCAGGCAAGCTGCCAAGTATTCGAGGTGGACTGGGAGTGGCTATCGTCTCCACAAGCAAGGGTGTGATGACTGATAGAGCCGCTCGCGCTGCCGGTATTGGCGGTGAGGTTCTCTGCACAGTTTTCTAATGGGATAGTCGAGATGTCTAGAGTTGCAAAAAACCCGGTTACCATACCGGCTGGTGTGGAAGTAAAACTCGGCACTAATGAAATTTCGGTCAAGAGTGGCTCGAATGCCCTCTCCCTGGCCGTCAGTCAGCTTGTAGAAATCAAGCAGGAAGACAACCTGTTGACTTTTGCTGCGCGCGACGGAAGCAAGCAGGCCAATGCCATGGCCGGAACAACCCGCTCATTGGTTAACAATATGGTTCTGGGCGTCGGTGAGGGTTTTGTCAGGAAACTACAGTTAATTGGTGTCGGCTATCGTGCGCAAGCACAGGGCAACAAGATCAATTTGACGCTGGGTTTCTCTCATCCCGTTGAATACCAATTGCCTGCAGGTGTTTCAGTGGAGACGCCAAGTCAGACAGAAATTTTATTGAAGGCGGCCGATAAGCAGCTGCTTGGACAGGTGGCATCAGAAATACGTGCCTTCCGTCCTCCGGAGCCTTACAAGGGCAAAGGTGTTCGCTATGCGGACGAGCAGGTACGTCGAAAAGAAGCGAAGAAGAAGTAGGTCAAGATCATGAGCGACAAGAAACAATCACGTTTGCGTCGTGCACGTCGTGCCCGCTGCAAGATACAGGAACTGGGTGCGAATCGTCTCTGTGTGAACAGAACACCGCGTCACATTTACGCGCAAGTTATATCGCCTTGTGGTGGCCTGGTTCTGGCCAGCGCTTCAACGCTGGACAAATCGCTGCGCGCTGGTAAAACCGGCAATACAGATGCTGCGAAAGGTGTTGGCGCGCTGATTGCGGAACGAGCCAAGCAGGCAGGTGTCACTCAGGTTGCATTTGACCGGAGTGGTTTCAAGTATCACGGACGTGTTAAAGCACTGGCTGATGCTGCCCGTGAAGCCGGTCTGGAATTCTAAAGGTTTATCGTTATGTCTAGAGATCAGAGAGATACATCAGCCGGTGAAGAAGGGCTGCAGGAAAAGCTGGTTCAGGTTAACCGGGTCGCCAAAACCGTCAAAGGTGGTCGAATTTTCGGTTTCACCGCATTGACTGTGGTTGGTGACGGTAATGGAAAAGTAGGGTTTGGTCGCGGCAAGGCTCGCGAAGTGCCGCAGGCCATTCAGAAAGCCATGGAGGCTGCCCGCCGGAACATGATCCAGGTGGACTTGAAGGGGACGACTATCCAGTACCCGACTAAGGCAAACCATGGGGCATCCAAGGTCTATATGCAGCCTGCCTCGGACGGTACAGGGGTTATTGCAGGTGGTGCAATGCGTGCTGTACTGGAAATTGCCGGTGTACAAAACGTATTGGCAAAATGTTATGGCTCTACAAATCCGGTCAATGTCGTCCGCGCAACATTCAAAGCACTGCAAGAAATGAGTTCACCAGAAACGGTGGCGGCGAAGCGCGGCAAGAGCGTAGAAGAGATACTGAATTAACTGCAGCGGTTGCTGCGTTAAGTACAAAACGGAAGCTTTACCATGACAAAGGCTAAGAAAATCAAAGTTACTCAGGTGCGCAGCGTACATGGCCGTCTTGCAGCCCATAAGGCGTGTGTTGCGGGCTTGGGTTTGCGCCGCATCAATCACACCGTCGAGGTCGAAGATACACCATCGGTTCGTGGCATGATTAACAAAGTTCACTATATGGTTAAGGTTGAGGGAGAGTAAGCATGCGTCTGAATACGCTAAGTCCCGCACCAGGCAGAATCAAGGAAGGCAAGCGTGTCGGTAGAGGCATCGGCAGTGGCTTAGGTAAAACTGCTGGTCGTGGCCACAAAGGCCAGAAAGCTCGCTCGGGTGGTCGCGTTCGCCCGGGGTTTGAAGGCGGCCAAATGCCCTTGCAAAAGCGTTTACCAAAATATGGTTTTACTTCCCGTATTTCACGCGTAACAGCTGAAATTCGATTGAGTGAATTGAACAGCGTTTCCGGTGACTTGGTCGATATTTCGGCTTTGCGTGCTGCAGGTTTGATTAATGGCTCGATTACCCGCGCCAAAGTTTTCATGTCCGGTGAAGTCGATCGACCTGTCACTGTCAAAGGGTTGCGCGTAACCAAAGGTGCTCGTGCTGCTATAGAGGCAGCTGGCGGCAAAGTTGAAGAGTAGAGCCTGATGGCAAAACCCGGAAACATGCCGCAGGGCAACACTAAAGGTCTGGGCGAGCTTTGGGCTCGCCTTCGCTTTTTGTTCATAGCATTGGTGATTTACCGTATCGGTACTCATATCCCGGTACCGGGTATTGACCCTGATCGTTTGGCTGATCTTTTCAGTCAGAATCAGGGAACAATCATCGGTCTATTTAATATGTTTTCCGGTGGTGCGCTGGAGAGGATGAGCATCCTGGCGCTGGGTATCATGCCGTATATTTCTGCATCGATCATCATGCAGCTGTTGACTGCGGTAACGCCCTCACTTGAGCAGCTAAAAAAAGAAGGTGACGCCGGCCGCCGCAAAATCAACCAATACACGCGCTATGGCACTGTGCTGCTTGCCACGGTTCAGGCCATCGGTATGTCTGTAGGCTTGGCGGGTCAAGGGTTGGCTTTTTCTGCAGACTTCAGCTTTTATTTTATCGCTGTAGTGTCATTAGTGACCGGTGCGGTGTTCATGATGTGGCTCGGTGAGCAGATCACAGAGCGGGGCGTTGGTAACGGTATATCGATGCTGATTTTTGCCGGTATTGCAGCGGGGATCCCCTCTGCTATTGGGCAGGCATTTGAGTCATCCAGGCAAGGTGAGCTGCATATTCTCGCTCTTTTGGTTGTGGGTATCCTGGCAATCTCGGTTGTTTATTTTGTGGTGTTTGTCGAGCGTGGACAGCGCCGTATCACCGTGAATTATGCGCAGCGGCAACCGGGGCGTGGTCCGGCTCAAACCAGTCATCTTCCCTTGAAAGTGAATATGGCAGGTGTTATTCCGGCTATTTTCGCCAGTAGTATTTTGTTGTTCCCTGCGTCTGTAGCGCAATGGTTTGGACAGGGTGAAGACAGTCCGGACTGGTTGCAGGATGTGGCGTTATTTCTTGGTCCAGGTCAACCGTTACATGTGCTGCTGTTTGCGGCGCTGATTATTTTCTTCTGCTTTTTCTATTCGGCGTTGATGTTCAATCCAAAAGATATGGCAGATAACCTCAAACGAGGTGGTGCATTTTTACCCGGTATTCGCCCCGGCGAGCAGACCGCCAGATATATCGATGGTGTAATGACCAAACTGACACTGGTAGGTGGTTTATATATGGCGGCAGTGTGTTTGTTGCCACAATTTCTGAATATTTATTTTAATGTGCCTTTTTATCTGGGTGGCACATCATTGCTGATTGTAGTCGTTGTTACCATGGATTTCATGGCTCAGGTCCAGTCTCATTTGATGTCTCGTCAGTACGAATCACTGATGAAAAAATCGAATCTGAAAGGTTTTGGCAGCGGAATTCGCTAGTTGAAGTTGAGGTGTTCCTATGAAAGTGCGTGCTTCGGTAAAAAAAATGTGCCGCAACTGTAAAGTTGTTAAACGCAAAAGTGTTGTGAGGGTGATTTGTAGCGCAGAACCACGCCATAAACAGCGGCAGGGTTAGTCGTACAGAGTTATTGATTTTTTATGCCGTCAACGCTATGCTTTTGCGCCTTTTTGGCCAGCCCTTCGGGCTGTTAAAACAGGTAGACGGCAGTTAAACATAAAAGTGGAGTAAAATGATGGCCCGTATTGCCGGTGTCAACATCCCTGATAATAAACATGCGGTGATTTCACTTACCTATGTTTTCGGGATTGGTCGTAGTTCAGCCCGCGCCATTTGTGCCCAGGTTGGTATTGCCGAAGACGTAAAGATTTCTGACCTCAGCGATGAGCAAATGGATGCTGTGCGTAATGCTGTTGGAGATCGCACTGTAGAAGGTGATTTGCGTCGCGAAGTTAGTATGAGCATCAAGCGGTTGATGGATCTCGCCTGTTATCGTGGTCTCCGTCATCGTCGCGGACTGCCGCTACGTGGTCAACGCACCAAAACGAATGCGCGTACCCGTAAAGGCCCTCGCAAGCCCATCAAGCGATAGGAAAGACAAATGGCAAAGCCTGGACAAAAAACCACTCGTAAAAAGATTACAAAGACGGTTGTTGACGGTGTGGCACATATTCATGCCTCATTCAACAATACCATCGTAACGATTACTGATCGTCAGGGTAATACTCTGAGCTGGGCCACGTCTGGTGGTTCCGGTTTCCGTGGCTCACGGAAAAGTACCCCATTTGCTGCTCAGGTCGCGGCTGAACGTGCTGGCGTTGCTGCCCAGGAATACGGATTGAAAAATCTGGATGTCCAGGTAAAAGGCCCGGGTCCAGGTCGTGAGTCTGCCGTGCGCGCACTGAATAATGCAGGCTTCACAATTACCAATATCACCGACGTGACACCGATCCCGCACAACGGCTGTCGTCCGCCGAAAAAACGTCGGGTATAACGAGGATAGTTAACTAATGGCAAGATATCTTGGACCGACTTGTAAGCTTTCCCGTCGCGAAGGCACGGATCTTTTTCTCAAGAGTGGTATCCGCCCTCTCGAGTCTAAGTGTCGCGCAGAAAGCGCACCTGGCCAACACGGTCAGCGTCGTGGTCGTCTTTCTGACTATGGTGTTCAGTTACGCGAAAAACAAAAAGTTCGTCGACTTTACGGTGTGTTGGAAAAACAATTTCGCAATTACTACAAAGAAGCGGCCCGCATAAAAGGTGCAACCGGTGAAAATCTGCTGCAACTCCTCGAGCGCCGCCTTGATAACGTTGTGTATCGTATGGGCTTCGGCTCCACACGCGCAGAGTCCCGCCAGCTTGTGGCTCACAATTCCATTCTGGTGAATGGAAAAAAAGTCAATATTCCCTCTTATAGAGTAATGGATGGCGACGTGGTGAGCATTCGTGAAAAATGTAAAAAACAGTTGCGTATTCAGTCTGCGATGCAAATTGCTACGCAGCGAGGTTTGGTTGACTGGATGGAAATAGACGCGAACAAACTGGAAGGTGTTTTCAAACGCAATCCAGCGCGCAGTGATCTCCCTGCCGAAATCAATGAAAATCTCATTGTTGAGCTTTACTCCAAGTAAAGAACTGAAGGCTGAGAGCAGTTAAGCGACCCCATCTTAAGGTACAGATATGCAGACATCAGTAAATGATTTTTTGACACCACGCAATATTGACGTAACAGAGCTGGGTCCAACCCGCGCTAAAGTGGTGTTAGAGCCCCTGGAACGCGGATTTGGTCATACACTGGGTAATGCGTTGCGTCGCATTCTGTTGTCGTCTATGGGTGGGGCGGCCATTGTTGAGGTTGAGATTGATGGTGTCTTACACGAATACAGTAGTATCGAGGGTGTTCAGGAAGACGTCATTGAAATACTTCTGAATCTCAAGGATGTTGCTATTGTTCTGCATGATAAAGACGATGTTACTCTCACCCTGAGCAAAAAAGGCAAAGGCGTTGTGACAGCCGGTGATATTCAGGTAGATAATTCTGTAGAAATCAAAAACCCTGACCACTTGATTGCCACGATTACGGGTGATACTGCTTTGAATATGCAGTTACACATTGTAAAGGGGCGTGGTTATCAGCCTGCCGATAGCCGTACCAATGACGAAGATGAGACACGTTCGATAGGCCGCCTTCAGTTGGATGCGACCTTTAGTCCTGTTCGCCGTGTCGCCTATGTTGTTGAAAGCGCCCGTGTGGAACAGCGCACTGACCTCGATAAACTTGTGCTGGACCTCGAGACCAACGGAACCATTGATCCTGAAGAAGCTATTCGTCGTGCAGCTACCATTTTGCAACAACAGCTGGCTGTATTTGTCGATTTGGAAAGCGAAAGTCTATCTGAGCCAGTAGAGCGAGAGGAAGAAGTAGATCCGATTCTATTGCGTCCGGTTGATGATCTGGAGCTGACAGTTCGTTCAGCGAACTGCTTGAAAGCAGAGAGTATTTATTACATTGGTGATCTCATTCAGCGCACCGAGGTTGAGTTGCTCAAAACGCCAAATCTCGGTAAAAAATCACTGACTGAAATCAAGGATGTACTGGCATCTCGTGGGCTCTCACTGGGTATGCGTCTGGAAAACTGGCCACCTGCGAGCCTGCGTTCTGGCACGGAACACGTGTAATTAGATTACGGTTGCAGATTAACTGCTGCCGTTGCATAGAGTATTTGCTGGGTTAACAGCAACATTTTAAAGGAAGTATAAGATCATGCGTCATCGTCTTAGTGGCCGCAAATTAAGCCGTACTGGTGCTCATCGTCGCGCCATGTTTCGCAATATGACGACCTCTCTGGTCGAACATGAGTTGATCAGAACAACACTGCCAAAAGCAAAAGAGTTGCGGCGTTTCGCTGAACCCCTGATCACTCTGTCAAAGCAAGATAGCGTTGCCAATCGGCGTCTGGCGTTTGACCGTTTGCGTTGCAAGTCTGCTGTGGGCAAATTATTTTCAGAGCTGGGCCCCCGTTATGAGAGTCGCCCTGGCGGTTATATTCGCATTCTTAAGTGTGGCTTGCGTTCTGGTGATGCGGCGCCGATGGCCTATGTGGAGCTGGTAGACCGTCCTGACGTTGAGCCGGTTGATGTTGACGAGGAATAATTGACCACTGTTGTTTGCCCAGATATAAAGCCGGACAGATGTCCGGCTTTTTTTATGCCGTTTCCCAACGGCCTGAAAAGCGCACAATAGTTATTTTTCTGGACTGTGGGATAATTGATGCCAATTTACAAATACAGAGTGTTGCAATGAAGGTTCTGGTCACTGGAGGGGCGGGTTATATTGGCAGTCATGCCTGTGTTGCGCTGCTTGAAACGGGCCATGATATTGTTGTGCTGGACAATTTTTCAAATAGTTGCATCAAGTCGCTGGATCGGGTCAAGCAAATTACCGGGAAGGATTTCCCGGTGTTTGAAGGTGATGTCAACCATCACCGGATTCTGGACGATATTTTTAATAGCCATACGATCAATGCAGTGATGCATTTCGCCGGCTATAAAGCGGTTGGTGAATCCTGTGAAAAGCCACTTTTGTACTACCGAAATAACGTCGCTGGGGCATTGACTTTATGTGAAGCCATGCAGAAACATCAGGTTAGTCTGCTGATTTTCAGTTCGTCTGCTACGGTTTATGGTGACCCGACTACAGTGCCTATTAAGGAGAATTTTCCGCTCAGTGCCACAAACCCCTATGGGCGCTCAAAACTGATGGTTGAGGAGATTCTCCGCGATTTGGTCAGTGCGGAGCAGCTCACAGGATCAAACACCTGGCAGATTGGGTTGTTGCGTTACTTCAATCCGGTTGGCGCTCATCCGAGTGGTTTGATTGGTGAAGATCCCAACGGTATTCCAAATAATTTATTACCCTACATTTCACAGGTGGCAATTGGTCGACTACCTGTCCTCTCGGTATTTGGCTCAGATTATCCAACCGTCGATGGAACGGGTATCCGTGACTATCTTCATGTAACGGATTTGGCCGAGGGGCATGTCCGTGCATTGGATTATCTTGCCCAGAGCAGTGCCGCACCGGGTTGCCACACATGGAACCTGGGAACGGGTAAAGGCTATTCCGTACTGGAAATGATCAGGGCATTTGAATCCGTCAGTGGGAAAACGGTGGCTTTTAAGGTGGCACCGCGCCGGGCAGGAGACATTGCGGAATGTTGGGCCGATACGTCCAAGGCGGAGAGAGAACTCGGTTGGACAGCCTCTCGTGGGCTGCCTGAAATGATGGCGGACAGCTGGCGCTGGCAGCTGGGTAACCCTGATGGCTATCGCAGTTGATGCCAAACCTGGTTAGGTCAACGGCAGCTGTATATGAAAAGTGGTTCCAACATTCATATCTGAGGTAACAGCGAGCTGCCCTTTGTGTTGCTCCGTGATGATGAAGTGCGAGAATGATAGGCGCTTGCCAGCTTCGTAGTCGTCTGCGGATGATTTGCCTGCTTTATTGGTAAAGAAAGGTTCAAAGATATACTGCTGCTCTTCGTAGCTTATGCCTAATCCGTTGTGCTGGACCTTGATCCAGAGCATGTCGTAACAAACGATGATCTGAATACGGATGACCGGAGAGTGCCCAGGTTTATTCACTTGTCCCAGTGCATGACATGCATGGCGGAAGAGACTGAGAAATACCTGCTGCAGTTCTGATACATAGCAGGGAATCTCCGGGAGGTTTTGACTGTAGTGTCTCTCTATGGTCACTTCCCGGAAGCGCAGGCCAGACGGTACGGAAAGTACGTCATTGGCCAGCTCGATAGTGTGCTCGATAATCTCTATGATGTCTGCCAGCCGTTTTTCTCCTCCCCGACTTTTTGAGAAGTCCAGCAAGTTGTTAATAACAGCCAGCGCCTGCTGCCCCTGATGGTCTGCATCCTCCAGTAAACCCGTTAAATTATCTGCCCAGGGGAGACTCTCCGGATTGTTTTGCAGTAGCCGGTACGCGGTTTGCAGGTCATTCAGAATGACCTGCAACGGGGCATTGATATCATGGGCCATGGTTGCCGCGAGCTCCCCCATGGAGGACATCTTGTCGCGCTGGATAAGCATATTTGATGTAAGAATGTGTTGCGTGACATCGTCAATCAGGATGACAGCATCGGTTTCTGCCTGATTGCGCAACGGGTAAATCGTGATGTCGAAATGGTACTGCCCCCGCTGGCTGTGTTTGATGGTGACTGGTTTCTTGTCATTTAATGCTTTTTTTACCTGGTCCCTCGACAAGGTAATGGTGGGGTAGGTTTGCCACAGATTTTTAGTCAGCGCCTGTGCTGACGGGATACCGGTAATTTCTTCTGCGCGACGGTTCCATTGTGTGATGCTGCCGGTTTCGGTCAAACCGATCAGCATCAGTGGCATCGAGCTCAACACGTCCTTTATGTAAGCTTCCGAGGATCGGAGTCGGCTGGTTGTTTCCCGGTGCTGGACAATTTCTCCCTGCAGCAGAACGTTGGCTTTTTGCAACAGGCGATTCGACTCATCCAGCGTGGCCGTACGCTCCCTGACACGTTGCTCAAGTTCCTGGCGTATGATTTCCAGCGCCTTGTTGGCCTGATGTGCCTGCCTACGACTGAAAAAAAGCGTCACAACGGTAATGGAAAGTAAAATTATAAAGATGCCACTGGACCAATTGGCAACGTATTGCCAGTTAGTGTGGCCATCTTCCAATCTGAAATAAGGGATTATACTGGCCGTGGCAGGACAGCTTGCCAGCATAAAAAAAAGCGCGGTCGTGAAAGTCTTCATAATGATTGATAGTGCTCTTGCAGAGAGTAATGTGCGCTGTGAGTTAAAATCGGACTCCATGATAACAGCGAACCAACGGAGGTACGTTGAAATCATCAAGGTGATATTCATATTCCCTTTGGGTATTGTCCGTCGTATCGCGGAGGGAAACCTGACTCCATTGGTTTTTCAGCGGCCAATATTGTGACACGGGATACCTCGGGTAAAGTGCCTGTTTGTGCTCCGGCTATTTTCTGCCACTTTGTCTTGAATAGAAATACCCGGGTAATCCCGTACTTGATGTCGTGTCTGCGCAGTAGGCAGGTTAGTTGCCAGCCAGTCAGAACAGTAACAACAGTGCTGTGCCGTAGACAAGGCCTGACCAGAGTAGGGCCACGGTGCAGTAACCCATAATATCCTTGATACCCAACCTGGCAATGCCCAATAAAGGCAGGGCCCAGAATGGCTGGATCATATTCGTCCAGGCATCACCCATGGCGACAGCCATGGCAGCCTGATTTAGCGGAATGTTGAGTGATTGTGCGGCAGGAATGACAATCGGTGCCTGGATCGCCCACTGTCCGCCGCCGGAAGGGATAAAAAAATTCATCACGCCAGCACTGAGGAAAGTGAACAGGTTAAACGTGTGTTCATTGGAAATACTGATGAACCATTCAGATACCGATGCCGCCAGGCCGGATTGGGCCATCATACCCATGATTCCGGCATAAAGTGGGAATTGCAATACAATACCTGACAGGCCTTTTACCGCCTCGTTGACAGCAGCGAGGTAGCTTTTCGCTGAGCGGTGTAGTAGTAGCCCCATGACTAGGAAGACAAAGTTGACGGTATTCAGCCCAAGACTGCCGCCGTGACTAAAAAATTCAAACAGGTAGGCGCAGCCCAGTATGCCGAGCATCAGAGTAGGCAATCGGCTGTGCTCAATCCGGTCTGCGGGGGTATCGATTCTGATGGGAATATCTTCGCTGAGGCCCATCTGTTCCGGGGTAACCTCACGGATATCGCTGGCTGGCGGCAGCATCAGTCTGAAGACAACAGGCAATGTTACCAGCATCACCAGGCAAATGAGGAGAATCTCCCAGCTGAAGATTGTCTCTGACAGAGGGATTGAGGTCTCGCCCATCAATTTGCTGATGATGTCACCATCCGCCACGGCAATTTTCAGTGGGATTGAGCCGGACAGTCCTGCATGCCAGATCACCATTCCCGAGTAGGCCGATGCCACCAGAAGAGGGTAGTCAACGCCCCTGACATGGCGTGCAATTTCCCGCGCCAGCAAGGCGCTGGTGATCAGTCCGAACCCCCAGCTTATCCAGCCACAAATCAATGCGATTGTGGTCATGAGAATGATGGCTTGGCCGGGGGTCTTGGCCAGACAGGCCAGTGATCGCAGCAGTTTTTTTACCGGCGCAGTTTGCGCCAACACACTGCCAGTGACCAGCGTAACAGTAACCTGCATGGAAAATACCAGCAGGTTCCAGACGCCATCCCCCCAAAAGTGAACCATATCGGATGGCCGTTGTGTTTCACCCAAAATACCCGCCAGAAGAACAATAAAGGTCAGAAAAATGGCAAAGATAAAGGCATCGGGCATCCAGCGCTGCATAATACGGGTAAACAGGTTGGACAGAGAGCGAATCATTTGCGTTACCGTGTCATTATCATTTATGGGTTGGTTGCAAAATCAGGGCACTATTCTAGCGGCTTCACTGTTGATCTGAAATGGGTTGCCACAAAGTGATATTTTTTATAAACGTTGGTGTAGGCAGTCGCCGGTATCCAGGTTCATCAATCGCATTGGGCCGCCCCAGACACAACCAGTATCCATCGGAAACAGGTTGCTGCCGCAAGGTTGTCCCTGCATGGCCGCCCAGTGGCCAAAAATGATTTTCGATTGGCGGGCCCTTCGATGCGGGTGGCTGTACCATGGCGCATAGCCAGGCGGTGGCTCGTTTGGTGGTAATTTGCTGCGAAGTTCCAGTTGCCCCGATGCCGAGCAGAAACGCATTCGTGTGAAATAGTTGGTGATCAGGCGCCAGCGTATCTGGCCGCTGAGCCGGTCATTCCACTGGTCGGGCTGATCACCATACATGGCTTGAAAGAATGCGCTTGCCTGTTCCGGTTGCCGAAGAACCCGGCCGATTTCACTTGCCAGTGTCAGCGCTTCATCTCGGCTCCATTGTGGCGGAATTCCCGCATGAACCATCAACCAGTTGTCCTTTGCGATCACAAGGGGTTGTAACTGCAACCAGTTGAGCAATTGATCCCGGTCCGGGGCCTTCAGGATAGGTTCCAGTGTGTCATTTTGGTTGGGCGCACGCACGCCGTGAGCGATGGCCAGCAAGTGCAGGTCGTGGTTGCCCAATACCATTTGGAAGGATGTTCCCAACTGGTGGCAGAAACGCAAGGTATCGAGCGAATCAGGCCCTCGGTTAACGATATCTCCCACCGACCACAGGCAGTCTTTGCCAGGTTCAAAATGGACTTTCTTCAGCAGTTGCTGCAGTGGCTTCAGGCAGCCTTGCAGGTCACCTACTGCATAGATGGTCAATGCACAGTTCCGGGGACAGATAACAGAAAGGCCGGTATCGGAGCATCAAACGGTTCTCCCTGGTCGCTCACCATTTGATAGCTGCCCTCCATCGTGCCCACTTGGGTATCCAGGACGACACCGCTGCTGTATTGGAAAGATTCACCGGGGGCAATCAGTGGTTTTTCGCCTACCACTCCAGGCCCCTGAACCTCTTTAACCTTGGCGTTGCCGTCCGTGATGATCCAGTGACGACTGATCAGTTGAGCTGTTGTATCCCCCAGGTTGCGTATAGCAATATGGTACGCAAAAGTAAATTTATGGTTGCCTGGTTCGGATTGTCCAGGAAGATACTCTGGCGTGACCTCGACGACAATCCGGTTCATTGCAGCGCTCCTATCTGGTTGCTGAGGTGAACAAAATCCGCCACGCTAAGATTTTGTGGGCGAAGTGATATATCAATATCAAGTTGCTCAAGCTGAACTGAGTCGAGCATATGTTTCAGAGTGTTGCGCATGGTCTTCCGCCGTTGCTGGAAGCTGGCGCTAACCAGTTTGGTCAGTAACTTCAGGTCGTTAGCGATGATGGGTGGCTGACTGTACGGCAGCAGTCGAACAATAGCGGATTCCACCTTTGGTGTCGGCCTGAAAGCCGTTGGTGGAACCTTAAACAACGGCTGTACATGACTGTAATACTGCACCATCACACTAAGCCTGCCATAGCTCTTGTCGTTGGGTGAGGCTGCCAATCGATCCACTACCTCTTTTTGTAGCATGAAGTGCATATCCTCGATCTGCTGACTGAAACCCAGCAAATGGAAAATCAGCGGTGTTGATATGTTGTAGGGCAGATTACCAATAATACGCATTGCCTGACCAGGCTGATAAAACTGAGCGAAATCGGTTTTCAGTGCGTCCCCCTGGTGAATCTGAAAATCCGGGTAGTCGACAAATTTTTCTCTGAGGATAGGTATCAGATCACGATCCAGCTCCACCACTTTGAGCGAGGGGCATTTCGCCAATATCGGCTCAGTGATGGCTCCGTGGCCGGGGCCAATTTCGATAATGTTTTGTCCCGGTTTTGGAGCAATGGCCGCAATGATTTTATCGATCACATGATGATTGACCAGAAAATTCTGGCCAAACCGCTTGCGGGCCTGGTGTTGATAAGGTTCACCCCGGTTCATCGGCAGGTATTTGCCATGCTGGTGGCCGTGGCGATGGCTGCGGTCAGACTGCCAGTGCTGGCAAGTTCCGTCCCCGCCAGATCCAGTGCTGTGCCATGGTCCACAGATGTGCGGATAATAGGTAGCCCGAGCGTGATATTGACCGCCTTGCCAAACCCCATGTATTTGAGTACGGGTAAACCCTGGTCGTGATACATGGCCAGTACGGCATCACACCGCTTCAGATACTTTGGCGTGAACAGGGTGTCTGCTGGCAGGGGGCCCTCAAGATGCATTCCCAGACTGCGCAGCTTGGCCAGTACAGGTTCTATCACCTCAATTTCCTCCATGCCAAGGTGGCCACCCTCGCCTGCATGGGGATTCAGTCCACACACCAGTATTCTTGGTGCTTGCAGACCAAATTTCTGCTGTAGATCCCTATGCAAAATAGCAATTGTCTCGGTTAAACCCGCTTGTGTAATCTGTCCGGGCACCTGGCTAAGCGGCAGATGTGTTGTAGCCAGTGCCACCCGTAGCCCCTCGGCAGCCAGCATCATGACGACCTTGTCTGTGCGGGTTTTTTCCGCCAGAAATTCGGTGTGACCCGTGAACGGAATACCTGCATCATTGATGATGCCTTTGTGCACCGGACCGGTGACCAGTGCCTGACAAATATTTTGTTGGCAATCTGCAAGTGCGGTGTTCAAGGTCTCCAATACGTAAAGGGCGTTGCGCGAATCGAGTTTACCGGGTTTGGCGGGCAGGCAAAGTTCAACCGGTCTGATAACGAGCTCCCCGGCCGTTAGTGGACAGGGGGGAAGGTCAATAGAGAATAGCCGCAATCGTAGTGGAAGGTTTAATTCTCTGGCTCGAGCCAGGAGCAGATCCGGATCTGCATACACGACCAGCTCTGCAGCATTTGGGCGCTGTGCCAATTTGATAATCAGATCGGGACCGATGCCCGCTGGCTCACCCGGTGTGATAGCAAGTCTGATCACAATTTGATGTCTACAAATGCCTCGTCACGTATTTCCCGCATCCAGATTTGCAGCTCTTCATCGAACTTGCGTCTTCGGATGATGTTTTCAGCCTGACGACGTTTTATTTCGTCACTGAAATCCTGGCGGCGACGTTCGGTTACCTGCAGGATATGCCAGCCAAACTGAGTGCGAAAAGGTTCGCTGACGTCCAGCGTATCAATACTGGTCATGGTTTCCTCAAACTGCGGTGCGAATTGTCCCGGGAGGGACCAGCCGAGATCCCCGCCTCCCAGGGATGTACCGATATCCTCAGAGTGCTTTTTGGCTATTTCAGCAAAGTCGGCACCGTTGATGATATCGGCACGCATGTTTTCCAGCATGGCCTTGGTATCGTCTTCACTGCGAATCTCGTTAGGTTTGAGCAGAATATGACGGACTTTGTGTTGCTGGACAATTTGCTCGTCGCCACCCCGGCGATCATAGAGCTTGAGCAGATGATAGCCGGCGTCACTACGAATCGGCATGCTAACTTCGCCGGGGGCCAGTTTGTCCACGGCGCTGACAAAAATGCCGGGCAGCTGGGTTGTTTTCCGCCAGCCGAGATCCCCCCCCTGAAGTGCATCCTGTGCGCCTGAATTGGCAATTGCCAGGCTTTTGAAATCTGCACCATTCTGCAGTTCTTCATAGAGTTCACGAGCCTTCTGTTCTACCCTGGCTACATCCTCGCGAGGGGCTCCTGAAGACAGAGGCAACAGAATGTGACCAAGGTTGACATCCGGCGATGACCATTGTTGACCCTCTTCCGAGACCAGAAAATTATTTACTTCCTGTTCGCTGATGTAGATACGGCGGTTAACAGCACTTTCCTGAACCCGGTTGATGAGAAGCTCATTGCGTAGTTGCTGTCTAAGCGATGTCGGGTCGATGCCGCTCCGATGTGCATCCTCGACCATTTCTGCAACTGTCTGCTTCCGGCTTTCTGCCATTCTTTCCATGGCCTGGCTGACCTCCTCGTCGCTGATGCGCACGCCCATGCGTTGTGCACGGCTAAGCTGCAGGCGTTCCAGAATCAGGCGATCAAGAACCTGTGGAATCAGCACATCCTCGGAGGGAATTTCGGTGTCACTGTTTTTCAGTCGTGCATAGATGTCAGCTACCCGCTCCTCAAGCTCGCTGGCCATGACCACGTCATCGTCAACCACGGCGACAATATGATCGAGCGCCACCTCTTCTGAGCTTGCCGGCAATGCCAAAGCAAGGCCCAGCAGGAGTAGGCTGAAAAAAGTGGTTGTTTTACTGCATATACTCATAATCCGGCTCATGTGCATTAGTAATTGCTTTGTGGTTCATACCCATAGATGCCATCCTCAAGAATGGATTCCACTTTGCTGCCAGTGCCGGCGAGACCTTTGAACTGAATCTGGAAGAACACCCCATTGTCGTGCTCCAGATCTTCATCCGGGAGCAAAATGAAGTCATTCCTGTCGAGCCAACGGCGACCTACAACACTCACTTTCCAGCAGCAACTTTCATACTGGAGGCCAAACAGGGTTTCCAGATCCCGGCTGCTGGTCAGGTCATAATTGTATCGCCCGATAAGGCTCAAGCTGCGTGAGATAGGCAGAATGGTTGAGAAATCTGCCTGTTCAATATCGCTATCAATTTCAATGAATTGATTTCCGATATCGGAAAGGCGGGGCACTCTGCGGTTAAACCGATAACTCAAATTTACTATTTTGTTGTTGCGATCATTGTAACGCAGGCTGGCGTTACCCCGATCGAGTTCACTGTCATCTTCATCGTAGAGTAAGTCGGCCTGGAAGCGGAGGTGTTCACTGAGCCGCATGGCAAATTCAGCCGCATAAGCGGAATCATCGCGCAGCAGGTCGGCAGCGATATCACGTTGCAGGCGGTTCAAGTCATCAGGATCATTCAGACCCTTCAGGAAAGACTTGCTCAGGTTGGGATTCAGGGAGACATAGCGGTCGCTCAGGTAAAATATCTGACCAATGCTGCCCCGCAACCATTCAATACCGCTCGACTGCTCCACCAAACGACTGGTTAGCCCGAGGGAAATTTGCTCGGTATCGCCAATGCGGTCGCCACCGACAAAACGGTCTTCCCGGAACAACTGATTGTAGGTAAATGTCATCTGCGACGTGTCAAAATCCGGCAAATCACTCTGGTCTTCATACTTGGTATGCACCATGTACAGACGCGGCTCAAATGTCTGGGTAAAACCCGTGAGCATGGTGGTGTCCCGCTCCATAAACAAACCGGTATCGATTACGCCAACCGGCACCGTGACCGAAGGGCTGTCATCAGTCTGCCCCAGCAGGGGGTTGTCCAGGTTGTAGGACAGGTGCTTGAGGGTGACCGAGGGTCGGAAGTAACCCCAGGCCCACTGTTTGTCCCAGGCTACCCCATAATCCATGCGCAAGCGGTCGCCGGTCACAAAGGTGCCTTTTTCATCTTCAAAAAACGTTTCACCCTGGAGATAGCCGGGCAGGGCATCGTTTTTGTCATCGTGGTCGAAAGCGGTGAACTGGTTCTGCAGGTTAAAGACAAAATCGCCAAGGCGATAATTTCCCTTGGCCTCCAGTTGGGGCAGCATCTGGTACTGGTCAATCCGGTTGGGATCATCCGTGATCGTCTGGAACTCCTGCCCCTTGATACCAAATAACCAGTGATTCGTGCGGTAACTGCCTGAAACCAGCTGGCGCAGATAGGTCTGGCTGTTGACTTCGAGCGTCGCGTTGTCGAGATCGCGGAAGTATTCGCTATCGCTGACCTTGGTGTAATCAACGCGGGTTTCCCAGCGTTTGCCGATACCACCCAGGTGATCCAGATTGACCAGCCAGCGATCTTCACCCTCAAAATTCCTGATGTCAGAGACTTCGGACGGATCATCGTCCCGATCGTCGCCGCCGTCATCGTCCGAGAGGAATGCGCTACTCAATATGGTGTTGGTCAGCTTCGACATATGCCGGACTTCGACCTCGGCCATGGGTCCGCGCTCCTGAATATAGCGGGGTGTAATAGTGGCATCGTAGTTGGGTGCCAGGTTCAGGTAGATGGGCTGCGCATAATCGATACCGTTTTCATCACCGATATCAAAGCTGGGGAACAACAGACCGGAGGCGCGACGATCATCAATCGGGAAACGTATCCAGGGGGCATACAGTATCGGTACATCCTGGACTTCGAGGCGCACATGTCTGGCAGTCGCAATCCCGGTTTCAGGGTTGATGTCAAGTTTACTGCTGACCAGCTGCCAGGCTTTGCTGCCCGGTTCACAGGTGGTATAAGTGGCGTTATCAATGTAGAAGACTTCATCTACCCGGTTGGCCTGGGTGGCTGTACCGCGCACACCAGATTCGTGGAACAGGTAACCGGCCTGCTCGATCTGCATGTCTTTGGAATCCATATTGATCTGAGCGCTGTCCGCGGTAATCAGTAGTCCCGGCTCGCGGAACTGGACATTGCCTTCAAGGTTGACGGTGCGTGTATTCTGGTCGGCTGTGGCGCTATCACTGCGAACCTGACGATATCCCTGGGTCAGCTGTACGTCGCCACGCAAGCGGGCAATGTTTTCCTGCTCCACTTCCGTAGATGCAGAGGCGACCCGCATGGATGCGTCTGCCGGATCCAGGTCGGCATCTTCGTAGTCTCTTTCGGGTTCTATATAGGCACCGCAGCATCCCGTGGCCATTTTTTCGCGCTCTTCATCGGTAAGCGCTTCTGCAGCAACCCAGTCCAGGTTGTTGGCGATCCTGACATCGGGGCCGCTATCTTCCGGTGGGATTACGGGTTCAGGGTGAGCGGGTCTGGGGAAAGCCCTGCCGGACATCTGCCTTTCGCCGCATGCCCAGCTGCCATCTGCCGCTGCACGACATTCCCATTGACTGTAGGAACCCTGATTGTCGGCGGCTACAGGCGCCGCAGCAAGCAAGCCAAAGAGCAATAATCCTGATGTCTGGGAGTACTGTGAGCGCAAGGCGTGATAGAGCCTGGTGCGGATATGACTCGTTTTTATGGGCATTCTGATTGTCCGTGTTCTCTTTGGGCAGGCGGTGTCTTAATGGCGACGGTACATTTTACCGATTCTGGGGCATCATGCGAGGGTTTGGGCTAGAATGACTAACCTTTTTTCTATATACCTTCCTCAAATATGTCTGACCACCAAAACCTTCAGCGATGGGTAGAGCATTCCCTGCCCTCGCAATTTCTGACATCGAATACACCACAGCTTTTTCCGCTCAGTGGTGATGCCGGTTTCAGGCGCTATTTTCGGGTAGCTTGTGTGCCGCCACTGATCGCAGTTTCCGCACCGCCAGAGCACGAGAATAATGAGGCTTTTGTTCGTATTGCCGGGTTGTTCAGGCGAGGGAATGTCCGGACGCCGTATATTTATGACGTCGATTACCAGCAGGGGTTTCTGTTACTTGAGGATTTCGGTGACCAGCTGCTGTTGCCGCTCCTGTCTGCTGAAACGGCGGATCAATTCTACCAAAAAGCGGAAGATACGCTGTTGGATTTGCAGTGCGTACCGCTCGCTGACAATAGCTTGCCTGTTTATAGCCGCCACCACTTACTTGATGAGATGCGGCTTTTTCCGGTGTGGTTTTTAAGTCAGCTGCTTGGGCTGGATGTTACGAATGAAGACAGCCGAATCATTGAGCAGGCTTTTGAGCAATTATTGGCGAACGCGCTTTCGCAGCCGGAAGTGATTGTCCACCGGGATTTTCACTCACGAAACCTGATGCCGCTTGCCGATGGCGAGATGGGAGTAATTGATTTTCAGGATGCGGTCAGAGGGCCGCTGACGTACGATTTGGTCTCGCTGCTTCGAGACTGTTATATTCGATGGCCCGCTGAGTATGTATCGGGGCGGGCACTCAATTACTTCCGGCGGGCTGTGGCGGCAGGTATTGCCGATACCGTACCGGATAGCCAGTTCTTGCGCTGGTTTGACCTGATGGGGCTGCAGAGACACCTCAAAGTGCTGGGCATTTTCGCCCGCTTGTGGCTTCGCGACGGTAAACAGGGCTATCTGGCGGATTTGCCATTGGTTCTCCATTACACCCTGAAGCAGTTGGCGCCGTATCCGGAATTACATGACTTCCAGGCATGGTTTGAAAAACGTGTGATGCCTGTGGCGCAAACACAGCCCTGGTATCAGATAAAACAAGCAGCGCCATTGACGGGCAAATAGAGGATAGCTGATATGAAAGCAATGATTCTCGCGGCGGGTTTTGGTGAAAGGCTCCGCCCTCTCACGGATGACACGCCCAAGCCATTGTTGCAGGTCGGTAACAAGCCCCTGATCCAATACCATGTGGAACGCCTGGTCCAAGCGGGTGTGCGTGAGCTGGTAATCAACACCTCCTGGCTGGGTGAGCAAATAGAGTCCTTCCTCGGTGATGGCTCGCGTTTCGGGGTGAGGATTGACTGGTCTCGTGAGACAGAACCGCTGGAAACCGGTGGTGGCATCCGCCGGGCTTTGCCACTTTTGGGCAGCCAGCCTTTTATTGTGATTAATGGCGATGTGTGGACTGACTACCCGCTTCAATCGCTGGTTGAACGGCGCTGGTCCGAGGACCTGGATGCGCATCTGGTACTGGTGCCGAATCCCCTGCACCATGCCGGTGGCGATTTCTCCCTGAATGTGAATCAACGTGTTGGTTATCCTCTGGCAGAGGATCAGACGTTCACCTTCAGTGGCATCAGTGTCATGAGGCCGGAGATGTTTGCCATGTTTTCCTCTGCCAGTGAACGCTTTCCCTTGCGGGACGTACTTGCCGGGGGGGTCCGGGGTGGCTATGTGTCGGGGGAGGTTTATCGCGGTACCTGGTGGGATGTGGGTACCCTTGAAAGGTTGCAGGCACTGAACCTATTGGTTTCGGGCCGGGAGGTCAGCCCGGGAAAAGTCGCAACTTGAATTGCGTTAATGGGCGGCACCAAATACGTTGGGATTGCAGTCTGGCCAGAAGTTGCTGGTTGCGGCCGATCCGCGAGTCCTTCTGGTGACCAATACCCTGTTCTGGCGAGCTGCACTCCTGTTTAGCTTGATCGTGGTATTACTGCTGGCTTTATTGCCCGTTGCGGACAAGGTGGTATTTTCCGGACAGGATAAGCTGGTACACGGTATTACTTTTGCGGCACTGTTTCTGTTGTCGAAGCAGAGCCTGCCGGCAGGCGCCTCCCTCTGGCCAATTTACCCAGGGCTGATCGGTTACGGTGTGCTAATGGAAGTGCTGCAGAACCTTACGGGTTATCGCCACATGGAGACGATGGACCTGTTGGCTGATTTGATGGGCCTGATAGCGGGACATCTAATGGTCGAACTAGTCCGGAAAACTCAGCGCAAGCCTCAGGCTTCCCGGCTTTAGGGTGGGGGTGCCGCAGAACATCAATAGCAGGATTGTCAGATCGTCCCAGGGATCGGCTATACGCATTCCCTTGATAGCGCGGTCTATGCCTGCGGCCAGTCGAAGCATCTGTTTTAACCGGGTCAGTTTCAGCCTCCTCAGAGTTTGCTTTACCAGTGGCTTTCGCTTCTCCCATATCCCCAGGTTTTTTAGCACCCAGTCGAGATGATCCCCATTTTCGAGCGCTTCAGCGGCCCTGATTAATGTGCGCAACTCGCGGGTCAATGCCCAAAGGATAATGGTGGGTTCGGCCCCCTCATCACGCAGCCCCCTCAGGGTGCGACAGACAGCCTGAGGATCGCCCTCCAGGGCCTTGTCCGCGAGTGTGAAGACATTGAAGCGGGCACTGTCGGCAACCACCGTTGACATGGTTTGACCATCGACTTCGCCGTCAGGTAGCAGCAACTTGAGCTTTTCAATTTCCTGAATTGCGGCGAGCAGGTTGCCCTCCACCCGGTCGGCGAGAATTTCCACCGCCTGGCGATCCGCTCTGATGCCGGCTTGCTGCAAACGTTTTCCAATCCAGCCAGGCAGCTGGTCAGGGGGCACCGGCCACGTTTGTATCAGTACGCCATGGCTTTCGATGGCTTTAATCCATTTGCTGCGCATAGCGGCAGCGTCCAGTTTTGGTGTGATAATAAGCAGCAGGGTGTCGTCAGTGGGTTTGCCGGTGTATTCCAGAAGAACCTTTGAACCCTTTTCTCCGGGTTTTCCGCCGGGCATCCGGATTTCAATGATTTTCTTGTCGGCGAACAATGACAGACTGTTCGCTTCAGTCAATACGGTGTTCCAGTCAAAACTACCTTCGGCGTGTAGGATTTCGCGTTCGGTGAAACCCTGCAAACATGCCTCAGCCCGGATGGCATCGGCTACCTCCTGAGCCAGCAGGGTTTCATCTCCGCTGACCAGATAAAGGGGGGCCAGCTCCCGCCGGGATAGGTGTGTGCCGAGTTGTTCAGCCTTCAGGCGCATTGGGTGGGCTGGTCGTCGAGCGGTTGGCAACAGCGTCGAGACGGCTGATGATCTGACGGATCAGATCACTCTGCATTTCTCGCCGCAACAGGTTGGCCTCATCTTCTTTCGACTGCACATCGTTTTCATCGAAATCAAAGAATCTGTCTGTGCTGAGGGTGGTGCGTTGTAACAGTGGCCGCCCATCAGACGCCAATATCATGATGGTGACTTCTTCGGTCAGCTGGTATTCAGACACTCGCACCGTGACGCTGACCGAGGCGGTTCTGCGGGAGTATTTCTGATCGAGAATCACAATGTTGTATTGTGCGTCAGTGGCGTTCTCTACCACCTCGATATCGCTGGCCTGCAGTGATCGCGAGAGGGCCTCATAAAAACTGCCAAAGCGACCCTGGCTGCTGATATGGACACTGGATACATTTTCAACGGTTCCGGTGCCCCGCAAGCGCCACCCGCAGCCGGTGATGATGGTGGTTACCAGCAAACCCGTTATGGCCAGACAAAAAAATCGTTTCATTGTTATTCCTTAGGTTGTCACCATCTCGGCGTGTTGTTACGGGTTGTCAGTTGGCAACGATATTGACCAGTTTGCCGGGCACCACGATTACTTTACGGATGGTTTGTCCCTCCGTAAAGCGCTGAACATTTTCGTGCGTCAGCGCCGCCTGTTCAATGGCTTCGCGATCTGCATCCACCTGAATGTCAATGTGAGCGCGAAGCTTGCCGTTGACCTGCACCACGATTTCCATGCAGCTTTTGACCAGCGCCGACTGGTCTGGAGTCGGCCAGCGTGTGTCCAGCAGACTTTCGGTGTGACCCAGTGCCTGCCAGAGGGCATGGCAGATATGCGGGACAATCGGTGCCAGTACCCGAACGGTAATAGTCAGTGCCTCCCGTTCCACGGCCCGCCCGTTAGCAGAGCTGCGATCCGCAGATTTGCCGAGTTCATTGAGCAGTTCCATCACCGCGGCAATGGCGGTATTGAAGGTCTGGCGGCGGCCGAAGTCATCGCTGACCTTGGCCAGTGTTTCATGGGCTTTGCGACGCAGATCCCGCTGTACCTGATCCAGTGATTCAGTGTCCAGAACACCGGGTGTCCCTGCCTCCAGGTGCCCGTGAACCATTTTCCAGAGTTTTCGCAAAAAACGATGAGCTCCTTCAACCCCGCTGTCATTCCATTCCAGTGACTGCTCCGGCGGCGCGGCAAACATGGTGAACAGCCGGACAGTATCTGCACCGTAACGGTCAATCAGCTGTTGCGGGTCCACAGTGTTGCCCTTCGATTTGGACATTTTAGCGCCGTCTTTGAGCACCATGCCCTGACAGAGGAGTCGGGTGAAGGGTTCATCGGAATGCAGCAGACCCTCGTCACGCATTAACTTGTGGAAAAACCTTGCATACAGCAGGTGCAGAATAGCGTGCTCGATGCCACCGATATATTGGTCAACAGGCAGCCAGTAGTTTGCAGCCTGGGTGTCCAGCATCCCGTCGGAGAAGTTCGGGGAGGTATAGCGGGCGTAGTACCAGCTAGATTCCATAAAGGTATCGAAGGTGTCTGTTTCCCGTTCGACGGTCTGGCCGTTGAGAACAACTTTACGCCATTCCGGGTCCGCTTTGATCGGTGAGTGCACCCCGTCCATCACCACATCCTCTGGCAGCAGTACGGGTAAACGGTCGGCTGGAACGGCAATTTCTCCATCGTCAGGAAGGTTCAGCATGGGAATCGGGGTGCCCCAGTAGCGTTGACGGGAAACGCCCCAGTCGCGCAAACGATAATTGGTTTTTATTTCGCCGAGATTCAGTTCGGTCAATTTGCCGGCGATGGCATCGAAAGCTTCTTCGGGGCTCAAACCGTCAAACTCCCCGGAGTTTACAGTCTCCAGCTCGCTGGTTTTCAAGGCATACCATTCCTGCCAGGCGACTGTGTCGAAAGGTCGGTGAGCGACATCAACTTTATTTTCGCGCAGCTGAAAAACCTGTTTGATGGGCAGCCCGTATTTGTTGGCGAATTCGAAATCCCGTTCGTCGTGAGCCGGCACCGCCATGATTGCGCCGGTCCCGTAATCCATCAACACATAGTTGGCGACCCAGACGGGTATCGTTTTACCGCTGATCGGATGGATGGCGTTGAGGCCGGTGGCCATGCCTTTTTTCTCCATAGTCGCCATGTCGGATTCCGACACAGATTGGGTCTTGCAGTGCTGGATAAAGGTTGCCAGTTCCGGGTTTGTTTTGGCCAGCGTCAGGGCAATAGGGTGCTCTGCAGCGATACTGGCGTAGGTGATGCCCATCAGGGTGTCGGGGCGGGTGGTGTATACCTCAAAGCGGTCGATGCCACCCACGCTCTGTTCCAGCTGGAAGCTGAATTGCATGCCGCGGCTCCTGCCAATCCAGTTGCGTTGCATGGTGCGGACCTGCTCCGGCCAGCCATCCAGTTTGTCCAGATCGTTCAGCAATTCGTCTGCATAAGCCGTGATTTTTATAAACCATTGCGGGATTTTTTTGCGCTCTACCTTGGTATCACAGCGCCAGCAACAACCGTCAATCACCTGTTCGTTGGCCAGTACGGTCTGGTCGTTGGGGCACCAGTTGACCGCCGCTGTTTTCCTGTACACCAATCCTTTCTCGTGGAGCCTGGTGAAAAACCACTGTTCCCAGCGGTAATAATCTGGTTTGCAGGTGGCCAGTTCACGGGACCAGTCATAACCAAAGCCCAATCGTTTCAATTGGGCTTTCATATACTCAATATTTTCGTAGGTCCATTTTGCCGGGGCGGTATGATGCTTGATCGCCGCATTTTCAGCGGGCAGGCCAAACGCATCCCAGCCCATGGGTTGCAAGACATTCTTGCCGAGCATCCGCTGGTAGCGGGCAATCACATCCCCGATCGTATAGTTGCGCACGTGCCCCATATGCAGCTTGCCACTTGGGTAGGGAAACATCGCCAGACAGTAGTATTTTTCCCTGCCGGGAATTTCGCTGACTTCAAAGGCGGCGGTTTCCTGCCAGTGTTGTTGGGCGGCAGTTTCTATTTCGCTGGGGTGGTATTGGTCTTTCATCGACACTCTGTATTGTGGGGTTGGGCATTGGGCCAGAAAAGCCGCTAATTATAGGCTAAAGGAAGGGGCAGACACAGCCCGGGATGTGTCTGATTGGCGAGCCACTTCTCAGGCTGGTGTGGTTTGCATCAGTTTGATCGGGATTTCCAGATAGCGCCGAACAGCATGATTAGCGAGAACAGCAAAATCGGTGTCGAGCCCCATTGACCGAAAGGGGTTTGACCACTATAGGGTGTCAGTTGACCTGTCAAAGTGCTGCGAGTAAAGGGGGGTATCGTGGAGATCACTTTGCCATGGTGGCTGATCAGGGCGGTAATGCCATCATTGGTGGCCCGGATCAGGGGTTTGCGATTTTCTGCCGCACGCATTCTGGCCATCTGAAAGTGCTGTTCCGGGCCAATGGATCGACCGAACCAGCTGTCGTTGCTGACGGTCAGAAGCAGATTTGACTGACTGGCAATAGCGGCCACCAGGTCTGGAAAAACTATCTCATAGCAAATGGCTGTGCCAATGCTGAAGCCGTTGGCATGAATCGGTTGCTGCTGGGCAGATCCCGGGCTGAAGATCGACATGGGCAGGTTCAGGAAGGCCATCGTCCCGCCAAGCCAGCGCTCAAAAGGAACATATTCGCCAAAAGGCACCAGATGCTGTTTGTGATAAATACCGCCTGCCGTACCGAGACCCATCACGGAATTGTGGTACTGCCGCGTTGTTGCATTGCGCGTTGGAATCCCCGTGATCAGCGCGGTGTTACTATCCAGCGCGCTTTTTGCCATGGCGGCAAGAAAGGGTTTCACCTGCTCTTCCAGCGCTGGCACGGCGGATTCAGGCCAGATGACCAGGTCATTGCCCAGTAATTCACGGGTGATCTGACGATTTTGTTCAAGAATGGTGGCAAGCTCCGTGCTGTCCCACTTCGCGGCGACGGGGAGTGCGGGCTGCATGATCCCAATACTCAGTGGCCTGCCGGCGGCGGTAGTCCATTGGGCAGACTGAAGATACCAGCCCGTCGTCCAGCCCAGCACTGTGAGTAAGGCGACGTTGCCGAGGATAAATGGTTTTCTGGGAATGGCGACGATGCCGATAAGCGTGCCGGATAATGCGGAAATCCAGCTTATCCCCAGTACCCCGGTTATGGGTGCCCACCCCGAGAGCCAGGTGTCAATGTGGCCATAGCCGAGATACATCCAGGGGAAACCGCTGAATAACCAGCTGCGAGTCCACTCTCCCAAAACCCATATGCTGGGAAAAGCGAGCACCATACTACCGGCTGTACGGTTGAATCCTGTGCCGTATAGCATAAATGGCAAGGCAAAAAGCACGGCCAGCAGCAACACGAACAGGGATGTCAGCAACAGGGCGAGAGGCACGGAAGCGTGACCGTGGTCGTGGATGCTGATGAATACCCAGGATACTCCGACGCCAAACATGCCGAGTCCAAACCACAGGGCGCGCCAGAAGCAGTCGGACGGACGTAGATCCTTGAGCAGAATAACCAGACCGGCAACAGACATCAGGCCGATGGGCCACCAGGTCCAGGGCGCGAGTGATAGTGGCAGGGCGGCACCAAACAGTAGCCCGAAGAGGTGTCCTCTGATTTTGGGAGGAGAAGCAGTAAATCCCATAATGGATGGTGGCCCGGGCCAGATGGCAAGACTAGTCTTTGATTCGCAATTCCAGCAATTTGACCTGCCGGTTGTCGCCCTCTGCGACACGAAATACAAAATGGTTCAAGTCGACGGTCTCATCGACTTTCGGCATGCGGCCAAATGCCTGAACGATAATGCCACCAATGGTGTCGAATTCCTCATCACTGATTCCGACATCGAAAAACTCATTGAAATCCTCAATGGGCGTCAGCGCGTCCACCAGGTAACTGTTGTCCTGCTGGGGACGAATCATGGCATCCTCATCTTCGTCGGTCTCATCTTCGATGTCACCGACAATTTCCTCGAGAATGTCCTCAATGGTGATCAACCCGGCAATACCGCCATATTCGTCAATGACGATCGCCATGTGGTAGCGCTGCTCGCGGAATTCCCGCAACAGCACATTCAGCCGTTTGCTCTCCGGGATAATGGTGGCCGGTCTGATCACATTGGCAATCTCGAAATTCTCGCGACCGGTAAGCAACAGCGGTAATAGCTCCTTGGCCAGCAGAATGCCGACGATGTCATCGGCATTTTCGCCGATCACCGGAAAGCGGGAGTGACTGGACTCAATGACCAGTTCGAGAATATCTTCAAGGCTGGTGTTCTGTTGAATCACGACCATTTGTGTACGGGGGATCATGATTTCCCGCACCTGTTGATCGGAGACGTGTAGGGCCCCTTCAATAATCTCCAGTGCATCGTGGTCGATGATGCCATTGTCGTATGCGGACCGCAGGGTGTCCGCCAGCGCCTCCCGCGATTGTGGTTCAGAGGAAAAGGCAGTGGCCAGTTTGCCTAACCAGGACTTTTCCTGCGAGCCATTCAAGTCGTCATCAGTCATGAGGTATCTGCTGCTCCGAAGCATCATACTGTTGGTATGGGGGCGAGAAGCCCAAGTCTGTCAGTATACGGGTTTCAAGTGCTTCCATTATATCCGCATCATTATCTTCAATATGGTCGTGGCCGATCAAATGCAGACAGCCATGAACCACCATATGTGCCCAGTGCGCCTCGATGGATTTGTGCTGCTCGCCAGCTTCGCGTTCGACAACTGGGGCGCAAACAACCAGGTCTCCGAGCAGCGGAAGCTCCAGATCCGGAGGCAAATCGGCCGGAAACGACAGCACATTGGTCGGGCCTTCCTTGTGGCGATAGCGTCGGTTCAGCTCGGCACTTTCGGCTTCACTGACAATTCGCACGCTAAGCTCGGCGGTCTGTCGGACATTGGACAGTGCTGCGGTAGCCCAGCAACGCAGCTGTTTTCTGTCCGGTATCCGGCCCACTTTGCCATAGGCATTTTCGATGTCGAGCAGAAGCTTCATTGCGGGGCGTCTTTGGTCTCTTCCTGCTCGAAGGCATCATAGGCATCAACAATCTGCTGTACCAGCGGGTGGCGTACCACATCCTTTGAACCAAAGAACGTAAAGCTGATGTCCTCGACATCTTTGAGCACCTTGCAGACGTGAAGTAAGCCAGAGTGGCTGGGTCGCGGCAGATCGATCTGGGAGGTATCCCCGGTAATCACCGCAGTGGAGCTGAAACCGATTCTGGTGAGGAACATCTTCATCTGTTCCCTGGTGGTGTTCTGGCTTTCGTCAAGAATAATGAAGGAGTTGTTTAATGTCCGGCCGCGCATGTAGGCAAGTGGTGCCACCTCAATGACATTCCGATCAATCAGTTTGGCCACAGTTTCAACGCCGAGCATTTCGTATAGTGCGTCATAGAGCGGACGCAGATAGGGGTCCACCTTTTGACTCAGATCTCCGGGCAAAAACCCAAGCTTTTCGCCGGCTTCAACGGCAGGGCGCACCAGTAGAATCCGCTCCACTTCGTCTCGCAATAATGCTTCTACCGCGCAGGCCACCGCCAGATAGGTCTTTCCCGTTCCGGCAGGGCCCACCCCAAAGTTGATGTCGTGGGTCTGTACGGCACGCACATAGCGTTGCTGGCTCAGCCCTCTGGGTTTGATGTTGCCCTTTTTGGTGCGGATCACCGTCTGCGTTATACCGTTCTCTGTCTCGATGACATTCATGTCAGCTGCAGTTGTGGTCGCAAAATGTTCCATAGGTATTCCAGCGGTGGATTGTTGAATGGCAAGGTGAATGTGGTCGGGTGTCAGCTCATCACTGTCAACCGCTTCCTGGTAAAGTTGCTGGAGTAGTCCGCCGGCTGCCTTAGCGGCGTTTTGGTCGCCAAACAGGGTGAAGGTATTGCCACGGTTGCGAATCTCGATTTTCAGCCGCTGTTCTATTTGCCTTAGATGTTCGTCGAATTGCCCGCAGAGTATTGCTAGGCGACGGGTGTCGCTGGGTTCCAGCGTGATAGTGTGTGTTGCCGTCTGTAGATTCAAATTTTCCAATAGGCCGCCCTCTGCGGCTACGTATGTAGGGCAAGCATATAACCTTTATCCGGGTCTGAAAATAGTTTTGCTTGATGTTTAGTGTGGCGAGACGGATTTATCAGCGGAGTTGCTTATCCTGTGCTGTTTTCCGTTTCGGTCATCAGGCACCCGCGCAGCGAATTGGGTAACGCCTCGATAATGCCGACCTTGGCAAACTGGCCGATCAGTTGATGATCGGTGGCTGGGAAATTGACAACACGGTTGTTTTCGGTGCGGCCCTGCAGTTGACCGGGATCCTTTCGTGAAATGCCGGTGATCAGGATAGTCTGTTCCGTGCCGACCATTTGTTCACTAATGCCTGTAGCATGCTGGCTGATCCGGCTTTGCAGGATTTGCAGCCGTTGCTTCTTGATGCTTTCGGGTGTGCTATCGGGCAAATCGGCTGCCGGTGTGCCAGGACGGGCACTGTAGACAAAGCTGAAGCTGTGATCAAAGCCGATATCCCCTATCAGCTTGAGGGTATCCTCGAAATCTTTCTCGGTCTCACCGGGGAAGCCAATGATGAAGTCGGATGAAATGCTGATATCCGGCCGGATCTGACGCAGCTTGCGAATTTTTGATTTGTATTCCAGCGCGGTATGGCCGCGTTTCATCACTGCAAGAATTCGGTCCGAGCCGCTTTGTACCGGCAGGTGAAGGTGGCTGACCAGCTCGGGTACTTCGGCGTAGACCGCAATAAGACTGTCCGAAAATTCCACTGGATGGGAAGTGGTATAGCGAATGCGGTCAATGCCTTCAATTCCCGCCACATAACCAATCAGTTCTGCCAGGTCACAGATGTTCCCGTCGGGCATACTGCCGCGATAGGCGTTGACATTCTGTCCCAGCAAATTGACTTCCCGAACACCCTGTCCGGCCAGGTGAGCAACTTCTGCCAGCACATCTGCTGCCGGGCGGCTGACCTCTTCACCCCGTGTATAGGGCACGACACAGAATGTGCAGTATTTTGAGCAGCCTTCCATAATCGAAACAAAGGCTGTGACACCGTCGGCCTCCGGTTGGGGAAGGCGATCAAATTTCTCGATTTCCGGGAAGCTGATATCCACGATGGTTGTGCCATCCCCCCGCTTTCTCTCGGTGAGCATTTCCGGTAACCGGTGCAACGTCTGGGGGCCAAACACCAGGTCCACATAAGGTGCACGCGAGGCAATAGCGTTACCTTCCTGGCTGGCGACACAGCCGCCCACCCCGATAACCAGCTCCGGGTTGCGCGTTTTCAGGTGTTTCCACCGGCCGAGTTGATGAAAAACCTTCTCCTGGGCCTTTTCCCGGATTGAGCAGGTGTTCAGCAGCAGAACATCGGCATCTTCCGGGTTGTCCGTCACCACCATCTGATGGCTATCCCCCAGCAGGTCGCGCATGCGCGATGAATCGTATTCATTCATCTGACAACCGTGGGTAACAATGTGCAGTTTTTTGATTTTTGGCTCGGACATAATGGCGGACTATGGATACATCTGAAGGGTCGCACAGTATACCGGTCGGCAGAGATGAATCCCACAGGATGCGGTCTGATTGGGTGAAATTTGTGCAGATTGTGGTATCCTCTCGCGCCTTTGATAAACCGGTGAGCAGGCAGTTTGTATGGCATCAACCCCCGTGTACAAAATTGTATTTTTCAATCAGGGTCAGGTTTACGAGATCTATGCCCGACAAGTCTACCAGAGTGATTTGTGGGGTTTTCTGGAAGTCGAGGAGTTTGTGTTTGGCGAACGCTCCCAGATGATTGTCGATCCTTCCGAGGAAAAGCTGAAGAACGAGTTTTCTTCCATCAAGCGGAGCTTTATTCCACTGCATTCTGTGGTGCGCATTGATGAGGTGGAAAAGGAGGGTTCCTGCAAGATTATTGAGGTCAAGGGCGGTGCCGGCAATGTTACCCCTTTCCCCTATCCAGGCGTTGCCCCGAAACCAAAAAGCGATCGATAGTTAACAGATATCCCACTACTGAATTAAAACAAAAAAGGGCAGCCCGAGCTGCCCTTTTTACTGTCGGTGGATCAGGCCCCGAGTCGCTGATTCACTGAGGCCAGCTTTACGGCATTACAGAATACGGCCATAGCACGGTCGATGTCCTCCACGGTGGGAAATGACGGTGCCAGACGGATATTTTTATCGTCCGGGTCTTTGCCGTAGGGGAAGGTGGCCCCCGCCGGGGTCAGTTTAACCCCCGCTTCTGCGGCCAGCCGAATGACCGCGCTGGCGAGTCCGGGGCGTGTATCGAAGGAAATAAAGTAACCGCCATCGGGGGGGCTCCACTCTCCCAGGTCGGAATCGCGGAAGTTTTCCTCCAGATGTTGCAGGGCACAGGCAAAACGCGGTCGCAGCAGTTCGGCATGCCTGGCCATGTGGTTGCGCAGTTCTGTCATATTGCCAATCATTTTCAGGTGGCGAAGCTGGTTCACCTTGTCCGGGCCGATAGTGGCAATCTCCAGGTGTTTTTTCATGGTGTTCAGATTGGCTTTGCTGCCCGCCATAAAGGCCACTCCTGCACCAGCGAAGGTTATCTTGGAGGTCGACCCGAATTGCAACACGCTATTTTCGGTGCCCTGTTTTTCACAGAACGCCATGATATTGGCCAGTTCGGCAGGCGAATCCTTCAGGTCGTGAACTGCGTAGGCGTTGTCGTAGAAGACCCGAAAATTCGGTGCAGCAATGCTGCCCAGCTTGGCCAGCCGTTCGATGGTGTTGGCACTGTAGATACAGCCGGTGGGGTTGGAGTACTTGGGGACACACCAAATCCCCTTGATGCCGGGGTCATTGCGGATCAGGGCTTCCACGACATCCATGTCCGGACCATCGTTGTTCATCGGTACGTTGACCATCTCTATGCCAAATTTCTCGCAGATCGCGAAATGGCGATCGTAACCGGGCACCGGGCAGAGAAACTTGATGGCCCCTTCATGTCGCCAGGCCGAGTCCGGCCCGCTCAAACCAAACTGCCAGGCAAACAGGACGCTGAAATACATCAGTGTCAGGCTGCTGTTGCCCCCCACCAGAATTTCCTCAGCTTTGACGCCGAGCATGTCCGCCGCCAGTTGACGCATGGCGGGCAAGCCGTCCAGGCCGCCGTAATTACGGGTGTCCGTTCCGTCGGCCGAAAAATAGTTGCCATCGAGAATCCCATCCAGGACATTGGCCAGTGATAGCTGAGCCGCTGAGGGCTTGCCCCGGGTCAGATCCAGATTAAGTCCGCTGGACATAAAGCGCTGATGGTTGGCAAAAAGTTCTTCTTGCCAGTCTTGCAACTGTTGACGGGTTGCTTGTTCGACGTACACAGGGAATCCTCGTTATCTGGTTGGGTTGGTGCTTATGGTCCTATGCAAGGAGAGTTCAATTTTACAGGCCCTGGCCTTGCGGACACCTTAATTGTCAATAAACAAGATATTAATTCTGATTGGCTCGGAGAGGTCTGGCCTGTTAGGTGGCCGGCAAGCGAATCACGGCATACCGATCAAAGTAAAATTCACTGAACAGGAAACGGGGCGAGTATAAATTGATGGACTTGTCTCGGCAACTTCAGGCGGGTTGCCTGGTTGTCGGGGCACTGAAATTAACACTCCGGTCGGGGTGGTGGAGACGTTCCCATTCAGCCGGATTGTTGATGTGCTGGCAGTGTTGATAAATCGTTGTCGTAACTGGCCACTTATCAAAAAACACCGGTCTCTAATAATAGTGTGCCGGTACTACCTAATAAGTGGGGGGGAACTCTCTCCGATTGCGCGGGAGCCGATATGAGAAAAAAATGATGGTTGCCGATTCGTTTGGTCAGCCAGTGACTACCATCGACACCTGCACGTCAGTCACTGAATGAGATGGTAGCTACGGGTGGACTTGAACCACCGACCCCAGCATTATGAATGCTGTGCTCTAACCAGCTGAGCTACGTAGCCATTGCCTGAATAACGGGCGCGAATTTTCTCGATTTTACCGGATGTTGTCAAGGCGTATTCACCGCCGGAGACAGTTGATGCCTGAGAGCAAATAGCAGTGTCATGATGACTGCGCTTATCTGTTCAGGTCGGTATTTCAGGCTGTCTCTTTGTCTGTTGAAAATTAATGGTGACGTACCCGATAAATGGCTCCGGCGTAGTCATCCGAGATAAAAATGCTACCGTCTATCCCCTCCTCGATGTCTACCGGGCGACCGATGACCTTATTGTCGGGGCGCAGGAAGCCGCTGGCGAAATCCTCGCTGGTGATTTCCCCCTGCCGATCCCAGTGCAGGGCAACGACTTTGTAACCATCCGGTTCGGTACGGTTCCAGGAGCCGTGCAGTGCCACCAGAGCGGTGCGCCGGTACCTTTCCGGACGGTCGGGATGCTTTAAAAACTCATGCCAAGCGGCGCATTGTGGGCCCGAAAGCCAAACACAGGTGGAATACTCTTGGCGAGGAGGGCAGCTTTATTCTCCGCCGACTCGCGCTGCCCAAAATCGGGATCGAGGTCGCCAAACCCGTTGATATAGGGCCAGCCATAAAAACCACCTGCTTCGATCTGGTTCAGTTCGCAGGGAGGGAAATTGTCACCCAGCCGATCCCGGCCATTGTCCGTGGCGTAGAGGCGGTTATCCCAGGGGGCCCAGTCAAAGCCCACGCTGTTGCGCAGGCCAGTGGCGTAAATCTGTTCGCCTGAACCGTCCGGTCGGTAGCGCATCATGGCGACTCGTCGGGGATCGGTTTCCTCGCAGACGTTACAGCTTGAACCGACTGTGAGATAAAGCCAGCCATCGGCACCAAACTGGATCGTCCTGGTCCAGTGGCCACCGGTATCAGGGAGGTCGGTGATCAGTTGCTGATACTCGCCCTGGGTTGATGCCGTTGACCAGTTTATGGCGATACGACCTACCGCATGGGTCTCGGCGATATAAAGCCAGGACGTCTCACCGTCCTGGAAAATGTCGAGTCCGTGTGGGCGGTTCAGGCCGCTGATGAGCGGGATGCGCTCATCAGCCATATCGGTGTCGTCAGTATCAGCCAGGAGATAGACTGTGCCGGTTTTCGGCGATCTGACCAACAGTTGACCGGTGGGGGTGGTTTTCATAAAGCGGGCATTGGGAATGTTGTCGGCAAAAAGTGTGAGTTCAAACCCCTCGGAAATGGTCAGTTGATCGGGAATGCTCTCCAGCTCGGCAGGACTGCCGGTTCCAGTCAGAGTGTTGATCAATACGAGGACGCTGCTGATCTGAAATCCCGGCACATGGCGGGTCAGAACAACCAGCAGCAGGACCGCCAGCAGAAGCGCAAGGATAAGGACCTTCAGTGATTGGATCATTGCTTCATTATAGGGGTTGATGGCAGTCCGTAGAGCAAAACGCCCGCATCGGCGGGCGCAGCAGTTTTTGGCTGGCGGGGAAAGGTGTGAATAAATCTTCCGGCTGTAGAGCGCTCAGACGTTAAAGCGAAAATGGATGACATCGCCATCTCGGACAATGTATTCCTTGCCTTCGAGGCGCCATTTGCCGGCATCCTTGGCGCCCTGCTCACCATTGCCGATGACAAAGTCTTCATAGGCAATGACTTCGGCCCGGATAAAACCTTTCTCAAACTCGGTATGGATTTTGCCCGCTGCCTGTGGCGCCGTGGCGCCCACGGGAATCGTCCAGGCGCGCACTTCCTTTACTCCGGCGGTGAAGTAGGTTTGCAGTCCCAGTAGTGAATAGCCGGCGCGAATCACCCGGTTCAGGCCGGGTTCTTCCATACCCATCTCCTGCAGGAAGTCGAGTTTTTCGTCGTCGCCCAGTTCCGCTATTTCTGATTCCAGTTTATTGCAGATAGGGACGACGATCGCATGTTCTGCGGCGGCTATTGCATTGACTTGATCGAGATAGGGGTTGTTTTCAAACCCGGTTTCATCGACGTTGGCAATATACATGGTGGGTTTCAGCGTCAGCAGGTTCAGCGAGCGTATTGTTTTCAGCTCCTCGTTGGTGAGGGCCAGTGAGCGCAATGGTTTTGCCTCATTGAGATGGGGCTGTGCTTTTTCCAGCACCACTTTTATCGCCATGGCTTCCTTATCCTGACCCTTGGCCGCCTTGGCCACGCGCAGTAAGGCTTTTTCCACCGTATCCAGATCGGCGAGTGCTAACTCGGTATTGATGATTTCAATATCCGATACCGGATTGATTTTGCCCTCGACATGCACCACGTTGTCGTCGTCAAAACAGCGCACCACATGGGCAATGGCATCGGTTTCGCGAATATTGGCGAGAAATTTATTGCCCAGCCCTTCGCCCTTGGAGGCCCCGGCAACCAGTCCGGCGATATCGACAAACTCCATGGTGGCGGGAACGATACGCTCCGGCTTGACGATGGCGGCGAGTTTGTCCTGACGGGGATCCGGTATGGGCACGATCCCGGTGTTTGGCTCAATCGTGCAGAAAGGAAAGTTTGCCGCGTCAATCCCCGCCTGGGTCAATGCATTGAAGAGAGTGGATTTGCCCACATTCGGTAGACCGACGATACCGCAGTTAAAACCCATGACTATATGACCTCAATACCGTTGTTGGTTTAGGGGGTGATTGAGTGCAGCGCTTTCATGGCGCTGTTCCACTGGCCATTAACAGCGGGCTCTATTGTTTTGATGGCATTCTCGATACTCTGGTCAATCAATTGTTGTTCGGAGCTCGGTGCTCGCCGCAACACGAAATTGACCACCTCGCTGGCGTGGCCGGGATGGCCGATCCCGATGCGCAGGCGCGCGAAATCACGATTGTTTGCCAGTGCAAGAATCGTGTCTTTCAGGCCGTTGTGACCGCCATGTCCACCGCCCAGCTTGAACCTGGCGATACCAGGATTGAGATCCAGTTCGTCGTGGGCCACCAGAATGGCTTGGGGGCGAATCCGGTGGAACCCGGCAAGGGCTGCAACGGCCTTGCCGCTGCGGTTCATGAACGTGGTAGGAACCAACAGCCAGACCAGGTTGCCGTTGATCACGGCTTTGCCGGTGAGGCCAAAATATTTATTGTCGGCTTTCAGGCTGACCCCGTAGTGACTGGCGAGCGCCAGAACGAAATCAGCCCCGGCATTGTGACGGGTTCGATCATATTGGGGGCCGGGATTACCCAGCCCCACAATAAGTTGAACAGGTGTGTCCAATGTCGGGGCCCGCTAACGCGAACAGTAAGTGCTAAGGGAGCAACTCCCCCGTACTTACTCTTCGTCGCCGTTGCTTTCTTCGGTAGTACCACCTTCTTCATCACCCGCATCTTCCTCAGTAGCGGCTGATTTGGGTTTGTTGACGGTGAATACGGGCAAATCATGCTCTTCGCCGTGACTCAAAGCCACGCTCTCAACACCAGCGGGCAGCTTGATATCCGAGATGTGTAGAATCTGGCCAATTTCAACAGCGGCAACATCCAGTTCAATGAACTCGGGCAGGTCTGCGGGTAAACAGGTAATGTCCAGCTCGGTCATGGTGCGAGAGATAATGCCGCCGCCGGGTTTCACGCCCACGCAGGTCTCTTCATTGGTGAAGTGGATCGGCACTTTGGTGTGAAGTTTCTGGGTTTTGCTCACCCGCAGAAAATCTGCATGCATGATGGTTGGTTTGGATGGGTGACGCTGTACATCTTTCAGAATCACCTGCTGGGACTCGCCCGCCACATTCAGCGCAATAATGTGCGAGTAAAACGCTTCGTTATCCAGCGCATGTGCCAGTTCGTTGTGGGCGATACTGATACTTTGTGGTGCTTTTTGACCACCGTAAATGATGGCGGGCACCTGGTTAGCCAGACGACGCAGGCGGCGGCTCGCACCTTTCCCCATGTCCTCGCGGGCCATAGCATTCAATTGAAAATCATTGGACATTGCCTTGACTCCTGTTGTAACCCCTGCTGATCCGCGACCAGAATCGAGGCCGGGGGTACCAAAAATCCCTTGCGGGAGTTAAAAAGCCCAAATGGGCAGTTGGTTATCCTGTGCCTGTCAGTCGAACATGGCACTGATGGATTCTTCGTTGCTGACCCGGCGCATGGCTTCTGCCAGCATTTGTCCGAGGCTCAGCGACCGGATTTGCGGACAGTTTCTCGCCGCCTCGGTCAGTGGAATGCTGTTGGTGACCACCAGGGTGTCCAGTGCAGAGCTTTCAATATTGTCGATGGCTTTGCCGGAAAGCACCGGGTGCGTGCAGTAGGCAACCACTTTTTTCGCGCCGTGTTCCTTGAGTGCATCGGCGGCCTTGCAAAGTGTGCCCGCCGTATCGACGATATCGTCGATCAGCAGGCAGGTGCGATCTTCGACTTCGCCAATAATGTTCATGACCTGGGCCTGATTGGCTTCCGGGCGGCGCTTGTCAATGATGGCCAGGTCGGTGTTGAGCTGTTTTGCCATCGCTCTGGCCCGAACGACACCGCCAATATCCGGTGAAACCACCGTCAGGTTTTCGTAGTTCTGTCTCTCTACATCGGTCAGTAGTACGGGCAAGCCATAGACATTGTCCACCGCGCAATCAAAAAACCCCTGGATTTGCTCGGCGTGGAGATCCACCGTCATGACGCGGTCAACTCCGGCGTTGGTCAGCATGTCTGCTACCACCTTGGCGCTGATCGGCACCCGTATCGAACGAACCCGGCGGTCCTGGCGTGCGTAGCCAAAGTAGGGCACAACGGCTGTGATGCGGGTGGCCGAGGCGCGTCGCAGCGCGTCAATGATGAGTACCAGCTCCATGAGATTTTTATGGGTGGGTGCGCAGGTGGGCTGGACGACGAAGACATCGCGACCGCGCACATTTTCCCTGATCTCGATATTGATTTCGCCATCCGAAAACTGAGACACCAGTGCTTTGCCCGTATTCAAGCCGAGGTGACGGGTAATTTCGTTTGTCAGCTCCGGGTTGGCATTCCCGGAGAAAACCATCAAGTTAGGCACGGCTTTTTCCTGATCAGTATCGAAATGTCTCCGGGGCCTGAAGGAATCCAGAGAAATAATGGCTGGGGTGGGAGGACTCGAACCTCCGAATGACGGGATCAAAACCCGTTGCCTTAGCCACTTGGCGACACCCCAATTTAGTATTTAGACGGTAGCTGCTGAAGTAACGGGGATTGGTTGACCCCCCTAGCAACAAAGCCCTGCCATTGATGTGGCAGTTGTTCCAGTACTGACTCTGCAGCGGTGCCTGAGTCAAAGCAGCCGAACAAGCAGGCGCCGGTTCCCGTCAATCGGGCTTCGGTAAATTGAGCCAGCCATAAGCGGGCCGCTTTTACCTGGGGATAGAGCGATTCCACCACTGCCTGGCAATCGTTTCTACCACCCCGCTCGAGAAAGGCGCGTATTTTGATCGGATGCGTGTTCCTTGTCAAACCCTGATGGGCGAATATTTTTGCTGTTGAAACATGGGCATCCGGCACGATAACCAGGTACCAGGCGGGTGGCAATTCGATGGCCGTGAGTTGTTCACCAATGCCCTCGGCCCAGGCGCTTTGGCCAAAAATAAACAGGGGGATATCCGCACCCAGCTTTCCTCCCATGGTCGTCAGTTGCTGTTTGGATAGGGCCGTCTTCCACAGGGCGTTGAGTCCCATCAGCGTGGTGGCCGCATTACTGCTGCCACCACCGAGCCCGCCGCCCATTGGCAGTCGCTTCTGCAAACGGATATTGGCTCCCAGTTGACAGCCGGTCTGTGCCTGCAGGCAGCGTGCTGCCCGGTAAACCAGGTTCTCTGTCGCGGGGATACCGGTTTGATCATCGGTGAGACAAATCCTGCCGCTGTCGTTAAGTTCAAAATCCAGCAGGTCGCTGTAATCGAGCAGTTGAAAGAGGGTTTGCAGGTTGTGATAACCGTCCTCGCGCCGACCGGTAATATGAAGAAACAGGTTCAATTTGGCCGGAGCAGGCAGTGATAGTCTCAAGGCGCAGTATCCTCGGGATACCAGCGCTTGATGACGAGGGTAAAGTTGAACTCCCCGCTGTTGCCCTTGATCCGGGTGGGCAGAACCCACTGGTCAACCTGTTCATAACCGGTAAACGCCAGCTGCCAGCCGGATTGCTGTAGTGCTGCCAGGGTCCCCTCTGCGTTGTGTGTCCGTAGCGCTGTTGGCTCGTGGGGTGAAGGGATACCACGAACCCAGAATTGTAGCTGGTCCACGGGCCACTGCCAGCCGAAAAGTTGTACCGTCAGTGCTGCCGGGGATGCGGCCGTCAGCGTGTCCTCGCCGGACTGTTGCAGTTCTGCGTGGTTGTCGTCACCGACGATGCGCGTTGCCCCACTGCCGAAAGGTCCATGCAGTTGTACATCGAAGGTGGTGCCGGATTGCTGCCAGTTTACCCAGGCGCTGCCACCATCGCGGCTGTCCCGGTAGCCGAGCTTGCCCTCCAGTAACCAGTGGTCAAGTTGCGGCAGGTGTTGGGTGTGTTCTTGCCAGTTTGCAACTGTGGCCGGTGGCTGTGGGGTTTGCCCGGCACAGCCGCCAAGAAGCATTATTAGCAATAGGAGTCGCAGGTGCATGATTGACCCTAGTCCGCCTTCAGGCGTTCTATGGTTTCCAGGACGATCGTATTGTCCGGATCTTTGTCGAGGATTGTTTGCCAGACAGTGCGAGCCTCTTCCCGATCGCCAGTGACCCATAGAACCTCTCCCAGATGAGCAGCAATTTCCGGGTCCGGCAATTTTTTCAACGCCTTGCGCAGATGAACCAGTGCCTCCTCGTGATTCCCCATCTGGTAGAGAACCCAGCCAAGGCTGTCGGTGGTGGCTGGATCGCCGGGGTTTAGCTCCAGAGCGCGGTTGATCAGCTGATAGGCCTCTTCATAGCGATCGGTATTCACGGTCAGTGTGTAGCCGAGCGCATTCAGTGCGGTGGCGTTGTCGGCATCCCTGGCAAGAATGGCCCGGAGATCCCTTTCCGAGCTGGCAAAGTCACTTTGCTGTTCACTCAACATTGAGCGGTTGTAGAGCAAGGTAATGTTGTCAGGGTGCTCATCGATGGCTTCATTCATCAGGCTGCGGGCATCATCCAGCATATCCTGGTCGGCAAGCAGTTCAGCCTCTATCTGAAACAGGGGCGCCGAGTGTTGGGGATGGTTCAGTCGCAATTCATGCAAGTAGAGCCGGGCGCTGTTCAGCTCGTCATACTTTGCGATAAATGCGCTGAGCCGGACTGCCGCCGGGAGAAACTTTGTGCCATTGCGTACCTGGCCATAATGGAACAGTACCGCATTGATGTCCTCTGCCTCTTCTGCGATTCTCCCCAGCTCGAAATGGGCAGCCGCAGCGGTTCCCGGGTGACGGGTGAGGTCAGTGAATAAGTGACGTGCTTCCTCGGTCTTGTTCAGGCCGCGGCTTACCATCGCGAGGGTGAATAACAGTTCCGTGTCGCGGGGGTGTTCGTCAGCCAGCAGGCGCAATTGTGCATGGGCCCCTTCCAGATCGTCTTCTGAAAGCAGTCTGGCGTACTGCAGACGCAGCTTCATTCTGTCGGGCAAGATCTTCAGGCTGCTGGCGAGAAACGCGATAGCCTCTTTTTTTCGATCCAGCTGGTGGAGCAGTTGCGCTTTGAACATGAGTGCATTCTCTTGTTCTGGAGCCAACACCAGTAGCCGATCAATGGTATTCAATGCCTGTTGCAGATCCTCTTGCTGGCTGAACAGCATGGCGCTGGCGAGCAGCAGTGTTTGGCTGTCAGGAAATTCCTCGACAAGTGTGGTGTATTCGGCCAGTAACGGTGTTCGTTGTTCGATGCTGAGAGCGCTGGCGGCCACAGCGATGGACATGATTGATTCGTCATCGCCCTTGCGCAGGGAATAAACTGCATGTGTCATGGCCTCGCTGAGTTGACCGCTACGTGCAAGCGAGAGGGCCGCCAAACTGCGTGCATCCAGATTTTGCGGTTCAATTTCGCTCCATAACACGGCCATTTCCAATAGTGCCGATCGATCCTCCGCGTAGGCGGCAATGCTGGTCGCCCTGGCGACAACGGCTGGGTCGCGAGTGACTCTCGCCTGTGTCGTGTATCTGTCCAGCGCAATATCCAGGTGATTGCGCATGCCGGCCAGTTCTCCTACCAGCAAGTCATAAAAGGTCTCCGTGGGGAATTGTCGGTGTGGTGTGTCAGGTTTTTGCCCGGCGGCAACCTGGGGGTGGGTAGCATCGTCTATGGCCTGCTCTGGCGTTGATGCCTGATGCTCGACTTTCTCGGATATCTGGTGGGCGCAACCTGTCAATATCTGGCAAGTCAGCAGCAGGGGCAGTAATAGGTGGCCGGGTGTTTTCATAGGGGCTGGCTTCAGCCTGATACTCTGTAGATTTTGATGAGGGATATACGGGTGTGGTTCAATCCGAGCCGCAACCCGCGATGGTGGCATTGTATCCAATAACTCAGACAATAACGAAAGGGGAATATTGCAGATCGGGTTAAATTCGATACCGCTTGTCTTTGACTGGCCAGAATCGGACAATTGCCGGTCAACTGCCAAGCACTGCTGTAATGACGATTTTTGCCCTCGGGATCAACCACCGTACCGCGTCTCTCGATATCCGGGAGAAAGTGGCCTTTTCCCCTGAGCAGACTGCTGAGGCCATGCAGCAGTTGTGTGACTCTGCCGATATCGATGAAGTCGCCATTCTCTCGACCTGTAACCGGACAGAAATTTATGGCATTGGTGCCGAGCCCGAGCAGGCCCTGGGCTGGCTGGCAGATTATCACCGCATTTCTTTGCCGGAACTGTATCCCTGCCATTATCTGTATCGGGACAATGACGCCGTCCGGCATATCATGAAAGTAGCCTGTGGGCTCGATTCCATGGTGTTGGGCGAGCCCCAGATTCTCGGCCAGATGAAATCCTGTTATGCCGTGGCCAGGGAAGCCGGTAAAGTTTCAGCCCAGCTCAATCAGTTATTTCAACAGGCCTTTGCTGTCGCCAAGCGGGTTCGCACAGAAACCGCTATCGGCCAGAATCCCGTCTCCGTTGCCTACGCGGCTGTCAGTCTGTCGCAGCAAATATTTTCCGATCTTCGTGAGGTGCGGGCGTTGCTGATTGGTGCCGGTGAAACGATAGAGCTGGTGGCCCGGCATCTCAGGGAAAAAGGGGTGAAGGGTATAATGGTCGCTAACCGAACCCTCAGTCGTGCGCAGGATCTGGCGTGTCAGTTTGGCGCACAGGCCATTTTGCTGTCGGAAATACCCGAATTTTTGCCCAGAGCCGATATGGTGATTTCCTCCACCGCCAGTCAGTTGCCGATTCTGGGGAAGGGTGCCGTAGAGTCGGCGTTGAAACAGCGCAAGCACAAACCCGTCTTCATGGTGGATATCGCAGTGCCGAGGGACATTGAGCCGGAGGTTGCGAAACTTCAGGATGTCTATCTCTATACGGTCGATGATCTGCAGGCGGTAATCGAGGAGAACATTCGCTCCCGACAGAGTGCTGCCAGCAAGGCAGAGCAGATTATCGAAGAAGGGGTGAGTGCCTGGCAAAGCCAGCTGTGGGGGCTGGACGTGGTGGAAACCATTCGTGCTTTTCGCAGCGGTGCCGAGCAGGTGCGTGATCAGGAGCTGGATAAAGCTCTCGCGTTGTTGCGTGCAGGGCAGGCTCCAGAGCAAGTGTTAAAAGCGTTGGCGCGCAATATTACCAACAAATTGATGCATGTCCCCACCACGCGGTTGAAGCAGGCCGGCGAAGCGGGTCGCACAGAGCAGCTTAGTCTGGCCCATGACCTGTTCGGTCTCAGAAAACCCGACTCTGAACCCAAATAATACGATCCGTATAACTCTCTACTTAACGAGTATCAATGAAACAGTCCATTCTGGAAAAACTGCAACACCTGGCGGACCGCTACGAAGAGGTGGGTGCACTATTGAGCGACCCCGAAGTGATTGGCCAGCAAACGCGCTTCCGTGAATTGTCCCGCGAATATGCCGAGCTGGAGCCAGTGGTAAAAAGCTATCGAGACTATCATCGCGTGCAGGACAATATTGATGAGGCGCGATTATTGCTCAAGGATGCCGATGCGGATATGCGTGATATGGCTGAAGAGGAGCTTATCGAAAATCAAAGCCGGCTTTCAGGGCTCGAGATTGAGCTGCAGACCCTCTTGTTGCCGAAAGACCCCAATGATGAGCGCAATGTGTTCCTCGAGATAAGGGCTGGAACAGGGGGTGACGAGGCGGCGATTTTTTCCGGGGACCTGTTTCGGATGTACAGCAAATATGCGGAAAGCCAACGCTGGAAAGTGGAAATCATCAGTGAAAGCCTCGGTGAACACGGTGGTTATAAAGAAATTATCAGTCGTATCGTCGGGCAGGGGGCTTATTCCCGGCTGAAATTTGAATCCGGTGCCCACCGCGTGCAACGGGTTCCCGAAACAGAGTCCCAGGGGCGGATTCACACCTCTGCCTGTACCGTGGCAATCATGGCGGAAGCCGATGAACTGGAAGAGGTCAACATCAATAAAAGTGACCTCCGGGTTGATACGTTCCGTGCATCGGGTGCCGGCGGTCAACACGTCAATAAAACCGATTCCGCCATCCGCATTACTCACCTGCCCTCCGGGCTGGTAGTTGAGTGTCAGGATGAGCGCTCCCAACACAAGAATCGGGCAAGGGCGATGTCATTGTTGGCGGCCCGGCTGAAAAGTGCTCAGGATGAAGTGGCTGCAAAAAATATTGCCGACGAGCGGCGTCTGCTGGTAGGCAGTGGCGATCGTTCCGAGCGAATCCGTACCTATAACTTTCCCCAGGGGCGGGTCACGGATCACCGCATTAATCTGACGCTCTACAAGTTGGGAGAGGTTCTCGAAGGCCACCTGGATGAAGTGGTGGAGCCGCTGATTCATGAACACCAGGCGGGGCAATTGGCCGCCCTGTCGGGCTGATCTGTGGTGCCCGACATCGCCAGTCTGCTGACGCGCAGCCACGAGCTGTCCGGCATCAGTGAGACCCCCCGGCTGGATACCGAATTGCTGCTTTGTCATGTGCTCGGAAAGCCGAGAGCTTACCTTTATACCTGGCCAGAATACCGATTGCTGCCCTCTGAGGTGGCCGGCTTTGAGGCACTGTTTACGCGCCGGGTACGAGGTGAACCGATAGCCTATCTCACTGGCTGGCGGGAGTTCTGGTCGCTGTTGTTACGAGTCTCCCCTGCCACTCTGATTCCCCGGCCAGAGACTGAATTATTGGTGACATTGGCGCTGGCATTGCCTCTGGGTGACACCGCCTCGGTGGCAGATCTGGGCACGGGCACGGGTGCGTTAGCGCTGGCGCTGGCCAGCGAACGGCCGCTCTGGCAGATATCGGCGGTGGATGCTTTCCCCGATGCTTTGGCGCTGGCGGAGTGTAATTGCCGGGAGCTGGGCTATGGCAATGTTCGGGTTTTCCGTAGCGACTGGTTTTCAGCCCTTGCCGGCTCCCGTTTTGATCTGGTGGTGAGCAATCCACCCTATATTGATGCAGCTGATACGCATTTGCGGCAGGGCGATGTTCGTTTTGAGCCAGCTTCTGCATTGGTGGCCCCTGACGATGGATTTGGTGATCTGACGGTGATTATCGAAAGGGCTGGTGAGCATCTTAATCCTGGCGGCTGGCTATTGCTTGAGCACGGCTGGCAGCAGGGTGGCATGGTGCGTCAATTGATGAGCCAGGCCGGTTTTCTGACGGTGGCAACACATCTCGATTTGGCAGGGCGAGAGCGCGTTACCGCCGGGCGTATGGCATAACCTGCTTCCGGGTTACTCGATAGTTTTAAGCTGCCGGTACTGGCCGCCGTGGAAAATCAGCGGGTCCATTTCAGTATTGCTGAATTCGAGTACCCGGCCCACCAGAATGACATGATCGCCACCGGGATAGCGATGTTCGATTTGGCATTGAAAATGACAGGGGCAGTCATCCAGCAGCGGTAGTCCATGTAGCCCCGAGTGCCACCGAACATTGGCAAATTTGTTGTCATCGGTACCGGCAAATAATTGTGACAGGTTGGACTGACCACTGTGCAGGATGTTAACAGCGAAATAGTCCTGTTCCTGAAACAGTCCAAATAACCGCGATTCACTGCCCACACACCAGGAAACCAGCGCCGGTTCAAGCGACACGGAGGAGAAACTGTTGGCGGTCATGCCTCTGGCATTGCCATCTGCATCCCGTGTGGTTATCACCGTGATACCGGTGGCAAAGTTACCCATGGCGCTGCGCATGTTACGGGTCTGGTCTTTGGTCATGGTGGCTGCCTCTGGGCCTGGATACTGAGCTGCGGCAAGGGTACTCCAAGTGTTGTCAGTTAAAAACCGTTATTCCCGAAAACACACGGCTTGATAGCGCCATGCCTTGAGTTTTTCCGCGGGTAGTTCCGGCTCCAGGCCAGCCTTGCGCTTGAGGTGATCGAGAAATTGCCGCTTGTCGGGGAGTGTGGTCCAGACACTGGGCAAAAACGTTGCACGCAGAGCGCCGGATTCCAGGGTAAGCCCGTCGATGCCGGGCTGAAGCTGTGACAGTAGTTCATCCTCGCTGGAAAACAGCATTGGCGTGGCGTGGCTGAGAACAGCTATTTCAATGGAAGTTAGTGGTTCCTCCTGCAGGGATAGCGGAGGGAAACGGGGGTCATCCAATGCTGCAGAGGCGGCATGGTGTACAACATCCATTACCAGCGGTCGAGAGGGCTCTGTCGAGCCGATGCATCCGCGCAATATCTGCTTGATTTTCAGTGTGACAAAACTGCAAGCCGGTTGCTGCAAGGTGTGACTGAAGGCGGTCTCATCAATTTGCAGGTCCCGGTCAAACAGCAGTCTGACACGAATGCTTTCCCTGGCGAGTGTCAACAATATCTGCTGATCGTCCTCGCTGATCTCAATAAATGACATAGGCGCCGTATCCTACTACGCGATCTCGATCTCCGGCGATATCACCGGAGTTTCTGACATCCAATGTTTTCAGTTTCAGGTGTGCTTCCTCCACCCGTTTCAGCAGTCCATTAACCGCCCGGTTACCACAGGCCTGTTCACCGGTTAGATGGCTGTCAAATCCCTCAATCATTGAAGACGTGAATTTATCCAGCCGTTGCGCCTCATGGTAGGAATGATAGTGACTCAGGTCTGTGCTGATTACAATCAGGGTCTCCCGGTTGCCCCACACGCGCCTTAATACATCGGTAACTCGTTCTCCGGGTGTATTGCCGACAACCAGTGGCAGCAGCATGAATTCATGCAGGACACGCTGTAAAAAGGGCAGCTGAATTTCAATGCTGTGTTCAAACTGGTGGGCGTCGTCATCCAGTGTTATCAGGGATTGCCTGGCCAGCATGTCAATGCTTTGACGATCTACCGGTACATTGCCGAGTGGTGTCTGAAAGGCAGTCGCTGAGGGTGCAGCCAAACCCTGCAGGGGAATGCGGTGGCAGGGGCCAATTAATATCACCCGGGAAATTTCCCGGCTCACCGGCGATAAGCAGCGGTAGGCTGTGGCGGCAATTGGTCCTGAATAGGGGTAGCCAGCATGGGGAACAATCAGTGCCTTCGGTCTGAAGCCCTCGGCTGACAGTAAAGTGTTGCAGGTTGCTTCTGCCAACAGCTGATCTACCTGATGCTGCAATACAACAGGATCTGCCGGGTAAAATGTGCCTGCTACAGCAGCTGTTCTGGTTCTGGTCATGATAGCCGTAAACGTCTGGAGTTGTTCTATAACTATAGTGTGCTTTTATGATTGTTTTGAAAGCAGGTGAACTTCATTTATGGCGACGAACAATCAATTGTCACCGGCAACATACCCGGCTCGCTATTGGCATGCGCTTGCCGATGGGCGATTGCAGTGTGATGTCTGCCCGCGCGAATGCAGGTTGCATGAAGGGCAGCGCGGGCTCTGTTATGTCCGGGGCCGGGAAGGCGATGAGATTGTCCTCTACAGCTATGGTCGGTCGAGTGGTTTTTGTGTAGATCCTATCGAAAAAAAACCGCTTAACCATTTTTTGCCGGGCAGTTCGGTGCTGTCCTTTGGTACCGCAGGTTGCAATCTCGCCTGTAAATTCTGCCAGAACTGGGATATGAGTAAATCCCGCGAGATGGATACCCTGGCAGATTCGGCAATGCCGGTGAGACTGGCAGAGACTGCTTTGGAACTGGGTTGCCGCAGCATCGCCTTTACCTATAATGACCCGGTCATTTTTCTGGAATATGCCGTGGATGTCGCCAAGGCCTGCCGGGAAGTGGGGGTAAAAACTGTGGCCGTCAGTGCCGGCTATATTCAGGATGCCCCGCGCCGTGAGTTTTTTCAGTATATGGATGCAGCCAATATTGATTTGAAAGGTTTTACCGAGGTCTTTTACCGGAAGGTCTGTGGTGGCGAGCTTCAGAACATTCTGGAGACACTCCAGTATGTGGCTCACGAGACAGATGTTTGGCTGGAGCTGACGACCCTGTTGGTCCCCGGGGAAAACGATTCCGATGAAGAGCTCGATGCTATGACCCGTTGGGTGATGAGCGAGCTGGGGCCGGATGTGCCGATGCACTTCACGGCGTTTCACCCCGACTGGAAAATGCGCGATACGCCGGCCACCCCACCGGAAACCCTGAGTCGCGCACGGCAAATTGCCTTGGGCAATGGTATTCACTTTGCCTACACGGGTAATGTCCACGATCCGAGTGGTGGCAGTACATTCTGTCCAAATTGTCATGAGGTTGTGATTGAAAGAGACTGGTATCAGTTGGGTTTTTGGGGCATCACGGCGGAGGGTCGATGTCATGTCTGTGATGCGCCATTGCCGGGTGTGTTTGAATCGGTGCCGGGCAATTGGGGGCCTAGACGTGTGCCGGTAAAATTGTTGCGATAGATTTTCTGAGAAACAGGCAGGGCGGATATAACCGCAATCGCTGTTTTCTGTGGTTCCGAATGCAGTACTTTTATCCCGTGCTATAATTTTGCTGTTTTCAAGACCGGGCTAATCCGGACATTCCCTTCCGTTGGCATATTATGACTGAACAAACCACGCCCCAATCTCCCGAGACACAACCCAAACGACCTGCCCGCCGCAGTAAAGCGCCCGACAAACCCAGAGAAAGTTTATGGACCCTGTCGGACTTTCAGGTGCCCGAAGAGGAGGGAAAACTGCGATTCCACGATCTGGATCTACCAGAATCGTTGATGCACGGTATTGCTGACCTTGGTTTTCGATACTGCTCGCCGATTCAGGCTCGCTCACTTCCGTTTACTCTCAGGGCCCATGATGTGGTTGGTAAAGCCCAGACCGGTACCGGAAAAACGGCTGCCTTCCTGGTCACGATTATTACAGAATTGCTGAATCACACCATCGATGATGAGCGTTTTGCGGGTGAGGCCCGCTCGCTGATTATCGCGCCCACCCGCGAGCTGGTCATGCAAATCGCTCAGGATGCCAAGGATCTCTGTAAATACACGGACCTGCATGTGCACACCCTGGTGGGCGGTATGGACTATGACAAACAAAAGCGCCATTTGCTTGAGAGTGTTTGCGACATTCTTGTGGCCACGCCGGGCCGCTTGCTGGACTTTGCTGGCAGTCGTGATGTCTACCTGGACAGGGTTGAAGTATTGGTGCTCGATGAAGCTGACCGCATGCTGGATATGGGGTTTATTCCCCAGGTGCGACGTATTGTCAGGCTCACACCTCCCCGTGAAAATCGTCAGACGCTGTTTTTTTCTGCCACGTTTACCCCGGAGGTAGTCAACCTTGCCGAACAGTGGACCGTGAGTCCGGTGAGCATTGAAATTGAGCCGGAGAGTGTGGCCACTGACAGTGTTGACCAGAAAGTCTTTATTGTTTCGGCAAAAGAAAAATTCCGCTTGCTGGATGGCATCATGCAGCAGGAAGCGGTGGAAAGTGTGATTGTCTTTGCCAACCGCCGTGATCAATGTCGGCGATTACAGGAGAAGCTGAAAGGAAAGGGTTTCAGCGTGGGCTTGTTGTCGGGTGACGTTCCCCAGGCAAAGCGGGTCAAGACTCTGGATGACTTTAAGTCAGGTAAGCTCAAGGTGCTGGTTGCTACTGACGTGGCAGGCCGCGGTATCCATATCGACGGGGTCAGTCACGTTATCAATTTTACCCTGCCCGAAGAGCCTGAGGACTATGTACACCGGATCGGTCGCACCGGTCGTGCTGGCAAATTCGGCACCTCCATCAGTTTCGCCTGTGAGGACGATGCCTTTTTGCTGGAACCTATCCAGAAGTTGCTGGGTAGAGAGCTGCACTGTGAACAGCCTGGCCCGGAATTGCTCGGTCACGTTTGAGGACGATGGTTATTGCTGCGCTTCAGTGATGGCCTGTCTTCGGCCAGATGGTCGAACCAGAAACAGGTGGCACCGACCACTGAAGCGGGCATGACGAAAAGGTTCAGCAGTGGCACGGTGGTGGCAATCAGCACGGTGCCACCAAAGCTCAGTGATTGCAGGCGCTGTTTTTTCAATGCGCCACGCAGCTCGGCAAATGACTGTCGATGGTTGTCTGCCGGATAGTCCAGATATTGCAAAGCCAAAGACCATCCTCCCCACAGAAATGCAATCGCCGGTCCCACCAGATTCAATACCGGGATAAATGACAGAGCCAGTGTCAGCGCCAGGACGCCGAGGATTCTCGGCAAAAAATACCCCAGTTTGATCAATTCCCGTTTCATGGCGCTACCGGCCAGTGCCAGTAGATGCCTTGCTGAAATTGGTGTTTCCTGAATATTGTTGGTGAGCACCTGTTCTGTCCGTTCCGAAAGCGGCCCATAGAATGGTGAGGCCAGTAAATTTCCGAGAATGGCAAACGTGTAGCCGTAGACCAGCAGTAAAAAGCCGCCAAAGAGCACCCAGAAGATCCACCTGATAAAGTCCAGCCAGGTTGGAATCATACTTGTCAGCCAGCCAAGTAGCTGACCAAACTGGTCAACTGCCAACCAGGTAAGGCCAATAAACAAAAAAGCATTGATCAGTAAGGGCCACAATACCAGCCAGCGCAGTTGTCGGTGATGGAGTAGTCGCATTCCCAAAAGCAGGTATGCCGGGCCGATTCTGGTGGTTTTTGTCATAACAGATTCCAGGTTTTTGGCATTCGATCGGATTGTTGTACACTTTCATTTTATGTGAATGAATAAATATGGACTTCCTGCCCAAGGGAGCCGGGGGGAGAGTGATTATGAAAACACTGTTAAAGATTGTAGCCGGTCTGGTGGTCGTGTTGGTCCTTTTACTGGTGATCGGGATATTTAATCTTGATCGTGGCATCAAGGCGGCTGTAGAAACCGTGGGCCCAAGATTGACTCAATCGGATGTCACGCTGGCAGATGTAGACCTTTCCCTGAAAACTGGTGAGGGTAGTTTACGGGGTCTGGTGGTGGCTAACCCCGCTGGCTTCAGCGATGCCAATGCATTCTCCCTTGGGGAAATATTTCTCTCGGTCGAACCGGGGTCCGTGACCACCGATACCATTGTTATCAATAGTCTTCGTATTGTTGCCCCTGAAATTACTTACGAGTCGGGTAAAGGCGGTACCAACCTCAGTCAGCTACAGAAAAATATCAGTGAGGCGGCTGGCGAGGATACGCCAGCTTCTGCTGCCGATGACTCCAGTGAAGGCGCGGCCAAAAAACTCATCATCCGCGATCTGAAAATTACCGGTGCAAAAATGAGCTATGTGAATCCGTTGTTGAACGCGAAGCCCATTGAGTTGACCTTGCCGGACATTCAGTTGACCGGCATTGGCGAGAAATCCAATGGTGCCAGCGCTGCCGAAGTGGTCAGACAGGTTATGGTGGCGATCAACAAAAATGCTGCCAATGCGGCAGCCAATTCTGGTGCACTTAAAGAGGCAGGAGATCAAATCAAGAAGCAGGTAGAGGACAAATTGGGTGGCTTCAAGGGGTTGCTTGACAAAAACTGAGCCGCTGGCGGTTTGGCCACAAATAAAAACGGTCATATAAAATAAGTTGTTCGACTTGTCCTGGGGGTGTTGTTATAGTGCCCCCGCATGGTATCCATCGGTCGGTACCTGTAGTGTCCTCGGTACTTTCCTTTCGGTTTTTCCCTGACACCCCCCTTAATCAATTGTTGCCAGCCTAAGACCGTTACTGTGCTCAATGCATCGCTAGGCCGGTTCCGGAGTTAAAATTTATATGTCATTTAATGACCTCGGCCTGTCGGCCGAATTGCTTCGTGCTGTGTCCGATCAGGGTTACAGAATACCTACCCCCATTCAGGCCAAAGCCATTCCCATTATTCTCCAGGGCCGCGATGTCCTGGCAGGCGCTCAAACCGGCACTGGAAAAACGGCCGGTTTTACCCTGCCATTATTGCATCGCCTCAGCGGCAAAAAGCCTGCTGACAATTGCCGCCCGGTTCGTGCCTTGGTATTAACCCCCACCCGTGAATTGGCTGCACAGGTGGCTGAGAGTGTCGTCACTTACGGCAAGCACCTACCGCTGAAATCCGGTGTGATTTTTGGTGGCGTCAATATCAATCCACAGATTTCAATGTTGCGCAGAGGCGTGGATATTCTGATCGCCACACCGGGTCGGTTACTGGACCATGTAAATCAGCGTACCCTCGATCTGTCCCAGGTGGAAATCCTGGTATTGGACGAAGCGGATCGCATGCTGGACATGGGTTTTATCCATGACATCCGCAAGGTTTTGGCCCTGCTGCCAAAGCGACGTCAGAATCTGTTGTTTTCCGCAACCTTTTCCGATGAGATTAAACGCCTGGCTGACGGTTTGCTCGATGCGCCCGTGCTGATCGAGGTAGCTCGTCGCAATACGGCGTCTGAACAGGTGGCCCAAACCGTTCATCTGGTGGACAAGGGTCGCAAACGCGAGCTGTTGTCCTATCTGATTGGTGGCGGCAACTGGCAGCAAGTGCTGGTCTTTACCCGAACCAAGCACGGTGCCAACCGGCTTGCCGATCAGTTGACAGAAGATGGCTTGCGGGCTGCTGCGATTCACGGCAACAAAAGTCAGGGTGCCCGGACGAAAGCCCTGGCGGATTTCAAAAAGGGCTCGGTCCGGGTACTGGTGGCGACGGATATTGCCGCCCGTGGGCTGGATATTGATCAGCTGCCGCACGTGGTGAATTTCGAATTGCCCAATGTGCCCGAGGATTATGTGCACCGTATCGGGCGCACCGGTCGTGCCGGCAATGAGGGCGAAGCGATTTCACTGGTCTGTGTGGACGAGCACAAGTTGCTGCGCGACATAGAGCGGGTGCTGAAACGCGAGGTTCCCCGGGGAAATATCAAAGGCTTTGAGCCGGATCTCTCCATTCGACCCGAGCCTATCCAGAATGGTCGCCGTAGCGGGAGTGGTGGCCGTCCCGGCGCCACAACAGGCGCACGTCGACCGGGCAAACCCCAGCATGCCCGCAGCACTGGCAATCGCAATGGTGGCAATGCCGCAGGCGATCGTCGCAGATCCACTGGGGCAAAACCGACCCAGGGTGCGCCGCGGCCAAGACGCGTTGCCTCACGCTAAGCAATCAGATCAAGTTGAAGCCGCGCCCGGTAAAATCGGGCGCGGCTTTTTTATTCCAGGTGCCGATAAACACAGGATTCGAAGTCAACAAAACCGGGATAGGAGGAAATATCTTTAAAAGGCAATATTTGTGAAGCCCACATGCCACCGATGCCATTTTTCCGGTCAATCCAGTAGAACAGGTTCGCCAGTCCCGCCCACATTATCTGCCCGGCAGGTCGGCCAGAGGGGGTTGGCTCATCGTTGATCTGGAACGTATAACCCCAGGACTTTTTCAGCCCGGGAAAGAACTCGCCACTGTTGGAAAGCGCCGGCATCGAGGTTGCCCAGCCGCCACTTTGTAATCCAGCTAGCCCATTTCTGGACATTTTTTCTACGGTTTCTTTCTTCAGTACACGCCCTTCTGGCCCGTCGCCGTCATTCAGTATCATCCGGATAAATTTCATGTAATCCGGTACCGTGCCATATAGTCCATGCCCGCCCATATCCATCTCGGGTGGCTGAGGAAGCACCAGGTCCCAGGGGGCCAGCTGACCGTCTTCGGCGCGGGTATGCAAGCTGGCCAGTCGTGATTGCATGGCGGGGGTCAGGGTGAAGGCGCTGTCCGTCATCCCCAGTGGCTGAAAAATTCGTTCTTTCATGACTTCGCCCAGGCGTTTTCCTCGCACCGCCTCAACAATCTTACCCACCCAGTCGAGGTTGACCCCGTACATCCAGCGCTCTCCGGGATCGTGCAGCAGCACGGACTTGATGCCATCAAACGTGCTGGATACCACCGATGCAGTTTCCCTTGCAGTGCGGAAGGCCAGGTCATCGTGGCTGAAGAACTCGTAACCAAAGCCGGCGGTATGCAGCATCAGTTGATTGATGGTGATATCGGATTTCGGGGCCCTCAGCCTCGGTTGACCGTTGCTATCAAAACCATCGAGTACCTGAATCTCGGCGATGTCGGGCACATATTCTTTGGCGCGATCCTCGAGACTGACCAGTCCCTCTTCGATGAGCTGCATCAGAGTGGTGCCGGTCAGGGCTTTGGTGCAGGAAAAAATGGCAAACACGGAATCGGTGGCTATGGGCTCTGTTTTGCCCATCTCTCTCACCCCGGCAGTCCCTTCATAGACATTGGCCCCCTTGTCCGTGACCATGGCCACAATGCCGGGTGCACCACCGGACTCCGCGACCGTATTCGTCAATACGCTGTCCGCCGCTTCTTTCAATCGATTATTCATTATGGTTCCTTCTCTCATTGCTCTGGTGCAGCTATTGTTATGCGCGGTGTGCATTGGTTGCGGGTGATTTTTATTCTTGAGGCATTTGATGGGCTGCCTCTGGCAATTTGTTCTACTTGATAATCTCAGGCGTTCCTATGGTTATTGATTTTGCTGTGCTATTCAAGCAAGCGCAGAAAATACCCGTACAGTGTTAGTGCAGGGCGGGCAATATCCTGACAGCTTATCGGGCACCAAACCGGTGTTACTACCGTTAGTTGGAGTTCTGCTTAAAGCGTCTGGTATCAATCTGATGTTTCCTGATCCTCGACGCCAGCGTGGTGGGCTTTATACCCAGCAGCTGGGCTGCGCCGCCATGGCCAGACACTTTGCCATGACATTTTTCAAGTGCAATCAGAAGGTTGCGGCGTTCCTGTTGCTTGAGGTCGGAGACAGTCAGGACCCCGTTACCCTGTTCCTTGTCAGCTATGGGGACATTTTGTTGATCTCTGGCCAACAGATCACTGAACCTCAGGGTTGGCCCCTGGGCGAGTATGACCTGGCGTTCGATCACATTTTCAAGCTCCCGGATATTTCCCGGCCAGTGGTAGCCCTTCAGCTTTTCCAGCTCGCTGAGTGAAATTTTCAGATCCTGCTTGTTGGTTCTGGTACAACTTTTTTTCAAAAAATGCTGGGTCAGCAAAGGGACATCCTCTCTCCTGTCACGCAGTGGTACTGATTCAATCGGGAAAACATTGAGGCGAAAATAAAGGTCTTCGCGAAATTGGCCCCGTTGCACCTGTTCTTTGAGATTGCGATTGGTGGCGGTGATGATTCGAACGTCCACGTGGCGTGTTTTCGATTCGCCCACCCGCTCAAACTGCTGTTCCTGTAAAACCCGCAACAGCTTGCCCTGGAGGTGCAGGGGTATTTCACCGACTTCGTCGAGGAACAGTGTGCCACCGTTGGCCAGTTCAAAGCGACCGGGTCGATCGTTGGTGGCGCCGGTGAAAGCGCCTCTGGTATGGCCGAAGAATTCACTCTCGAACAGATCCGCCGGAATGGCTGCGCAGTTGACCCGGATCAGTGAGCGATTGGAGCGGCGGCTCATTTCGTGGATAGCTCTGGCAATCAGTTCCTTGCCGGTGCCTGACTCACCACTGATGAGGACCGTGGAGTCTGTGGGCGCGACCAGTTGAATTTTTTGCAGGATATGCTGTACAGCAGCGCTTTTTCCAATGATCTGGTGGTGATTGAATTCGGAATTGATTTCTTCCTGCAGGTAGGCATTCTCCAGTTCCAGCTGATTTTTCAGCTGTTCCACTTCCGCCAGTGCTTCCAGTAGCCGTTTGCGGTCGGTTTTTTTCTGGGAAATATCGCGAAAAATTACCACTGCGCCGACAATAAAAACGTTGTCCCGAACCGGTGTACTGGTCTACTCCACATCGATGGGCTTGCCGGATTTGGTCCAGAACGTCTCGTCTTCTACCCGGTGAACGGTGCCATCTCGAAAAGCCTCGAAGATAGGGCACTCCTGCATATTGAAATGCGAATGATCCGCATGGGAGTGATGCACCATGTTGTGCATATTCCTGCCGGCCAGCTCTTCTGCGCGGTAGCCGAGAATACGCTCTGCAGCGGGATTGACGAAGGTGGTAATGCCGTTGGCTTCCACGCCGTAGATGCCGTC
>NZ_CBFHYF010000009.1:0-57823 GCF_965660005.1 Porticoccus sp.
GCTTAATGGGGTAATCACCTGTAGCTTCAATTAGATAATCTACGTGTCGTCGGCTAGACACAAAGAACAACTCACTTTTGTTATTACCTCTGAGCTCAAAGTAAAGCATCATTGCATCTGTAAGCTTTACCTGATGGACACTGTCTTTGAGAAGGAACTCACAGGGAATTTCCTGCTTGTCTATTCTAATATTCTGCCAGTAAGCCTCTAAACGCTGTGTAAGCAGCCTGGACAGTTTGCAGGCCTCTCGTGTTGAACGGGTTTTCAATGACTGTACTAGCCTTGCTGTTCTGTAGTGGTGCCGAAGATCAGAAGGAACAAGCCGAGAGTAATAATAAATTCCTCGCTTGGTAAATGTGTACTTAGGATTAGAAGTTGTCTTCCGTATTGTCTACCGTACCTATTGCTTATCAGTTGAAAAGACAAGCCAATCAGTACGTTATGCGCTTATAGCCTAAGAAGTTGGCGCACCCGAGAGGATTCGAACCTCTGACCTCTGCCTCCGGAGGGCAGCGCTCTATCCAGCTGAGCTACGGGTGCGTTATTGGTAATTTTCTGGCTTGTCGTCCCATCACACTTCTGTGTTAGTCGATAGGATCCCGCTATACTGTGTGACGATTTTGGCATGGATAAGATTATCTGAGCGGGCGCAATGATATAGCCTCACTGTCTGTTAGTCTATTTTTCTGGCAGTCATCGCTCATCTGTCAAAAATGGGCGGTGTCTGCAAGGTTGTTGTTACCGGGTGTTGTTTCGTGGTTTGTCTGTTCAAGGAGTGGAGTATCCGTGAGAGTTGGGTTACTGGTCAGTTTTTTTGGGTTGCTACTGGTGCTTGCCGGTTGTACGCAGGTGCAGTCACAGAGTGAGTCATCGCCTGGCGTGGTCGAAGAGCCGCCCAAAGTGGATTTGGCCCCTGTCGAACCGTTATGCCCTGCGCCGCCTCCCTGTCCGGTTTGTCAGGTGCCGGCGATTATGTGCCCCGAACTAAAAATCGTTGAAAAAATCGTGGTCAAGACGGTGCCCGCCACTGCCGGTGAGTTGAACTTGCCGATTATTGGGGAAATCGAGAATGTTTTTGTCGACCCCCCCGGTATCAAGCTGGAGGCCCGAATTGATAGTGGTGCTGAAACCTCGTCCATTCACGCGGAGAATATTCAAGTGGTTGAACGAGATGGTATTCGGTACGTCCGGTTTGTCGTACCCAACCCGGAAACCGGAGAGTCCATTGATCTGGTACAAAAACTGACCCGCACGGTATTGATCAAACGAAAAGTCGGCGAACCGGAACGTCGCTATGTGGTGAGGCTCTGGATAACCATGGGCGAGATCAAGGAAAACATCGAGGTGACCCTTTCCGATCGTGAAGACTTTGAATTTTCTTTTCTGGTTGGTCGTAACCTGTTGACGGATACCGCTATTGTCGACGTCAGTCGCAAACATACACTGAAGTAATTAGCCATAATGTCTTCGAAGCTGCAAATCTCGCTGGTAGCCGGCCTTTTGATCGCCGTCGGCCTGGGATTAACGTTGTATAAAACGATTGAACTGGGCTTTCCGCTGTTGCCCGGTGAAAAACAGGATGTCTGGACACTGGAGTCCAAGATCACCTTCAACCCCGGTGATGGTCCCGTGGAAATTACCCTGGCATTACCGGAAGCCCAGGCGGGCTGGGTGATGCTCGATGAGTATTTTGCCTCCTCTGGATTTGGTTTCTCGGTGGAGGATGATGAGGGAAAGCGGCAGGCCAGGTGGACGCGTCAGGCTCAGGAACATACCACGACACTTTATTACAAGTTGCAGGTGTATCGTGCAGATGCGTCAGATCTGGGTCCCAGTCCGGTGCCTTCGATGACAATTCCGGAGCTCAGCAGTGACCGGCGGGCTGCCATGGATCGAGTGGTTTCCAGTTTGCTGGAGCGGTCTTCCGGCCCGGTCAGCTTTACGGCGTTACTGTTGCAGCAGCTGGCCCAGGGTGGGATGAATCAGGATGCGGCTTTTCTGTTCGGTACGCGTGAGCCGACCGATCTGACTGTCGCCATGGATGTGCTCTCTTTCGCCGGGATTCCCTCCCAGCGTGTGCGGGGGGTGTATCTGGAAGATGGTCGCCGTCGCCAGCAGATGTCAACGCTGTTGGAGGTGTTTGATAACGGCAGTTGGTATCTGTTTGATCCGGCGACGGCAAAGCCCGGTTTGCCCGACAATTTTTTTGTCTGGCAGCGGGGAGAGCGGTTTGTGCTCGATGTAATCGGTGGCACCAGCTCGCAGCTGGAATTTGCCATCGTTAAAAATACCCTGCCCGTCAAAACCGTGCTGTCCATGGAGCAGCAGGCGGGTGACAAATTGATGCTGGATTTCTCGATTTATGCCTTGCCGGTGGAACAGCAGGGTATGTTCAAGGGGTTGTTGCTGTTGCCGGTGGGCGCTCTGGTGGTGGTCCTGCTCAGGGTGATGGTGGGGATTCGAACATCGGGAACCTTTATGCCGATTCTGATTGCCCTGGCATTTATCCAGACCTCGTTGATCACCGGGCTGGCGATCTTTCTCACTGTCGTGAGTGCCGGGTTGTGGATCCGCTCCTATCTTTCGCACCTCAATCTCCTGTTGGTGGCGAGGATCACCGCCGTGGTCATATTGGTAATTCTGATCATGGCTACCCTGAGTATCATTACTTACAAGCTGGGTTTCGAGCAGGCGCTGACGGTGACGTTCCTGCCAACGATTATTCTCTCCTGGACCATTGAGCGGATGTCGATTCTCTGGGAGGAGGAGGGCGCACACGAGGTCTTGATCCAGGGGGGCGGCAGTCTGCTGGCGGCGATTCTTGCCTACCTGCTGATGACCATGGAGTTGGTGGCACACCTGACATTCAATTTCCCGGAGTTGATGATCAGTTTGCTGGGCGTGGTATTGCTGCTGGGTAAATACACGGGTTACCGGTTGTCAGAGCTGTACCGCTTCCGTTATCTGAGAAAGGACTGGCAGTGAAATTCATTTCTCCGGGTGAATTGCGGCGGCTGGGTGTGCTGGGCATGAACAGCCGCAATGTCAACTACATTGGCGCCACCAACGAACGCCACCGGTTTCCGCTGGTGGATGACAAACTGAAAACCAAACGCCTTGCCCAGGACCACGGTATGCGGGTACCGAAATTGTTTGGTGTCCTCACTATTCAGCATGAAATACAGGATCTGGAAAAGACACTTGAGGGTCTGGAGCGTTTCGTGATCAAGCCTGCTCACGGCAGCGGTGGCAAGGGGATACTGGTGATTTTCGAGCGCCGTGATCATGAGTTCATCAAGTCCTCCGGTGCGGTGATTAACCTGCGTGATGTGAAACGGCATACCTCCAACATTCTCAGCGGTCTCTACAGTCTTGGTGGTCGCAGTGATGTGGCGATGATTGAAGATATGATTATCTTTGATCCCCTGCTCAGTGATTTCAGCTACGAAGGTGTTCCGGATATCCGGGTTATCGTGTATCGGGGATTTCCGGTCATGGCCATGATGCGCTGTGCGACCCATGCTTCGGACGGTAAAGCAAATCTCCATCAGGGTGCGGTAGGCGTCGGGCTGGATATTGAAACCGGCACCAGTGCCTGTGCGGTTCAGAACAACGCCAGAGTGGATCGGCATCCCGATACCGGCATTGGCTTTGACAACCTGCAGTTGCCTCGCTGGGAGGAGATTCTCAACCTGGCCTGTGGTTGCTACGAAATGACCGGGTTGGGTTATTTTGGTGCAGACATTGTGCTCGATAAATACCGGGGACCGATGATCCTGGAGTTGAATGCCAGGCCGGGTCTTGCCATCCAGATTGCCAATCAGGACGGGTTGGCCAAGCGCTTGCAGGCGATTGACCGGCTGGAGACTGTCGAGCGGTCGATTGAGGAGCGGACGCAGCTGGCGAGGACAATGTTTGGTCGGAAGTCCAACGCTGCATGACGTCCCCATGTCTGGAACTTTAGTCCTGAACAACATTCACCCCGGCGGTTTATGGGGTTATAATGGTGCACTGAATCTGGTCGTTAATACGCAAAAATGGAGACGAAAATGAACCAATTGAAAAAGCTGGCTGTGTTTGCTTCTGCTTTGTTGCTGGCCGCAGGTCTGGCCGGGTGCGGTTCTGAAAAGCAGGAAGTACAGCTGACTGCCCAGCAAGAGAAGGAGATGTCCGAGCGTCTCGCCCCTGCCGGTGAAGTGGTTCTGGCGGGAAGCGTACCTGAACCGACCAACGTTGCCTCAGCGGGACCTCGCTCCGGAGAAGAAATTTACAACAGCAAATGTGTTGCCTGCCACTCCAGTGGCGCAGGCGGTGCGCCAAAGATGGGTGTAGCCGGTGACTGGTCACCCCGTATTGATCAGGGCATGGACGTGCTCTATGCCAATGCCATCAATGGTATTCGCGGTATGCCGGCCAAAGGCCTGTGTATGGATTGTTCCGATGACGAGGTTAAAGCGTCCGTGGACTATATCCTGGAGAACAGTAAATAACCGACTTTTGAAGCATAAAAACCGCGCTTCCGGCGCGGTTTTTTTATGGCTGTGAGTTTATGGCGTGATTGACGATGGAGAGCGATTGGGCCTCTACGTTGGTTTTTACATGATCATAACCTTGGTGCTGATAATGGCTCGGCGAGTCATTCCTTTTTTTACCGAGCGGGGTGTCGGTTATTCGGTGACTTTGAAAAATTATCGTTGGATTGATCTCTCGATACCACCATTGATGGTTGCTTTTGTGGTTGCCGAGGTGGCGGATGCCGGTCATCTTTTGTCGGCTGTGCTGGCAGGAGCACTGTTACTATTGAATAGCATCAGATTGGTGGGCTGGTACACCAGCGGTATCTGGCGTAAACCGCTTTTGTGGGTTTTACACGTTGCCTATATGTTGTTGACCCTGGCGTTTGGTTTGAAAGTAGCCTCAGTACTGTGGGGTCTTTCCCCTTTTCTGGCAGTGCATACCTTTGCCCTGGCAGGTATAGGACTCATGACTCTGGGGATGATGGCGCGGGTTTCGCTCGGGCATACTGGTCGCGATCTCTCCGAGCCTCCGCCCCAAGTGCAATGGATGTTTCTCTTGCTGTGCATCGCGATTGTTTTGAGAGTTCTCCTGCCATTGTTGTTTCCCGCCCATTATCCGTTGTGGATTATTCTTTCCCAGTTGAGCTGGATTTTATCTTTTGCGCTGTTTGCACTTTGTTATATACCCATACTGGTTAGCTCCCGCATAGACGGCCGCCCGGGTTGAATCCGCTTTCGACCGCTTCGATACAGCCAGAGCAGCGGTGTGCTTTCCAGCGTTTCACGGGGCAACGGTTTTGCAGTGCACCGCCTCGGGGAAAGTGTTGAGGCCGGCGATGCCATACCGTTCCTGTTATTTTCCGACCTGCTTTTCTAGTCAATCAGGGGTTATTTGATCTGAATTCTTTGAAGCCGGGGGGGTGGCTTCTATAATCAAAAGAATGAAGTCCCGGCACATTGCAGGGGCAGGAAAACAAGGCAATGATGCTATGGGCAATCGGGTGACTTTAGCGTTTCTGGGTGCTGCCAATACGGTAACGGGTTCCCGCTATCTGATCGAGGTAGATGAGCGACGGGTACTGGTGGACTGCGGCCTGTTTCAGGGATACAAGCATCTGCGGGAACGCAACTGGAAACCCTTTCCGGTTGACCCCTCCACCATCGAGGCGGTTTTCCTGACCCATGCTCACCTGGATCATAGCGGCTACCTGCCCAAGTTGGTCAAAGACGGTTTCAAGGGACCGATCTATTGCGCCCAGGCTACCCGTGACCTCTGCAAGATACTGCTGGCCGATTCTGCGCATCTGCAGGAGGAGGAGGCGGAATACCGCAATCGCCATCAGTACAGCAAGCATCAGCCGGCATTGCCACTCTATACCCAGCAGGATGCAAAAAAAGCCATGGAGCAATTTGAAGTGGTGGGCTTCAGCTCAGCGGCGGATGCGCACTCGGGAATAGCGAGTGCGGCGGTGGCCATGGGTGATATCGAGGTCAGTTTTTATGCCAATGGCCATATTCTGGGTTCCGCCTTTCTGGATGTGCGTGCCGGCGGCCGACATATTCTTTTCAGCGGTGATGTGGGCCGCAGCAATGACCTGGTGATGCGGCCGCCGGAGCTGCCGGTTTCCTGTGATTATCTGGTGATTGAATCCACCTACGGCAATCGCCTCCACGATAACTGCGATGTCTGGGAGGTGGTCTCTGAAATCATTAATGATACGGTGTCTGCGGGTGGCTCTGTGTTGATTCCGACCTTTGCCGTGGGCCGTGCGCAGGCCGTGCTCTACCTGATTACCGAGCTGCGCAGGCAGGGGAAAATCCCTTACCTGCCGGTCTTTCTGGATAGCCCCATGGCAATCAGTGCCACAGAGGTCATGCTTCGGCACCATCGCTACCATCGACTGAACAAAGCCTCCTGCCAGCAGTTGTCACGGGATGTTACCTTTGCCCGAACGGTTGAGGATTCCATAGCCATCAATCAGGTACATGTCCCGGCCATTATTCTTTCCGCCAGCGGCATGGCAACCGGCGGCCGTGTCTTGCACCATTTGCAGCGGATGCTGGGCGACCATCGCAATACCGTATTGTTTGCCGGTTACCAGGCACCCGGTACCCGTGGTGCCCGCCTGGTGAGCGGTGAGAAAAAAATCAAGATTTTTAACCGCTATCACGAGGTCAAGGCGCGGGTGGAATGCCTGGATTTTCTCTCCGCCCACGCCGACCGGCTGGAGTTGTTGCACTGGTTGCAACAAATGCCCGCAGCGCCAAAACGCTGTTTCGTCACCCATGGTGATGAGGATGCAGCCGATCAGTTTCGTATCAGCCTCGGCGAGGAGCTGGGTTGGGATGCCTGTGTGCCGGATATGGGTGACAAGGTGAAATTGTGATCAGGTTTGGCTGGCAAGCACTTTTGTGGTGAATTGCTTTTCGCTCGACAGGGAGTTGCTGACAAAACAGTTTTCTTCTGCCTTGCGCAGCAGCTTTTCGGCTTTGTCCCGATCCTCCCCGGCAGCAATCGTCAATTGGGCGAGCGTGCTGATTCGGGTGAAGCGAACTTTCCTGTCCACCTTGTCTAGTACCCCTTCAGTCGTGCATTGAATCTCCAGCCAATTCATGTCGGCTGCCCTGGCGACGGCCCTGAAGGTCAGTGCCAGACAGTTGGCCACGGCCCCCAGCAACATTTCCTCCGGGGTCCAGGTGTTGCCGGGCCCCTCAAAATTCAGAGGAGCAGAGACTTCCAGCTCACAGCCATTGGTGAGCGTAGTGGAAAAGTTGCCCTCGGCCAGACCGTGGGTGGTTGCGTGGTACTGATGGGGTAGTGGTTGCATAAACTGCCTCTGATTTAGTAGTGCCGGTTCCAGCGCTCATTGCGCTGTTGGTCAGTATTTTTTGCTTCGATCCACTTTGTGCTGCCATCCCGGTAGTATTCTTTTTTCCAGAACGGCGCGTGGGTTTTCAGATGATCCATCATAAATTCACAGGCATTAAAAGCCGCTTCGCGGTGGGCGCTGCTTACACCGACGAAGACAATCTGATCGCCAGGCAACAGGTCGCCAATCCGGTGCACGATACGGATGTCGATCAATGGCCAGCGCTGCATTGCCTGTTCGGCGGTCTGTTGCAGGGAGGCCTCTGTCATGCCGGGATAATGCTCCAGGTGCATATACCCCAGCGGTTTGTCGCCGGTGTCGCGCACCTGCCCGGTAAATATTGCAATACCGCCCACATCGGTTCTATCGGCCTGTAACTGCGGAATCTCATGGCCGGGATCAAAGTCTGCGGCCTGCACCGTGATGGCAATCATCCGCCGGTGACCGGGGGGAACAGCGCCACTTCATCGCTGTCTTCCAGCAATGTGTCATGGGCTGCGATGATCTGGTTGACGGCATACAGTAATGAATCTGTACTGAGTGCCCGCTGCCACTCGGGTCCGCGCCGTTTGAGGGCTTCCAGTAAGTCGGCAACATTTTTTGTGCCGGGAGCCAATGGCAACTCAATCTCGCCGGTGCCCAATTGCTCACGCAGGCTGCCAAAAAAAAGAATCTTCATGGATTTGCTTTCCAGTCGCCGGATTTTCCGCCGGCCTTTTCCAGCAGGCGAGTGGATTCGATCACCATACCGCGGTCCACCGCCGCCACCGAAGCGGCGGTGAGGGCCTCCATTTCCACCCCGGTTTTGCCGTCCAGGCCGCAACTGGCGGTGATGCGCAGTTGGTTGCTGTCCTGTAGCAGCTCGAATTCCACCTTGATGGAAGTGAGCATCAGCGGATGGCAGAGGGGAATCAGATCGGCGCATTTCTTGGCGGCCTGAATGCCGGCGATGCGCGCCACCGCCAGTACATCGCCTTTCCTGTGGCCTCCGCTGCCGATCAATGCCAGGGTTTCCGGCTGCATTTTCAGTAGTGCCTCGGCAGTAGCCTCCCGGTGTGTAATGGCCTTGTCAGCCACATCCACCATATGGGCATTGCCCTGCTCATCGAGGTGGGTCAGTTTGCGCATGTCGCTCAATTGTGCACTCCAGAATGGTGGTTCAGTATAATCACAGTCTAGCGCAACCCGATCGGAAAACGCATTGCACCAGATCAATTTACTGTCGTCCTGAGCAGGATCAGTATGGCCCGGAAATCATTGGTGTGGGTGAGTGTCAGGGTGCGAGGATCCAGTTTAGTGATACTCATGCCCGGGCCTGAATGGGGACTCGATACCCGCCGATCATCCCACTGGCGTCCGGTCGGTGAAAGTGGATAATCAGGCGCTGCGTCGTGGATCGGAGAAACAGCTTGTCAGATAAACAGTACATCACTGCCCAGCAACTGCTGGATGATGCCTTCAGGCTCGGTTTGCAGGTACTCGACAGTGGTTTTCGGCCGCACTTTATCATTGGTATCTGGCGGGGAGGGGCCCCGGTGGGTATCGCGGTTCAGGAGCTGCTGGCCTATTTTGGTGTGGAGACGGATCACATCGCCGTCCGCACGTCTTTTTACACAGCGCCCGGCGAACGGGCCAGGGCGGTCCGGGTGCATGGCCTGGGCTATGTGATCGACCATATCCGCAAGGCCGATTCACTGCTGATTGTGGATGATGTTTACGATACCGGACTGAGCCTGCAACGGATTGTGTCGGATATCCGGCAGGACTGTGGCGAGAGCCCGCCGGAAATTCGTCTGGCGACCCCCTATTTCAAACCGGCCAATAACCGCACTGACCGGGTGCCGGATTATTACCTGCACGAGACGGACCGATGGCTGGTGTTCCCCCACGAACTGGCGGGGCTGTCAGCGCAGGAGTTGCTGAAACACAAACCCGGTATCGACGCTCTGCGGCAGAAACTCGAGGGCATGGAGGAGAGGAACTAGCGTTTCGCCAGTGCTCTGGCCACTTTCGAGCTGGTTTTCCGACCCAACTGGTCACTGATATACGAGCCTGCCGCGATGATTCTATCCAGATCGACCCCGTGCTCTATTCCGAGGCCGTCCAGCATGTAGACCAGGTCTTCTGTGGCCACATTGCCCGATGCCCCTCTGGCGTAGGGGCAACCACCCAGCCCCGCCACGGAACTGTCCACCACAGCCACACCCAGTTGCAACGCAACGAAGATATTGACCAGTGCCTGACCGTAGGTGTCATGGCAATGCACGGCCAATTGCGAGATCGGAACCACCTCGCTGACTGCTTCAATTACCCGGCTGATACTGGCGGCTGTGCCCACGCCCGTGGTGTCCCCGAGGGAAATTTCGTAACACCCCATCTGCGACAGCTTGTCGGCCACCTGCGTTACCCGCGTCACCGGTACCGCCCCCTCGTAGGGGCAGCCCGCGATACAGGAGATATAACCGCGCACCCTCAGGTTCGCAGCCCTGGCAGCATCCATGACCGGGGCAAACCGCTCCAGGCTCTCTGCGATCGAGCAGTTGATGTTCTTCTGGCTGAAGGTTTCCGAGGCGGCGGCAAAGATGGCCACCTCGCTGACTCCCGCAGCCAGGGCGCGTTCCAGACCGGCCAGATTAGGGGTCAGCGCCGCATAGACGGTGTCCGGTTGACGTTCGATTCCCTGAAACACCTGTACAGTGTCTGCCATCTGCGGCACCCAGCGCGGATTGACGAGGCTGCCTGCTTCAATATAGCGAAGCCCGGCCCCGGCAAGTTGCCGGATCAGTTCGATTTTGACCGCTGTGCTGACTGGCTGGGGTTCATTCTGCAAACCATCTCGCGGACCGACTTCGACTATGCGAACTTTTTTGGGCAGAGCCATGGGTTATCTGTGTCCTCTGTCTCAATGTTTGCCGCATATGCCAATGCCTGCGTTTGCCAACGGGTGAGGCTTTATATGGCGATATAACGGCGTGCCGGGCCATTGTACGACAACCACCGGGATAACACCGAGTCCTGTGGATTGACAGTGGTAGCTGCTGGGATTCGGATTGGATATGAGAGGGGTTGCCTGGTCGGTTGCTGAGAATATTTCTCCGATATCGCTATCGATAACAGTCGGGAATTTAATTTTGCAATTGCGAATCACTATCATTATGATTCTCTTTTTTAGTGTTCCAGCCGCAAAACAGAAAAAACTGGGGGAGAATGATGCGTATCACAGTGAACAGGTATTGGCAGCCATGTGTGCTTGCTGCCGCCATCGCCTTTGTCAATGGTGCCTATGGTGAAGAGACCACAGAGGCCCGGGAGGAGAACGAAACCCCCACCGTTGAGCTGGTGGAGGTGAGGGCGGTGCAACCCGGTACCGACTACAGTGTGCCCGCCATGAATACAGCCACCAAGTTCGGTCTGTCTGCTTTTGAAACCCCGCAATCGGTTTCGGTGATCACACGCGCCCAGATTGATGATTTCGAACTGGATAACATGAATGACGTGCTGTCGCTCACGACGGGTATCAATGTGGAGTCGGTGGAAACCGACCGCACCTACTACACTGCGCGGGGTTTTGACATTACCAATTTTCAATACGATGGCATGGGTCTCCAGGTGCCCGACGGCAATATCAGTGGGGATATCGACACGTATGCCTTCGAACGGGTTGAAGTGGTGCGCGGTCCCAATGGCCTGATGACCGGTGCGGGCAACCCCTCTGCCACGGTTAACATGATAAGAAAACGTCCCACCGATGACCTGCAGATCCGGACATCAATGAGCGCCGGCTCCCGTGATCACACCCGCGTTGAGAGCGATATCTCCGGACGCCTGGGCGAGCGGGTGAGGGGTCGTTTTGTCACTGCCTGGCAGGATAACGAGTCTCACCTAGACCGTTACGCCCACGAGAAGTCACTGGTCTATGGTGTGGTGAATGTGGAAATTACCGATGCCACTTTACTGACCCTTGGTTACACCTGGCAGAGAAACAACTAGGACAGCCCCATGTGGGGCGCACTGCCGCTGTTGTACAGTGATGGCTCGGAGGTCAGCGTCGATCGCAGTACCAGTACCGCCTCGGATTGGGCAGGCTGGATTTCCAAGGAAGCGCAGGCCTTTGCCGAAGTGGTCCACGACCTGGGCAATGGTTGGCAGCTTAAAGGCACTTATACCTACATCAAGCACAACGAGGATGCCGATCTGTTCTATGCCTTTGGCACGCCGGACCGTGAGACCGGACTCGGCCTGTATGGCTATGGCAGCGATTACACCGAACACAACACCATGGATCTGTTCGATGTCTATGTCAGTGGCCAGTACCCGTTGGCCGGCCGCGAACACGATCTGGTGCTGGGGTACAGTTGGTCCGAAAGTGTGGTGGACAACTTTTCCTTCATGGATGATGACTTTCCCGCTATGCCGGATTTCCGCACCTGGAACGGTTCCGGTATTAACATAAACCTGCGAGACATCGTGCGGGGCGGCGCTGATTACAAAGACCGACAACGGTCCATCTACGGTGCTACTCGCCTGTCTGTTACCGACAAGCTGAAGGTATTGCTGGGTGCGCGGGTTACTGATTGGGATACCACCGGCGAGTCATATGGTGTGTCCCAGGACTCGAAATACTCCGGTGTCACCACGCCCTACGCCGGCGTGGTCTACCAGCTTCTGGATCACGTCGCCCTTTACGCCAGTTACACGGACATCTTCACCCAGCAGACCGAAGAGGATATCAATGGCAGTCGCCTCGACCCACTGGAAGGTCGCAGTTACGAAGTGGGTGTGAAAAGCGAGCTGATGGATGGCCGTTTGTTGCTGTCGGTGGCGGCATTCGATATTGAACAGGAGAATCTGGCGGTATCTGGTGGGTTCAATCCGATGACCGGTGATGAATACTATGAAAGCTCGGATGGTATTTCCAGCCAGGGCTTCGAAATCGAACTGGTGGGCGAAGTCACGCGAGGTTGGGACGTCATGGTCGGCTATACCAATTTCGATATGGACGCCAGTCAGCAGGCTGATGAAAACGTGATTCGTTTTACCCCGGACAAAACCTTCAGGCTGGCCAGCAGCTACCGTCTGCTCTGGCTGCCCGCTCTAAAAATGGGGGTGAGTGTCAAATGGCAGGATGAGACATCACGAGTGGACGGTGGTGCCGAAGCGACTCAGGACAGCTACAAGCTGGTGGACCTGTTTGCCAACTACGACCTGAGAGACAACCTGAGTCTGAGTCTCAACGTCAAAAATGTCACCGATGAGAAATATTTCACCAGCTTGTATTGGGCGCAGAGTTACTACGGAGCCCCGGCTATGGCCACGGCCTCTATTAACTGGCGCTACTGATTGCGGGGACGGCTGGTGAATTCCTGGTTTATAGCCTCCGTATCGCCAATGGCACTGTTGTTGGCGGGACTGCTTTCCACGGCAGGGATGATCCTGCTGTATGGGTGTTGGCAGCGCAAAGTGCATCCCATCTGGCACTGGGTTGCCTGGGCAACAATCGCGCTGTCCATTTTGCCCTGGCAGCAGGCCCTCGGTTTCGACCGTGGCGTTGCGGTGGCACCTCTATGGTTGGTACTGGTGGCGTTCCTTCTCATTGCAGGTGGGGCGAGCTAGCGGGAAGCACTGCGGCCGGCTGTTATCCGCACCGGTAAAACCCGTCCGGGTAGACAGATATCCTGGGGCCGTCGATCGCTGCGCTGGTTGCTGGCCGGGCCATTGTCGCTGTTGGCGGTCACTGTGCTGGTGATGAGCTGGTTTGCCCATTCGCACTGGAATGACGCCAATCGCCTGGTGGGTGCTGCGCTATTGCTGGTAATTCTATGGCCGCTGGCCATGGTGTGGAGCATTGCCGACCCCCGGTTATGGCGACCACTATTGGTCAGTGTTGTAGCGCTGATATTGGGTGGTTGTCTGCTGCTATACAGAACAGGGGGTTGGTTATGGTAACGGAAAATCGAGCCCGTTCGAGGTTCGTAAAAATCGCTCTAAGTGGTCATTCTGGGTTAGGCTTGGCACTATCGGCACTGCTGTATATCGTGGTGTTCAGTGGCACCGTGGCGGTGTTTTATCCCGAGTTTGAACGCTGGGAACAGCCCGTTGTGGAGGAGTTTACCGAGTGGCAGCCGGGTGCCATCAGCCGTGCCGTCAACGCCATTATGGAGCGGGAGGCGTTGCGAACGGACGAACCGCCCGACCACCTGTTTATTGCCTTGCCCTATGCTGATATGCCGCGTTTTGCCGTGTATGCCGGCGAAACCGGGGCTTTTGCAGATCCATCCGGGCGGCTCGGTGAGCCAGTCAATCATGAGTGGACCCATTTTCTCACCAACCTGCACCTGCGACTGACTCTTCCCTCCGTGTGGGGGTTGACCCTGGTGGGCGTCCTCGGCGTGGGGCTGGCAGCGCTGGTGATAGGCAGCATCCTGGCTCACCCCAATTTGATAAAAGATGCCTTTTCCCTCCGCTGGTCCGGATCGGCCCGGTTGCGATTGGCAGATGTGCACAATCGTCTGGGTGTCTGGAGTAGCCCGTTTGCGTTGGCCCTGGCCATCACCGGCGCGGTGATCGGTTTGTCACAGGTGCTCGGTTTTGTCGTCGCCACTCTGTTCTTTGAGGGCGACACGGACGCTGCCACTGCATCGCTGTTTCTTCCTGATCCAAAACCGACCGGTGAAGCCGCGCCACTGGCGAATGTGTCGGTCGCCCTTGAGACCGTCCGGGCCATTAGCCCGGAGATGAAGCCCAATATGATTATTGTCCACGAACCGGGTACGACCGCCCAGCAGACAGAAGTGGGTGCCCTGGTGCCGGGTCGTCTGGTCTGGAGTGAATTTTATGCATTGGACGCCGAAGGCCAGCTGTTGGAGAGTGCTGGCTGGTCTGATGGGGAACCCGGTGTTCAGATCTATGCGTCGATATTTCGCCTGCATTTTGGCCACTTTGGCGGTTTGCCGGTGCAATTGCTCTACCTGTTGCTGGGGGCTGGTCTCTGTGTCTGTGTCGCCGCCGGCTGCAATATCTGGCTGTTGCGGCAACGGCAGAGAGGCATGCCATACCCCCGTCTGGAAGGAGTCTGGGTGGCGGTCGTGTGGGGGACTCCGCTGGTGTTGACCCTGTCGACTATCGGTTGGCTTGGTCTGGGTTGGGAGCCAATTTATATCTTCTGGGGCGGTTTGTTGCTGAGTCTGGTCGCGTCCGCAGCGGGTGGAGATAGAGCCTGCCTTGCAGTGGGTTTCAAGGCACTGCTGGCAGTGGCCTTGGTGCTGCTGTCGCTGCATGCTGCCCTGTTTGGTCTTGATTCCATTGGCCCCGCCGCTCGGCTGATTAACGGGTTGCTGTTGATTTCAGTGCTGTTGGTGTCCTTGCGAGTGTGGCTGGAGATACGATGGATTAGCCATGGTATGCCAACGCACCTGTCCGAAAGAAGTAGTCGTTAAACGATCGATTAATCGATCGGCCGGTGCTTCTGGTAGCACGGTTTCCGATAACTTCCCCACCATAAAAAACCGGATGGCTGGCTCAGTCAGCTTTTGTTGGTGATGGCAGCTACCAGCAAAGGTCGAAATTTTCAGAAGAACGAACTGGATTGAGTCATCCCTCCGTTCGAATCCGCTCTGGTTGAGGGGGCGTTGCATCGGGCATAGCCATTTGGCGTTTGACCTTCTGAAATACCTGCCCACTGTTTGTTATCCCGCGGACGGCCTCGACAATACCGACTTTTTTGGGCAGGATCACAGTGATTCAGCCAGCCTTTGTGAACACAGGGTTCCAGCCTTACTGACTGTGTCGGAACAGGGGGCGCTGCTACAGCAGGTATTTGCTAAAAATAGTGGAGAAATTCATGTCATCGGACAAGCTCGACAAGGCGGTAGCCGATGCCCGGATGGCACGAGACCAGCGGGAGAAGGGCTATCGCGAACAGGCCCTGAGGGTACGCCGATCACCTGTCCGGCCAGCATTTGCGGATCCAGATCGTAGAGCGTACGGCGGACAATTTCGATGCCGTTCAGCTCATCGCCATGAATCGCTCCGGTCAGACACAGGGATGGACCGGGCTTTGAACCGTTGACAACCAGTACGGGGGTGGATTGGGACAATCCGGCAATCTGCATGCCCGACGACCAGGAGAGCCGGGTCGAGGTGCCGGGCATGATTTCTGTGCCGAGCAGCGTAATCGCTCCGGCAACTTCGCCTGTGGGCTCCGTATCAGGTTCACTGGTGGCTTCAGTAGCAGATGCCTGGTCGTCGACGGTTTGAGTATCTTCATCGGACATTTCGGCTATATCGTCCGTCAGGGTTTGTGGCGCTGGCTCTGGCTCTTCGATCTCGCTGGCGGGTGTCTCCGGTGAAAAGGATTGAACACCCGGCGGGGGTGCCAGCTCTTTCAAGTCAATGTGGGGAGCAATTTTGGTTTTTTTTGGCGCGAGTACTGGCGTCGCCAGGGCGTCAGGCTTATCGGAGTGGGTTGCCTTTAAAGTGTTGTCGCTTTTTTTTCGCAGGGGCCTGGAGGATTCAATATCCTCAACATTTTCATCATCAGTAGTTTCTGTTTCGGGCTCTTCGAATTCCAGTTGGCTCTCTGCCAGAGCGAGCGTAGATGGCAGGCAATACAGTAGGCAGACCAGTACCATACGGGGTGCCAGTCTGGAGAAATGTTGAATCATGAGCATGGCGGTTCCGTTTCAGGTGTTTCAGTGGTCAGTGCCCCGCCAGATCGTGTCTGCAGGAAAGCCTCATTCAGTCTTGGCACGGCATCCAGCAGGGCTCTGGTGTGATGATTTTGCGGGTTTGCCATAACAGCTGCTGTGCGACCTGTCTCAACAAGACGTGCTTTATGCATCACCGCCATCCGGTCTGCCAGATAATCCACAACACCCATATTGTGGGTGATAAATAACATACCGATACCATCCTCATCCACCAGTTGTCTGAGTAAACGGAGTATGCCGGCCTGAACGGAGACATCGAGAGCCGAGGTGATCTCATCACACAGGATAAAGCGGGGCTCGAGCACCAGCGCTCTGGCGATAGCCAGCCGCTGACGCTGCCCGCCGGAAAACTCGTGGGGGTAACGCCACAGGCTGTCGGCTGGCATCTCCACGCGCTCAAGAAACCGGACAGCCCGTTGGGTGCGTTCCCTGTCATCCCGGCCAATGCCGTGAACCCGCATGGGCTCTATCAGTGATGTGTGAATCGGCAGCCTGGGATTGAGACTGGAGCCGGGGTCCTGAAACACCACCTGCATGCGCCGCCGCAGGGGCCGCATGTCAGCGCGACCGAGGTGAGTGATGTCCTGTCCCTCCAGGTGAATGCTGCCAGTGGTTGCTGCCTGCAAGCGCAGTAACGCCCGCCCCAGCGTCGTTTTACCGCAACCGGATTCGCCCACCAGCGCCAGTACTTCCCCGGCATTGACCTGGAGCGAGACCTGATCGACCGCATGAAAGTGATCGACAACCCGCCGCATCAGGCCCTGGCGTATCGGGAAGTAAACCGAGAGATTGTCCGCTGCCAGTAAAGTCTGTGCGGAGACTGGTGGCCGGGGCGTTCGGGGCAGTCGCTCCGGCAATGCGGCAATCAGGCTGCGGGTATAGGCATGTTGCGGATTGCTCAGCACATCAAAAGTTTTGCCGCTCTCGACCAGTTCGCCATGTCGCATGACCCCGACCGTGTCAGCTATCTGGGCCACCACTCCGAAATCGTGGGTGATAAATAACATGCCCATGCCATAGCGGGTCTGTAACTCACGCATCAGTTTGAGGATTTCTGCCTGTACTGTGACATCCAATGCGGTGGTGGGCTCATCGGCAATCAACAGGGCCGGTTCACAGATCAGTGCCATGGCAATCATCACCCTTTGCCGCTGGCCGCCGGACAGGCAATGGGGATACTCGAGAATGCGGTTGGCAGGATCGGGAATCAGCACTTCTTTCAGAGCCGTCAGAATCCGCTCATGTCTGGCCTCTGCGTTCAGGTCCGGCCGGTGTATCTGAAGCACTTCTTCAAGTTGGTCGCCAATGGTCAGCACTGGATTCAGCGAGGTCATGGGTTCCTGAAAAATCATGCCAATGCGTCGCCCGCGGATATTGCGTAGTTGTTCAGCACTGGCGTTGAGTGGTTCGAGGGTCTCTGCGCCCGGTTCGTGCAGACATACCTTGCCGGCAGGGTGACGAAAATGGCCATCGGGTAATAGCCCCATGATCGAGAGAGCAGTCACGGATTTACCACTGCCGGATTCGCCCACCAGACAATAGGTTTCACCGGCATTCACCGTCAGGCTGATGCCGTTGACGGCCCGCAGCCAGTTGTCGGCTTCGCCCAGTTCAGTGATCAGCGATTCGACCTCGAGCAACTTCACACGCGCTTGCTCCGGTTGGTGTGGGGGTCCACCGCGTCTCGCAGTGATTCGCCGAGCAGGTTGTAGGCAAACACCGTCAGGAAAATCGCCCCGCCGGGAAAAACCGCGAGCCACCAGTTGAAGGTAGAAGACTGTACTGCCTGATTCAGCAATTGCCCCCAGGACGGATCATCAATCAGTCCCAGTCCAAGAAAGCTCAGGGTTGCCTCGGCCAGAATCGCGGAAGCGACCCCGAAACTGGTGGCCACCAGCAGCGGTGCCAACCCGTTTGGCAGCATGTGGCGAAACAGAATGGAGCGCAGTGGCAGCCCACAGGCGACGGCGGCCTGCACGAAATCCTGCTGCCGCAGTTTCAGGAATTCCGCCCGCACATAGCGGGCATAACCCGACCAGGCCGTAATGCCGATAATGACCATCATCATGTAGATGGAGCGGCCGAAAAAGGCGACAAAGGACAGCAGTAGAAAAAGTGTTGGAATGGCCTCGAAGATTTCCACCAGCCGCATGCCAATAATATCCACGATGCCTGAAAAATAGCCCATCAGACCACCGATGATGGTACCGATCACCAGGGCAATACCGGTGGCGATAAAACCGATACCCAGTGCGATTCGGGAGGCATGGATCATTCGGGAGGCGACATCGGCGCCGTTTTCATCGGTACCCATCCAGTGGAGGCGCTGCTCCGAAGTAAGGAGTGGCGATTCGATGCCGGTGTCCGCATAGTCGCGCAGGTAATCCTTCGCCGAGTAGGGGATGGGTGCGCGGACAATGGTGTCAACTTTTCCGGCGGATTCCATCTCGCGATATTGCTCGTAGATCACCAGAGCCGGTGGCGAGACCACGGCATAGGCGATTATTGTGGTGAGTCCCAGGCCGATCAGTACCGAGAGAAACTTTTTCCACAACGGGATGGGCAACAGGGCAATCATTAGGATCATGGGAAGGCCGGTCAGCCACACCCAGTCCAGCGGGGTCATATGTTGCAGCAACGGGCTGCTGGCCTGTCCGTTCACTACGATGTAGAGCGGATGGCTGTTGGCCAGGAAAGGCGAGAATGTGGCGATAAGCACCAACAGGCCAATCCAGCTGAGACCAATCCGGGCGCTGGTGCGCCCCAGCAGAGACACCGCCACTTGCGTTGTCCAGGGCTGGGAGGGCTGTTGCATGGCAGTGTCCGCCGATGATGACTCAGTCATAACTGACCCTCGGATCGACGATGGCATAGGCAATGTCTGCCAGCAGATAGCCAAACAGTGTCAGCAGGCCGGAGATCAGGGTGATGGATAACACCAACTCCCGATCCCTGGTTTGCACGGCTTCCACAGCCAGTTTGCCCATGCCATCGATACTGAAAATACTTTCAACAATTACCGAACCTGCCAGCAGGCTGGGGAGCAGAGTGGCCGACACTGTAATCAGTGGCAGCAGGGAGTTGCGGAATACGTGTCGCCACAGCACGGTTTCCTCATCGACGCCTTTTGCCCTGGCGGTGCGCGCGTAGTCAGCAGCCAGATTCTCCAGCAGTGACGAACGTGTCAGTTTCGCAAGAAATGCCAACCCGCCGTAGGACAGTGCAATGATAGGCAAAATAAGATGCCAGAGTCGATCCAGTAGATAGCCACCGTGCATTACCTCGACGCCCATATATCGCGACAGTGCCAGACCTCCGCCAAGCCCGATTGCGCCCGCCAGAGCGATACGGAACCCCGGGTGTTGCATGCCGGCCAGCAGACTGGTCAGCAAACCCAGTGATGCCGCCAGCAACACATGCAAACCACTCACCCATTGGCCTCCGAGATCCCATGCCATGACATAACCGAGCAGTGCCCCAATGGCGAACCCGCCGCACTGGCGAGCAATTCTGGGCGCGGAGATGGCTGCGGCTATCAACAGCAGCGTGAGTACGACAACGGAGGCCACTGCGATCAGCAGGTCACTGGCATTGGCAAAAAGGGGCAGGAAGGTTTGGTCGACGGTTTCCCGTCGCATCAGACCACCAGTGGGAAACCAGCGCCAGTATTGCTCAGAAGCAAAAAAACCGATAAACAGTACCCCGGCCAACATGCTGGGCACCGACCACAGACCCAGCAGGAAAATATTCGAGGCCACATCGAAGCGCCCGCCGCGTTGCCTGGCGGCCTGCACGCCGACGCTGATGGCAATCGCATAAATAAGGGGAATGGAGATCAGATTGAGCAGCAAGGTAATCGGCAAGCGCTCTGCCAGCAGGTCCATCACCGGGCGGCCGTAGCGAAAGCTGGTGCCCAGGTCTGCACCTTTCCAGAGGGAGAATCCCCCCAGCGTGCCATCCGGTTCACGCTCGAAACCGATCGGCGAAATATTGTTCAGCCAGCGCAGATACTGCACCGGCGCTGGCTGATCCAGTCCATAGAGCTTGTTGTAGTACTCCTCCAGTGCCCGGCGGCTCTCCGGTTCCAGTTCCATGCCGTCCACCAGTGACTGGGCGGTAATGCCGCCCGGGGCCGATGCCATGACAACGAAGACGACCAGCGTAATACCGAGCAGAGTCGGTATCATCAGCAGTGTGCGGCGCAATAAATAATTCAGCATCGGCAGTTCAACGATTGCGCTGACGATCAGCCGGAACGTAGATCTCCACCGGCACACTCATCAGGTTCAGTCCCAGCCCGGTTTTTTCCAGGTTGCTAATTCGATCATCCACAAAGGCCAGAGTATTGCGGCGGAACAGAAACGTGTAGGGCTGGTCTTCCACCAGAATGCGTTCTGCCTTGTGCCACAGCTTCATTCGTTGCTCTTCATCGACTTCGCCGCGTGCGGCATCAATCGTCGCATCCAGTTCCGGGTTGCGGTAATTGATGAAGTTGTCGCCGTTTTCCATGGATTGACTGGAGTGGAACATCTGGTAGATATCGATTTCGATACCGGAGGTCCAGCCGAGTGTGATGGCATCAAAATTCTTTTGCCGCAGATCTTCTACCATCACGGACCACTCGGTGGGTTTCGGTTTCATCAGAATACCGGCGCGGGCATAGAGGTCCCGGAGGAACAGCACCATCTGTCGGGTGTCGTCATTGTCCTGGAAGAAAGTCAGTTCGAACTCAAAATTTGTGCCGTCCTCTGCCTGCAGAATGCCGTCGCCGTTGCGATCCACAAAGCCCGCCTCGGCAAGTAACCGTTTGGCTTTTTCCATATCACGCGGGAAGGGCTGATTTTCCGGGTTGTGCTGGGATGATCCCGGCATAAATGGGCTCACTGCGGGTTGGCCGTAGCCGAGGAAAATCTCCTCCAGCATACGCTCCACGTCGGTCAGCAGGGACATGGCCAGTCGAATCCGGGTATCGCTGAAGAGGCTGCCTTTGCCGCCGCGCTGCTGGTTCCAGGCAATGAAGCTGTAGCCGGCGGTGGGGCTCATGTACTCAAAATGCTTGCTGCGTTCACTGATACCGCGGTCGTCAAGCAGGCGTTGGTATTCCCTTGGGCGCGCTCCGTAAACGTCGATATCGCCATTGCGGAAGGTGGTGAGGCGGGCACTGTCATTTTCGATAATCCGCCACACAATCCGGTCGAAGGAACCGTCTACCGGACCCCAGTAGCGGGGATTGCGCTCCAGCTCAACACGGCCCTGGTCGGGCGTCCAGTTCTCCGGATTATTGAGACGGTAGGGACCTGAACCCAGCAGCAGCCCGCGGCTCTCATTAAAGGTGCGTGGCTCATCCAGAAAGCGTTTGTAGAAATGTTCCGGCATGATCGTCAATCCACCCGCCAGTTGGAGACTGTTGAAATAGGGCTCCTTGAAAACGAATTCCACGTGGTAATTGTCCAACGCGGTGACCCGTTCAATGCGTGACAGGTAGGCGCGACTGCGCGGTGCGGCAATGGCTTCGTTCATGATGAATTCAAACGTGAACTGCACATCCCTGGCGGTCAGGGCCACCCCGTCGGAAAAGCTGATATCGCGCCGCAGGGTAAAGTTGATGGTGAGTCCGTCATCGGATACCTGCCAGTCTTCTGCCAGTAGCCCGCTCCACTCCAGTGTGTCCGGGTCTCGCACCAGCAGGGGCTCGAGGACGTATTGTTGAACTTCCGAGGAGTAGGCGTCCCCTGAGACCAGTGGTGTCAGAGTGGTGAGGCCGCTGCCGAAGGCCAGCATCAACCAGTCCCCCTGGGCATAATTAGCCTGTTGCGTGGCCAGCCTGGCACGCTCGAAGGCATCGGCCCTGTTATCGGCATCGCTCAAGCGTTGATTTGCCTCGGACGTATTGAAGCGTGCGGTGCGGACCGTCTGCTCCAGGTTGCGTAAAATACCCCGGGTAGAGCGAATATCCTGAGCCTGCTCCTCCATCAGCCGGGTGATGTCGTTCATGCGGGTCCACTGCCGGTCAATCTGGATCATCAATAACAGTATCAGCAGGCCCAGAACGGCAATGCCCAGCCAAAAAGCAACCCGGCTGATAGCCACGTTTCCATTTTTCATGTTGATCCGCCCATGTCTATAGAGTTGGCCTGTCGACTGCCTTGTTGTATGAGTACTTCCAGCGCAGAGTGTTCAATGATTGTCAAAGTATCTTGCCGAACTTGTCGAATGAACGGGTGGATCATTACAGCGGTTAATCACCGTTATGCTGGCATGTTTTCCAATGCTCGACGGAGGTGGGTGACCGTGCGCTCGATATTGTGCAGTTTGTCGAGACCAAATAACCCGATTCTGAAGGTTCTGAAGCCGACAGGCTCGTCGCATTGCAGGGGCACCCCGGCGGCAATCTGCAGGCCTTGCTCCATAAATTTCCGGCCATTGTGGAGGTCCGGGTCATCGGTAAAGCAGACCACGACGCCGGGTGCCTGAAAGCCCTCGGCGGCAACGCTCTTGAAACCCCGGTCAGTGAGAAGTTGGCGAACCTGCTGTCCCAGCTCGAGCTGCTCCTGCTTTACCTTGTCGAAGCCGTAGGCTTCGGTTTCCTGCATGGTGTCACGGAATTGCAGCAGGGCGTCGGTGGGCATGGTGGCGTGGTAGGCGTGGCCGCCCTTTTCATAGGCTTCCATGATCTGTAGCCATTTGCGCAGGTCGCAGGCAAAGCTGCTGCTGATGGTGTGCTCAATGCGCTGTTGCGCCTCCTTGCCCAGCATGACCAGTGCACTGCAGGGCGATGCGCTCCAGCCCTTTTGCGGTGCACTGATCAGGATGTCGACGCCACAGGCCTGCATATCCATCCAGAGCGTGCCAGACGCAATACAGTCGAGTACAAACAGGCCCCCCACTGCGTGAACGGCGTCCGCTACCGCTCGAATGTAGTGATCCGGCAGCAGCATGCCAGCGGCGGTTTCCACGTGGGGTGCAAAGACTATCGCCGGTTTTTCTGTGTGAATCCACGCAGTCACTTCATCAATCGGGGCCGGTGCCAGAGACGGTTGCTGGGGATCATTGTCCACTGGCCGTGCTTTCATCACGGTAATGTCATTGCTGATCTTGCCCATTTCCAGAATCTGGCTCCAGCGATAGCTGAACCAGCCGTTGCGGATAACCAGGCATTTTTTGTCTGTGGCGAATTGACGGGCGACCGCTTCCATTCCGTAGGTGCCGCCACCGGGAACCACCACAACGGCCTCGGCATGATAAACCTGCTTCAATGTGTTTGAGATATCATTCATCACTGCCTGAAAGCGTTTGGACATGTGATTCAGGGAGCGATCGGTAAAGACTACTGAGTACTCCAGCAGACCATCGGGATCGGTATCGGGGAGTAAACCGGACATGGGGGCTCCTTCTTGCCAGTGCGTGATTCTTGAAGTGTGGCCGGTCAGTATATTTTAAGCCGGTGAAGATTCCCAAAGCTTGTCGTCGCATCGCTGCAACAGATTTGTCGCATAAGTGGTTAATTATGAATGTGCCATGCAGAGAACAGTTTTAGTCGGGTTATCCAAAAAACCGGCGGGCAAGTCAAAATTTTCTGCCTAAAGAACTGACCGAGGGCCAGCAAAATATCATCGAGTGGTGCGATTGAATTGTTGATAACTTGCTAAAAAATCGATAGTTTTAGTCATTCCGCAGTTGATTTCAGCTTCTGTTTCATTCGCGGCTAATGCTGTATTAATCACATGTTAATGCGGTGGGTGTTGACTAACAATAAGATGATGAAGAGAGCTATGGCTAGATATATTGTGACTAAAAAACCACAGGAAAATGGGAATCATGTTGTCCACAACCTCGGGACTTGGTGTCCGGACTTGCCAGACTCTGTGGATCAGAAATCTCTGGGTAATTTCCCCACCTGCCAGGGAGCAGTCAGGGAGGCGAAAAAACATTTTCAGCAGGTCAACGGCTGCTTTAAATGTTCACGACCATGCTTCGTAGGATAAACTGTCCGCCGAAGTACAACAGGGCCATTGAAAAATGGCCCTTTTTCTGGCCTGTCATTAGCGTTTAATGGCAGGAAAACAGCGTAGTCAGGTCAGCACAGGTCGCCCCGATCCGGGCGATCCATCAGTGGGTCTGTCGGCAAGTCCTTTTTACACAGGAAGTCGGAATGGAAAAGATCTTCGAAAATACCATGTATGCCGCCCGCTGGTTGCTGGCGCCCATTTATTTTGGGTTGAGTTTTGCCCTGTTGGCCCTTGGCATAAAGTTTTTTGTCGAAGTGGCGCACACTTTGCCCATGATTCTGACCATGTCCGAAATGGATCTTATTCTGGTGGTACTTTCACTGGTGGATATTGCCTTGGTGGGTGGCCTGATTGTCATGGTGATGTTTGCCGGCTATGAGAATTTTGTTTCGCAACTGGATCTGAATGAATCCACTGACAAACTGGTCTGGTTGGGCAAGCTTGATACCAGCTCACTGAAAAACAAAGTGGCGGCGTCCATTGTGGCCATTTCGTCGATCCACCTGCTGAAAATTTTCATGAATGCCCCGGAAATAGAGAACGACAAAATTCTCTGGTATGTCGTTTTACATATGACTTTTGTGATTTCTGCTTTTGCCATGGGGTTGCTGGACAGAATCATGACCCGCCACTAGTTCAAGTCCGCGTGTCAGCAGGATTGTCTGGGCAGATAAGGTACTGGACAAGGTAAGAAGGTCAGGAAAGGCAACGTGGTTTTCTTGACCTGTGTATATTATCGCCGATTAGCGCAATGGTTCATTGACGAATTCCAGCGCCGGTGGATAGCCCTTATCGGCTGATTTTTTGAACCACACCATACCCTTCTCTTCACTCTTCGTAGTACCCATACCGTTATAGTACAAGCCACCCAGTGCGTACATTGCCACAGGATGGCCTTTATTGGCGGCTTTCTCGTACCACTTTATGGCCTCGGCGTAATCCTGTGCCACATTCTCGCCAGACTGATAGAACCAGCCCATTTCAAAAAGCGCCCCGGGGTGGTCCTTCAGGGCAGCCTTTTGATAGTAGTCAAAGGCTGTTTTGATGTCCTTGTCGGTTCCCCAGCCTTCCTTGTAGAGGATGGCAACACCATACTGTGCGTCGGCATCACCTGTGGCGGCCAGCTCCGATAGAATCGCGTAACCCTCTTCCAGTTTGCCATTGCGGACCGCTTCGTAGCCCTGTTCAAGGGTTTCAGCCAGTGCTGAGACTGAAAAAATAATACCCATTATCAATGCGCTGATGTATTTCACAGATACTCCTGACATGATGATTCTGTTATTTCATCGCCGGTAAAACTTACTCTGGCCACCTGTTCGGGAAGCAGCCACTTTCATCGTACCTGAGTTTCCCTGGCTGAAACGTTTGATTGCATGTTTGGTTACGAGTTCACTTTGCCTAACGGATCAGTATTTAAAATGGGTCACCAATAGCCGCGTTGGTCATGCAGTGGTTGGCGCAGCCATTTGCAACGGTCATTGTCCCTGTCATTGCAGCAATCGGTGCCCCGCAGGCAACTGTCGCGCCATCCACAATGCCAGTTTATGTTTCATGTGGACGATGTCGTGCTGTTCATTGGCCAGTGGCTGAATCAGTTTGTCGTGCACCAGCAGTTTATAAATATATTCGATCTTTTCGTTGGCTGAGTCGCTGGCTTCAAATTTTGCTGCACCGCGTTTTTCCGCGTAGATCATTCCCACCCGCAGTGCTTCCTTGAGGAGTTCGGTCTCATTTTTCAGTTTGGACATGGATAATTTCCTGATTCAGTCACAGCAGCCGGTAAGTCCCTGATCCATCAATTCGGCCGGGGAGTCAATATCAATCGTGCCGACAACGGTCGCAGGCACTCCCGCAACTACGGAGTGGGCGGGGACATCGTTCAATACCACGCTGGCGGCTGTTATTTTGGAGCCGGCACCAACTTCGATATTGCCGAGAATTTTTGCGCCCGGGCCAATCATCACGCCCCGCCTTACTTTGGGATGGCGGTCGCCGGATTCCTTGCCGGTGCCACCGAGAGTCACTGATTGCAGGATGGATACACAGTCTTCGACGATGGCTGTTTCACCGATAACAATGCCGGTAGCGTGATCAAACATGATGCCGCGACCGATTTTGGCGGCGGGGTGAATGTCCACACCAAAGGTTACCGATATCCGGTTTTGCAGGATCAATGCCAGCGACTTCCTGTCCTGCAGCCACAGCCAATGGGCGGCGCGCCATGCCTGCAAGGCGTGGAACCCCTTGTAGTAGAGAAACGTGGAAAAGAGGTTCTGGCAGGCAGAATCCCGCTGATAAATAGCGAGAATATCGCAATTGATGGAGTCCTCGATATCCGGATCTGCTGCAAAAGCCTCTCCGAACACTTCATGCAGCGTGAGTGCCGACATGGCGCTGCAGCCCAGTTTTTCCGCCAGCAGAAAACCCAAAGCTGCCAGCATGGAGTCGTGTTTCAGAATAGTGACTTGCAGAAAGCTGGCCAGTACCGGCTCTTCCTCAGCTACTGCCGAGGCTTCCTGCTGAATTTTTTGCCAAAGGCTCGTACTCATAAGCAGAAATCTTGATGTTTAACAGTGGGGGCCATTATCAAGGTCAGCTGGTTAATTTTCCAGCGGCGTTCGCGCCAGACACCAAACATCGATTCTGGCTGCCCCTGCCCCCATCAGTAAATCACTCAGTTCCCCAACGGTGGTGCCGGTGGTCATCACATCATCCACCAGGGCAATGTGTTTGCCTTGCACCGGTGCATTGAGTTGAAAGGCGCCCCTGATGTTGGTCAGTCGCTCCTTGCGGGATTGCCCCTGCTGGTGTGGGGTGTGCCGGTGGCGGCTGAGTAGCCGCTGATCTGTCGGGATGGCAAGTCGCTTGCTCAAATAGCGGGACAGCCAGCCCGCCTGGTTGAAGCCGCGGCTAAATTGCCGTCGCCAGTGCAGTGGTACCGGCACCAGCAATTCCGGCAGCGTTGATTCCGAATCGTTCTGAGATGCCAGGATAGCGGATACCAATAGCTCAGCCAGTAAGGTGCCCCGGTTGAAGTGACCTCCGTGCTTGAAACTGTTGACCAGTCGATCGACGGGGAACCCATAGCGCAAAGGGGCGATACAGTGATCAAACGCGGGTGGATTGGCCAGACACTGACCGCAAATGGCCGGGGTGGGCAGTGGTAAGGCACACTGATAACAGGCTGGTTGATTAAAGGGCAATGCGTCCTGGCAATCGATGCACAGATCCCGTCTCCGCCCGGAGGCGATACCACACAGCAGACACTGTCCCGGCAGCAATCCATAACTTACTCTATCCAGCAACCGGCTCCATGGGTGGTTGCCCAGCAGGGCTTTTATAGCGAACAGGGTTTTTGCCGGTGGCAACATCACTTGTTAACCTCAAATCCATTTTTGGTTGACAGTCGCACTGGCTCACCTATCATGGCGAGCTGTCACTGCACTATATGAGAGATTGCCAATGCCCGCCAGCCACACCACAGATATCCGCCATGACTGGAGCCGCGATGAGGTTTTGGCGCTGTTCAGCCAGCCCTTCAATGACCTGATATTTCAGGCGCAGCTTGTGCATCGCCAGCATTTCAATCCCAATGAAGTACAGCTCAGTACCTTGCTTTCGATCAAAACGGGTGCCTGCCCGGAAGACTGTAAGTACTGTCCGCAAAGTGCCCGCTATGACACGGGCCTTGAAAAAGAGAAGCTGCTGGCGGTGGAGCAGGTGATCGAGGAGGCGAAAGCCGCCCGGGCGAGCGGTGCCACCCGTTTCTGCATAGGGGCTGCCTGGCGATCACCAAAAGACAAGGATATGCCCGTGGTGACCGAGATGGTTCGTCAGGTCAAGGCGCTCGGCCTGGAAACCTGCATGACTCTGGGGATGCTGGAGGCAGAACAGGCCCGGTTACTGGCCGATGCAGGTCTGGATTATTACAACCACAACCTTGATACATCTCCGGAGTATTACGGTGAAATCATCACCACGCGCACCTATGAGGATCGTCTTAACACCCTGGATAATGTGCGCCGGGCAGGGATGAAAGTCTGTGCGGGGGGCATCGTCGGTATGGGTGAGGGGGAAAAAGACCGGGCAGGACTATTAATGCAATTGGCCAATCTTCCCCACCATCCGGAGTCGGTGCCGATCAATATGCTGGTGAAAGTGGCGGGCACTCCTCTGGACAGCCAGGAGGATCTAGATCCCTTCGATTTTCTTCGCACGATTGCGGTAGCCCGTATCCTGATGCCCAAATCCCATGTGCGGCTGTCTGCCGGCCGCGAGGAGATGAATGACCAGATGCAGGCACTGGCTTTTATGGCGGGGGCCAATTCCATTTTCTACTGTGAAAAGTTGCTCACCACCCCCAATCCCAAGGCCAACAGCGACATGCAGCTGCTCAGCCGTCTCGGTATCCAGCCTGAAACACACCGGGTTGAACGGGACAGCCTTGAGGAAGAGCGGGCTTTACAGCGGGCGGTGGCCGAGGTGGAAACAGACCACCTGTTTTACAACGCCGTGAATTAGCCGCACGTTAACGAGTGCCATCTGCAAAAGCAGCCGTATTTTTATCAAAGATCGTCGCTGGGGCAGTGAATTTGCTCACCTGGAGGGAAGGGTCAGATGACATTATCCATGGACCAGGTGTTGCAGGCGCGATTGAATCAGCGCCTGGTCGACAACCTGTACCGCCGTCGACACCTGTTGCAGTCGGCCCAGAACAGCATTGTGCAGGTGGATGGCAAAACCTGCGTGGCCTTTTGCAGCAATGATTATCTGGGGTTGGCCAGTCACCCGGCGGTGATTGACAGTATGCGCCGCGGTGTCGAAACCTACGGCGTCGGCAGCGGTGCCTCGCACCTGGTTTATGGCCACTCCCAGGAGCACCATGCCCTGGAGGAAGAGCTGGCCACATTTACGGGTCATCCCCGGGCGCTGTTGTTTTCCACCGGCTACATGGCAAACCTGGGCGCTATCCGGGCACTTGTCGACAAGGGCGATCATGTCTATCAGGATCGCCTCAACCACGCATCTCTGCTGGATGGTGGGCTGGCCAGCAACGCTCCCTGTCAGCGCTATCGGCATGCCGATGTCGGTGATCTCGCCCGGCGGTTGGCAAAGTCGGAGCACGGTCGAAAACTGGTGGTCACGGATGGCGTATTCAGTATGGATGGCGACCTGGCCCCGTTGCCGGCACTGGCGCGGGCCTGTGCCGAACAGGCTGGCTGGCTGATGGTGGACGATGCCCACGGTTTCGGTGTGCTGGGTAAAAACGGTGCTGGACTGACAGAGCACTATGGTCTCCGTGTCACCGACGTGCCGGTGCTGGTGGGAACCCTGGGCAAGGCGTTTGGTACCTTCGGTGCCTTTGTGGCCGGTTCCGATGCCCTGATCGAAACCCTGATCCAGTATGCCCGCACCTACATTTATACCACGGCATTGCCACCTTCCGTGGCGGCTGCTACTCGTATCAGCCTGAAAATACTGCGCCGGGAAAGTTGGCGCAGGGAAAGACTGATCAGCCTGATTGAACGGTTCAGGGCGGGGATTGGCGCACTCGGGCTGGAGCTGTTGAATTCTGCCACGCCGATTCAGCCGGTCATGTTGCACGATGATGCACTCTGTTACCGGGTCGGTGAAGGCTTGCGTGCCAGAGGGTTTCTGGTGGGGGCAATCCGCTCGCCCACTGTCCCGGTGGGCAGTGCGAGATTGCGTATAACCCTTTGTGCCGAACATACCGATGACCAGGTAGATGGGCTGGTTGAGGCAATCGGCAAGACATTGGCGGAAGCCGGGCGAGGTTCTTAGTGAACAATCCACGTTCTCCGTCAAGCCGAGCTGCCACCTACGATATATTCTGCAATGACTAAACGATTTTTTGTCACAGGGACCAATACTGGTGTCGGTAAAACCCTGATCAGCACCGCGCTGTTGGCAGCGGGCCGTGACTGCGGATTGACTACCGTCGGCTTGAAACCGGTGGCTGCCGGGTGTGAGGCCACGGCTGAGGGTCTCCGCAACGCGGACGCCCTGGCGCTATTCGCCCAGTCGAGTCTGCCACTGTCCTACGAAGAGGTGAATCCGGTTGCCCTGGCGCCGGCGATCGCACCCCATATTGCCGCTGCGGAGGCCGGTCGTCGACTGAGCGCCGAACGGCTGGCAGGATTTTGCCGTGGTATTATGATGCAACCAGTGGACCTTTTACTGGTCGAAGGGGCGGGTGGTTGGCGCGTGCCCCTGAATGAGCGGGAAACATTTGCCGATCTGGCCAAAATTCTGCAGTTGCCGGTGATTCTGGTGGTGGCAATGGAATTGGGTTGTATCAACCATACGCTGCTCTCCGCAGAGGCGATTCAGCGGGATGGCCTGTCGCTGGCGGGTTGGGTGGCTAACCAACCTGGTTCTGTTGAAATGGACCGTTATCAAGAGACTCTGGCAAGCTTGCAAGCGCGATTGCCATGCCCCATGATCGGCGCAGTGCCATGGTTGCCGGATCCGATCCCGGAGCAGGCAGCGCCATACCTGAAAACCGATCTGTTGATGGCGAAAAAAGCAAATTAATCTGTGGTGAATGATTTATGGGCATGAGAAGCGAAGACGAGTATTCAGAGGAAGATCTGCAGCGAATTCGTGAGGTAGTTAACTCGGGCATTCATTCTGTGGAGCGAAAACCGTTTCGCTTCAGTCTGTTGTTCCTGTGGTGGATAGTGGTGGCGGCAATGGGCGGTGTCGCCTGGTTTTTCGCCAGAATAATTGGCGCGGTTTAACCAGCCGGAGATACAATAGTCTGCCATTCCTCGTCCGTGACAGGGACGATAGACAATCGCCCCTGTCTGAACAGCACCATGTCTTCCAGTGCCCTCTGCTGTTTCAATTCCGAGAGTGGTATCAGCTGCACAAATTTTCTGACCAGTTTTACATCCACACAAAACCAGCGGGGTTTGTTGACTGTGCTGACCGGGTCGTAGCCGTCGCTCGCCGCATCAAACTGGTCGGGGTCAGGATAACCTGCGCTGGTGACGTCCATAATCCCGGCAATCCCGACGGCTTTACAGCTTGAGTGATAGAACAACGCCTGATCCCCCGGTTTGACCCGGTCGCGCAGATGGTTGCGCGCCTGATAGTTGCGAATCCCACCCCATCGGCACTGCTGGCCCGGTTCGGCGGCCAGGTCGTCAATACCGTAAACATCGGGTTCGGATTTGAACAGCCAGTAAGACATGGTCAGTCGGGGGGGGAGGCAAGTTGAGGTGTCCGGGAATGCCGGGCTGCCGCAATTGCTGAGCCCGGCTGGTTTTTTCGGCAAAGCCAACGGGTTGTCAGACGTCTTTGACCCGAACCATCAGTTTGCCGGTATTGTCACCGGTATACAGCTTCTTGACCGCCTGCAGGGCCGTTTCCAGACCCTCTGACACATCCAGACGGGCTTTCAGTCTGCCTTCCTTCATCCAGCCAATCAGTGCCTCGGTCGCTTCCGGATAACGATCCATGTAATCCAGAATGATGAAACCCTGAATCTTCAGGCGATGCATCAGAATCAGGTCATAGTTGTAGGGGCCGGGCACCGGTTCAGTGGCATTGTACTGGGAGATCAGGCCGCAGGTTGGGATACGGCCATGCAGATTCATCTGCTTGAGACATTCGTCGAGAATCTTTCCACCGACGTTATCAAAATAGACGTCGATACCGTTTGGACAGGCTTTGGCGAGTGCCTCCGCGACATTTTCGGTTTTGTAGTTGACGGCCGCATCAAAGCCGAGTTCTCCGGTAATCCACTGACATTTCTCATCTGAGCCGGTCAGTCCAACCACATGGCATCCCTTGATCTTGGCGATCTGACCAACGAGGCATCCCACAGCGCCTGCTGCCGTGGAAACGACCACGGTTTCACCGGGTTGTGGGTCGCCGATTTCCAGCAGACAGAAATAGGCGGTGGGGCCAACCAGAGCCAGTGTGCCGAAGGCATCGATAACCGGGACGTCGCCAACCTCGCCCAACAGGCCAACGGTGGCCGGTGAGCCGATCTGGTAATCCGCCCAGCTGCCGATACCGCTGACAATATCACCGGCCTTGAACTCGGGGGTATTGCTTTTGATTACGGTGCCGCAGACCACACCACGCATCGGGGCGTTGATCGCCACCGGTTCCATGTATTGTTCCATGTCGCTCATCCAGATCCGGTTGGTGGGATCCAGAGACAGGTAGTTGAGGCGGAACAGGCACTCGCCTTCACCGGGTTCCGGTATGGTTTCCTGTTCCAGGCTTAATACATCATCGGTAATATCGCCGACCGGGCGCTTGCGCAAACGCCATACTCGATTAATGTCTGACATGGTGTTGTTCTCCTTTCTTTTTATCATCTTGAAATAGGGCGACTTTGTGTGCCTTGCGGCGGCGTTTTATGCCCGGTTGGTATTGCGATACAGACGGAACAAAACTTAGCTGACAAGAAAAACATCGTACTTGACGTACCCTTCGGGTCCAAACTGGATTTCCGTCATCTTGTTGATGCATTGAACATCGTTGAGCCAGGCGTATTTCTCCGCCGAGGTCTGAAATGTGGGCGCAGCGATAAAGTAGGGAATATCATTATCGGTCAGCAACTCGCCATTGCCGAGTCGTTCTGCGCTCTCGACCGAATTTTTGATGATACCGTTGTAGCTCATATAGATATGGGCACCGTCATCTGTCTCGATCAGTCCCCTCACATCAAGTCGGAAGGCGCCACTTGGCATGATACGCAGCCAGTCGGCACCTGGGGCAATGAATTGACCATTGATGTCGGGGCCTTTGGCCCAGCCACCGGGACGCACATTGACAACCATCATTCCCGAGTCAATCGATACGGGCGGATCCAGCGGTGCCAGATACGTCATGATGTACTGGGTGGTCAGTTGGGTGCTGGGTTGCAAATTGTTGCGCCTGGCCATCATTAAGCTCTCTCTAGTGGTGCGGTTTGTCGATGTCGCTCAAGGATCTGGCCTACAGTTTAGACCACTCTTTGTTGCAGTGATGATCGGTCGAGGTTAACGAACAGACAATGATCCAATGCTTGCAATAAAGTACGCTGTAGCGTTTTGTATCGTAGCGTTTTTTAAATGAGCAGTACAGTATGCCCTGCCGGGTGAAAAGGGCGCAGGGGGAGGGCTGCGGGAAAAGTCTAGAAAAAATCGAGATCACTGTTCAGGACGATTTTTTCCAGACAGGTGACGTGGTCATCAGTCCCCTCGTGGTCTACCGCTTCGCGACGGGATGCAGGGTCGCGACACATGAGTTCCGGTAACGGGATATGTTCAGGAATTGCTGTTTTTGGCATTGCTCGACAGGTTTCTCTGTGGATCGGGTTCATGGCTCACCTCCTGGATGACCGATCCAGTATGACGCATCAGTATGAACAGGGGATGGCAATACCATGACAATGCGTCTGTTTCAGGCCCTAGCGAATAATTTTTAGCCACTCGCCGGGTTCCGGTTCTCCCACCGGATAATGGTTATTGATGATACGCAACTCATCTTCGCCGTACTTGCCCAGTTTGAGGTGCTGTGCCAACAGGGCAAAGGTGCTGTTTTTGGTCGCTTTCACGTAGTCAATGGTTTTGGCTTCGGTGGGCTGGAAACTGTGCTTCGATACGGGCCGGAAGCTGCCAATGATCTCCATCAATTGCCGATTGCCCAGCGCCTGATCGGCGTTGTGCTGGAGCGCTCCCTTGAATACAAAGGCGCGGTAGCCATAGTAGATCACCGCCAGCCTTTGATCCGGTTGTCCCTGGGCACCGGGTATCAGCCCGGTGTGACCCTGCAGCTGAAATTGGACGAGGGATTCAGACTGTTTGAGCAGGGGGATACCCAGCTGTTGTTTGATGAACTGATCCGGACTGACCCTGGTGCGATTCATCGCTGTTAGGGCGATTTTTGTATCGCCTGCCTCGTTGCCGGCGTTCACCAGCGGCGGTTGTTCGCTGAATTGCCAGCCCTTGGGGAAATACACCATAAAGGCAAGCTCTTTATTCAGATAGGTGTTCTCCGGCAGTTCCCGTGTGGCAAAATTTTCGCCCCAGATCATGCCCTGGGTGGCAATGCGAAAGGCGGTGATGTTCTGTTCCGCGTTCATGTCATTCGGAATGGTTCCCGCTTTGCCGACAACTTCGCGCAGCCTCTGGTCATTCCGCGGGTGGGTGGCAAACAGACCGTGGTAGGTCTGGGGTTCACGACCGGCCTCCTGGGCGCGTTTTTTCTCCAGCCGTTCATGATCTTTCAACATGCTGATCACTTCGATCATGGCCTGGGGGTCATAGCCGGACTTATACAGATAACGGCTGCCGATCTCGTCGGCTTCAAGCTCCATATCCCGCCCGTAACCGCTGACCATGGAGGCGCCCCACAGTGCACTGGCCTGGCCCACCTCCATACTGCGGGTAAAAATGGCCAGTAGTCCCGAAACAACTTTTGAACCGGTCTGGGCTCGTTTCTGACGGGCGTGGTGTGCGGCGGTGACGTGGCCGATTTCATGGGCCAGTACCGCTGCCAGCTGAGCTTCAGAGTTGAGGTAGCCAATCAGGCCCCGGTGGATATAAATATAGCCGTCGGGCAATGCGAATGCATTGATATCCGGATGGTCGATCACCGTGAACGTGAATGGGTCCTGCGGCTTATCGGACTGGCGGACAATACGCTGGCCAACCTGATTGACGTAATCAGCCAGTTTGCCCTCCACCAGTGGCATGTTGGCGATGATTTCACGGTGCATTTCCTCGGGTGTTTCCGGGGGCTTGCCCGCAGCCATCGCAGTGCAACAGCAACTCACCAGAGCCATAAAAAGGAGGACGCTGCGTTGTGGTAAACCCTGTCGCATGGCAAATGTCACGGGCTGGAGCCGACCGAAGTAAAAAAGCTCTGAAGCCTGCTGCCGATCCCATCGCAGGCTTCACTCTGGACCCTGGCGACAAAGGGGATCGGCGCCCCCACTGCCAGCAAATACGAGGAACCCTTGCTGTCTACTTGAACCCGCCCTTTCTCGCCCAGTTTGTCGAGGTCCCAGATCACGGCTTCATAATTGGCGGCCTTGTCCCAGGATGAAAAACCGAAGCAGCCACCGCCACCGAGGGCGACTGCACAGCTGATGGCACCACTTTTTTCCGTCGTCTCGATATTGCCGTCCACCCAGATCATGTAGCGTATGCCCAGTTCTCGCACCCGCTTGCCGATCAGTGAATCTTCCAGCATGCCTCCCATGCGCCTGAGCCCGAGTGGTGCCATACGCGGTTCAAACCAGGGATAGAAACTGTCGAGAAACTGTTGCTCGGGCATCACTGTTAGCTGTCCCCGATTGGCGAGTCTGGTGCCGATACAATGGATGAAGTCCGGGTCGGTTTCATATTCCCCTCTGTGTCGCCGACCGACCACTACCACCTTTTCATTTCCATTCAACGGCAACAGGGTGCCGGACGGGCGATATTCATCGACCCGGGTGGACGTGCCACAGGCACTGACCGCGAGCATGGATAACAGTAGCCAGGGGATAGCACTTTTCAAGGGGCAGTGCTCCGGCTCAATTTGGCGGGGGGCTGGCGATTGACCAGCCACTGGCGAATTTCCGGTATTTGCTGAAAGCCGGTCAGCAGTCGTGCCCCTGCATCCCGCAGCGCTAACACTGTGGCCTGGTTCAGCGCTTCTTCATCCGATTTGAGAAAACGGCTCTGGGTTTTTCCGTAGGCACTCATCATCCAGTCTGCAATCGGCTGGCCGTTGCCATCGTAGACTTTCAGATTGTATTTCAGCCACACTTCGTAGACATTCAGCTGGGTTTCCATGGGTGTTGCCAGCTGAACTTCTGTGATCTCGGGTACGATCATCAAATCCAGCTTGCTCTGTCCGCCGGGCAGGGTTTGCAGGGTCGCGCTGTTCTGAAACATATCCGAGAATACCCGGTTGAAAAGCTTTACCTGGGATTCGCCCAATGCCATGGTAATCGTCTGTCGATTGTCCTTCTCGCTGGTAAAACGGTAACTGCTGAAGCTGTTATCGAGAACCAGGCCGACACTGATGGGCTGTCTGATAACCAGTGCGGTGGGGTAGTCGCTATTGACAACCACATTGGTGCTACAGCCAGCCAGCAGAGTGGCTGCAGCGGTTATTGGCAGCAAGCGTGCGGCTATCAGCCGCCACAGGGCCCGACAGCACACTTTAATTGACGCATGGGGGTTTGTCATAGATCACTCAGGTTTGAGGCCGTTCAGCCCGACGAAAGTTCCTCCGTTACGATAGCTCAGGTCGCGCATCAGTGCAGCAAATCTCGATGCTGTCTGCAAATTGCCACCCTTGACCATGAAATGTACCGGGAAACCGATCGTGTGGATACGAACCAGCTGCTGTCCACTGCGCCCCTCCCGATTGATTTTTTCGACACTGTTCAGCACCTCGGCTATGGACTGTCCGGTGAAATCGTCGCCGAGTACATAGAGACTGATTTTCCGGTCCGGTGCATAGAACCGGCGAATAGCGTGCTGAACGCCTTCCACCGGACTGGAGTTGCTGAACGGCGTCCAACTGGCCAGTCGGTCGATAATCGCCTTGCGCCGGGCCGGCGTATCGGGAATCCATTTGTCGCGATAGGTGGAGAACATATAGCCCCCCATGTCGTTCATCACCTGGATACCTTTTACCTTCGGATAGATATTGAGAATATTGAGCATTTCCTGGCGCAGTCGTGGCCAGGCAAAATTGAACATGCTGCCAGAGGTGTCGATGATGAATACGATGTATTCACTGTCCACCGGTATGCCGCCAATCAATGATTGTTTATCCGGCGTCTGTCGGGCCTTTAAGCGTGCCATCTCTTCAGTGAGCACCTGCAGGGCCAGGGTCAGCTTATCCTGCTCGGTGGTATCCGATTGCGCCACGGCATCCCGCTGTCGGCGGACGCTGGCCAGCTCGGATTGCAAGCGGGCGATGCGCTGGCGAATATCCGATAGCTGCTCTTCCTTCGACAGTAGGTCGCGGTTCAATATGCGCGCTTCCCCGTGTATTTCGAAGACCTGTTGTTGTAGTTCCGCCACGCTGCCTTCTGCCGGTTGCACCGAGTCCTCGAAAGCCGTCGAGTCGACGGTTTTGGCAATCAGCAATAGCAGCACGATGGCGCCGAAGCCGCAGCTGATGACGTCCAGAAACGAAATGCTGATTTCGGCCGTATTGCCCCGCTCTCTGCGCCGGCGGAGACTCATGGCCACTCTCTGGAGGGGCTCATGAAAGAGCCCTGGCTGGAGAGGCCAAGCTGCCAGAAACTGGCGGCCGCCATGGGATCGCCTTCCATCGGGAACAGCAGCACATTGACGGGTAGCCGACGGGGTAATATCTGTGTGGCCTCGGCAAACAGTTTCAGGCGATCCCGCCCGGTGATGGTTTTGAACCCCGAGGGTTTCCTGCCCTGGGTAGGCAGGCCATCGGTGATTAAAAACAGGTTATCCGGTGGGGTATCGAAACTGTTAATGGCCACAAACGCATTGATCAGACTGCTGCCCCCGGTGGGCACTAGCTGTGACAGTTTTTCGATGGCACTATCGAGGCCCCGGCGGTCGGCGGTATCTCGCCAGCGCCGGTCGTCGCCCGCGACCGCCTCGGCTGACGTATTGAACACGTAGATCTGGTAGCGGCTCTCCTGTGGTAATTGTGCCACCAGCCATTCGGTGGTACGGATGGCCCGTTGCCACTTCTCGGAATTTCGTTTGACGGAATCGCTCATGTTGCGACGTCGGATGACGTTGACGATGGAGTCCGACAGCATGCTGGCTGAGGCATCCACTAGGATCAGGATCTGTCTTCCGCCCAGTTTCAGGCCGGTCAGATACTGCCGTTCACCATCGCCGATAAACTGTCGAACATTGTCGGCACTGCCCTGTTCCCGGAGGTTGGCAGTTTCCCGCTCCAGGGTTTCGACCTGCTTGCGCAAGGTTTCGATTTGCTGTTCCGGGTCCGCCTGGGCGTTGAGTTCGCGACGGGTCTTTTCGATATCGGCGACTACCCTTGCCGATAACCCCTGCGCTTCCACCAGCGATTCATCGATCCGCGCCAGGCTGTTGCGCAACTCAACCAGCGCTTTCTCGCCGACCCGCAAATCCTCTTCAAGCAGATTCACCTCTGCATTCAGCAGGGGGTCAGCGGATTCCAGGGTGGTTACGTCATGTTTTAGAATCAGAAAAAGCAGGGTAACCGCGCCAAAACCACAGGCCATAATGTCAAGAAACGATAGGCTGAAGGCACTTATCCTGTGTTTCGAGCGGCGCAAATCAGGTCACCTCGATCAGGTCCAGCTGATCGCCGTCAATCTGGAGGCTGTCACCGGCCCGGAGATCGCTGTGGTCTCCCGCCACGGTCACGGTGGAACGTTGGGTTTTGAGTGCCAACTTGCCGTGCTCGTGAATCAGGCAACAGTCGCCATCGCTGCCCTGCGCAAAATGCAATTGATCAGCCTCCCGTGTAATCGCCAGACGATTGCCGATGGCATGGGCCCGGTGGCGGTAAAGTACGTGAGTGGCATCGGCGGCCCCGTTTGATCGCGTAACAACTGGCTGGTGATCCTGTTCGTTTATCGCTGCTACTGCGTTGGCGGCAACAAGCCTGGCTGGAAGCCGGGTAATAAAGTGCAGATTTTCAGGGTTACCGGTGATGACTTCGAGGTGATCCAGACAACCATTAATGGCGGCGTTCTGATCCAGGGTGGCCGATGGGGCAAGGTCCTCCCGCAGGCCTGGCAATTGCGCAGCACGGTGACTGAGCAGCAGGGTTTCACCGTGGGCTTTCAGGTCCGACAGTTTGTCCCGCAGCAACTGGAGTCGCGATGCGCCGCTGGCCAATAGTTCGTTGCGACTGAGTACCAGTCGGAAATGCCCTTGGGGGCTATCCAGCTCGGCGGTGATTTCTGCCTGCTTGTGAAGTGCCGATAACCAGGCGGGCAGACGGTTGTAAAGCTGTTGTTCACCGGCGGCGGTATGCAGCGGATCATAGCGATATTGCCGGATAAACTGATTGGCGATGTATTGTGTCCAGAGGTCATGGAAGGCTTTCAGGCCAACGTTGCTGACGACTTCCACAGCGGTGCGTTCAATCTGCTGCCTCACATCAAGTCGGGTGATCACGGCCTGGTGGAGCTGGATGTCCAGGTGGGCCACTGTACCGGTTGCGTCAATGCGGCTGGCGGCTGCGACAGCGGCATCCACCAAGCCGGTTGCCTCAAATGGCGAGGCTTTCACCAGCCCCAGCAGGAGAGACAACTGCCCCCGATCAAAACTGCCGGGCACAGCAAAGATCACCTGCTCCGGATGACCGCTGTCGCGGTGCAAGGCCAGCAGTTGTGCGTAGGCCAGGTCGGCGTAGTGACGCGCCTGTTTACTGGTGACGGGCAGGGGCGACAGATTGAGCTGCCACCAGTACTGGTTGAAACTCTGTTGTGGTTCCAGGTAGGCGCGTTGCAGAGCAGCGTCACCGGTGGCAACACCCTCAGGAGTGAGCAATGCATAGCCGGGACTGACTGTCAGGTCCCCCCGGTCATTCACACAGCAAATGCCTGCGTCGTTCAATTCGATGATGGCAACACTCATGATTCAGTCAGTTCCACTGGTCAGTCGGTTTTCAGGTGGCGCAGCAAGTTGCTGTCGCAGTAGCTGTGGGTATCCAGCACCAGCCGCTCCTGGAGCAGCTGCAGTTGATGCAGCATGAACATCACCACAATGCTGATAACCAACGCAATGAAGGTGGAGTTGAAGGCTACCCCCAGACTGGCTGTGACACCGGCAATGTCTCCTTCGACCGCTTTATGCGCCTGGCTGAGTGCTTCCCCGATACCACGAACCGTACCGATGAATCCGATGGAGGGGATGGCCCAGGCGATATAGCGCACCATGGATAATTCCGAGTCGAGTCGGTCGGATTCGGTATCCAGTACCTCGCCCACGGCACTGGAGACATCCTGAATATTGCGTGTGGAGCCGAAGCGTTGCAGTGCCGCCAACAGTGCCCGAGGTAGCAAAAAGCCTTGCTGCGCCGCGGGCAGGGCCTGAACGGGGCGGGACATCTGTCGTGCGTCCTCCGGTAGCACACGACTGCCTTCACTGACACCCAGCAGCTGCAGGGACAGCAGCTTCCGCTCATTGAGGGTGCGGCGGGCCTTGTAACCCATGATGGCAAAGGCCCACAGCATCAGAATAAAGCAGGCCTCCTGTTCGTAATCCTTTACCACAATGTAAAAAGAGCGCTCTGCCACATAGGCTTCGCCCGCCGCTTCTCGCGCCAACTGCTCCTGTAAAATGGCATTGGCATTGGGACGGATCAGCGTTACATAGAAACTGTGCACCAGAATCAGGGCCAGAATCAGGGCGAACAGTTGATAGAGAAACTCCGAGGAGGTGTTATTCCGCATGGGTGGCTACTCCGCAAATACCCGGGCCGGGTTGATGGTGGCTGTCAGGTTGGTGATGGCCGAGAGAGAGTGTCATATATCCACCGGAAAGGGGATGGCAACATCCTCGGAAATTTCTTCCGTTGGGGAAAAGTCCGGAGTTATCCGCTTTGGGGTGCCTGTCGGAGCCGGTGTTACCGACGGCTGCCCGGATATTTCTGTGGTGGGTTGCTGTTTTTTGCCCGGTTCTTTGCCTGACGCCTGTCCCGATTCCGGTTCATCGGCGCTGGCGATCAGGCCAACCGATAGCCAGCCTGCCAGTAGTGCCGCGAGGCACGTCCTGCGTGTCTTTAGCACCATAAGTTATCTCCCCACGCTGCGTGCGACCCTGAAGCCCAAATCGTCCCGGCCATCGAGACCGTAATCGCGGTAGGACAGGCGCAACTGAATGATGTTGCCATGACGCCAGCTGGCGCCGCGAATCACACGAAATTCACCTGATGCTGGGCCGCCGGGATCTTTTTCAGCCCCGGTGCCGAGGCTGAACTCAATACCATAATAATCATTGACCCACTCTGCCACGTTGCCCTCCAGATCGTACAGTCCCCGGTGATTGGGTGAAAAGCTACCCACCGGGGCAGAGACGGCAAAACCGTCGTTATAGCCGGTGATGACCTGGTCAGCCATTCTTGAGGCGCTGCTGTCGGCAAAATTTCCGGCGCCGTCGGCCGGTGGAAATTGCTGTCCCCAGCCAAAGCGTTTTGCCCCGCCGGAGGTGGCTCTGGCCGCCCAGGCCCATTCCGCTTCAGTGGGCAGGCGGTAGCCATTTGCGGTGGGGTTGGTACCGGTGATTTTGCCGCCCGATTCCGTGTAGAAGGGTGCCAGATTTTCCCTGGCACTCAGCCAGTTACAATAACGGGCAGTCTGATCCCAGCTGACATTGACCACCGGTTGTTCGGGTTGATCCAGTGTGGTGCCGCGCACATGCGATGAGCTGTGCTGCCGGGAAAACTGTTTGAACTGCTGGTTGGTCACTTCTTTGGTGGCGAGATAAAACGGGCGGGTCAGCCGAACTTCGCGCAACACCTCATTGGCGCGCCGACCGGTTTCGCGGCGCGGTGCGCCCATCGTGAAACTGTCCTCGGGCCGGAATAACGTCAATGACTGTCCCGCCTTGCTGGTAATGCTGGTGGGCGTGTTGGCCCACCTGGCTGCCTCCTCAGTGAGCAGCGTTACCTGTACCAGTTGATCGAGTCCCGGTTTCGGGGTAATGGTGCGCGTTTCAGTGGCGTAACCGGGCTTGCGAATTTCTATCCGGTGGGCGCGGGCAGGCAGGCTGAAGGTCTGGCCCGGTTTGCCTTTTGATACCCCGTCGATCCAGACAGTGGCATCTCCTGGCGTGGCGGCTACCTGGATCTTCCCCATGCTGGCATTTAGGGTGATCGACAGTTGCCTTTTCTCGCCAGCAGAGAGCGTCAGCGCCTGTTTGCGGGTGACATAGCCGTTGGCAAAAAAGGATAATTGGTGTGCCTGGTCCGGCGGCAATGCCAGATCCAGCGGTGTGACCCCCCGATAGGTGCCTTTTACCGTTACGGTGGCGCCGTTCGGTGAGCTGGTCACCGAGACGGTTGCATCAGCGGGCTCGAAAATGATCTCTGGCAGTGTCAGGGTTTCGCCCACGCCGACGCGCAGCTTTTTCTGCCAGGTTTTGAATCCTTCCAGCTGTACAAGAACGTCCTCGCCCGCCGCAAGCAATTCTGTGGTCAGAGGTGTGCGACCTCGCGATTCCCCGTCGACAATAACTTCGGCTCCACTGGGTCGAGAGCTCAGTTCAATTTGTCCCCAGGCCTGTTGCAGTGTCACTGCCAGTGACTGGGTGCGATCCAGGCCGACGATGGTCACCGTCTCTTCTACGGGAGAATAGCGCAGAGCCTGGACGACCAGTTGATGGTCGCCCGGCGGCAGGTCGCGAACCGTCAGGGGTGTTTTCCCCACAGACTCCCCGTTCACCAGCACCGCTGCACCAGTGGGGGTACTCGTGAGCTCCAGATGTCCCGGTTTTTTAGCCATCGCCAGTTCCAGCAGCTGATGCTTGTCGGGACCGACGGAAAAGGCCTGTTGGAAGGGCAGGTAGCCTTCAGCTGTGGCGTTTATCCGATAATCCCCCGGACGAATCAGATAGTGGTCAGCGAGTTTGAAAGTAATGCCACCGCTGATCGAGATGTCGGCGCTGGCGGGGTTGATTTGTACAACCACCGATTTGGCCGTGAACAGAAACCCCAGGGTCAGTCCGCTCACCAGTAGTCCTGCAGCGATGATGCCTGTCAGGGGTTTGATGGTGAAACGTCTGCTGGCAGCGGTCTCGCCCAGAGGCACAAACGTTGCCGGCTCGATAGCCTGAGGCTGTTGCCGATGATCGGTCACGAGATTGGATCCTCGCAGATCACTACCACCGGTTGACTGAGTCCCTCCGGACCAAGCTGGAACTCTATCCGCACATCCCGATAGCCGCGGCGGGTTCCCACAGCGACGTATTTTCCGGGAATCAGTGAGATCTGCTTGCGCTGAAATTTGCCCAGTTCGCCCTGTCGGTAGAGTGTGACCAGGGTATCCTCATCGGACACCAGCTCCACCTGAACCGGGGTGGTGGCCGTTGCAACGGTTTGATCCAGGCGACCGATCTGTTCCTGCAGCCTGGTGCCGGGGGACTTGATGACTCGTGCATCCGCCAGAATCCGTTGAGCCTCTTGCCGTACATTATCGGATGACAGGCGCAGCGGTTGATCAAGTATTTTGCGAATCTGGTCATCCAGTTGTGCGCGGGCAGCACTGCGAATCTGCCCCAGCCTGGCTTCCAACACAGAACTGTCGATTGCCATGACCCTGGCATAGGTATCCCGAGCCTGATGCCACTGCTCGCGGCTTTCCAGCGCTGTTGCCTCGCTCAGCAAGGATTGCAGGGTCTGTTTGGTGTCGGCACTGGATGCCTGCGTGAGACCGCTGCGGGCCGCCGGGAACCCCGGCTTTAGCTGCAGTGCCTGGTTGAAAGCCGCTTTTGCACTGTCCAGCTGGTTGCGTTCCAGCGCGGTGTAGCCACGACTCATGGCCTCATTGAATTGGTTATTGAGGATTTCGGCGTTAACGCTTTCCAGGCCGACAGCAGCAGGTGTGTGGTCAGCATCCAGTTCCAGCGCTTTCCGGTAGAGTGTTCTGGCCTGGGACAGGTCATTATTTTGTCGGGCGATGGCAGCTTCGGCCACCAGCTCGGCAACCTGATCCAGCACTTTGGCTCTGGCCAGGCCGCGTGCCGCCTCGGCATTGTCCGGGTCAATGGCCTGCGCCTGTTCAAACTGTCGAGTTGCTTTTTCTGCATCACCGTTATTGAGTGCGGCTTGTCCCGCCGCCAGTGCGTCGCTGACCCGCTGGGGAATGGCCGTTTCCAGTGCGGTGAGTTGATCGAGCGCTGTTTGATAAGCGTCATGAGCCTGATCAAAGGCGCGCTGGCGATAGTGGTTATCGCCGGTCGCAGCAATCGCAAGTGCCTTGTCAAAGGTTTCCTTGTCCCAGCGGTCTACATTTTTGCCATCGAGAAAGGCCTGTTTTTCCAGAATTTTGCTCAGTACATCCTGTGCCGCACGCCTTGCCGTGGCCAGCTGCGCATCGCGGAATGGCGATTCAGTCGTCACGGTAGTGGGGCCGTCGGATGAAATGGGCACCGGGGTGGTGTTCGGTGGCTGAATCATTGCCGGAAGAACAAAGATGACCAACAGTGCCAGTAACACACAGATGGCCAACGCAGCCCAGGTGGTGCGCTGTTGTTGCCAGGGCAGGCTATCCGCTTTTTTGCTATCCCCGGTGGTGATAGGGGTAAACGCTATATCGGTCGGTTTGATCGGGTCCTGGTCGTTACTCACAGTCATGAGGCTCAGATTCCACCGCGTTCCGCCTGATAGATCTCCCGCAGCAGGGTTTTCCATTGTGCGTACTGGGCAGCAGCATTTCCGGACAGGGTAATTGTGCGATCTTCCAGCTCGATCACCCGCGGTTCTATTTCGGCCTCAAGTGACTGGGCGAGCTCGGCGAGAGTGTCCTGGTGAATTTGTAGTTCGGCCCTTTTTGACAGACCACTTTTCACTAGTAATGCCCCGCCACCGATAGCCACTGCCCCGGCTGCGCGACCGGAGCCGTTGTTGCTGCCAGAGGCCAGAATACCACCGACAATTGCTGCCACCCCGGCAATGGTGCGATTGCGGGATTGGCGTTTCAGCTCCCTGAGCGCCACCAGCTCGTCATAACTAGCGGCCCGCCATTCCTGATAGGGGTTTTCCATACGGCGGGTGAAGGCATCGTAATGTTCCTGCATGGTGTCGATGAACAGGTAGTCGCGCTGCCGGATTTGCCGGATACGCTGCAGAATGGGGTCATCTTCCGCCGGCAAACGGCTGATTTCCAGCTGGCCGCCGGGTGGTTCCCGAATGTGATCGCTGAAGGCTTCCGGTGAGAAATCGCGAGCAAAACGCAGTTCTGCAATGGTGCGCAACTTTTTGACGTGTGCCGAATTCATCTGCTGGCGATATTCCAGCAGATCGTTGGCAATCCGGTTATAGAGGCCCTGAAACGGGTCGCGCTGTAACTGGTTTTGTCGGTTGTAGGCATAGTTGCCCACTGTTTCGGTGTAGGACTTGGTATACCAGTGGCGGTTGCTGGAATCGGTGACGGTAATGTCCAGTGCCAGCGTTTCGCCGTTGGAAGTGACAATTTTTCCGGCCACGTAGACCTCAGTGACCGTTTCCCTGCCGGGTACCAATCGCACCGCCCCCCAAGCGCCGGTTGACTGAATGGTCGCGGCCAGCTGGTTCGGCAGATACTGTGCCTCGGCCGTGCGTACAGTTGGCGAGACGCTGGTATCGTCCGATTCGATGTTGTCCAGTCCGGGGTCGAAGGGCAGCACAGCCAGGTCGAGTAACTGTGATTCCACCACAGGCGCAGTCTGCTGTTCCAGCGGCGTCACGACCGTACTGGTCACCCGGTTGGTACTGCAGGCTGCCAATAACAGTAGTGCAGACAAGACGAAAACCCGTTTTAACAGAAGCTCCCAGCTGACCAATCTTTTATCGCCCCTCTTTATATTTGCGGTATTCATCCCAGAGTTTTTCTCTCAACGCCGGGTCCTGTTCTTTCATGGCGGCTTCGCGGATTTGACGTGCGACAATATCGTCGTCGCTGCCATCGGGAACGTCGGCAGGAACTGGACTGCCGCCGCTGCGTCCGATGATTCCGCCATCTCCACCATAGGTCGTGGTTTGGCCTGACGGTGGTTGGCTGGCACTGCCCGGTCCGTTGGCCTCTTCATCCCCTGCCCCGCCCAATGGGCCACCTCCGAGTTCCTCAGTGATATCAGCCTCTTCAAACAGGGGCCCTCCCGCGCCGGCAGGCGCTCCTTCAGCATCACCCTCCTGCTCCCGTTCGGCAGCGGCAGCTCTTGCATCCATGATCATACCGTCGAATACAGCCATGAAGACATCCAACTGCTGATCGAGCACCGCGATTTCTTCCTCCGTGCTGAGCGCACCGCCCGGGGGAGGTGCCGCCTGATCGGCGGTACTGCTCTGGTCGGGATTGGCCTCACTCGCATCGCTGGCCTTAGCCGTATCGGTGGTTTTGCTCGCCGCATTGGTCTCAGTCGTCGAGGCTGCCTTCGCGGCGCTCTCCTGCTCGGTGGCCTCCTCCGTCGGTGTAGCCTGGTCTTGCGATTGCGGAGACTGCTGTGACTGAGAAGTGGATTGTGTCGGGTTTTGACAGCCCGTCGCGCTGAGCAGGGCCATGCCGAGTAAAGTTATGAGTATTGATCGATTCATCAGTGGTAGACTACTGTATCAGGACCTTGACCGGCAATGCTTCGGTTGGCACGGGTTGGCCATTGTCGAATCGCGGTCTGAATTTGGTATCAATAATGGTTTTTCTCGCCCGGCTTTCGAACCCCTGAGCGCCTTCCGGATGAATGCTGAGGGTAGTGATTTTACGGGGCTGCCCTTTTTCGGAGATATCAACCGATAGCATCACATAGGCCTCGGGTTTCGGTTGGTCAGTCGCGACTTCCACCAATTCATCCGTCGGGTTCTTTAGCTCTTGCGACGAGAATTCAGCAGAAGCATTTTCAGCGACCGCGAGAGACTCAGCTCCCTGTATTCCTGAATCAATAGGTCTCGGCAGCATTTTTGGTTCACCCAGTAATGCCGTGACCAGAGCGGCATCGTTGGTGTTCTGCAAGACGCTATAGGCCTTTTGGTAGGCTTCAATGGCCGGTCCGGTGAGATTGAATAACATCAGCCAATCGCCTGTTTTGACATAACCGGTGGCTTTATCTGCCGCTGATACCGAGGGGTCCTGTTCCAGAATATCGAGCATTTTGGCGTTCGCTCTGCGACCGTTCTGAAAATAGTTTTTGCTGAGAAACGGGTCGTCAGCCACCCAGCGCGTTTGCGAAAACCGTTCAGACAGCAGGTCGGTGTTGTCCCAACTGTTGGCATGCTTTCGCTCATGCGTGTGGAGGTAGTAGGCCGTCATTGCCGAGTTGTATAGCAGCCCGGTCATGCTGAGATGATCCGGCCCGTGTTGCTGCGCGGTAATTGCCAGAGCCTGATTATAAGCGTCGTGGGCAATATTGAGATGGTAGAGATCGTCTCTGCGCCCCCGGGCATTATAGACTCGCAAATGCCATTGTCCGATTTCGTCCAGCAGTGGGAGAATACGGGGATCATCGGCACCATAGGTTTTACGGTGCAGCCAGAGGAGTTTCTGATAGCTCTCGGCGGCATCACTGATATGTCCAAGTTGGATGTGGGTGTCGATCATGCCACGCAACATGGGTTCCTGCGACAGGCTGTAAACACCATCATTAACACGATTCACGTACATGGCATGCTGGAAGGCCTGAATGGCTTCGTCCAGACGGTTTTGGCGTTGCAGGGTTTTGCCCAGTGCGAAGGTCAATTCCGATAATTCTGGATCAAAGGGGCCAGCCAGAGCTTTGCGTTGATCAATGGCAGACTGGTAATCGGCAATAATCTGTGCTGCTTGTACTTGTGCTGCTGGTTGTGAAGCTGCTTCTTCAATGTGAAGCGCAGGCTGGTCGGATTTCGGGCTGGCCTCAGGACCCCCGCTGTTAGAGTCGTATCTTTCAGTACCCTGTTCGGGGGTGTTTGTTTGCGGTATGTCAGCATTTGCAGCGAGCAGGCTGCCGGAGATGAGCAGTGGCATCAGCACGCTGGCAATAAATTTTAGAGGATGCCCCATAGTGAAAAGCCCAGTGAACGCTAATGGTCTTAGAGATGGCTGGCAGGTGAAGGTTCCTTGCGGTATGTTCCATTCTCACGAGCTGCACAGATGCAGTATAACGCTCTGGGCAGATGAATCATCGGGGATCAAGAAATAATGTTTCTGGCGCTCTGGAATGTGATGGCTCCGGTACTGATTGCCATCGGTATTGGTTATTGTTGGGGGCGTTCCCGGGTGCCCTGCGCCGCGGAGTTCGTCACCCGTGCCGTGATGAATATCGGTGCGCCCTGTCTGGTGGTCTCCGCGATCAGCGGGTCGAAGATTTCAGGGTCGGAATTTTCCGAGGTTGCCGTTGCCGCAGCGATTGTCCTTGCGGGCACAGCATTGCTGGGTTGGGCGGCCATTCGTGCCGCGGGTGGAAATCTCAGGGCGCTGCTGCCATCGGTGACGTTTCCCAACAATGGCAATATGGGATTGCCGCTTTGCCTGTTTGCCTTTGGCCAGGAAGGGCTGGCACTAGCGGTGGGCTTTTTCATCGAACAGATGACTGCCATGATGGTATTTGGCATCCCGCTACTCGACAGGCAATCCGGCAATATCTGGTCAATCTTGAAAGGCTTTGCCTTTCAGCCGTTGATACTGACGGTGATTGTCGGGCTCATTCTGCTGGCAGGTAACGTCGTATTACCGCGATGGATTGATGCCGCTGTCGAACTGCTGGCCGGGTTCACCATTCCGCTGATGCTGATCACGCTGGGGGTTTCCCTCTCCACCCTGAGCACGTCGGGATAGTGGCGGAGTCTGGGATACTCGACTTTGCGCATCTGTGGCGGGTTGGTGATTGCCTGGCTGGCAGTCGAGTGGCTGGACATTACCGGTACTGCCCGGGGTGTGGTGCTGTTGCAGGTCATTATGCCGGCGGCGGTATTCAATTATCTGCTGGCCCTGAAGTATGATCGGGAGCCGACGGCCGTGGCGGGTGTTGTGGTGGCCTCCACAGTCATGGCGCTGGTTGCCGTACCATTGCTGTTGGCTGTGTTGCTATAAGCGGGAGAAAGCTGTGACTGAGATGAAGCCTTTGTCAGGATACCGGGTGATCGAACTCGGTCAATTATTGGCCGGACCCTTTGCCGGGGCGCTGCTGGCCTATTTCGGGGCCGAGGTGATCAAGATCGAACCCCCCGGGAAGGGCGACCCGCTGCGCAACTGGCGGGAGGTCAGGGATGGTACATCCCTGTGGTGGCGGAGCCTCGGGCGCAACAAGAAATGCATTACCCTGGATTTGAAGACGGCGCGGGGGCGGCAGTTGGCAAAGCAGCTGATCGACGGGGCCGACGTGGTGATCGAGAATTTCCGGCCGGGGGTCATGGAAGCCTGGGAGCTGGGACCGGAGCAATTCAAGCAATCCAACCCCGGTTTGGTCTACACCCGTATTTCCGGCTACGGCCAGACCGGCCCCTATGCAAACAGGCCCGGTTTTGCCTCGGTGTGTGAAGGGATCAGTGGCTTTCGTTACCTGAATGGCTTTCCCGGCGAGGCCCCGGTGCGACCCAATCTCAGCATTGGCGACAGTATCGCCGGGTTGCATGCGGCATTCGGTGTGGCGCTGGCGCTGCTGTCCAGGCAGTCCAGCGGGGTGGGGCAGGTGGTGGATGTGGCGCTCTACGAGGCGATGTTCAATCTCCTGGAGGCCGTGGTGCCGGAATACGATGGCGCCGGTATCATCCGGGAACCCTCCGGTACCACTGTGACCGGCATCGTACCCACCAACACCTACCGCTGCGCCGATGGCAAATACGTGGTGATCGGCGGCAATGGCGACTCCATCTTCAAACGATTGATGCTGGCGGCGTGCAGACCGGATCTGGCGAACGATCCCCGCTGTGCTGATAATGCCGGCAGGGTGGAGTGCGAACGGGAGATCGACAGTGCCCTGTCGGCCTGGTGTCGCGAGCTTTCCAGTGCAGAACTGCTGGTGTTGCTGACCGAGCAGCGGGTGCCTGCGGGGCCGATTTATCACGCCGGCGATATGCTGGCGGATCCCCACTTTAATGCGCGGGGTCTGTTCGAGCAGGTGGAAATCAATGGTGAGCCGCTGAAAATTCCGGCGATGATCCCCCGCCTCAGTGAGACCCCCGGCAGCACCCGTTGGCCCGGTTCCGGGGTGGGCAGCCACAACGCCGAGGTGTTGGGCGAGTTGCTGGGGCTGGATGAAACTGCCCTGCAGCAGCTGAAGGCAGAGGGTGTTATTTAAACTTGCCGGGTGTCGCTGGTTTTTCTCAGCTGCTTTTCTTCAAGTAATACGGGAGTGTATCGAGTATGGCTGAACACTGGCCGGTGGTGAGTATTCCCTGTGATGTGGTGATGCAGGGGCTGCATCCCTTTCATGGCAGCGGCGAAAAATATATCAATGCGCTGGCCCATGGTGCCGGCGTCAGACCGGTTTTGTTGCCTGCGGTGGCTGCCGGTCGGGATCTGTCTTCTCTTGCGGACTTCTGTGCTCCGGATGACGTGCTGGATTCGCTGGACGGGCTGTTTCTCACGGGCAATGTTTCCAATGTGGATCCGGATTATTATGGCCAGCCAAGCCGTTCCGGTAACCTACTGGATCGCCAGCGCGATGCTACGGCATTGCCGTTGATTCGCCGCGCCATTGCGCGGAATATTCCACTCTTTCCGGTCTGCCGTGGTATGCAGGAATTGAATGTGGCTCTGGGCGGCTCACTTTATCAGTATGTGCATGAAGTGCCGGGTATGCTGGATCACCGGGAAGACCGGAATCTTTCTAGGGAGGGCCAGTACGATTATGCTCACCGCATTGCGCTGACGCCGGGCGGGCTGCTGGCCACCCTCGCCGGGTCTCGGGAGGTACGGGTCAACTCAGTTCACAGCCAGGACATTCACCGGCTGGCGGAGGGCTTGGAAGTGGAAGCCGTCGCACCGGTCGGACTGGTGGAAGCAGTGCGGCTGACGGATCACAGCCGCTACGCCGTCGGCGTGCAATTTCACCCGGAGTGGCAATATCCGGAAGACGTTTTTTATACTGCGCTATTCAGGGCATTTGGCGATGCGATTCGCCAGAGAAGGACTGCTGGCAGCCAGAGAGACCGGTAAATAGTTAGAGCTGGTTTCAGAGCTACTCGAATCGATCAGCAATTTTTGTTAAACCCGACTTTTGGTGATCCGGGCTATATTGCAGCGATGCCTTCGAATCATTAAATTTGCCCTGTGTTCGGGATCATTATTTTGACAGTTCAATTATGAAGAGAATAACCGCCTCGCTGCTTTGCTGTCCTTCATGCCGATGCAGTTATCACCTAATAGACATGAATGCCGGTACCGCTGGCGCCGATCTTGATACAGGGGCATTGTGTTGCCCTTGCTGCTGGGTAGCTGTGCCGGTATGCAGAGGACTTCCCCTGTTTTCCGAGGCGAGACCACTGCCACCGGGATCGCTGGCATCATGGTTGTCTGGTCTGGAGGATATGTACTTCCTTGCTGATCAGGAGTACCGGGACTTTCTTAAGTTGAAAAAAACCCGAGGTCAGGTAGATCTTTATGCAGCTTTCCAGCCATTTAACGAGTCCACCCGTGCAATTTATCCGTTTATCCCGCTGTTGAAAAAAGTATTGCAGCCTGGGGATGTGATTCTGGATACCTGGTGCCGGACGGGTTGGAGTGGAGAGCTACTCGCCGGGCTGTTTCCCGAGCAGCAGGTGATCTCACTGTGGGAGGGAAACAGCAATGTTCTTGGTTATCGGGGGTTTGACTATTGGCTGGGTAGCCGGCGCCGTGCGCCAAATCTAGATATTGTGTTCTCCCATCCGGGCCGGGCACTGCCTATTCAGACGGGCGCAGTTTCGCTGGTTCATGGCCTCGATTCTTTGCACCGGTATAATCATCTGAGCTTCATCCCAGAGATCTTGCGTGTCTGCCGCAATGACGGTGTGTTGTTATTTCCCCATATACACCTGTCGAATACCGAGCCGGATCCGTTCTTTGAACGGGGTTGTCACCAATACCATGGCCGTGAGTGGAAGGCATGGCTGGATCAATTGTTGCGGGATAGCTCAAGATCTTCGTGGTTACTTCCGGAAGTCTCTCTGTTTGCGCTTGCTGAGCCGTTGCCGCTAAAAGATGACAGTGAGACGGCCCATTACAATGGCCTATTGATGATCGGACCACGGGAACTTGAAGGCAGTATGCTGCAGCCGGGTAATGAATGGGCTTTCATTTCACAGGCCCGGTTTATCAAAAATCCGTTGCTGGATATCAACCTGAGTACTTGTGAGGTGCGATTGTCTCCGACCACTTTGAGCGGCAGGTCACAGGAATTATTGCAACGGCACCCCTGTTATCTGCAAAGATTGGAGCATTGTGGCGCAACGCTGAGCACGGACGAATCCCTGTTTATCTGGTACGCGGCCCAAAATCTGAGCCTGTCACAAATCGCAGTGTCGATGGAACTCCCTTTGGGGGAGACCAGAGCACTGGCACGTCAGCTCTGTGGCAGAGAGATACTCCATCCGGCAGTCATTTCGCCGGCGATGTCGACCCTGCAGCATTACCACGGTTTTGGTTCGGTACCGGAATGGCGTCCCCAGTCGTTTGCCGAGCTTTGGGAGCATGCCAGGCAGCACTATGGTAGCCGCCGGCTTCTCAGGTGGCTGGCTGACGACAGTTGCCTTACGTTTGGTGAGGCTGATTTCATTATTGAGGGCATTCGCCGGCGCCTTCATACAGCAGGGATACGACCGGGAGACCGGGTGGCTATCCTCAGCCAGCATCATCCCGAGGCCCTGCTGGTAGTCTGGGCTGCGTGGCTGGGGGGCATGACGATCGTACCTCTGGATCCGGAGTTGCCCGGGGACGGTGTTGAGCAACTACTGGGCCAGTCTGAAGCAAAACTTCTATTTACTGATCGATCCGAGCTTCGCGTTTCCCCGGCTGTGCCCGTGGTCCTTCTGGATGATGCAGCTGCTGCCTTTGAAGCGACAGAGGAGTTTTCGGTGTGGGTCGCGGAAGCTCTGGACGGGTCCCCTCTGTCCTCTGAGTCAAATCCTGACATAACGGGGACAATTCTTTTCACTTCCGGCAGTACGGGTGAGCCGAAGGGCGTGATGCTATCCCAGAGAGCATTGTGCAATAGCGGTTGGGAAATGGCGGAACATTATGGATGGACTTCGTCTGATACCTTGTTGTCCCTGGGGCCGCTTTCCATGATGAGCGGTTTGCGCAATACCTGCCTTGCTGCATTGTTTGTCGGGTCAACCATCCTGGTGCCCGATCCACGAACAAACAGACATCCACTGATGACCTGGGCCCAGGGCGCAACTGCCGGTGTGTCTGTCATAACGACGGTGCCCGCCTGGTTGCAGGTGCTGATCTCGCGAGGGGATATACCCCCATCTGAGCAACTCAGGCAGATTCTGGTGACGGGTGCGACGCTTCATTCATCCCTCCAGGAACAGGCAGAGAAAATACTCGGGTACCCCATCGCCGACTATTACGGGCTGACGGAAACCGGTGGTATCTGTTGTGCTCCGGTGCCGGGCCAGACTGAGGCAATAGGTACTCTGGGGGTCCCGACCCGGAATGCCCTGGTACAGATTGTCGACAATTGCGGAAAGGTTGCCGGCCGGGAAACGGCAGGCACAATCCGGGTCCGCTCTACGCAACTGATGAGTGGCTACCTGAACAATGAAGCCGCCAGTCAGGCGGTATTCCATGATGGCTGGTTGTGGACCGGCGATCATGGGCGCTGGGATGCGTCGGGGCACCTGGTGTTGCTGGGTCGAGAGGATGACGCCATCAAGCTGCGTGATGGCAGTCGTTTCTATCCCCAGCACCTGGAGGAACTCCTGTCGTCTCTGGAGGACGTGAGTGATGCGGCTGTGAGCCTGGGTGGCAACCCCGGAAAACTGACTGCGCTGATTGTTGCTGCGCGACCTCTGGAGGCAGTTCGTCAGGAGTTTATGGCCCGACATGGCTTATCCCTGCCAGCCCGGCAGATTCCGGAGGTTTGGTGCCAGCCGGCTTCGTTGCCACGCAATAGCAATGGCAAGTTGCGGCGCGGCGGGCTTTCAGCACTGATTAACGATTTGATTTAAAGGAGAAGGGAAATTTCATGGAATCCACTTTGTCATCTATTGCCGAGTCACAACCACTGGATAAGCTCTGGTATCGGGACAAGGTTAGCAGTCTGACCTACGGCGAGCAGCGTCAGCGGCAGGCAGCGCTGTTGGCTTGGTGTGCCACGTCGGGTGTCGGGCAGGGTAACGTGGTGCTGGTAGCCGTTCGCAGCGAGAGGGAGGCCGCGTCGCTGTTGACTGCTCTTGTCTGCATCGGGCGGCCCCCGGTTATTGTCAATCCCGATTCGCCCCTCCCGGAAATGCAGCCGATCATTGAGCGCACCGGTATTTCGGCCGTAATTGCCGAAGACGCGCTGCTAGAGGCCTGGCAGTTGGCGGCTCTGGAGGTGCCGGTATTGAGAGTTGTGCCGGATCAGCCGAAAGGGTCTCTTTTTAACCGTTTGCTAAAAGGCCGTCAGCCTTCCGAAGCCTGTAACGATTGGCCTGCCATGGCGCAAGGCACAACACCGATGACCATCGATGGCTATGATGCCGGCCAACTGGCTTACCTGATTTTTACTTCCGGTACGACGTCCGAACCGAAGGGCGTCCGGATCAGTTGCCGGGCGTTACTGGCCCAGATGGCGGTTTTTATTTCCCGATATGGCCTGACGGCGGATGACCGGCTCCTTAATGGGCTGCCCCTCAGTCACGCCGATGGATTTATCCAGGGACCTTTGCTTGCCTGGGCTTCCGGAAGCATGGTTTGCCGACCGCCGGTTTTTTCAGCCAATACGGTACAGGCTGTGATGGACAGTATTTATCGCGAGCGGATCACACACATGATTGCCGTGCCCACCATGCTGTCATTGATGTTGCGCCTGGGGGCGGATTTTGCTGAAAACCTCCGAAGCCCAGAACTCCGCATGCTTGTCTGCACAGCAGGACATCTGGAACAGGCCCTTTGGGATAAGTTTGAAGCGGTGTTTGGTGTGGCTGTACTCAATATGTACGGTTTGTCCGAAACGGTCTCGTCAGCGCTGTTTTGCGGACCTGATCCGTTGAGCCGGAAAGTGGGCACCCTGGGCTTGCCGGTCAACTGCGCTGTCCGGATCACTGATCAGACAGGTGCCGCTGTGGCTGAGGGAGAAGCGGGGGAATTGCAACTCGCCAGTGATCAACTGATGGAGGGTTACCAATTTGACGAGCAGGCCACAGCAGCTGTCCTGCAGGATGGCTGGTTCCGGACCGGTGACCTGGTGCGCCAGCTTCCCGGCGGGCATATTGAGCTGGTGGGCCGTCTGAAAAATCTGATTGTGTCCGGCGGGCGCAACATCTCACCGGAAGCAGTTTCCGCCTGTCTTAACCAGTATGCCGGTGTCGTTGAGTCCATCGTGCTCGGTGTGGCTGATAAAGACTGGGGAGAGTGGGTGGCAGCGCTGGTGGTGGCTGAAGATGTCCTGTCTGAAAATACTCTAATCAATTGGTGTCGGGAGCATTTGTCCGAGTACAAAGTGCCCCGGCGGATCTTCCTTGTGGATGCCCTGGATAAAGGACCGGCCGGAAAAAATCTGCTGTACAGCGCCCGCGCACAGCTTGATCTGTTGCTCGCAGGAACAGGCAATGAGGGTACAGACGGGCGTCTCGACAAAACGGTTTTGTCCCTTGCTGCCAGTAGCTTCAAGCGTTCGGCGGCCGATCTGGAACTCACATCCGGCCCGGAAAACACTGTTGGCTGGGATTCGCTGGCCCACATGGAACTGGTGGTTGCTCTGGAGAAGCAGTTTGGTATCCGCCTTTCTCCCCGGGAGATCATGCAGATTGATTCTCTGGGAAAGGCAATTGAGCTCTGTCATCTGAAGGTTGGCCAGTGTCACTCCCCCGATACCTGAGGCCCTGGTGCTGGGCTTGCGGCTGGTTGTTACTGATGCTGCTGGCTGGCGGGGCTGTTCATTTTTTTCAATGGGAGTTGTTGCGTATGCTCACCGTCGTACCCGACTCCCACCGGCAACTGGGCAAGTGGGATACCCCTCCGGATATTCTGATATTAGGCGATTCGCTGCTTGCCCAGTCTCCCCCCGGCCACAATGATCAGCCGGATTTGTTTGGCGAGGGTTATACCTGGGCCAAATTCGGATTGCCGTGGGGGCGCTACAATGATTTCACAGCAATATCGTCTGACCAGACCCGGCGATTCAAGATCATAGTGATAAACCAGGGAGTTTTGACTGGCGATAATATTTGGGATCAGCCCGAAAAGAGTATTAAAAGTATTCTGAGGCTGGCAATTCATTACGGCAGGAGGCAGTTAGGGAAACTGGTGAAAACATCCGCACGGGCCACCCAGCAGGCTGGCCCTGTGGAACGACCGGAAAGCGACGGACCAGGACCTGTAGAAACGACAAACCAGAACTGTAAATTGCAAAATGCCCGACAAATTAGTAGGAAAGCCGATGCACTGAATTGGCGATATCGCTATGGAACTGTCTTGTCTGGTGAGGCATTGGCGTTTTTGCGTTCGTTAAATGCCTCCGCAGACGTTGTGGTGGTTCTGAGGTTGCCCAGAGCTATATCACTTGAAAAACTGGTTTCAGACAACCTGGAAAATTACCAGCGAGCATTGTCCTCGGTGTTGTCGGAGCAGAATATCCCGTTGATTGAGTTGGGATCAGTCATGCCCGACGATCACTACTGTGATGGCAGTCATCCTAATTCGTTGGGGCAGGCCGTTCGAACGCGTCAGTTGGTTCAGTTGATCGAAGAGAGGTTGCCATCGACACCGTGAGTCTCGCCATGTTGTCCTGGGTGGCTGTGACGGTGGCGGGTTCATGGCTGTTCAACCGTGCCTGGCAACCGGGTTGGATGGTTCTCTGCGCCTTTGTTTTCATGATGTTATATGCACCGTATTCAATGCTGGTGCTGATAGTGGTGACCATGCTTACGGGGCTTGCCGTTATCACCTGCAAGAATCGGCAAGGTGTTGTGCTGGCCGTCCTGTTTTTTAATATCCTGTTTTTTCTTTTGTACCGTTTTTTTGACCAGCAATATCGGCTGGAAAATGATCTGGTATTTCTCGGTTTGGCCTTTTACCTGCTGCGGGTCATTCACCTGTTGCTGGAAAGTATCAAGTGCAACACCCGTACTGTTCGCTGGCACGAGTTGATCACCTGGTTGTGGTTTTTGCCCACCCTGCAGGTAGGGCCTATCCACAGATTTACTCCCTTTCAACGGGATCTGGCCCGGCGTCGCTGGGATTCGGAAGTCTTTTTCACAGGGCTGCAAAGAATGCTGTTGGGTTATGCCAAACTGGTGATTCTCGGTACCTATCTGGTGGACAGGAAATGGATGAACTGGGTTGACTCGCTGAACCCCGAAAGCTGGATATATCACTATTGTTCGCTGCTGGGTTACGGTGCATCCCTGTACGTTAAATTCGCAGGCTATTCCGACATCGCCATTGGTTTTGCCCTGCTGTTGGGCTTCAGGGTGATGGAGAATTTCAATGCACCTTTTGTTGCCCGCGATATCATGGATTTTTGGCGTCGCTGGCATATTTCCCTTTCCAGCTGGTGTCGCGAGTATGTCTATATGCCGGTGATTTCCATGACCAGAAGCCCGTTTTTTGCCGCACTGGGCAGTATGTTGGTGCTGGGTATCTGGCATGAGCTGTCCTGGCGCTATCTGTTCTGGGGTGCCTGGCATGGAATCGGGATTGCCTGCTGCCATGCTTGGAAAAAAACCAGACTGCGAGGGGCAATTCTGGCATCCCCTGTTGCCGGTTGTTGGGCCTTGCTGTGCTGGTTGTTTACCCTGCACTTTGTGCTGGCCAGCTTTGCCCTGACCAGCGTGGATACATTGGCGGAATCGTTGCACTACTGGCGGGTATTATTGTGGATAAAGTGATGATCAATCGGTTCAAGCGACTGACATATCGATTGCCGGGGTGGTTTCTCGATGCACTGACCGGGTTTTTTTATGCCTCGCTG
>NZ_CBFHYF010000010.1:0-56223 GCF_965660005.1 Porticoccus sp.
GCACCCTGAAGCAACAGGAGGACCAGCTGACCACGCAGCGGGAAAACCAACTGCGCGACGAACAACTGCTGGCCATCGGCTCTCTGGCCGCTGGCACTGCACATGAACTGGGTACGCCACTCAATACCATGAAGATTGTGGTGGACGAAATGGTGGCAGACCCATCCAACCCGGACGACGACCTGAAGATTCTGCAACAACAGATTGAGCAGTGTCGGCTTACCCTCAAGCAGCTGGTGGCCACTGCCGAGGGCACCCTCGATGGTGGGGAGAAGATCGACCTGCGACATTACTTTGACAAGTTGTTCGAACGCTGGCAGCTGATGCGTCCCCGGGTGCAGGCCAACATCCGTTATCCGGATAACCTGCCGGATATCCACACCCGCCTGCACCCGACTATTGCCCAATCCCTCACCAGTCTGCTCAACAACGCGGCCGACGCCAGTCCCGATCAGATCGATGTAGAAGTGAGTTGGGATTCGCAGCAAGTCGAACTCTGCATCAAGGATTATGGTGACGGAGTTGCACCACAGTTGCAAAGCAGGCTTGGTAGCGCTTTTACCTCCAACAAACCTGAAGGGATGGGACTCGGGCTGTTTCTCACCCAGGCCACGCTGCAACGCTACGGCGGTACCGTCACCATGAAGCCCGGGGCGGACTCTGGGAATATGACCCGGGTTGTTCTACCGTTACAGGGCAACCATGCAGGATAATCGATACCTGCTTATCGTGGACGACGATGCCACGTTCACCCGTATTCTTGGACGCGCCATGGGCCGTCGCGGCTATCTGGTTCTCACTGCCTGCAATGCCAGTGAAGCCCTGGATTTGTGTCGACAGTACAATCCCCGCCGGGCTGTGGTGGATCTGAAGCTGGAATGCGAGTCTGGGCTGCATCTGCTGCCAAAGCTGATTCAGCTCAACGCCCAACTCGAGGTGCTGATCCTCACCGGCTATTCCAGTATCTCTACAGCGGTGGAAGCCATCAAGCTGGGAGCCTTGAACTACCTCTGCAAGCCCGCCTCGGTGGAGGATATTCTCGCGGCATTCGATACCGATGCCACCCCCGGGGCGATCGGCATTAGTGAAAGCCCGCCCTCGGTGGAACGCCTTGAGTGGGAGCATATCCAGCGGGTTCTGGCAGAAAATGCCGGCAATATCTCTGCCACCGCCCGCAGTCTCGGTATGCACCGCCGTACCCTGCAGAGAAAACTGCAAAAACGTCCGGTCAAGCAATAGCAATTCCCTGTCGCCTGCTTCTGACTACCTGATCACAAACAGTAAAGCCTGGTCACCAACAGACCGGGGGCAGGGCATTAATGGATGAAACTTTTTGCTATATGGTCAACAGCGCAACGGAACACTAAACTGATAATGAAACCCGTTTATCGAGTATTCGACGACGGTGTTTCCCGCCCAATTTGTCAGACCAGAGAGTACCTTGTGAAGAACAAACAATCCTTGCCTTTACCTGCTGAGCGCCTCTATCGGCACTGTGATCCGGCTACCCTGCCTTTCGGGGATACTACCGAGCTTGAGCACCTCGACAATTACTATGGCCAGGACCGCGCCCTGGACGCCCTGCGCTTTGGATTGGGGATCCGCCACGAGGGTTACAACATCTATGTGCTGGGATCTTCCGGCATGGGCAAACACGAGATGTTGCAGGATTTCCTGCATCAACAGACATTTGACCGGCCAAAACCCAGCGATTGGTGCTACGTCAATAACTTCGGCGCACCGCATCAACCGAAAGTATTAAAGCTGCCCTGTGGCCTGGCACAACAGTTGCGGAAAGACATGGAGCAATGCGTTGAAGATTTGCTGGTGACCATTCCCGGCGTGTTTCAAAGTGCAGAATACAAAGCCAGACTGAATGACATCACCGATGCTTTCAATGACCAGGAACAGCAGGCTTTCTCACAGTTAAAAGAGAAAGCGAAAGCACGCAACATCGCATTGCTGCAGACACCAACGGGCTACACTCTCGCGCCGCTGCTGAATGACAAAATCATTACCTCTGACGAATTTGAAGCCTTGAACGACGATGAAAAAACGGTCATCGAACAGAACATCAACGAACTCAAGGAAGAGCTGAAAGAAGTGGTTCAAAAAATGCCCATGTGGGTGAAATCGAGCCGGGAGCAATTCAAAAAACTGAATCAGGCTATTGTCCAGAATGCAGTGGGCCAGATATTCAAGGAACTTCAGAACCGCTATGCCGAGTACGCCGATGTGATTGAGTTTCTGGCCCTGGCCAAGCGGGATGTAATAGAAAACGTCGATGCATTCCGTGAAGAGGAAGAGCATTCCAGTGTCCCGGAAAATCTGAAAACCCGCGTACATGAATTTCCAATGTACAAGGTCAATGTGTTGGTGGATAACAGCGGAGCCTGCACGGCACCCATTGTCTATGAAAACAATCCGTCCCTGATCAACCTGCTGGGCAGAGTCGAACATGAAGCGCAGTACGGCACCCTGACTACCGACTTTACCTTGATAAAGGGTGGTGCACTGCATCGTGCCAACGGCGGCTACCTGCTGCTGGATGCCATTAAAGTTCTCACCAATCCCTTTGCCTGGGACGCCCTCAAGCGGGCACTGCAATCCCGGGAAGCACGGATTGAGTCGATTGACCAATTGCTCAGTCTGGTGAGCACCAAGTCCCTTGAACCCGAGCCGGTGCCACTGGACATCAAGGTTATTCTACTGGGCGACAGAACGGTCTACTACTTGCTGCAAGCCTATGACCCGGATTTCAATCTGCTGTTCAAAGTGCCCGCCGATCTGTCCGAAGAATTGCCCCGCACCGACGCGAATACCCTGGGTTATGCCCGGTTGATTGCCTCACTGCAACACCGCAAGGGCATTCGGCCGCTCAATCAGAGTGCCGTGGCACGGGTTATTGAACAGGGCTCCCGAATGCTTGAAGATGCCGAGAAATTGCCCCTGCACCTTAATCTCCTCACCGACCTGCTCTGTGAAAGCGACTATTTTGCCGAACAGGCCAATATGGAACAGATCGCGGCGGTACATGTCCAGGCCGCGATAGATGCAGCATCCAAGCGGATGGATCAGTTCAGGGAGCGGGTTCAGGAAAGCATTCTCAGGGAAATACAGCTGGTGGATACCCGGGGCGAACATATCGCCCAGATCAACGGGCTTTCCGTCTACCAACTGGGTGAGTATGTATTCGGCCGGCCCACGCGTATTACCGCCCAGGCCCGGCTCGGGCGCGGCAAAGTGCTGGATATCGAACGCGAGGTAAAACTGGGTGGCAATATTCACTCAAAAGCCGTGTTGATCCTGTCCGCCTTTATTGCCAACCGTTACGCCCGGAACCGACCGCTACCGGTCTCCGCCAGTCTGGTCTTTGAGCAATCCTATGGCGGGGTTGAGGGCGACAGCGCCTCCGTGGCTGAAATCACCGTGCTTCTCTCGGCAATAGCCGATATCCCGATCAGGCAATCTCTCGCGGTGACCGGCTCCATCAATCAACATGGGCAGGTTCAGGCAATTGGTGGCATCAACCAGAAGATTGAGGGCTTCTACGATATTTGCTGTGCCCGCGGACTGACCGGCGATCAGGGGGTAGTAATGCCCGCCGCCAATACCCAGCACCTGATGCTGGAGCAACGCGTAATCGATGCCGTCAGTCAGGGCAAGTTTCATATCTATGCTGTTTCCACAATTGACGAAGCGGTCGCTCTACTGACCGGAATGTCTGCAGGTGATGCCGATGACCAGGGAGAGTACCCGCCCGACTCCGTGAACGGAAAAGTCATGTCAAAAATTGAAGCGTGGATACAAACCGCCCGAAAATTTTCTGCTGATAATGCACAGGGCAATGACCATGCAGAGTGAGCGCAGAATTTTAATCGCTCTGGACGCGTTGAGCGGCACCGAGACCGATCTGTTGTCGCTGGTGACCATAGCCAGATGGCTCAACGCCTCTCTGGCCGGCCTGTATATCGAAGACAGTCGATTGATGGCGGCCGCAGGGTTGCCCTTTGCCTGTGAAATTTCGAGCCTCTCGGGGGAGGAGCGTCTACTTGGCAGAGAAGCCATGATCAAGTCCAGCAAAATAGCTTCATCCAGAGCACGGCAGTTACTGGAGCAACTGTCCTCACAACAGGAAGTGGCCTGCACCTTCCGTATTGAGAGCGGAATGCTGGCACCCTCTGCATTATCCCACGAGGGCTACGATATTTTTTTCCCGGGGCGTATCCGCACTTCAGCGAGGCCAAACCGTCAGGCCTCATCTTCACAACCCAGCCAACAACTGATCCTGATTTATGACGCATCCCCACAATTTCACCGGGCACTGGATATCGTGAAACGGCTGTCGCTCAACGGGATAGTATCGGACGTCACCCTGCTCAGTGAAACAGTATTGCCTGCAGAGATTGCCGATCAACTGCCTGTTGATGGCGTAAGGCTGCACTTTCAGCGGGTAAAATCCATTCACCCGCGAGATTTGCGGCACCTGCGACTGCCGGCAGGATCGCTGATCATGATGTCAAAAAGCCATTTTGAAACGTTGTCGGCCACGGAGCTGGCGGATCTACCCGACTGGCTACCCTATCCTTTGATGCTGATTGCCTGACGGACCCACGCCAGCAAAAAGAAAGCGCTGCCAGCTAATTCAGCACCCGGTACCCACGACCCCGAAGACAGTTCTTGACCACACGGTCCCGTTCCGCGCTACCGGATGACACCCCCTTGATGGCACCGGTGACCGCACCGACGCCGGCCCCCTTCCTGGCCGTGCCGGAATCACCGACAATCGCTCCGACCACACCACCAACCACCGCGCCACCCGCCGCCGAGGTCGCTGTTCGCTCCGCCACACGCACCTCGGAAGCATAGCGCTGGCAGTCGGCAAGATCGGCACTGTAATAGGACATATCGACACCCTGAGTATCGATAATAATACCGCCCGCCTCGCCGTAACCCGATTGACGCTGACTGGTGCAGCCTGTCGCCATCACGGACAACAGTAAGATCAGAGATAGACGCAATATCATCATCCTGTGCTCCAGTGTGATTTTTCCATTACATGGCAGGGGGTTGTACCCTCTGGAAAGAAAACGTTTTCTGGCAGAACCGGTTGACAGAAACCTGTCCATCCTTCGCTCAGTGGGGCTATTTGGCCGTACTCATCAAGCCCCTGACCGCAGCGGGAATATCCCCCGGTAACAGCACCACTTTGGCATTCTCCGAGACGGCCAGTTCACGCATCGCCTCAACATATTTTTCACCCAGTAAATAGACCGCCGGCAGCTCCTTGTCCTGGATGCCCGCAGTGACTTTTTCGATAGCCTCCTGGGTGGCTGTTGCCAGTACCACCTTGGCTTCGGCATCGCGCTGGGAAGCTTCCAGCCGCCCCTCGGCTTCAAGAATGGCCGCCGTTTTCTCGCCATCGGCACGGGTCACCGTGGCACGGCGCTGGCGCTCGGCTGCTGCCTGCTCTTCCATCGCCTGCTGCATGGTTCCCGAGGGATTGATGTCCTGAATTTCCACCGTCTTCATGACAATGCCCCAGTCGGAAATATCGTCGGATATGGACGTTTTTAATTTGGCCTTGATCTGGTCTCTGGAGGAAAGCGCATCATCCAGATCCATCTCGCCAACAATCGAGCGCAGTGAGGTCTGGACTAGGTTTCTAATCGCCAGTTCATAGTCCTCAACGCCGTAGACCGCTTTTTCCGGTGCCACGATATTGATATAGGCCACGGCATTGGCAACGATAACCACGTTATCCTTGGTAATAACTTCCTGCGAGGGAATGTCCAGCACGATATCTTTGGTGGACACCCGGTAAGCCACAGTATCGATATAGGGAATAATAATATTCAGTCCCGGTGGCAGTATTTTATGAAACTTTCCCAGCCGCTGAACCACGTGCTTGCTCCCCTGGGGCACAATGCGGACACCCAGGCCAACGGTAATAACCAGCAGTACCAGAACTGCCAAAACAACAACTGTGCCACCCATGCCACTCACCCAAGATACAGTTAACGTGCCAAAATCGGTCAATGCCGATCAGCTATTCAATCGAGCTTCACCACCACCAGAGTATTACCGGAAAACTCCTTGATGAATACCCGGTCACCCAATGATACCGTTTGGTCGCAGATAAATTCCCATTCATCGGCACCGACTAGCGGTGTGGTAAAACGCACCACTCCCCGACCGTGCTCAACGGGCAGTTTTATGACCCGACCCGATTCGCCGATGGCAGCCTCTCTGGAGAGTCCAGCCAGGGTTTTATCCAACATTCGCGGTTTCAGGTATTTAAACCAGAACAGCGCGAAACCGCTGGAAGCAATTAGCCAGACCAGCAGCTGGCCCGTCACCGACAACTGTGGCACCAACCACAACAGGACTCCCACAATAAAAGCACCCAGGCCGAACCAGAGGATGGCAAAACTGGGCACTACAATCTCCAGTATCACCAGCAGAACAGCCAGCACCAGCCAGTGCCAGTAGACAATATCCATTAACCATCTCCCCGATGATGTTCTCTGGATTGCGGAGCAGCCAGCAAACGAAAAATTATCAGTACCAGGGGTATCATCAACAGAAAACCGGCTATCGTCATGATCCAGGCGGAAACACCACCACCATCGATTAATTGCAGGATACCCATCGCGGCCAGCACAGCGCCCAACAGGTCGAGGAGAATCAGGCGATAGGGGACTTTCAGTGGCTTGCTGCTGCTCATGATCATTCTTCCCGATGTTGTACCAGAGTTATCAGATGCGATGCTACCGGGTGGGGATTCAGGTACCAGCGGGTGAGATGGCTCTCCCGCTTATGACCGCCGTTGTGGTGACGCTCATCAGGCGGGCGATCCCCAGCGGAATTTTGTCCACTGATCACCCCGTCAAAAACGCCGTATGACTATACCTGTTCCCTATCATTCAGTGCACGCTTTACCGACCATCGGGAGATCAACAGCCTATTTCACAAGCTGTAAAAGTGCACTCTCTGATGCGGACTGAATCAGCGTCTCGAATTGTTCTGCTGACACAGGCTTGCTGAAACAGTAACCCTGGAAGTAATCACAACCGAGTTCGGCGAGAATATGGTGCTGCTCCTCGGTCTCAACCCCTTCGGCGATCACGTCAAGGGACATGATCTGACAGAGTTTGATGACCGCCTTGACGATTGAAAAAGTATCTTCCGATGAAGCCAGGTCATTAATAAAACTCCGGTCCAGTTTGACAAACTGCACCAGCAGCTTTTGCAGCATCGCCAGTGAGGAATAGCCCGTACCAAAATCATCCAGGGCAATCCGCAAGCCAAAGTCCAGCAACTCCTGAAGCTGACTCTCGACCTTATCAAGATTGTGAATCAGGCTTTCCTCGGTAATTTCCAGTACCAGTTGATGGGGGTCAATGGCATATTGCCTGATCAGCTTTTTCACCTCGGTGGCAAAGTGCTCATTCTCGAACTGCTTGGGACTGATATTCACAAATAGCGCACACTCTGCTGACCAGAGTCCCTCATCCATCCATTTCCGGAGATTGATGCAGGCACTTTCAAGGATCCACAGCCCTACTTCATGCATCTTCGGCAGGGTCGCCATGAATTCGATAAACTCACTGGCCGCCACAATACGCTGTGAGGGGCGGTTCCAGCGGAGCAATGCTTCAGCAAATAAAATCTCGCCATCGGCGTTGACGATGGACTGAAAGTGCAAATCAAACTCCTTGTTTTCGACACCCTGACGCAACTCGCGTATCAGGCTGACCCGGTATTCCGCTTCGATCGCGAGGGAGTCGTCATAGAAACTGAAACCTTTCCGGCCGTAGTTTTTAACCCGATACATCGCCAGATCGGCCTGCTTTAGCAGATCATTTGGCGAGTGGCGATTGCCCCGAAACGTGACGATACCGCCACTGACTTCAATTTCGTATTCCAGGCCCCGTTGTTTACAGACCGTTTTACCCATCTCCATGATTTTATCGGCAATGGCGAGCACTCTGGCTCTTGCTTCAGCTACTTTTAGACCCAAATCCTGTATCAGCACCACGAACTCATCACCGCCGAACCGGGCAACCACATCTTCCTTGCGAACCGCCTGCCGCAACAGCTCGGCAAAAAACTGCAGCACCATGTCACCCACATGATGGCCCTGGGTGTCATTGATATCCTTGAAGTGGTCGAGATCGAGAAAAATAACAGCGCCAAATTGTTTGTTGCGTTGGGAACCGGAGATCGCGGCATCCAGCTCACCCATCATGCGACTGCGGTTTGGCAATGCGGTCAGATTATCCTAGGTCGCCTGCCGCTCGATGGTTTCCTGATCTTCAATCTGGGAAGTCACGTCCTTGATGAAAGAGGCAATTCCAATCAGCTTGCCGTCTTTTGTCAGCGGCGTGTTGTGCCACTCGCATGTTTTTATTTGGCCATTCCTGTCGGTTACGTCATGAACAGCGTAATAACCCTGCTCATCCTTTTTCATCAGGGCTTGCCACATTGTACGAAATGACTCAAGCGATCCCGGTGGCACCAGGAAATCGCCCTGAGCCCAAATACCTCTGTCGCGGGATAGCCAAACAGCCTTTCAGCGCTGAGATTCCAGCCGGTGATGCACTGCTGGCGATCCCACTGAATAGCCGGTAGCGGTGCATTTTGCCAGTGCTGCTCGAGCAGGAAGCTGGATGCTTCCTGTTGTATTCGTGCCGCCTCGGCCTGACTGCGAAGAGCGATATTCTGCTAAAGAACCCCCTGTTGATAGCGCAAGCCAACGTACAGCACAGCAACAGTACCTGCCGTAAAAAACATAAAATAGAGTGTGGCTTCACTGCCAACAAAAGAGATCTGAATCAGCAAGGGCAGCATTATTACCACCACTCCGAGCAACGCAGCTTTGAGGTTATGGCTGAGCAGCACTGCATTGATAACAGCGATAGCCACCAACGCGGTCAAATAAAGCCATTGGTTCGCTTCCCTGAGATAAAACTGCACGAAACTGGCAAAGACCCAGATCAGGCCTGTCATGACAGCCAGCACGATGGCCAGGTTATTGATGTCTTCCACCAGTTTTTGATTAATGCCAACCACTGTATAGGTCACCGACAATCTACGAATGAGCAACCAGCCGGGCACAATCACACCAAGGCTATAGAGAACCCACAGCACCATTGGCCAATAGACAGAAAGCCCACCCCAGGTCAAAATCTGCATCAGGCAAAACCCTGATGTGACGACAAGAAAAAACGGCAGTCTCTCCAACAGCAACTTCGCCACTTCAAATCTGGCGATTTGCTTGGCCTCATCCGCAATAGTTTCCATAAGAGTACCGCATTCTTATATTAATCCACATGATTTTAGGGAGTCTGCAACAGGGAAGGATCGCAGGTAGTAAAATTCACGACGAGAGGACAAAAAACGGGGCTGATAATACGAATTATGAGAACCCGTTCACATTTTTCAGGGAACCAAATAACAGATTGGCACTTCAATGCGCAGGCCCTCACAGGAAACCGGCGAAATCCATTGCCATGACAATGGCATCTTCCTGACCAGAATCGTTTTGATAGTAATTTCTTCGCAGACAGATCTCGACCAAACCCACGTCCTGATACAGTGCCAGTGCCGGTGCATTAGTGGCGCGAACTTCGAGAAATAATCGCTCAGCCTGAGCAGCCATTAAACCAATCATGTGGTTGAGCAATTGTCGACCGTAACCTCGACCTTGGAAACCCCGCCCTACCGCAATATTCAGAATCTCTGCTTCACCGAGCACAATGGTATAAACGGCATAGCCCACCGGCTGGTCTTGCAGGGTCATGGTCAGGCACTGGTGTTTGTCGAGGCTCTCTCTGAACTGGGATTCACGCCAGGGATGGGGGGTTACCTGTTGCTCAATAGCCGAAATCAACGGCAGATCAACGGTCAGCATTTTGCGAATGACGGGTGTCATGACTGAAGGGTCATCACCCGTATGGCTCGCCAGGCGTCGCCTTTAAGTTCGGGCGCAGTCAACATCTCCTGCAGGCTGGGTGTAACAATAACTCTGGCGCCACCAGATAGTTCCTCCATCCGGCCGACAGATGCAGGGTAGGGAGTTCCCGAGGGCAACAACAGGTCGGCGGGCAATTCACCCATCAGCAGGATCCAGAGTACCCCCTGTTTTTTGACACGGGTTTCCACAAACACGGACAGCATCCCCTCGGCACCAGATTTACCGGTTTGATCCGTCACCGAAGGTGGCCAGTCAAGTAGTTGAGGCGGCGGAAATACATCCCCGAGACGGCCCACTGCCCGCAGCATATTGGCGAGCAGGCCGGATTCCTCCTGTACGGGCAAACTGCCCGGTATCAGCCCATTGAGCACCAGCAGGTCATCGCCCGATTGCCAACAGGCCAGTCTGAAACGGGCAATCTGCTCTTCCTGTAAATCAGTCAACCCGTCTTCTTCATCCCGGGAAAGCCCGGAGCTCTGCTGCAGAGCAACAACCGCCTCTGACGGGGCAATAGTATTTGCCACTTCGGTTTCTTTGGGTTCCTGGTGAAAATCGAGCGCAATGGGCGCTGTATCCCTCGGGCGATACTGCACAACCCCCAGGGTACCCAGATACCAGTCACGCAACTCCCGGGGCTCAGCCATGAACGCTATACCCCGCCCAGCTGTGGGTGCAGACGATCGGGATTTTCCAGCAAACTCAGTGCATTCAGGTACGCCCTCGCGCTAGCCACCAGAATATCGGTATCAGCCCCCTGCCCATTGACGATACGCCCTCCTTTTTCCAGCCTTACCGTGACTTCACCCTGGGAATCGGTTCCTTCTGTAACCGCATTCACCAGATACAGTTTAAGTTCAGCCTCGCTGTTGATCAGTTTTTCAATCGCCTTGAACACCGCGTCTACCGGGCCATCGCCATCGGCAGACGTACGGTAATGTTCGCCTTTATAGGTCAGGCTCAATGCCGCGTGAGGCAACTGCCCCGTTTTGGTCGTTACCGCCAGATCGCCCAGAATCATGTGTTCAATGCCATCTTCCTTGACCCGTATTTCGGAAACCAGTGCCTGAAGATCTTCGTCATAGATCTCGCGCTTCTTGTCCGCCAGCTCCTTGAAACGCAGAAAGGCTTCATTCATCACGTCCTTGCTGTCGAACTGAATACCGAGCGTTTCCAGTCGGGAGGAAAACGCCGCTCGCCCGGACAACTTGCCCAGCACAATTTTGTTGGTACTCCAGCCCACATCCTGTGCTTTCATGATTTCATAGGTCTCACGGTACTTCAGTACACCGTCCTGATGAATACCGGACTCGTGTGCAAAGGCGTTGGCACCGACGATGGCCTTATTCGGCTGAACCGGAAAGCCGGTGATACTGGATACCAGACGTGACGTGGCAACAATCTGGGTAGTATCGATGTGGGTCTCCACCGGAAAAATATCCTTGCGGGTGCGCACCGCCATGACAATTTCTTCCAGTGCGGCATTGCCGGCACGCTCACCCAGACCATTAATGGTGCATTCGATCTGCCTGGCACCCTGCATGACGGCGGCAAGTGAGTTGGCAACCGCCAGACCGAGGTCATTGTGACAGTGCACAGAAAAAATGGCCTTGTCTGCATTCGGCACTGCGGCAATCAGGCGGCCAATGGTATCGGCATATTCCGCAGGAAAACCGTAACCCACCGTATCGGGAAGGTTGATTGTGCGGGCACCGGCATTGATCACCTGTTCGATGATACGGCACATGAAATCAAACTCGGAACGGCTGGCATCCTCCAGCGAAAACTCCACATCACCAACCTTGTTGCGGGCGAGCTTGACAGCCGACACTGCCTGCTCAACCACCTGATCGGGTGTCATCTGCAACTTGTACTTCATATGAATCGGAGACGTGGCAATAAAGGTATGAATGCGCGCCGAGCGGGCATTTTTTAACGCCTCTGCCGCTCGCTCAATGTCCAAATGGGTGGTGCGGGCCAAACTGCACACTGTCGAATCCCTGATGCTATCGGCGATGGATTTGACGGCTTCAAAGTCCCCCTGACTAGATACCGCAAAACCCGCTTCAATAACGTCCACGCGCAGTTTCTCCAGTGCCTTGGCGACACGAAGTTTTTCCTCTTTGGTCATGGAGGCACCAGGACTTTGTTCGCCATCGCGCAAGGTCGTATCGAAAATCACCAACGGTTGTTTGTCCATGGCTTGCTGCTCCAGATCGGTCGCCCCCTTTCCCCGGGGCAGGACAAAATAATTACGCGAATTCTCTCCACGGAGGGAGGTATTTGCAAACAGGAATAAATAAAACTGGAAAAAGAATCGTCACCCCTCAGGGCAGGACTGGCACAGACACAACATCACCGTGGTCCAAGATACCCCGCTGTAGCTGTGCTGTTCCTGTGTAATACGTTTTTATGGTCACATGCAGGCACGCTAAAACAGTGACTTTATTCAATCAGGTTTCCAGTTTTTTGCCAACCACTGCCCCACCCAGCGCCTCAACCAGATACCGTGTCATGCCCGCTTTCTTTTGTGCCATAACCATTCGAGAGGCGCAGACAGGGAATACGCCAAAGCAAGCAGGAACAGGATACGGGGTGGATCAATCAGAATTATCACCAGCGCCATGGCAATGCCAAAAATCACCATAAAAGGTACCTTGCCCTTCAGATCCAGGCCCTTGAGGCTACGATAACGGAGATTGGATACCATCAACAAGCCCGCGACTGCTGTCACCAGCGCCGCCAAAAGTGCCAGCTCGGTGGAGGGTTCAGCATCAAAGCCGCTCCACACCATGGCCGCCACCAGAGCCGCCCCGGTCGGACTGGCAATACCGATGAAATAACGTTTGTCCACCAGATCGACCTGAATATTGAAACGCGCCAGTCGAAAAGCGGCACAGGAGGCATAAATAAAGGCGGCTGCCCAACCAATCCTGCCCACCTCATTGAGCATCCAGCTAAACACCACAATCGCAGGGGCTACACCAAATGACACCATATCGGACAGACTGTCATACTGAACACCGAATTCGCTGGAGGTATTGGTCATTCGGGCAATAAGTCCATCGAGGCCATCAAAAATCATGGCCACAAAAATGGCAATGGCGGCCGCCTGGAACTTGCCATCCATACCCGCCAAAATTGCGTAAAAACCGCTGAACAGCGCTCCGGTGGTAAACAGGTTCGGCAGCAGGTAAATCCCTTTATGGCGAAGGGACTCAGAGCTGTGATGACCATAAGGCTCATGGCTGTCGAGCGGCGCATCCTGTTTAGCATCAACACTCCCGGTAACCGCTTGCTGTTTTTCATTGTCCGTCATCTTATCGCCTCGGCATTGTCTGTCAGTGGTATATGGTGTGTTGTTTTCGCAGAAAAAACCATCTTATTAAAAATTGGCGGCTGCAACAAAAAAACCGCGCCAGGGCGCGGTTTTCACGGATGAAACAGGCCCGCTAGTTTTTCTCTTTATCCACCAGCTTGTTGGCGGCAATCCAGGGCATCATCGCACGCAGACCGGCGCCAACCTGCTCAATCTGATGGGCGGCATTATTGCGGCGGTAAGCCGTCATGGAAGGATAATTGGTAGCGCCTTCCGCAACGAACATCTTGGCGTATTCACCATTCTGAATACGTTTCAGGGCATTGCGCATGGCCGCTCGGGACTGCTCATTGATAATTTCCGGGCCGGTCACGTATTCACCGTATTCGGCGTTGTTGGAAATGGAGTAGTTCATGTTGGCAATGCCGCCCTCGTACATGAGATCGACAATCAGCTTCAGCTCATGCAGGCATTCGAAATACGCCATCTCAGGCTCGTACCCGGCTTCCACCAGTGTTTCAAAGCCCGCCTTGACCAGTTCGACGCAACCGCCACAGAGAACGGCCTGCTCACCGAACAGGTCCGTTTCGGTTTCATCCTTGAAGGTTGTTTCAATAATCCCGGTGCGTCCACCACCGACACCACAGGCATAGGACAGCGCGACGGATTTCGCCTTGCCGGACGCATCCTGGAAAATCGCCACCAGATCGGGGATGCCACCACCCTTGGTGAACTCGTTGCGCACGGTGTGGCCAGGGGCCTTTGGCGCAATCATAATCACATCCAGGTCACTGCGTGGGACTACCTGATTGTAGTGAATGGCGAATCCGTGGGCGAAGGCCAGCGTGCTGCCTTTTTTCAAATTGGGTTCGACTTCATTCTTGTAAAGCTGGGACTGGAACTCGTCGGGGGTGAGGATCATCACCAGATCCGCGGCTGCAACGGCATCGGGAACACTTTTGACAGCCAGACCGGCTTTTTCCGCCTTCGCTGCGGTCGGTGAACCGGGACGCAGACCCACCGTCACATCCACTCCGGAATCTTTCAGGTTCAGCGCATGAGCGTGCCCCTGGGAGCCATAACCGATCACGGCCACTTTCATGCCTTGAATGATGGATAGATCACAGTCTTTATCGTAATAAACTTGCATTTTTTCACCTGTCTTATTAATTAATCTGAAACGGTACACAATCCACGGCGGTTGTTTTTAGCCGCCCTGCATCCTGTATGGAAAGGGTTAAAGTCGCAGTGCTTTCTCCCCGCGGGACAACCCGGAAACGCCGGAACGAACAACCTCGAGTATCTCGGCACCGGCAATCGCTTGAATGAAGGCGTCGAGTTTATCACTGTTGCCAACAATCTGTACGGTATAAGCATTGGTGCTGACGTCGATAATCTGGCCGCGGAAAATATCTACACAACGCTTGATCTCGGCGCGATGCGGGCCGGAAGCCTTCACCTTGAGCAGCATCAACTCGCGCTCGATGTGTGGCCCTTCAGTGAGATCAACCACCTTGACCACATCAATCAACTTGTGGAGATGCTTGGTAATCTGCTCAATCACCTGATCGTTGCCGTGGGTGGTCAGCGTCAGACGCGACAATGTCTGATCGTCGGTGGGGGCCACCGTCAGGGTATCAATGTTATAACCGCGCTGGGAAAACAGGCCCACCACACGCGACAGCGCACCCGGTTCATTTTCCATCAAAACTGAAATTATGCGTCTCATCAGGTGCGCTCCGTCTTGCTCAGCCACATATCACGCATGGAACCGTTCGGTGCCACCAGCATGGGGTACACATGTTCAGAACGGTCGACGTAGATATCCATAAACACCACACGGTCTTTAAGGCTGAAACACTCATCCATCTTCTGATCCAGTTCATCGAAGTTCGTCACCTTGATACCCACATGGCCGTAGGCCTCCGCCAATTTAATGAAATCCGGCAGAGAATCTTCGTAGAGGCTGGAAGAGTAACGACTGCTGTACTGCATATCCTGCCATTGGCGCACCATACCCAGCGCCTGGTTGTTCAGGTTGATAATCTTGATCGGCAGACCGTACTGGGTACAGGTCGACAGCTCCTGAATACACATCTGGATACTGCCTTCTCCGGTGACACAGGCCACCATGGCGTCGGGATGAGCCAACTGCACGCCCATGGCTGCGGGCAGCCCGAAACCCATGGTGCCGAGACCACCGGAGTTGATCCAGCGGCGCGGCTGGTCGAACAGGTAATACTGGGCGGCAAACATCTGGTGCTGTCCTACATCCGACGTGACGAAAGCGTCACCCCCGGTTGCCCGATACAACGACTTGATAACATCCTGTGGCTTGATGGTAGTGCCGCCACTGGCCTCATAGCGGGACCGGGTATAAATACCATGACGGTCGCGCCACTCATCAATCTGCTTCCACCAGTCCGCCATCGCTTTTTCATCAAGTCGCTTGCCGCTATCCTGGAACTGCTCCAGCATCTCCTGCAATACCACATCGCAGGCACCGACAATCGGAATGTCCGCCTTGATGGTTTTTGCGATGGACGTGGGATCCACGTCGATATGAATAATGGTTGCCGAGGGACAAAATTTGCCGGTTGTATTGGTTACCCGGTCATCAAAGCGGGCCCCGACGGCCAGAATCACATCGGCGTGATGCATTGCCGTATTGGCTTCAAACGTGCCATGCATACCGAGCATGCCGACAAACTGTGGATCCGAGCCCGGGAAAGCGCCCAGGCCCATCAGGGTATTGGTGACCGGCGCATTGATCAGACGGGCCAACTCCGTCAACTGGGATGAAGCCTCGCCCAGAATCACGCCGCCACCGCTGTAGATAACCGGACGCCTGGCCCCCAGCAATGTTTTAATGGCCCGCTTGATCTGGCCGGAATGCCCCTTGCTGGTAGGCTGATAAGAACGGATTTTGACTTTTTCGGGATACTCATAGGGCACCCGGTGATTGGGATCAGTCACATCTTTTGGAATATCGACAACCACAGGACCCGGCCGGCCCGACCCCGCAATAAAGAAGGCCTTGGCAATGATACCGGCGATCTCGCTGGCATCCTTGACCAAAAAACTGTGCTTTACGATGGGGCGTGAAATCCCCACCATATCGGTTTCCTGAAAGGCGTCTTCACCGATTTTCTCTCTCGGCACCTGACCGGAAATGACCACCAGAGGAATGGAATCCATGTAGGCAGTGGCAATACCGGTAATGGCATTGGTAGCACCCGGACCGGATGTCACCAGCACAGCTCCCACCTCCCCGGTAGAACGGGAGTGACCGTCCGCCGCATGGACAGCCGCCTGCTCATGGCGAACCAGGATATGCTGGACATCCGTTTGCTGGAACAGGGCATCGTAAATATGGAGCGCAGCGCCACCGGGATAGCCCCAGATGTATTTAACGCCGGCATCTTTCAGTGCGCGGATGACTATTTCACCGCCAGACAGTAATTCCACTGTGCAAATCCTCAAAATCAAACAGCCATAAAGTCGGTTCCTCCGCCGGGGCGAAATAAACACAACGCTATGACATCACAGATTTGCAAGTGCAATTACGCTACCGACGACAAGGTCGTGATACTCGGTGCGTCAGGTCCGTGGATAAACAAACCTGTCTGGACGCCCGGCGAACGCTGCTTACGCTCACATGGCAAATTGGCAAGGAACCAATTAGCGGACAATTGGCAAGTCCACAGAGTCATCCACTTTATTTTCTCCGCTTCAACCAGTCAAGCCATTATTGTGGCTAACACTCGGAAATATCACCTGTTTTGCTACCTCGTACTCAACACTTCAGCACTAAATCCGCTATGATGGACAACAGTTAATACGGCTTTCAACCGACACAACAGGCTCACGGAAGGTTCACAGACATGAAACACATCAACAACCTCGCTCTCGCTGTGCTGGCAACAACCCTGTGCCTCCCCTTGCATGCGGCACAGGTCTACAAATGGCAGGATGCCAGTGGCGCATGGCATTTCTCTGAGAAACCGCCAATAGACGAACAGGCAGAAGTCATCAAGCTCAAACAGCAGAAAACAGCCGAAGAAAGCGCTGACACTGACGAGTCTGAAGATGAGAACAACGGCGAAGAAACCTCGCCCAGGAAGGACCGGGTAAGCACCAACACCGAGCCCAAGCCGGCTTACACCGCTGAGGAAAAACGCGCCAATTGCGACCTCGCCAAAAAACGTCTCGGCGGTCTCGAAACACACCCCCGCGTACTGATCAACGATGATAAAAGCGGTGAAGAGCGGTATCTGACAGCCGAGGAGCACCAGGAATGGCAGGCAAAATCACGCCAGGAAATCAGTGAGTTCTGCGAATAGAGTCCTGCCAACCGGATTGGGCAGGATGAAGAAAGTGGCTGCCGCAAGCTGACACTGCGGTTAATCCCCTTCGGCAAAGCCTGGGGGATTAACCCGGTCAGGCCGCTGCAAACACCACCTTATCCCCGGACAGGCTCGCGTCAATCAGAGTACCCGGCGCGAAACTGCCACCCAGCACCGCCTGTGCAAGCGGGTTTTCCAGCAATTGTTGAATCGCTCTTTTCAGCGGTCTGGCGCCGTAAACCGGATCAAAGCCTGCTTCACAGATTTTATTCATCACCTCATCGGACAGGCGCAACGACAAATCCCGTTCCTGTAACCGTTTTGTCAGCAAGCCGAGCTGAATCTGAGCGATACCCTTGATCTGATCCCGGCCCAGCGGATGGAATACCACCACTTCGTCAATCCGGTTGATGAACTCCGGACGAAAGTGCCCTTCCACCACTTCCATCACCGCCTGTTTCATGGCCTCGTAGCGATTCTCGTTGGTGGTGGAGTCATCCGACAATTGATCGCCGGCCCCTCCATCAAAACTGATGGTATCGAATGAGTGATCTTCCACCACCGCCTGAATCCGGTCAGAGCCCAGGTTGGAGGTCATCACAATCACGGTGTTGCGGAAATCCACCGTGCGACCCTGGCCATCGGTCAGCCGGCCGTCATCCAGCACCTGCAACAGAATATTGAATACATCGGGATGTGCTTTTTCCACCTCATCCAGCAGCAACACTGAATAGGGACGACGCCGCACTGCCTCGGTCAGGTAACCGCCCTCTTCGTAACCCACATAACCGGGAGGTGCACCCACCAGTCTGGCCACTGAATGCTTCTCCATGAACTCCGACATATCGATCCGCACCATGGCATCAGGGCTGTCAAACAGGAATTCCGCCAACGCCTTGCAGAGTTCGGTTTTACCCACTCCGGTGGGGCCGAGAAACAGAAAGGAACCGTTCGGGCGATTGGGGTCGGACAGCCCGGCCCGACTGCGGCGCACAGCATTGGACACCGCCACCACGGCTTCCTGCTGACCTATCACCCGTTTGTGCAGGGCATCTTCCATACGCAACAGCTTTTCCCGTTCTCCCTCCAGCATCTTGGATACGGGGATGCCGGTCCATTTGGAAACCACCTCGGCAATTTCTTCCTCGGTCACCTTGTTGCGCAATAAATGCGTCTCGCGGGTCTCCGCTTCACTGGCCGCAGCCAACTGCTTTTCCAGTTCTGGAATGCGGCCATATTGCAGTTCCGACATTTTCGTCAGGTCGCCGGCACGCCGGGCGGCATCCATATCGATGCGGGCCTGCTCGAGATCGCTCTTGATCTTTGCAGAACCCTGTACAGCGGCTTTTTCAGCTTTCCAGATTTCGTCAAGATCGGTATATTCCCTGCCGATTGACTCAATATCCTTTTCAATTTTCTCCAACCGTTTACGGGATGCTTCATCCTCTTCCTTCTTGATCGCTTCCCGCTCCATTTTCAGCTGAATCAGACGCCGTTCCAGACGATCCATTTCTTCCGGTTTGGAGTCAATTTCCATACGAATACGGCTGGCCGCCTCGTCCACCAGATCAATCGCCTTGTCCGGCAACTGGCGGTCAGTGATGTAGCGCTGCGACAGTTTGGCCGCAGCGACAATCGCAGAGTCCGTGATATCCACCCCATGGTGGACTTCATAGCGCTCCTTCAGGCCCCGCAGAATGGCAATGGTGTCCTCTTCGTTGGGCTCATCCACCTGAACCTTTTGAAAACGCCGCTCCAGCGCCGCATCTTTTTCGATGTACTTGCGATATTCATCCAGCGTGGTGGCGCCGACGCAGTGCAGCTCACCACGGGCCAGGGCAGGCTTGAGCATATTCCCTGCATCCATGGCTCCCTCGGCTTTACCCGCACCGACCATGGTGTGCAACTCATCGATAAACAGGATAATCCGGCCCTCCTGCTTGCCGAGCTCATTGAGTACCGCCTTGAGCCGCTCTTCAAAATCACCGCGAAACTTGGCCCCTGCCAGCAGCGCCCCCAGATCGAGGGACAGCACACGTTTATCCTTCAACCCTTCCGGAACTTCACCATTCACGACGCGTTGCGCCAATCCCTCGATAATGGCGGTTTTACCCACACCGGGCTCACCGATCAGCACCGGGTTGTTCTTGGTGCGGCGTTGCAATACCTGGATGGTACGGCGAATTTCATCATCCCGGCCGATCACCGGATCCAGCTTGCCCTGTTCGGCGCGGTCGGTGAGATCAATGGTGTATTTTTCCAATGCCTGACGGCTGCCTTCAGCATCCGGATCTGTCACTGCCTCTCCTCCACGAATTTTTTCCACCACAGCTTTCAGTTTGCCCTTGTCACCAAATTTGGCCAGAGACTTGCCAATATCGCCTTTGTCCTCAAAGGCAGCCAACAGCACCGCCTCACTGGAAATATATTGGTCGCCCTGTTGCTGGGCCTGCTTGTCCGCCAGATTCAACAATCGCCCTAGCTCAAGTGAAACGGTGATATCGCCAGTGGGAGACTGGATTTTTGGCAACCGATCCAGTTGCCGGGTAAGTTCGGCTTTCAGTCCGGCAAGATCAAATCCCGCCTGACGGAGCATGGGCCCGATGGCACCACCCTGCTGGCTCAACAGCGCCAACACCAGATGGACAGGCTCAATCGCCGTATGATCACGGCCCACCGCCATCGATTGCGCATCGGAAATTGCACTTTGCAAGTGACTGGTAAAACGGTCAAACCGCATAATCAACCTCAATAATGTTTGTTAGAACATATAATTGGGGCCGGCCATTGGAATTCAAGCGTATGGCGGGGTTTAACTGATCCAGATCAAGCTGGCCATTCGTCCGGTCTGACCGTCGCGGCGATAGGAGTAAAAAGATTCGGGGTCCGCAAAAGTACAGCAGTCGCCCCCATAAACCTGGGTAACGGCCTCTGCCGAGAGCGCCAGTCGGGCAAGCGCATAAATGTCTGCATGCCAGCGGTCAGAACCGGTTCTGATAAAACAGGCATCAACCTGTTGCGTCGAGCCCCACGTCGGTGCGTTGGCAAGAAATGCCCGATACACGTCTTCGCCCACTTCGAAATGAGGCTGGCTAATGGCTGGCCCAAGCCACACCAGCAGCTGGTCGGGCCGGCTTCTGAACTGCCTGACCACACTGGCCACAATACCCCCGGCCAAGCCACGCCAACCGGCATGAACAGCCGCCACCTCCATGCCGGCTCTGTCGCAGATCAGGATCGGCAGACAATCGGCTGTCATCACGGTACAAACCACCTCTCGGCGATCACTGTAACAGGCATCCGCACGGCGAATAACGCCGTCATTTTGTGCCTGAATCAGATCAATACCGTGAACCTGTTCCAGCAACTGCGGGGCACCGGGAAGACCAAGCAACGCGCCCAGCAATTGCCAGTTCTGCTGAACAGAAAGGTCATTGTCTCCAACATGAGATGCCAGGTTCAGGCTTCGCCAGGGTCCCGCAGATACCCCTCCTCGACGCGTGCTGACGGCAGCTTTAATAGAGGAGGGAGCGGGCCAATCCGGGAGGATGACCGGCATTGGATCAATCAGCTTGTGCATGATCGGACCGCAGCGCATCCAGCAGATGCCTGAAATCCTGCGGGGCCGCTGCCTGCCATTCGACCAGCGTTTCTGTCTGCGGATGTATCAACGCCAGTCTGGCAGCATGCAGAGCCTGTCGCCTGAATGCGCGCAGGGTATCCTGAAGATCGGCAGAGGCCCCTTTCGGCAGTTTTAAACGGCCACCGTAGGTAGTATCGCCCACCAGCGGGTAGCCGATTGAGGCCATATGCACCCGTATCTGATGGGTTCGCCCGGTTTCCAGTTTCAGACGGATATGGGTATGACCGACGAACCGCTCGATCACCCGATAATGAGTAATGGCCTCCTTGCCGCCATGATCGAGCACCGCCATTTTGGTTCTCACCTGCGGGTGTCGACCCACTGGCTTGTTGACTGTTCCGCCGCCCGTCATGACGCCCGGCACGACTGCCTCGTATTCACGACTCACGGTTCTGTCCTGCAACTGCCGGATCAGCGATTGGTGGGCAGCCAGCGTTTTCGCCACCACCATCAGACCGGTGGTGTCTTTATCCAGCCGATGCACAATCCCGGCTCTGGGAATGTTTTCATTGCCCGGCAGATGGTGAATCAGGCCGTTCAGCAGAGTGCCCTGATAATTGCCGGCGGCCGGATGCACCACCAGCCCGGCCGGCTTGTTGATCACCAGCAAGTGCTCATCTTCATGAACGATGTCCAGCGCAATCGGCTCGGCTGACCACTCGCCCTCCGGCTCCAGCTCCGCCCTCACCGTCAGTTTCTCTCCACCAAATAGCCGATCGCGTGGACGACAGGATCTGCCATCAATCAGCAGATCGCCCTCCTTGATCCAGCGCTGCAAACGAGAGCGGGAAAAGCCCTTGAACAACTCGGCAGCCACCTGGTCAACCCGGGCACCACCAAAGGTCTCTGGAACAATAGCATTGAGAACAACAGGTTCAGTCATTGAGGTTTTGAATCCGCTCTGGGCTGTGGTTAAATAGTCCATCTTACAGGCTTTACTTCAGCCGATAAAAACACTTTCACCATTGACTCACCAGGATTCAATCATTCCATGCGAATTCCCGCCCTTCTGTTTGTTTGCTCGGTTTTTCTGACCAGTGGTTGTGCCTGGCTCGGAGGTGGTGATGACAAGGATGGAGATAAAACAGATACCTCCGGTTATACCGAGGCAGACTTCTTTGAAAAAATCCAGCAAGAACTGGGCTCCGGTTACTGGTTTCAGGCGATTGAAAACCTGGAAGCACTGGAAGCGCAGTACCCGTTTGGCGACTACGCTGAGCAGGCACAGTTGGAGCTTATTTACGCCTACTTCAGATCTCAGGATTATGAAGCCACCATTGCCTCCGCCGACCGCTTTATCCGCCTGCATCCCCAACACCCCAATGTGGATTATGCCTACTACCTGAAAGGCCTGGCCTCATTTGTTCAGAGTAAGGGGTTTTTTGAGCAATTTCTTCCCACGGATGAAACCAAGCGCGACCCCGGCTCTGCTCGCAACTCGTTTGTCACCTTCAATGAACTGATCAACCGCCTCCCCGAAAGCGCTTACGCACCGGACGCCCGGAAACGGATGGTCTACCTGCGCAATATCCTGGCCCGTCACGAGATACATGCCGCCAACTACTATTTTCTGAGGGGCGCCTATCTGGCCGCTGCCAACCGCGGTCGTTATGTGGTTGAAAATTTCCAGAAAACCCCCGCAGTGCCCGACGGACTGGCCGTCATGGCACAGGCCTATCACTTCATGCAGATGGAAGAGCTCGCGGCAGATGCGGCAGAGCTGCTTGCCGCCAACTACCCCCAGCACCCGGCGCTGGATGCCAGTGGTCAATTTCAGTACCAGGAAGATCCCCACTTTATCGAGCCAACCTGGCTGAACAAAATGACCTTCGGTCTCTACGATCACCCGGAGCCACCCAGATTTGATTCCCGCCATGTATTCAACGAGCGTTATCGCAATCTGTCAGACAGCGGAGAAAAACGATCCTGGCTCAGCTGGCTGACCCTGGGTGTACTCGATTGATAGAGGTACTCACAGCCTCTGATTGAAAATATCAACCCAATAAAGGAGCATTTGCTCCCTTATCCGCTTTTATGGACCGGTTTTTCAAACGGGTAAATTAAGCGGTTGCGGTCCAATCTGTTGCAAAAATCCGTTATTCTTGATGAACGTTGATGTACGGGAAGTTCACTCGGCATCGGTCAACCCTATCCGGAGAAAACAGCGATGCCAACGCCAGATGCCACCATTATTCTGCAGGAGATGAAAGTCCTGCCCAATATTGATCCGGCTTACGAGATCACCCGACGCATTGACTTTATCAAATCGATACTGAGCGGCTCAGGCCTGTGCAATCTGGTGCTGGGCATCAGTGGCGGAATTGACTCAACAACCTGTGGGCGTCTGGCGCAACTGGCCGTCGAGCAACTGAATCAGGAACAGGGCGAGCCTCTCTATCGCTTTATTGCTGTGCGGCTGCCATTTGGCATCCAGGCTGATGAGTATGAAGCCCAGCTGGCGGTTGACTTCATCAATCCGACTGAATGTCTAATCGTCAATATCAAGCCGGCTGTGGAAGCCATTCACGAAGAAGTGCTCGGTGCGCTGGACAGTCACAGGCTGCTGATGGCTTCAACCGCGCAAATGGACTTCGCCAAAGGCAACACCAAAGCCCGCACTCGCATGGTTATCCAGTACCAGGTCGCTGGCTTGCTGGGCGGACTGGTGCTCGGCACTGACCATTCGGCAGAGAACGTCACGGGTTTTTATACCAAATGGGGTGACGGTGCCTGTGACCTGGCGCCCCTGTTCGGCCTCAACAAACGGCAGGTCAGGGAGCTGGCCGCTTTCCTCGGCGCACCTGAACGCCTGGTCAACAAAACACCAACGGCCGATCTGGAATGCCTTGCTCCACAGAAAGCCGACGAACAGGCCCTCGGCATCAGCTACGATGAACTGGATGATTTTCTGGAGGCCAAGCCTGTCAGTGAGGCGGTCGTGAACCGGATTATCGAGATCTACCAGAACACCCAGCACAAGCGTGTCCCGATTCCTACCATTTACGACCAGTAATCAGCACCCCCCATGCAACTCAATATCGGCAAAGTGACCACCCCGCCGGCACCGGACAGCCTGCTCAAGGTATACGGCTATTACCGGGTCATTCTGTCCAGCGCTTTGCTGACAATGTACCTGACCGGCCTTGCTACCCGAATTCTCGGCGCCGAAATACCCCGACTTTTTCTGGGAACCGTCAGCATCTACACCGCGCTGTGTCTGCTGTCACTGATTTCCCTGAAAGTCTATCGGGCAACGCCCGGCATCCAGATGCTGTTCTTTATACTGTTGACCGACATGGTGGCAATCACGCTGATGATGCACGCCAGTGGCGGGCTGGACAGCGGGTTGGGGTTCCTGATGCTGGCCACTGTCGCCGCAGGCAGCATTCTGGTGGCCGGCCAACTGGCACTGCTACTGGCGGCCACCGCCAGCATCTGTGTGATGCTGGAAACGCTCTCGACGAGCATGATTCTCGGCCAAAGCCGGGAATCCATTTTCCCCGCCGGAATTCTCGGCATACTGCTGTTCGCCACGGCCCTGCTTTTCCAGGTGCTCACCCAGAGAATCCGCCTCGCCCAAACTATCGCAGCGGAAAAAGCCATTGAGAGCGAACAGCTACAGCAACTCAATGAATCGATTGTCAAACGGATGCGCACCGGCATTGTGGTGGTCGACCGGCAGGACAACATCAAACTGATCAACAGTGCCGCCATTCAACTGTTGGATGGACAGCAACCGGAGAAACCCCTCGGGGTCGGCCAACCAATCAGCCTGATCATGCCACTTTACCAACAGCTCGATCGCTGGAAAACCTACCGCTGGCTGCGAACCCCGACCTTCAAAACCTCGGCTTCATCCATCGAAATCCAGGCCAACTTCACCTCGCTTCACCAGGGAGAAAACAAGCAGACCCTGATTTTTCTCGAGGACACCCGCTCCCTTTCGCAACACGCCCAGCAACTGAAACTCGCCTCACTCGGTCGCTTGACCGGCAGCATTGCCCACGAAATCCGCAACCCCCTAGGCGCCATCAGCCACGCGTCGCAATTGCTCGCAGAACAGATCACCGACAACAGCCAGGCCAAACTGCTGGATATCGTTCAGCGCCATTCCCTTCGGGTAAACCAGATCGTGGAAAATGTCCTACAACTCTCGCGGCAGAAGATGCCCGAATTTCAGAAAATCTGGCTACTGCAATGGCTGAAAAAATTCCGCAATGAATTCATGGATACCCAGCGCGACCCCTGCGTCATAGAGATCGAGAGCCTCAGCCAGGACACCCGGATTTTCTTTGACCCGGGCCATCTGGCCCAGATACTGACCAACCTGGTGGACAACGGTCTGCGTTTCAGCGAGCAGGCCACCGGGCAGCGCCGGATCAGGCTGGTGGTATCAAAGGATACGGCTTCGGAATTGCCGTTTCTGGACGTGTTTGATGATGGACCGGGGGTTGCCGTCGAAGATCAGGAATTTATCTTTGAACCTTTTTTCACCACCTCACACGAGGGTTCAGGGCTGGGCCTCTATCTGGCCAAAGAACTTTGCGGGGTAAACTACGCATCGCTGAATTACTTTGGCGACGAGCCGAAAAACAGTTACTTTCGCATAGGTTTCTCTCGCCCTGAACGGATATTACCAAGGCCGCAGTCATGATGAAAAAACGCGTACTGGTGGTAGATGACGAACCGGATATCCGGGAGCTACTCACAATAACGCTTGAGCAAATGGGACTGGAAGTGGTCACCGCAGCCAAACTGGCCAAAGCGAGAAAATTGCTCGAGAGCGAGGAATTCGACCTCTGTCTCACCGACATGAAAATGCCCGACGGCAACGGGCTGGAACTGGTCGATCATATACAGACCATCGCCCCCCACCTGCCGGTGGCCATGATCACCGCCCATGGCAATATGGAAATCGCTATCGATGCCCTGAAAAAAGGTGCCTTCGATTTTATTTCCAAACCCCTGCAACTGATACGGTTGCGGAGCATTGTCCAATCTGCACTGCAATTAAAGCGCGAGGTGCCCAACCCGGCCACACCGGAAACCGTGCTGCTCGGTGAATCGCCCGCTATCGATTTACTCAAACAAAAGATTCGACGGGTGGCGCGCAGCCAGGCACCGATTTTTATCAGTGGCGAATCCGGCAGCGGCAAGGAACTGGTGACCAGAGCCATCCACTATCTCAGCTCCAGAGCCAACGGTCCTTTTATCCCGGTGAACTGCGGGGCGATTCCCTCTGAATTGATGGAAAGTGAATTTTTCGGTCATAAAAAAGGCAGCTTTACCGGCGCCCATCAGGACAAGCAGGGGCTGTTCCAGGCCGCCAATGGCGGCACCCTGCTGCTGGATGAAGTGGCGGATCTGACCCTGCCAATGCAGGTGAAACTGCTGAGGGCCATTCAGGAAAAAAGTATCCGCCCGGTGGGGGCAGAAGAGGAAATCCCGGTCGATGTGCGCATCCTCAGTGCCACCCACAAGGACCTGTCGGCAGAGATTGCAAAAAACCTGTTTCGCCAGGATCTCTACTACCGGATCAACGTCATTGAGCTGGCTGTGCCGAGCCTGCGCGATCGAAAAGAGGATATTCCACTGCTGACAAACCATTTCCTCGAACGATTTGCCAGGGAAGCGGGGATCATAGCGCCCAGTCTCTCCGAAAGCGCTCTGACCAGCCTGCAACAGCACCCTTTTCCCGGCAATATCCGGGAGCTGGAAAATATCCTGGAGAGAGCCTTTACCCTGTGCGACAGCACACGGATCGACACGGAACATCTCGGCTTGCCGGACACCCGCTTGCTCAGCAAGGCAGAAGTCCACGACCGGGGAGCCAGAGACTTTGCCGCGGCGGGTTTTGCCTCACTGGATGATTATCTGGGTGAGGTGGAAAAACAGATTATTGTTTCAGCCCTGGAGCAAAATCGCTGGAACAAAACAGCCGCCGCGGACAAACTCGGCATCAGCTTCCGGCAGATTCGCCACAAACTGAAGAAATACGGTATCGAGTAACGTCATTACCAGCAGTCCGATACCGAACCCGAGCCATCGACGATACTCTTCACGCCAACCGAAGTGATTTGCAGCGTGCCACACTGGGTATCTTTCGCCTGACTACCCTGCGGTATGGCCTGCAGGGTAAATGCTGCCACAGTCGCGTCCGATATGGCGATCTGGTAGATCCGGCTGGCCGCGGTTACCGCCACTTCATCGCCATCGCGATTGATGGCATAGGGACTGGCGGTATATCCCAGGTCGGTCAGGGTTGTCGCATACTGCTTGTTATTGACAAAGAACTGCTCCTGACGCGCCATCACCGACATTAATTCAGCCTTGCCAATGCTCCTCTGGGTCTTACGCACGTAGCCGTCGTAAGCTGGCATCGCCACCATCACCAGCAGGGCCACAATCGCGATCACCACCATCAGTTCGATCAGCGTAAAACCAAACGACCGCTTTTGTTGAACAGGAAAATTTTGCATCATCGGCTCTCGTCAGGTTTGCTTACAGATCATCAATACCCGGCTCGCGCCAGTACATGATCCAGAGGTTTTTACCCAGGCTTTGGAACAGCTTCTTGCGACCATCGTCAATGCCATCACCGTCCAGATCCCCCAGATTGATACCGCCACCGGGGAAGAAGATCTCATCCCCCAGAGTCAGTGCACCAGGGGGGATACCGGGGCCGACATAGTACTTGCGCTGATCGTTGAACGGCGCTGTACCATCCACCAGATTCAGCACATACACAGAGCCGCCGCCTTCACTGACACCGCAGACATCTTCGCTGACATCGGTAGGCGCATAGGTACTGACAAACACCAGACCGGAATCCACCAGCGGGGTCGCCAAACCTTTTTCACCGGCATCGGTCAATTGCAGCTTCCAGCCGAGTGGAAGACTGGCATTACAGCTGCCCTCGGTACCGGTAACACAGGCTGTCTGGTCGGAAATATCGTCGATGACCAGGGGCTCTCTGGATTTCACCATGGTATTGCCACTGTCGATATAACGATCCTTGAGGTAAAAGAGATAGTTGCTGACATCGGTTTCCAACGGACCTGCCCGATTACCGGAGGTAATCAGCACACCATCGAAATTGCCACCGGCATCATAGGACTCAATCAGGTCCGGCTCATGGAAGAACCGCCGATCCGTGGTGGCGCCATCGGTGCCGAGTTCGGCAAATTTGGTCACAAACCATTTCTCTTCCACGTCCGCCGGGTCGGAAACCTCCGGGATATCCACCCGCCAGACGGCCCCACCACTGTCGCCCACATAAATGCGGTGGATATCACCGCTCAGATTGCTCAGCACCGAGACCGATGAAGGGAAACTGTCCACCATGTCCGCGTGGGTGTATTCAAAGCCGCTGGCTGAAGATGACGAGGATGCGCCGGTGGTGGTGCCACCCACCGCTTTCCAGATCAATTCGCCGGTTTCGGTATTGACGATATAGATGGCATTGCCCACATCGTCATCGGCGTCGTTCAGGTCCTTGCCCACCCGGCTGGTGTAGGCGTCGTTCCAGCCGCCGTTATAGCCACCGGTAAAAATCAATACATTGGTCGAGGTACTGCCGAATTTCACTTTGCCCACTGTCGGGGTGGCAAAGGTCATACCCAGCTCGTCAAAATCGCCGCCATCAGTCTGGCTGATTTTCCATTTCAGGATGGGTGTAGCCGATGGATCACTCACATCAAAGGCATAGTAACTGTTACCGCCGCGCCGCATTCCCACATACACGTAGACCTTGTCGTTATCGGCGGTTTCAACATTGCCATTCTGATTATTGTCGATCACCAGGGCCACAGGGGTGCCGTCGACCCCGTAACGCATTTTGTTACTCGACTCCGTATTGGTGCGGCGCAGGGCAATTTTGTCCAGAGATTCGCGCGGGTAAAAAGCAAACACCTCTTCACCGGATTCAGTGCCCAGACTGCCCGGTTCAGTGTTTTCAAAAATATGGAACACACCATCGTTGGTGCCCATAAAGATACGGATATTCGGATTGTCCTCGGTGTAGCTGCCGGTGGTACCGTAGTTGATTGCCAGTGGCCGGGAGTGAATGGCATCGCCCAGCAACCACGGACGTGGATCGCCTGTCTCGCCATCGGCATCCTCATCATCTATATCCAACCCGCGGCCCCATTGGATTAACTCCAGCGCCTGTGGAACGTCCGTACCATCGGCCAGATCCGGCAACAGAAACGGATGAAGCGCCTCGGCGGTGGTGTTATCCGCATTGAAAGGATCCAGGGAGTTACTGCCACCGTTAGTGATGGTGGCTGGTTCGACAAACATCTGCCGGGCGCCGGTGGTAGCATTGGTTTCACCGACAACACCATTGCCGTCGATAAAACCCTTGATTTTCTGTCCGGCCCCGCCGCGGCTCACGGTTCTGCCGTCGGCTTCATTGGGAAGTCCTTCCTCGACTGGCAATTCATCCTTGTCCGTCCAAAAGGTCAGGGCATTGAAAGTGATACGACCGATATCATTACCCGTACTTTCAAAACCCGGCTCACCATTGGCGTCCTGCACTTCATCAAAACGCCCGTCAAGGTCGGAATCCGCCAACTTGAGTTTTTTCAGATTACCCGGCCAGCGCAACGTTGACTGCGCCTCAAACAGGGCCACATAAACATTATCCAGTGTATCGGTGCGGTTAAACACATTGACGGGGACCGAGGCCGCCACAAAGGTAGAACTGACACTGATCACCTCGTTAAAGGCATCGGTCAGGTCCTTTTCCAACTGAACGGGATCCGTTAAATCTAATGGTGCACCGGTGCCACCGGCCCGCGACCAGGAAGGAATCGTGCCTGTACTGACTCCGTCAGAGATGACCCAGGTTTTTTGCAAAGGCGTTACCTGAGTGATAGTAGACAACAGATCGGTTTCCGGATCGTGCATGGCTGTCAGCATATCGGGAAAGCTGGGATTATTTTTGGGAACAGGAATTTCAGTCCTGATTTCATTGCTGGCTATATTGGACCCCTGATCCGTGTTCAGGGCAATCATGATCGAAAACAGTTTGGGACAGGCCGAGGGATCATCAAACGGGGAAATATAATTTGTTCCGCTGATAATATCCGCATCATAGGAGGGGGCGCTGGCATCACCTCCAAAATTGTCGTCCACTGATGTGCCCCGAAAAATCGCCCGGCCATTGATATAGCGGTGCCACTCAAAGTAAGTCTCTTTGGCAAAAAGTTGGTGAGTAGTACTTTGAGATGGATTAGTGGGAATCGCCTTCATCGTAGCGATAAGTTCCTCTTTATCGGTACCAAGCTGTTTGTAGCCCTCGAGAATTGTGCCTCCCTCATCGAAGTTGGATATCATCAAACCCATATAAATCGGGTCAAACAGGGGGTTGCTGACAATGGCCTGAAATACCGCAACAAACCCTTCGAACCGATTGACAAATCCACCATCTGCGCGACTCTCCAGAAAAGCATAAGCCTCAGGACTCATAATATCTTTACAGTCACCACTGGGGCCGTAGTCACAAAGCGGGCCAAAGAGAGGGGGACGCCAATCCAGATCCAGCATCACATAGGGCTCACTGCCCTCCACCGTGGCATTGACGTAAATATCAATATCATCCGCATAGGCTTTTGGCAGAGTGAACAGGCCCGCCACCAGACACATATAAACAAACTTTTTCATCGCATTGCTCCCTGGCCTTACTGTGACGAACTGGCAATACGGACGGCGGTGCCCTGCACGATCGCCGCATTGCCCAGTCCTTCTTCACTACCGTTATACTCAACCTGAACTTCAAACACTGCCGCATCAAAACTGGGGGAGCTGCTGGTCTGTGATTCAGACAACCTGACCGGAAAGGTCTCCAGTATCAGAGGCCCCTCTCTGGTGACCAGAGCGCTGACCAGATCCGCATCAGTCACCACCGTGGTGTCGTAATTTAACGTGGTGATATTGCAATCCGGATTGGCGCTACCGGCCTGACATATGGTGTAGCCCACCGCGCCGGACACCGGGAAATTGTTAATATCTTCCGTGATGGATGCAGCAACCGCCTGAGCCTGCTGAAAAGCCTCCTCGCGAAACTGGTCGTTACCGGCCATACGGAATTCCAGCATGCTGGTTTGCATGACCGTGCCGGCCACCAGTGCCAACAGCAACATAAATACCATGGCTACCAGCAGTACGGCACCAGCATTGGCAGACCTGCGCGGTGGACTTTTGGCTATTGTCTTCATCAAATTCACCTCAGGTGGCCGGCAGCGTAGTATTTCTCATCTGGATCGTGGTGGTAAACACCCGGCGCAGGTAGCGATCATTCTTCGCTGCCACGGCCTTTTCACCCAGTGAGTAGGTTTTTTCATTGGTGTAGCCCGCCACCGGATCAATGCTTCTGACCAGCAGATAAATCCGGGCCACCACCGCGGTACCCAGCTCTGCACCGGTGGGCGCTGCCTTGAACTGGTTGGGAACACCATCGCCATCCGTATCAACGCCGAATTCGATCTGCATGTCCTCTATACCCTCGATCAGACACTGGTTGCTGATGCTGTCGCCCACCAGCCGCTCTGCACAAAGGGTGGGCACCCCATCGTCGGTATCGACAGAATAGTTCCGGATATAAAAGATATTGGTATTGTATTCCCAATAGGCTACTTCCGAGCCCAGGCCGACATCCGCCGAATCGAAGCCTCCACTGCTGTCGATGTAGGTCCATTCCATCACATCGCCAAAACCGGCCATGCGAAGATACCACTGGCTGTCATCTGCCTTGGTCAGCCCATCGTTATACACGCCGTTTTTCAGGGTGAAATCCCCGGCGGTGCGCTTGATCGTGACAAGATCGGTCCCCGGCACAATATCCGCACTGCTCAGGCAGCCCAGCGTGATGCCATTCACCGTGGTCAGTGACGAAGCAAAATCATTGATAAAATCCAGTGGTTCATCGGTGTTCAGGGTCCAGTTGGCACTGCAATCCGCGGTAACTGTGCCGGGCGCGATGCCACCGGTATTGAGGTTTCCGCCAAAAAATCCCACCAGGGCCAACTCTCTTTTCAGCAGCTCGAGCGCATAGCGGCCATTTTCCTGAATTCGGGCCAGTTCATCCTCTGACTGGTAATTGCTTTTGCTGTCGATGTACACAGAGATAACCCCTGCGGTCAGAAACAGGCCCAGCAGAATGGAGACCATTAACTCGATCAACGAAAATCCGCGCTGGCGATCTATTCTGGAAAACTTCATTCCTGTTCTCTTTAACATCCCGTTTGCTCTATATGTTCGGCTTTTCCGGCCCGCTTTAACCGGCAATGCTTAACCGGTTCTGATCAGAGATCAGTGACAAAGGTTGACATCACCATTAAACGCCGCTGTTTGTTATCAGCTCCGTAGAGACCACTGGCTTCACCACAGCTTGATGCAGTGGGATTGTTGATTTCAGCAACCCCTTTCCAGACGATGGAAACGGTTACCACGCCGGAACTGTTGGTAATGCAGGCGCGGGGATCCACCAGGCCCCCCGCGCTGAATTCAGTGCCATCAATGGTGATTTTCTCGGCCGCACCGTCGAGCAGCTGTTCCCATTCGTACAGGTCTCTCTGGGCGAGGGCGTTGGGTGTGCAGATGCCGGTATTGCAACTCGCGGGCGCCGTGGTGATGGACTCGCCCCCCAAATTACTGACATAGGTGGCCACTTCGCCGGGGTTGCTGCGGATCCTTTCCAGAATATCTCTGGACAGGCCGGTGGCTATGGAACGCTGCGCTGCCTCAAAGGAATTTCTTTTTGCCGTGATCTGCATGGCTACCATGCCCAACAAACCCACAGACAGCACCAGCACTGCTATCAGGACTTCAATCAGCCCAACGCCTTTTTCCCTGGATAAACGTCTCATTAACTGTCTCACTGATCCCTCTGGTGCAAAAGTACAAACAACCCTATGGGCAAATAACTTCAGGGCGAACAATTATCGGTGGTCTTGGTCATTCTGGGACGACCCACGATATTGATCACAATCTCCTTAGCGCTGGCTGTATCGCCCTTGGCATCACAGAGTACAAAGGTATCAAAACCCGATGCGCTGCCATCCTGTCGATAAGTCAACTGATTGGTGAAACTGCTGCCTTTGGTGGTGAGGGTGTAGCCGCCGGGCAGTCCTTGCTGGGCATTTATGACGGGTTCACCCGAATCGAGAGCACCATCTGCATTCTCGTCCGCATAGGTCAGCCATCCCCCGGCCCAATCATCGGCGGTGGTGCAATTCTCACCGTCAGTGCTTTTACACATCACCACAGGCTGGTTTCTTTTCAATGCCTCACTTCTGGCAAGAATCAACGAGGTGAAGAACTGGTCGGCACTGGTTTGAATGCGGTTATCCCTCACCAGTTCGATAAATGCTGGCGCGGCCAAGCCCAGCAAAACTGCAAGTATGACGATTGAAATCATCAATTCAATCAGGGTGAAGCCGCTTTGTTTCGTGGATCTTTCCATACCTGCCTCTATAGCAAATCAAAAAAGTGTTTTCGCGACCATCCGACTACCGGTCAAATGAGCTGACCGTACGCTATTGACATGCCCCTTTCGGAAAAATCCGACGATGAACGGTCGTCTAAAAGCAAAAAATTACGCTACTCAGTGGGCAAACGCAGCGCTCTCGGCATGGAAAAACTGATATTTTCAGTGGCACCGGCAATTTCTGTGGGCGGGTTTGCACCCAGCATTTCAAGTTTGTTGATGACGTCGCGAACCAGTACTTCCGGTGCCGAAGCGCCGGCCGTAACACCAATGGCTTTTTTGTCTACCAGCCAGTTCGGCATGATATCTTGCGCGCTATCGATCAAATGCGCCTCGGCACCACAGCGATCGGCCAGCTCCCGCAAACGGTTGGAGTTTGAACTGTTGGGGGAGCCGACCACCAGCACCAGATCGCACTCCAGCGCCAGCTGTTTGACCGCATCCTGACGATTCTGGGTGGCGTAGCAGATGTCGTCTTTTTTGGGGCCGGATATGGCAGGAAAACGCTGCCGCAGGGCATCAATAACCCTGGCGGTATCATCAACCGACAGCGTTGTCTGGGTAACGTAGGCGAGATTTTCCGGATCGCTGACCTCAAGCCGAGCAACATCCGCCGCATTTTCCACCAGATAGATATGCCCGCCATTGACGCCCTCATATTGACCCATGGTGCCCTCAACCTCCGGGTGACCCTGATGACCAATCAGGATACATTCGCGCCCCTCGTGGCTGTAACGCACTACCTCCATATGCACCTTGGTGACCAGTGGGCAGGTGGCATCAAAGACTTGCAATTGACGCAACTCGGCTTCCTGCCTCACGGACTGTGAAACGCCGTGGGCACTGAAAACCACAATCACGTTATCGGGCACTTCATGGAGTTCCTCGACAAAGATGGCCCCGCGTTCGCGGAGGGTATCCACCACAAACTTGTTGTGCACCACTTCGTGACGGACATAAATGGGGGCACCAAAAATGTCCAGCGCCCGATTGACGACATCAATGGCCCGGTCAACACCGGCACAGAATCCACGGGGATTGGCGAGCTTGATCTCCATTAATGGGTCACCGCCGGCGTGACATCAAGAATTTTCACGGCGAAGGTAATCCGGTGGCCTGCAAGAGGATGATTAAAGTCCACCATGACATGTTCGTCATCTACCTCCACCACGACGCCCGGCAACTCGGCCTGACTGGCATCGGCAAATGACAGCATCAACCCCGGCTTCAGCTCGATATCGTCAGCAGCCCCTTGCGGTAAAGAATCCTGCTTTAAAAAACCCTGTTTTAAAAAGTCCTGTTTGGGAAAGCGCTGGATATTGCTGGGGTTGTGCTGGCCAAAGCCCTGTTCCGGATCAATCTCCAACACGACCTCATCACCGGCACTGAGGCCAAACAGGGCGGACTCAAACCCGTTCAGCAGATTCCCGTCGCCCACCAAAAAGGTTGCCGGCTTGCCGGAAAAATTGGAGTCAACCACCGAGCCATCTTCCAGTGCCAGGGAAAAATGCAGTGTTACTCTCGTGTCCGGCCCAATGGTTACAGACCCAATGGTTTCTGGCCCAGTATCCTGTGTATCAACCATCTGTTTGCCCTCCAGCAGACGAGTCGTGACTGTAAAAGCTTTCGATGACCAGCAAAATGGCGCCCACTGTAATCGCAGAATCCGCCACATTGAATGCTGGCCAGTGATAATTCAAATAATGGATGTCGATAAAATCAACCACGTAACCGAGAAACACCCGATCCAGCAGATTGCCGATCGCACCACCGAGCACCAGTGCCAGCGCGATACCCAAAAGGGTTTTTCCCCTGCCGAGTCGCGCCATCCAAAGCCCAATAAAAATACTCACTGCCAATGCGACCACAGTAAAGAACCAGCGCTGCCACCCCCCCGCTTCACTGAGGAAACTGAAGGCAGCGCCCGGATTGTGCAGCAGCGTCAGGTTCAGTATGGGCAACAACTCCACTGCCCGGCCATAAACCAGCGATGCCGATGCCCAGTACTTGGTAATCTGATCCACCAGAATCACCAGTCCGGACAGGAGATACCAGCCAGCATGGGATTGCATGATATTTACCACTGGTATTTGATCACGCAAACAGACGCCGTTCACCGGCACCTGTCACGTTTTCCAGACAGCGGCCACACAGCTCCGGGTGTTGAACCGCCGTACCCACATCGGCGCGGTGGTGCCAACAACGAACACATTTGGCATAGGACGTGCGGACAACACGCAACAGCAAACCCTCAAGCTCCGTGGATTCGGCGCCGTTTGCCTCACTGAGCGGTGCCCGCCGGGCCTCGGAGGTAATCAACACAAAACGCAATTCATCGTTGAGTTTGGCCAGTGCACTGGCCAGTTCACCATCCGCATACAGCACCACCTCGGCTTCCAGGGATTTCTGTATACCCGTCTCTTTTTTGCCTTCCAACACCTTGTTGACCGCATTTCTGGCCCGGGCGATCAATGCCCAGTCGCTGTCGGGAATGGCTTCCCCGGCAACGGATGGCAGCGACCACCACTCCGCCATAAATACCGACTCGCCCCGCTCACCTGGCATGAAATACCAGATTTCATCGGCGGTAAAACTGAGCACCGGGGCAATCCAGCGAACCAGAGCCTCGGCAATATGGTAAATCGCCGACTGCGCGGAACGCCTTGCGAGCGAGTTCTCCTGACAGGTGTATTGGCGATCCTTGATGATATTGAGGTAGAAGCCCCCCATATCGGTGACACAAAAATTGTGCAGCTTCTGGTAGATGGAATGGAAATGGTAGCCATCGTAGGCCGCGAGAATATCCCGCTGGGTGCTGGCGGCTCGGCCCACGGCCCAGCGATCCAGCGCCAGCATATCCTCGACCGGCAGCAGATCCCGGGCCGGATCGAAACCATTGAGGTTTGACAGCAGAAATCGGGCGGTATTTCGGATACGCCGGTAAGAGTCTGCGGTGCGCTTGAGAATTTCCTCGGAAACACTCATTTCCGCACTGAAATCCGTCGCTGCGACCCACAGGCGCAACACATCTGCACCCAGATCGTTGACGACCTGCTGGGGCGACATCACATTACCCAGGGATTTGGACATCTTGCGGCCATCGGCATCCACGGTGAAACCATGAGTCAGCACCGCCCGATAAGGGGCGCTGCCCTTGATGGCAATGGCCGTCTTCAATGAGGACTGGAACCAGCCACGGTGCTGATCGGACCCCTCCAGATAGAGATCCGCCGGATAGGCGAGCTGCTCGCGGGCATCCAGCACAGCCGCATGGGTAACCCCGGAATCAAACCAGACATCCAGCGTATCCGTGACCTTGCTATAGTCTGCCGCGTCATCACCCAGCAACTCCGCCGCATCCAGATCAAACCAGGCGTCAATGCCTTCCTGCTCAACCCGCTGGGCAACCGCCTCGATCAACTCGGTAGTGCGCGGGTGCCAATCGCCGGTTTCGCGGTGAATAAACAGGGTAATCGGGACGCCCCAGGTGCGCTGACGCGAAATACACCAGTCGGGACTGTTCTCCAGCATCCCCTCAATACGGGCCTGCCCCCAGGAGGGATACCAGGTGACATCTTTCACTGCATTGAGGGCATTACCCAGCAGGCCGTTCTGCTGCATGCCGATAAACCACTGCGGTGTGGCGCGATAGATCAGCGGGGTTTTGGTTCGCCAACAGTGCGCGTAGCTGTGGGTGATTTTATGCGTGGACAACAGCGCACCCCGCTGTTTCAGCAAGTCCAGAACCGCTTCATCCACCTTGTAGACATGCTCGCCGGCAAACAGGGGCACGCTGTCACGAAACAGGCCATGGTCATCAATATAATTCAGTGTGCCAATACCGTATTGACTGGCCACAACAAAATCTTCCATACCGTGGTCCGGGGCGGTATGAACACAGCCGGTACCGGCCTCCGTCGTGACGTGATCACCCAGTAATACCGGCACCTGACGATCATAAAAGGGGTGCTGAAGCAGCTGGTTTTCCAGCCGCTGTCCCCTGACATGACCGACAACGCGATAATCCTCCACACCCCAGCGCTTCATCACGGCAGGCACCAGCTCTTCGGCCATCAGAAAGCGACCGACACCGGTGCCCGCATCGCATTGCACCAGCACATAATCCAGCTCGGGGCTGAGACTGACTGCCTGGTTGGACGGCAGGGTCCAGGGCGTGGTGGTCCAGATGGCCACCGCAATCGGCCCTTCACCGGACACATCGTCCATGGCGGCCACAAAGGCTTCGCTATCCACCACCGGGAATGCCACATCGATGGAAAAAGACATTTTGTCCTGATATTCGACCTCGGCTTCCGCAAGGGCGGAAGCGCCGACCACGCTCCAGTAAACCGGCTTGAAACCGCGCACCAGATGGCCATTTTCGATGATTTTGCCCAGCGCCCGGATGATATTCGCCTCAAAGGAATAATCCATGGTCAGGTAGGGGTTTTCCCAGTCGCCCAGCACGCCGAGACGGATAAAATCCTTTTTCTGCCCGTCCACCTGGCGGCGAGCATATTCCCGGCATTTCTGGCGAAATGTCCGGGTGTCCACCTTGACGCCGGCCTTGCCAATTTTCTTTTCAACCTGGTGCTCAATCGGCAGCCCGTGACAATCCCAGCCGGGCACGTAGGGGGCGTCATAACCGCTCAAAGTGCGCGACTTGACAACAATATCCTTGAGGATTTTATTCACCGAATGACCGATATGAATATCGCCGTTCGCGTAGGGGGGGCCATCGTGCAAAATGAATTTTTTTCTGCCTTGCCGCTGCTCGCGAATTTTTTCGTAAAGTCCGGCGCTCTGCCAGGATTCCAGCATGGCCGGCTCCCGCTGGGCCAGATTGGCCTTCATCGGAAACTCGGTAAACGGCAAATTGAGGGTAGTTTTGTAATCAGTCATCGTTTTCCAACATCGGGGTTACACCTCGGCAAAGTACTGCCGGGCCAGCGCAATATCACTGTGAATTTTCGTTACCATGGCATCGAGAGAATCAAACGTCTGCTCTTCCCGTATTTTCTTTTTGAATTCCACATGAATTCTTCCACCGTAGATTTGCTGCGCAAAATCCAGCAGGTGTACTTCGAGCACCGGTTTTATCAGGTCACCCACGGTGGGGCGCACGCCCACATTCGCGACACCGGGCAGCCGGTTGCCTCCCAGCAGCACCTCCACCACGTACACGCCGCTCAATGGTGCACGATAACGAAAGAGATGCACATTGGCAGTGGGGATACCCAACTGTTGACCCAGTTGCTGCCCGTAAACCACTATGCCGGTAACCTGATAGGGGCGACCCAACAACATTTCCGCCAGGGCAAAGTCGCCGTCTTGCAACGCCCGACGAATGCGCGTACTGCTGATTCGCTCACCGCCATACTGCAGAGTATGCGTATCGATCACGTCAAAACTCTGCTGTTCCCCTACCTGCCTGAGCAGCTGGTCATTGCCGCTGCGATCGTGACCAAAGCGGAAGTCATCACCGACCACCAGACAGCGAACACCCAGCCCGTCAATTAATACTCTGTCTATAAATTGTCGGGCAGACAAACTGCGCAGCGAACGGTTGAACTGCAGGCAAAGCACCCGATCCACCCCCTCGCTGACCAGCGCTTCCACCTTTTCGCGCAAACGCATCAGGCGAGCCGGAGCCTGTTCTCCAGAGAAGAATTCCTGAGGCTGTGGCTCAAAAATAATCGCCACAGAGGGCAGGCTGTATATTGCTGCCTTTTCACGCAACTGTTGCAGTATTGCCCGATGGCCGAGATGAACACCATCAAATGAACCGATCGTCGCGACACAACCTCGATGTTCCGGACGCAGATTGTGCAATCCGCGTATAAACTGATGCTTTTTTCCGGTCACTGGTTTCCGGTCACAGATTTGAGGTCACTGGCAGCTTTCATCGCAAAATAAAGGCGGCAGTATACCCCAGCCCAATGGGGGAAAAACAGGTGCGATACTTCGAGGGCAAGAGTTTTGCGGCACGGCCCTAGCGATGACGAAGATGAGAGGGGCGGATACCAGCCAACAGCAAAAACAGGATGTACACCAGCATGCCGCTGAAACAGATCAACAGCATCCAGCCGGCACGTTGCCAGCCCCCCCAGAGAAGCCATTGATCCAGGTAAACCGTGAATCCCAACAGTACCAGCACCATGACCAGATTTGCGCCCAACAGGGTCAGTAAAAAGCGGGGCCAACCGGAAACGGGATGATAAACACCAAAACGGTACAGGCCCCGAAATAGCAACCCGGCATTCAGCATGGCCGCCAACGAAGTCGCCAGTGCCAACCCCACATGCCCGATACCGAAATAGTGGTGCAAGGGCAGCGCAAACACCATGTTCAGTACCATGTTGGTGACCAGCGCAATAATCCCGATACGCACCGGGGTTTTCATATCCTGGCGGGCAAAATAACCGGGCGCCAGTACTTTGATCAGCATGAAAGCAATCAGACCCACCGCATAGGCCCGCAGGCTGAGGGTGGCCATGCCAATATCCCGCTGGGTCATGACCTCACCGTAGTAGAACAGCGTCAGGAGAATCGGCTCGGCAAGTATCATCAACGCCACCGCCGCTGGAATGGCGACCAGCAGCACCATGCGCAGGGCCCAGTCGAGTGTACGGCTGAACACTTCCGTACTGCGGGCAGCATGTTGCCGGGATAGGCTGGGCAGAATCACGGTGGCGATGGCAATGCCAAACACACCCAACGGCAGTTCAGACAGCCGATCGGAATAATACAGCCACGAAATACTCCCCGTTGGCAGAAACGAGGCAATCACCGTATCCAGCAGCAGATTGATCTGACTGACCGAGACACCGAAAATGGCTGGCACCATCAGGCGCAGTATCTTGCGCACACCTTCATCCCGCCAATCCACTTTGGGATTCGGCAGTCTGTGTATCTGCGCCAGAAACGGCAACTGAAACAACAATTGCACCACTCCGGCCACCAGCACCCCCCAGGCCAGGGCGTATACGGGCGTATCGAACCAGGGGGCAGCCACCAGCGCCGCAGCTATCAGGGTAAGATTCAGCAGTGCTGGCGTGAAAGCGGGCACGGCAAAACGGTCATAACTATTGAGGATCGCCCCGGCCAGGCCCGTCAGGGATATCAACATCAGATAGGGAAAAGTGATCCGCAGCATATCGCTGGCGGCGTTAAATTTGTCCGGGTAATCGAGCCAGAAGCCGAAGGCAAACACTGCCGTGACCAACGGCGAGGCGATCACCACCACTACAGTGAGTACAATCAGCGACGAACCCAGCACGCCGGCCACACTATCCAGCAGGGCCTTGACCGCCGCTGGCGTGCCTTTTTCGCGGTACTCCCCGAGCACCGGCACAAAGGCCTGGGCAAACGCACCCTCGGCAAACAGTCGGCGAAAGAAATTGGGAATCTTGAAGGCAACAAAGAAGGCATCGGCCAGCGCATCGGCACCGATCACCCGGGCAAACACCATATCCCGCAGCAACCCCAGCACCCGGGACAGCATGGTCATACTGCCAACCACGCCACTGGAACGCAGCAGCCCCGGCGCTACCGGGGGTTCTGAGGCTTTGGACTCCGGAGGAGTTGACTGGTCTGAATTCTTTGGCTGCAAACCGGCACAGTCCCGACAATGGCTAAACGCAAGGAGCAAATCATAGTGATTTTGCTGGCGGGATGATAGCCGCGTTACTGATTGGGCGGAGCCCGGACGAGCAAGCCCGATTTGGCAGATTTTGTGGTTCCGGACCTGTTGATAAGCCGCGCCAAAACCTGTATATTTCCGCGCCTTGAATCAAGACTCATTATTGAGAGGAGCACCCAGGTGGCCAACACACCCCAAGCACGCAAACGCGCACGTCAAAATGAACAGCGTCGCCAGCACAATGCCGGCCTGCGTTCCATGGTACGCACCTATATCAAGAAAACCTATGCCGCCATTGCTACCGGCGAAGTGACCACGGCAACCGCCGCCTACAATTCAGCGGTACCGGTAATCGACCGGATGGCCGACAAAGGCATTATTCATAAAAACAAGGCCGCCCGTCACAAGAGCAGATTGAATGCCCAGTTGAAGGCAATGGCTGCCAGCTAAGCGTTCAACCTGCACACACAGATTCGTTCTATAACGTTCGCTCTGTACAGAAACACCAAAAAACCGGCCATTGGCCGGTTTTTTTCTTTGTTGCCCTACAGACGGCCAACTGCCGTTTCCTGACGACCCTTCTAGCGACCTTTCAATTCCAGACGCCGGGCCATTTCCGCCATCACCAGCATATACAGCTCATCTCTCAGATAGGCGTCCTCCACCTTGTAGTCGATGTTCGGGTTATCGTTGATTTCAATCACATATGCCTGTTTGCCCTGATGTTTGATATCGACCCCGTATAGACCATTGCCAATCACCCTGGCCGCACGCAGTGCAGCATCCAGCACTTCTCTGGGCACTTCATAGGTGGGCAGGGTTTCAAAGCCACCGGAGTTGAAGCGTTTACTGCCGTGGTTGTAGATCTGCCAGTGATTGCGCGCCATGTAGTAACGACACGCGTACAGAGGCCGGTTATTGAACACACCAATACGCCAGTCAAAATCGGTATAGAGATACTCCTGCACCAACACCAGTGCAGTGGTTTTCAGCAGGTCGTCGAGATGAATCGATAGCTCTTCGCGGTTTGCAGCTTTAAAGACACCTTTGGAAAAGGAACCCTCGGGAATTTTCAATACCACCGGGTAACCAAATTCTTTTTCAATGGCATCCAGATCATCGGCGGTGTGCGTGGAAAACACCCGGGTTTTCAGTGCCGGTACGCCGTTGTAAGTGAAGGCGTCCTGCAGGAATACTTTATTGCAGCAGCGCAGGATCGAAGTCGGGTCGTCAATCACGACCATTCCCTCAATCTCCGCCTTGCGGGCAAAGCGGAAGGTGTGGTGATCGATGGCGGTCGTCTCACGGATAAACAGGCCGTCGTATTCGCCGAGGCGTGGATAATCCCTGGCGGTGATCAATTCCGCATTGATATTGCACTTGGCGGCGGCCTTGATGAAACGGCTCAGGGCCTCCTTGTTACTGGGCGGCATCATTTCCTTGGGATCCACCAACATGCCCAGCTCCCAACGATAGGCTTTCTTCTTTTTCGGGCTGTGCCAGCGCTTTTCATTGAATTGCAGCATGGCTTCGACAAATTTTGGTCGCTCTATCTTTGGCAGTTTGTCCAGTGAAATGGCCACAATACTTTTTACTTGCCAGCCACCAGACCAGAACAACACCACTTTCAACATGGGGGCCGGGTACACAGAAAACAGCCGCTGACCAAACCGGGAAAAGCCGGGGTCCGAGGCAATCCCGAAATTGACATAAAATGTTTTTCTCTCCCCATCGACCCCCGAATTGGAGCCGGATAGCAGTAGCTCACCGGTGATCCGCGACATATACAACAACTTGCTGCGCAGATCGTTGATGGTATTCACCGAGGGCATCACCCGATGTCCACGGGCCTCGGCCAACAGGGAACAGTAGTAGCCCCTGCTCAGGTATTTCTCACTGTCACAGAGATTGATCAGGCTGAGCTTTTTCTCACCCTTCTTGGGGTGATCTTCCAGATATTTTTCAAAACTGATGACCCGATCATCGAAGCCAAAGCCTTTGATGTCATCGAGATCGTCCACCACCAGCAAAGGATTGGACATAGATTAATTACCGTATGTTTATGTTGTCAGAAATGACGCAATGAGGTTTTGCAGGCTACCGCATCCCACTATGTAAACAGTTCATGCAAACCGAGATTCTCGAGTTCAGCACGCACCAGTTTCCGAATATCCGCCGGATAATGGCAAATCAGTGAATCGCGGGCCAGGCGCTCGGCTAAAGCAATAGGCAGTGTGCGGATCAACCATTTTACCTGGGGTAATTTTGCCGCACTCATACTGAGCGTGCGCATGCCGAGGCCCAGCAGTAGTACGACCGCCACCGGATCTGAAGCCATCTCGCCACAGAGACTGACCGGGACTCCGGCATCTCCAGCCAGCTTGAGAATGCGCTGGATTTCCAGTAGCACCGCGGGGTGCACATGGTCATAACGGCCCGAGACCCGGGGGTTGTCACGATCCAGTGCCAGCAGATACTGACTGAGATCATTCGAACCAATCGAAATGAAATCGATTTTCCCCGCCCAGAACGGGATCTGGGAAATAGCCGCCGGCACCTCCACCATAACGCCCAAAGCCGGCCGGGTAACGGTATAGCCCTCTGCTGCCAGCTGTTCCATTGCATCAAGGAAAATCTCGGCAAAATCGTCGAGTTCACTGGTGGAACTGACCATCGGCAGCAGAATGCGCAGATTGTCCATACCTTCTGCTGCGCGAATCATGGCGCGCACCTGGGTCATCAGCAACTGGCTGTTATCCAGGGTAAACCGCACCCCCCGCCAGCCCAATGCCGGATTTTTTTCATTGTCGACCGGGAAATAGGGCAGTTGCTTGTCGCCGCCAATATCCAGGGTACGCATGTGAACCGGCTTGCCTCGGTAGGCATCCAGCACTTGTCGATAGACCCCGATCTGCTCTTCCTCAGACGGGAAGCTATCGTGCACCATAAAGGGGATTTCTGTGCGGTACAGTCCGACACCTTGGGCGCCGCTCAAGAGCCCGGGCGAAATATCCGCCAGCAGGCCGGTATTCGTGTAGAGGGTCACGGCGACACCGTCCGGTGTCACGGCCGGTAAATCCCGCATTTTTTCCAACTGCTTCATCAGAGCGCGACGGTCATTCACCAGTCGCTGATATTCCGACAGAACCCCATCACCGGGATTGAGCAGCACCTGACCATAATTGCCATCAACAATAATGCTGGCATTATCAACGAGACGTCGCACTCGTCCGGTGCCCATGACGGCGGGAATACCCAGCGCATTGGCGAGCACAGCGGTATGGGACAGGCCTGAACCGTCGAAACAGACCAGTCCCACCAATCTGTCACTTGGAATCAGGGCAATATCGGAGACACTTACCTGAAAACCGACCAGCACGATATTGGTGTCAGGAGGAATGGCCACCGGTTTGATACCGCGCCAGGCATTGAATAGCTTGTTGCCCAGATGATGAATATCTTCGTGGCGGGCCTTCAGATAAGGATCATCCATTTTCAGAAACAACTCGGCAAAATGCTGTACTGCCTGACGCAGTGAACCCGGTAACCAGTTGCCGGCACGAATCCCCTTCTCCACGTGGGAAACGAACGCAGGATCTTCCAACAGCATGTTATAGGCGCTGAAAATACCGGTAACACTGCCGGAAATCTCCTTGCCGAGAGATGCCTGCTCGTGCTCGATTTGCGCCCGTACCACGGTGAGCAATTTCTGCCAGTCCTCCACGGTACCGGGGACATCCTCACAGGGTGCATCAAGTACAGAGTAGAGTTCACCCTGGTCGCTTATTTTGATATGGCCAATACCGATACCCGGCGCGCCCTTGACACCCGTAACCCGCTCGTTGAGGCCAATCATATCGCCCTGGGCAAGCGGACTGGTGCCCAGCAGCAATGCCAGATGCGCTGCCAACGTCACCAGGAAGCCCTGCTCCTCCTCCGACAGCTCACGAATTTCCCGACTCTGAACCACCAGAACGCCAATGACTTTCCCGGCATACACGATAGGGACACCACAGAAACTGTGGAACCGCTCTTCCCGTGTCTCTGCAACGTAGAAATAAGAGGGGTGTAATTCACCATCGGCCAGGTTGACCGGATGGCGACTGGTGGCCACCAGGCCCACCAGGCCCTTGCCCGTTGGCAACTTGACGTTGCGCACGGCTTTTGAGGCCAGGCCATGAGACGCCAGCAAGAGCATTTCCCGCTGCTCATTCGCCAGATACAGACTGCACACATCCACCGCCATGGTTTGACTGATGGACTCAACAATCAGGTTAACCTGATCAATAGGTGTATCAGCCGTCGCTACGGTCTGGACGATACGCGCCAATTCATGCACGACACTTTTCATGGCAATAACACGACACTTTTCATAGCGATCATTCGTTAACCAACAACATCCAATGGGAAAAACATCCCGGTCGCGTCATCGGGCTACCTGCCTCTTGCCCACAACAACTGCATCACTTACTTCGCTATTTAAGATCATTGCGAGAAAACCACAAGCGAAATTTATCCAGTCTGCCCAATCCCAAACGACACAGGATTTACAAAATCCGCTCGAGAAAACCCTCAATTCCATTTACAGCAACCCACGTTAGATTTGATAATCGCACACCTCAATCCGGTTCGCACCTCCATGCCATCAAGCTCTGTCGACATCGCTCACGAACAGGACGTCGAGCATCGCCTGTTTTCACGGATTGCCTGTGATCTTACCGATAAAGGTTACTCGGTTATCCCCAACGCCTTGCCCGGATTGTTATCTGAACAACTGTTTGGTCAGATACAGTCACTGCACAGCCATGACTTCAGCGAGGCCGGCGTGGGCAGGAGTCACGATCAAACCCTGAACCGGTTTGTGCGAAGGGATGCGATCCGCTGGATCGAGGGGGACACACTGCCCGAAAAACACTGGCTGGACTGGAGCGGTCGGTTACAGACTTACCTGAACCGTCACCTGTTTCTTGGCCTGTTCTCCTACGAGAGCCATTTTTCGCATTACCGTCCCGGTGATTTTTATCGCAAACATCTGGATGCCTTTCGTGGCCAGACCAATCGTCGACTCTCCACCGTCGCCTACCTGAATCCCGGCTGGATGCCCGACGATGACGGAGAACTGGTCCTATTCAGCGAAAAGGGGGAAGGAGAGATACTGCGGATCACCCCAGCCTATGGAACGCTGGCTATCTTCCTGAGCGAAACATTTCCCCACGAAGTATTGCCAACAAACCGGCACCGTTACAGCATCGCAGGCTGGTTTCGGGTCAACGGCTCCATCAACGATCAACTGGATCCACCGGCCTGACCGTTTAGACCAGAACCAGATTATCCCGGTGAATCACTTCCCGATTATCACAATAACCGAGGATACCGACAATAAGATCGCTGCTCTTGCCGATAATCTGACGAGTCTCGGCAGCACTGTAATTCACCAGACCCCGGGCAACTTCATTGCCAGACGGATCAACACAACGCACCAGATCGCCCCGGTGAAAATCACCAACCACCGATTGCACCCCGACCGGCAACAAACTCTTGCCCTGCTCCCGCAACATTTGGCAGGCTCCTTCGTCCAGGGTCAACGACCCGCGCACTTGCAACCTACCAGCCAACCATTGCTTTCGGGCAGCTATCGGCGCCTGTTCCGCCAACAACAGGGTTCCCAGGTTTTCGGCATCGGCCAGCCTAGTGAGTACCTGTTCGCTGCGACCGCCAACAATCACGGTATTCGCACCAGAGCGAGCAGCCAGTCGGGCAGCACGCAATTTAGTGATCATACCTCCCCGGCCCAACGCACTCCCTTCACCGGCCAGCTTGTCCAATGCCGGATCACCCGCCCGACCCAGGGAGACCAGTTTGGCCTTTGGGGAGGTTCTCGGATCAGCATCATAGAGTCCGTCCTGATCGGTGAGTATTACGAGCAAATCGGCATCGATGAGGTTCGCCACCATTGCCGCCAGCGTGTCATTGTCACCAAAACGAATTTCATCGGTGACCACCGTATCGTTTTCATTAATGATCGGCACGACACCCATCTGGATCAATGTCTGCAAGGTATTGCGGGCGTTCAGATAACGTTCCCGGTTGGATAGATCATCGTGGTCGAGCAGCACTTGCGCGGTGTGGCGGTTGAATTGCTGAAACTGGAATTCATAGGCCTGTACCAATCCCATCTGTCCGACAGCTGCCGCTGCCTGCAATTCGTGAATGGAAGCGGGTCGCTTGCACCAGCCCAACCGGGACATGCCCTCGGCAACAGCCCCGGACGAAACCATCACCACTTCAATGTCCTGCTCCAGCAATTTTGCCACCTGGGCCACCCAGGCGCCGATGGACTCGCGATCGAGACCTCGACCGTCGGCGGTCAACAGGGCACTGCCTATTTTTACAACCCAGCGCCGGGCATTGCGGAGAATCGTTCTATCGTTCATACGTGTTCTACTGTCGAGTGATCCGTAGAGATTGACTTAAAAGCTTTCTATTCCAATGTTGGATGAATCTTGCGCCTCAGGGGCTATAGACGACTTCCACATCGTAGTCATCCTCGTCAAAGCCATCATCATCCTCATCGCTGTCATCCGATTTGCGATTTCGGCGCAGGGACTCAATTCGGTCACGAGCCTCCTGCTGCATTTGATGCTGAAGATCCAGCTCCCGGCGGGCTACTTCCGGATCGCTGCGCTCTTCCTCCCAACGGGCTTCCAGATACTCGAGAATATCATCGCAAAGCGCCGCCGCACCCTCCGCAGACAAGGCAGAGACCTGATACACCGGTCCTTCCCATGCCAACTGCGCAACCACATCGCTGCAACGTTGCTGACGCTCCGCCTCCGGCAACAAATCCACCTTGTTCAGGACCAACCAACGGTCCCTACTCCACAGGGTCGGACTGAACTGATCCAGTTCATCTTCAATAATGGCGATATTGTCCGCCGGATTTTTCCCATCGGGCGGCAACATATCCACCAGATGCAGTAGCAGGCGGGTTCGTGTCAGGTGTTTCAGAAAACGAATGCCGAGACCGGCACCTTCGGCAGCACCCTCCACCAGACCCGGCACATCAGCAATCACAAAACTGCGATATTTGTGAGGGTTCACCACGCCGAGATTGGGCACCAGCGTGGTAAAGGGATAATCGGCAACCTTGGGTCGCGCAGCTGATACAGCACGAATAAATGTCGACTTACCGGCATTGGGCAAGCCGACCAACCCGACGTCTGCAAGCACTTTCAGCTCCAGGCGCAGGTTGCGCTCCTCGCCCTCTTTACCGGGTGAGGTCTGGCGCGGTGCACGATTGACACTCGACTTGAAACGGGTGTTTCCGAGACCATGAAAACCACCGTGGGCCACCATCAGCCGCTGACCATCATCGGTAATATCGCCAAGCACTTCCTCGGTATCCTCATCAATAATGGTGGTGCCCACAGGCACCTTGAGGATCAAATCATCACCCCCCCGACCGGTACAGTTGCGACTGCTGCCAGCCTGACCACTCTGAGCCCGATAATCCCGCTGAAAACGATAATCCACCAGAGTATTGAGGTTGATATCGCCCTCCAGATAGACCGAACCACCATCACCACCGTCGCCGCCATCCGGTCCACCTTTGGCCACGAATTTCTCACGGCGAAAACTCAGGCAACCGTTGCCACCGCGACCGGCATGTACGTGAATCGTTGTTTCATCGACAAATTTCATGAAGGGAGTATACCGCGCTCAGGAGATAGGGGTTAGATGGCAGGCCACCGAGGCAAAAGGACATAACCCACCCGACATTCAAACACAAAAAAACCCCGCCTGAGCGGGGCTTTTCAATAAGTCCAGCTTCAGGCGGTTACAATATTCACATACTTGCGATTATTGGGGCCTTTCACAGTGAACTGGACTTCACCGTCTGCTGTAGCAAAAATAGTGTGGTCACGACCAAGGCCAACATTGTTGCCGGCATGGAAACGGGTACCGCGCTGGCGAACGATGATGTTGCCCGCCGCTACCTGTTCGCCGCCAAAACGCTTGACGCCCAGTCGTTTACTTTCAGAATCGCGCCCGTTACGGGTACTACCACCAGCTTTCTTGTGAGCCATGACGTTCTCCTATCTGATCTTAACCGGCACTGATGCCAGTAATTTTCACCTCGGTGTACCACTGACGGTGGCCCATTTGTTTCCGATGATGCTTGCGGCGGCGAAACTTGATGATTTGCACCTTATCCGCACGACCATGACTGAGCACTTCACCTGTTACCCTGGTACCTTCAAGTAGCGGCGCACCAATTTTGAAATTTTCTCCATCGGCAACCATCAGCACTTCATTGAAGTCGATACTGCCACCGGTGGGGACTTCCAGCTTTTCGAGGCGCAGGTATTCGCCTTCCTTGACCCGGTGCTGCTTGCCACCACTCTTGATAACTGCGTACATAATATGCTCCGTATTCGCTCATGCCAGTTCGAAGCCTGCAGGAACGATTTCCTCAAGGCCGGTTTTGCGAGGGGCAGGATTTTAAGTTAAACCCCCTGCTACCGCAAGAGAATATTCAACAACAATCCCGCATCAGTGCCCGAAACTTGACAGTGGCTGGACCCATCTCTACGATGCCACGCGCCTATCGTACAAGTCTCGCGTGCATCGGCTGTCTCCACCTATTTGTTGCTAGCCAGGGTTACGGCATGTTGCCATTCCATCAGGTAGTTAAATCCGAGTTTGAGCAGGTTAACAAGCTGATCATTCGCCAACTGCACTCTGATGTCGGGTTAGTGGAAAATATCGGCCAATACATTGTCGATGCCGGTGGCAAACGCCTGCGACCCCTGCTGGTTCTGCTCATCGCGAACAGCTTTGGCTACAAGGGGACACAACATATCTCATTGGCCGCCATCATCGAGTTTATTCACACGGCCACGCTACTGCACGATGATGTGGTGGATACCTCGGATTTGCGACGCGGAAGAGCCACGGCCAATGCACGGTTCGGCAATGCTCCCAGCGTACTGGTCGGGGACTTCCTTTATTCACGGGCCTTTCAGATGCTGGTGGGGATCGACAGCATGGCGATCATGCGGATCATTGCGGATACCACCAACATCATTTCTGAAGGCGAAGTACAGCAACTGATCAATGCCGGCAACCCCGACACCTCCGAAGCAGCCTACTTTGATGTCATTCGCAAGAAAACGGCCCAACTTTTCCAGGCGGCAGCGCAGACCAGTGCCATCCTGGCAGGCGTATCACCCGCTCTGGAAGAATCGGCAAAACATTACGGTTACCATCTGGGGATGGCCTTTCAGTTGGTGGATGACGTGCTGGATTACAGTAGCAATCGGGAAGAGCTGGGCAAAAACATTGGCGATGATCTGGCAGAGGGCAAACCAACCCTGCCCCTGATTCGCGCCATGCAGCAGGGTACGGCTGAACAGAGAACAATGATCCGTTCGGCCATTGAAAATGGCGCCCTGAGCCAGTTGACGGAGATTAGCGACGCGATCCATTCGACCGGGGCGCTCGACTACACTCTCGCCCGTGCTGCTCACCACGCAGAACAGGCGAAGGCCTGTCTGGTGGGTTTTACAGATTCATCCGAGCGTCAGGCATTGGCAGAACTCACAGCGTTCGCACTGCAACGAAAATCCTGACGCCCTGCGCAGCAAGATGATCCACCAACAGCACTACTGAACAACCATAAACCTGTCTATTTTGAGCGGATTCCTCAGGGCCAAAAGACTGACAGCACACCCTGCAACCTCCCAGATTTTCTGGACTTAATGAGCAGATCCGCTAAAATTCGTCCCTTCGATGATAAACCAGCACCGGGTAAAACCGTTTAACCAAGGCAGTCCACTCAATGACAACATTCGTTCCACAATCACAGAACGCATATACCCGCGAGGAAATCGTCGCCTGCAGTCACGGCGACCTGTTTGGCGAAGGTAACGCCAAACTCCCCGCTGACAACATGTTGATGGTGGACCGAATCACCCGCATACATGCCGGAGAAGGCCGTTTTGGCAAAGGCCTAATAATTGCGGAACTGGATATCCATAAAGACCTGTGGTTTTTCGATTGTCATTTTCACGGCGACCCGGTCATGCCCGGCTGTCTGGGTCTCGACGCCATGTGGCAGTTGACCGGTTTTTTTCTGGCCTGGAAAGGCAATCCCGGCAGAGGGCGCGCACTGGGCTCGGGTGAAGTGAAGTTTTTCGGCCAGATACTGCCAGTGGCAAGCGTCGTCACCTACCAGATTGATATTTCGAGGATTGTTGAAAGAAAACTGAAAATGGCCATCGCCGACGGCAGTGTCTTTGTGGATGGGCGCGAGATTTACACTGCAAAAGATCTGCGCGTTGGACTGTTCGAGTCCACTGACAACTTCTGATTTTTTCTACTACAATGGCCAGACCTGATAACCGGGATAGGTATAACCGATGAAACGTGTAGTAATTACCGGAATGGGCATAGTTTCCTGCCTGGGTAATGACAGGGAAACCGTCACCACATCGCTGAAGGAAGGTAAATCCGGTATCGTTTTCCGGGAAGATTTCAAGGAAATGGGGCTACGCTGTAATGTGGCCGCCCAGGTGGATCTCGACCTGGCGGACCTGATTGACCGCAAGATCCTCCGCTTTATGGGCCCCTCTGCGGCTTACGGTTATATCGCCACCGAGCGCGCCATTGCCGATGCCGGTCTCAGTGAGGACCAGGTTTCCAATATCCGCACCGGTCTGGTGATGGGATCCGGCGGCGTATCCGGTGAAATGTTCACCGAAACCATTGATGTCATGCGTGCCAAGGGTATCAAAAAAGCGGGGCCTTACCGGGTAACCCAGATCATGGCCAGCACGGTCTCTGCCTGCCTGGCCACGCCGTTCAAAATCAAGGGTACCAACTACTCCATCGCCTCCGCCTGCGCCACCAGCGCCCACAGCATTGGCCATGCAATGGAACTGATTCAGATGGATAAACAGGACGTTGTGTTTGCCGGAGGTGCCGAGGATATGCACTGGTCAATGGCTGGCATGTTCGATGCCATGGGAGCGTTATCAACCAAATATAACGATACGCCTGAACTCGCCTCGAGAGCCTATGACGCAGACAGAGACGGTTTCGTACCGGGCGTCGGGGCAGGTTGCCTGGTGGTGGAAGAACTGGAACACGCCCTGGCGCGGGGGGCCACAATTTATGCCGAACTGGTGGGCTATGGCTCCACTTCCGACGGTTATGACATGGTGGCACCGTCTGGAGAAGGTGCCGCACGCTGCATGAAAATGGCGATGCAAACCACCCGGGGAGATATCGACTACATCAACACCCATGGAACCAGCACACCCGTCGGAGATTTGCAGGAGCTCAAAGCCATCAAGGAGACGTTTGGTGAAAACGTACCACCCATCAGCTCGACCAAATCACTGTCCGGCCACGGACTTGGAGCTGCGGGCGTGCAGGAAGCGATTTTCAGTCTGTTGATGATGGAGCACAATTTTATCTGTGCTTCCGCCAACATCGAGAACCTTGACCCGGAAGCAGCACATCTACCCATTGTCACCAAACGGGTGGACAAGGCCAATCTGCAGCGTGTCATGTCCAACAGCTTTGGTTTTGGTGGAACCAATGCAACGCTGGTTTTTCAGCGCTACAACGCCTAGTTTGCCAATGAAATGTTTGCTTCACGGGAGAGCTGATCTGGCTCTCCCGGCTTAACAAAGACGATAAATTGATGGCAACCAGCTCAACGCCCTCCCCTTCCTCCAGCTTTGCACCACTCGTCGCCACTATCGACGTCGCCACTGTCATTCTTGCCAGCATGGTGGCTCACTGGATGCGCTTTGGCGCTGCAGATATGTCGGCTAAATTTGAAGTCCTGACCGGCGGTACAGCACTGCTGCTGGTTTTTTGCCTGACCATCACGGGTGTCTACAATTCCTGGCGTGGCAGACGACTATTGACCCTGCTCAAGCGTTACACCTTGTCGCTGCTTCTGACCACAGCAGTACTCCTGGCTTTTCTGGTTTTCACCAAGACTGCCATCGAATTCTCCCGGCTCTGGCTCGCCTACCTGATAACGATCACTTGGTGTGGAAGTATCCTCTATCGCTGTGGCCATCACCTTTGCTTGAAGCATCTGCGCAGTTCCGGCAAAAACCTGCGCTCTGTGTTGATTGTCACCAGTGATAAACATCACGCTGAAATGCTTTTCGACACACAAGAGATGCAGCTTTCCGGTTATCAGCTTGTTCACTATGTACATACCAGCGAAGTCGAGGACTGGATTCGCTCTGACCAGATGATAGCGGAACTTGGCAAATATTCGATCGATGAAGTGTGGCTCGACTTGCCTCTGAGCATGGGCGGCTTTATCAAGGACGTGGTTTATGGCTTGCGCCACGCAACTGTAGATATTCGTTTCTTTCCCGATTTCGATGGCATTCAACTGCTCAACCACAAGGTCTCCAGCATCCTTGGTCATTACGCCATCGATATCAGCTGCACCCCCATGAGCGGATTTAACCGGTCGCTCAAGCGCTTCGAAGACCTGCTTCTCAGCACACTGATCTGTATCCTGATTACACCCCCCTGCCTGGTGATTGCACTGCTGATCAAAATCAGTTCCCCCGGCCCGGTATTATTCAAACAATATCGCAATGGCCGGGATGGCAAGCGCTTCAAGGTTTACAAATTCAGGTCCATGGATGTCCATCAGGAAACCGATGGCACCGTGACCCAGGCAACACCCAATGATCCTCGCGTCAGCCGGATTGGAAATTTTTTGCGGCGTAGCAGCCTCGATGAATTGCCACAGTTTTTCAATGTTGTGCAGGGGCGAATGTCCATCGTCGGCCCCCGGCCCCATGCCCTGGCTCACAATGAGTATTACATGGATCTGATCGAATCCTATATGTGGCGTCACAAAGTCAAACCGGGTATCACCGGACTCGCCCAGATTCGCGGCTACCGGGGACTGACCGACACGCTGGAAAAGATGGAAAGACGGGTCGAGTGCGATCTTGAATACATCAATAACTGGTCGCTGTGGCTCGACCTGAAAATCATCATCCTCACTGTGTTCAGCCTGTTTCACAACAAAAATGCGTTCTAACATATTTCCCTTACTCTCTGGCAGCCATTAGTATTTACAGGCAAACCCGCATCAACAACCAGAATAAGGAAGCGCCATGAAACTCTACGACTACCCCGGTGTGCCCAATCCGCGGCGACTGAATATCTTTATGGCTGAAAAAGGCATTGATTTCCCACGAATTCAAGTAGACCTGCTGAAAGGCGAACAACTCACCGCAGCGTTTCGGCAAAAAAGCCCCAACTGCGATGTGCCGGTACTGGAGCTCGATGATGGCACCTGTATTTCCCAGACCAATGCCATTGCCCGTTATCTGGAAGCCGTCTATCCGGAACCACCCCTGTTTGGTGCCACAGCTGAAGAAACCGGGCTGGTGGAAATGTGGAACCAGATCTGTTTTACCAACGGCTTTCAGGCAGTGGCGGATCTGTTCAGAAATGGGCCGGACTGGTTTGATGGCAGGGCACTGGTCGGACCGCACAATTACGACAAGATTCCAGCTCTGGTGGAGCGGGGGCGACAACGCATCATGAATTTCCATGACGATCTGAATCAACACCTGACCCACCAGCCGTATCTTGCCGGCAACACCTTTTCCATGGCCGATATCACTGCCCTGGTCACCGTCGACTTTGCCCAGTGGGCCGGGGTAATTATGCCCGATGGGCACCAGCACCTCCGCCGCTGGCACCAGCAGGTATCACAGCGCCCCAGTGTAGTGGCAAACAGTTAGCCCTTCGCGTCAGGTGTCAATGACAGGGGGGCACATCCGAGGTAAACTCCGTTCTTAATTTTGGCAAGTGGAGCAGGAAATGGCCCGGGGCATCAACAAAGTAATTCTGATCGGCAATCTTGGCAAAGACCCGGAAACACGGTACATGCCCAGCGGTGGCGCAGTGACTAACCTGACACTGGCCACCAGCGAAACCTGGAAAGACAAACAGACCGGCCAGCCGCAGGAGCGCACCGAATGGCATCGGGTCGTGTTCTTCAATCGTCTGGCAGAAATCGCCGCCGAGTACCTGAAAAAAGGCAGCAAGGTGTATATCGAAGGCTCTCTCAGAACGCGAAAATGGCAGGATCAGAGCGGACAGGACAAATACACCACCGAAATCGTGGCGAATGAAATGCAGATGCTGGATGGTCGAGGCGGTTCAGGTTCAGGCTACGACGACAACGCGCAGCAGCAGGGCCCGTCATCAGGTCAGGGTGGCTACAGCAAACCCCAGCAACCGCAACCGGGTAGCAACAGCAACAACACAGATCCTGGTTTCGACAGCTTTGACGATGATATTCCGTTTTAAAAAAAATTGTGTGATAGAACTGTATCCAATAAAAAAGCCCGTTTGATACGGGCTTTTTTATGCCATTAATGAGTGCCGTTAAACCGGTACCTCCAAGGGACGTCCCAGCGCTGACTCCATGTCCGCCTGACAGAAAAAATCCTTGTCCACCTTAAAGTATGCCAGCCGATGATCCGGCATAATAACCACATCCTGAACACCGGGTACCGCTCCCACAAAACGCTCCGCAGCAATCACCTCCCCCGGCAGCAATGCAACCACCAGGCTCTTCAGGTGCGCAGGCTTCTTCATGGTCACCGCGGCAATCAGCCAGACCAGAATCGACACAGCCACCATCCAGAAAACCTCGGCATAACCAAACCGCCAGGCCACATAACCCCCCACCACACCACCGAGGAAAGCGCCCAGAAACTGGCTGGTGGAATAAATACCCA
>NZ_CBFHYF010000011.1:0-52842 GCF_965660005.1 Porticoccus sp.
GTGGCGATTCATAGCCTGTAGCTGAGACTTTTTCAGATCAAAGGAAAACCAGCTCAGTGTAAAAGTAATAATAACCTTTCTCCCTCAATTCAAGCCGGACAGCCAATGAGAATTACTCTCAGTTGTCACCGACCCCTTTTAGCTTTTCCTTTTAATACTGGTGTATTTCCATTGGTCATATAAACAGTGCTAGTCTCACATCAGGTTTTAAGGCGACTGTTGGATGTGTTTTGAAGTGGTGACAGTTTTTTGACCGGCCAATTGAATTGACAAAGGGGCTTTCCATGCTCGAATCCATCCAGCAACAAATTCTGGATACTTTAACCGCGGTGGTCGTGCATATCCCCAATCTGGTGGGGGGCTTATTGCTGTTGCTGGCCGGTTGGCTGCTAGCCCGGTTTTTACATCTGCTGGTTACCCGCTTTATCCGCACCCTCAATCATTTGCTGGACCGTCAGTTCCGCAATCTGAACCTTCACTTTGTCCGTATCCCGGCGGTCACAGAAAAGCTGATTGGCTTCGTGGTGTTCTGGGCCACTATTCTGGTATTTGCCATTGTCGCCATTCGGGTAGTGGGCGTGGCCGGTGCCACTGTCTGGCTCGACCGTTTAATGGTGTATCTGCCGTCCCTGATGGCGGGCGGCCTGATTATTCTCAGCGGTTATATTCTAGGTAGTGTGGTGCGCCATCTGGTCACCCATGCAGCGGCTTCAGCCGATATTGCTCAGGCGGTTCTGCTGGGCCAGATTGCACAGATTTCCTTCTTTATTGTCGGCGTGGTCATGGGGCTTGGCCAGGTAGGTGTCGATGTCAGTTTCCTGGTGATTCTGTTTGGTATTGCTTTTGCGGCCGTTTTAACAGGATTTTCCCTGGCCTTTGGTCTGGGTGCCAGATCGCTGGTGGAAAACCTGATTGCAGCGCGTCATCTCAAGGAGTTTGTCAGGCCGGGCCAGCTTGTCGAGACTGGAAATGACCGGGGCAGGGTGCTGGAATTCACTGCCACCGGGATGGTGGTGGAAACGGATGATGGCCGAAAACTGATTCCGGCCCGGCTTTGTATGGAGCAGTCTTTCAGTGTCGTCACCCGGGAACTGACAGATGACAAGCTCTAATCCCCTGAGCCTGGATTTTCTAACGAAGAAACCCGAGGCTGCCGCCCAGGTATTGCAGTCGCTGGAGGATCAACAGGCGGCATTTTACCTGCAAGATGTGCCGGTTCGAATTGTTGCACCCGTGCTTCGGGAAATGCAGATGTGGCCTGCATCGCGCATTCTCGATCGGTTATCGCTGGAGCAGAACGCCGCAATTTTTGCGCAGCTTGGGTATCAGACGGTGGCTGCATTGTTGCGCCTGCAGCAGCAGGCACGGCGCGCGGCGTTACTGGAGGTGTTGCCCGCCAGACTTGCCCGGTCGTTGAGTGTGTCACTGATTTATCAGGAAAATACGCTGGGTGCCTGGATGGATATGTCCACGCCAGGTTTTTATCCTGAGCTCACGGTGGGTGAGTGTCTGGCGTTACTGAAAAAGTCTGCAGATCCGTTTGGTACCAGTCTGGTGGTTATCAACCAGGCGCATCACGTCATTGGTATGGTCGGTCTGGACAGGTTTCTGGCCAGTGCCGATGAACAAATTCTGGGTCAGTTGATGGACTCGGAACAGCAACCGCTGGCCGCAGAAATGAGTCTCCATATGGCTGCCAATCTTCCTGATTGGCATCGCTATCCTTCGTTGCCGGTACGCAATGCGGGTGGTGTATACCTCGGGACAATAAGTCGAATTTATTGCGCTCGGTATTGGATAAGGCACCTTCGAATGCATCCCCGTTTGATGATTCACTGTTGTCTCATCTTGCCAGAGCCATGATTGTCACTGCGACCGGTATGATCCAGCTTGCCCCTGACAGTCAGGCGCGTGGCTGGTCTGAAAAAAGAGGGTCAAGTCATGACGACTAATGTCTCCCCGGATCCTCATCTGGTAGATATGGCGCTGACCCGAAAATTTTTACTGGACTACCCCAGAGAAGCCGTCCTGAAAATCGAGTCTATGGGGCCCCGGGATGTGGCCCCAGTGCTCGGCCAGCAACCCGTGCACGTGCTTTTGTCCCTGTGGCGGTATCTGATGCCCAATGTCGCTGCAGAACTGCTCGCTTTTCTGCCCGCTGAACAGGTTCGACAGCTGTTAACCGAGCTGCCCCCCCAGGATGCGGTGCGGACAGTCAGTCAGATGGAGGCTGAATCAAGGGATACTCTGCTGAGAACTCTGCATGAACCTGTTCGGAGAGAGCTGGCTACACTGATGAGCTACCCGGAGAACAGTGCCGGTCGTCTGATGGATACCCGTGCGCTGACATTCCGGGACAATATGACCATTTCAGAAACGCTGCATATTCTCCGCAAGCGACAGTTAAAGACGGCACGGAGTATTTTTCTGGTCGATGCCGAGGGTCGCCTCAGTGCCAAGGTTCATGTGCAGGATATCGCTATTTCAAACCCCGGTATGGCTCTGGGGGAGCTCGCCAAACCGGTTACGGCGGCGGTTACCGGCACCGCAGGTAAAGACGAGATTTCCGAGCTGTTCGAAAAATATCAATTGCTCGATTTGCCAGTGGTCGATGTCGATCAGCGCCTGTTGGGTATCATCAACCACAGCAGTCTGGTTCAGGTTTCCCAGGAGGATATGTCATCTGATGTGCTGGCGATGGTCGGTGCCAGCCGTGAAGAACGTGCCCTGTCAAAGCCATTGTTTGCGGTAAAAAAGCGTATGCCCTGGTTGCAGGTCAATTTGCTCACCGCTTTTCTGGCCGCCTCGATGGTGGGAATATTTGAAAGTACGATTGCCAGTTTTACTGCTCTCGCAGTGTTGCTGCCGGTGGTGGCTGGTCAATCGGGCAATGCCGGAGCCCAGGCCCTGGCGGTGACCATGCGCGGTCTGGCGCTGCGTGAAATCACGGTTCGTCACTGGTTCAGAGTGATGTTCAAGGAAGTGCGGGTGGGATTGATAAACGGTATCGGGATTGCCGTCACCTGTGGTATCGGTGTGTTTGTATGGAGTCAGTCGATCGGGCTGGTCATGGTGATCTGTTCGGCTATGGTGCTGGCGATGATCGCGGCGGGTTTTGCCGGGGCCGTGGTGCCGATTGTGCTGGTGCGGCTGGGCCAGGATCCTGCCCAGGCATCTTCGATTATCCTTACCACGGTCACTGATATTGTCGGCTTTTTTGCCTTTCTGGGCATTGCGGCACTATTGTCGGGATTTCTGTAGCATTTTTCGGCAAACCCGGTATGCAGGTGGGGAGGCTGTTGCAAGCCGAGGTAGATTTTGTGATCCCGACGCCTGTAAAGGCCGGGCTACTGCGGCATAATGGCTGACGTTTGACTCAATCCGGTGTTTCGCGAATGTGCGGCACTTTTAATGACCCAAAAAATGGATTTCCCCCGATATGACTTCAACTGTACGCAAAGCTGTTATTCCTGTGGCCGGGCTGGGGACCCGTATGTTGCCGGCCACCAAGGCTATTCCAAAAGAAATGTTGCCGGTGGTGGACAAACCGCTGATTCAATACGTTGTCAATGAGGCAATTGCGGCCGGGATTACCGAGATTGTACTGGTCACCCATGCCAGCAAGAATTCTATCGAGAACCACTTTGATACCAGTTTTGAACTGGAAGCGCAGCTTGAAAAACGGGTCAAGCGTCAGTTGCTCGATGATGTGCGCTCGATTGTGCCCCAGGAAGTGACCATCATTTCGGTAAGGCAACCCTATGCAAGGGGGTTGGGCCATGCGATCAGTTGTGCCAGGCCGGTGGTAGGCGATCAGCCATTTGCCATTCTGTTGCCGGATGTCCTCGTGGACAAATACCTTGCCGATTCGAAACAAGACAATTTGTCATCCATGGTGAAAAATTTTACCGCCACGGGGCGCAGCCAGATCATGGTAGAGGCAGTTCCCTGGGCAGAGGTAAACAAATACGGTGTCGTCGATTGTCAGGGTAGTGAGTTGATGGCCGGAGGGGTCGCCCGGATTCACAGCATGGTTGAAAAGCCGAACCCTGAAAATGCCCCATCCAACATGGCGGTAGTGGGGCGTTACGTGGTGTCCCCGACCATTTGGGAGTTGCTGGAAAAAACACCCTTTGGGGTTGGTGGTGAGATTCAGTTGACAGATGCGCTGGAAGAATTGCTTAAACAGGAAGCGGTTGAAGCCTACCGGATCGTAGGCTGCAGCCATGACTGTGGCAGTAAGCTTGGCTACATACAGGCCAATATTGCCTATGCCCTGCAGCATGATGAGATTGGTAAAGGCGTTAGAGACTATCTCAAAAATAGCGATATTGGATAAACCGCGCCAATAACCTGAACCCTTGTGGCGATCCCTGCCTGCCCAGATGGTGTGGGTGTCCATGTGATGTGAGTACTATGAAAATTACCTGTTTTAAAGCTTACGATATTCGGGGAAAGCTCGGTTCCGAGCTGTCTGTCGAGGTTGCCTACCGTATCGGACGGGCCTACGCCCAGTGGCTGAAACCTGAAACTGTGGTGGTAGGTGGGGATATCCGCACCTCGAGTCCGACGTTAAAAAGTGCCCTGGCCTCAGGGTTGCGCGATGAGGGTGTTGACGTACTGGATATCGGGCTGTGTGGCACCGAGGAAATCTACTTTGCGACGGCGCACCTGAACCTGTCCGGGGGCATCATCGTGACGGCCAGTCACAATCCCATTGATTATAATGGCATGAAAATGGTGCGCGAGGAGTCTAAGCCAATCAGTGCTGACACCGGGCTGAAGGCGATTCAGACATTAGCGGAGGAGACGGACTTTTCTCCGGTAAGTCACCGTCAACGTGGAACCTATCGTCGCATCAGTTGTTCTGACGCCTATATTGAGCATCTACTTTCTTATGTAGAACGAGGCAAACTTCGGCCACTGAAAATCGTTGTCAATGTCGGCAATGGTACAGCCGGTCCTGTGCTTGATGCGCTGGAAAGCTTTCTACCTTTTGAGCTGATCAAGGTGAACCACCACCCGGACGGTGAGTTTCCCAATGGTATTCCAAACCCGTTGTTGCCGGAGAGTCGCCATCATACCAGCGATCTGGTGAAGTCCTCTGGCGCTGATTTCGGTCTGGCCTGGGATGGGGATTTTGACCGTTGTTTCTTGTTTGATGAGCGGGGCGAATTTATTGAAGGCTACTATATTGTCGGGTTGCTGGCGAAAGCGTTTCTGCGCAAGCATCCCGGCGAAAAAATTGTCCACGACCCCCGTCTGATCTGGAATACTCAGGCGGTCTGCCAGGCATTTGGTGGCGAGGCAGTACAGAGTAAATGCGGCCATGCATTTATCAAGCAGGTCATGCGTGAGCAGGATGCTATTTATGGTGGCGAGATGAGTGCTCACCACTATTTTCGGGATTTCTTTTATTGCGACAGCGGCATGATTCCCTGGCTTTTGGTCGCCGAGCTGCTCAGTGTTACCGACCAGCCACTCTCAGAAATGATTCAGGCGATGGTGGAAAATTACCCCTGTTCCGGCGAGCTGAATCGCCGCATTGATGATCCTCGGCAGGTTATGACTATACTGCAAGAACACTATGCCGATGGCGCAGTGAGCATTGATCAGCTGGACGGGTTGAGCGTGGCCCATGCTGACTGGCGATTCAATCTGCGCAGCAGTAACACTGAGCCGGTCGTCAGGCTCAATGTGGAAGCCAATGACCGGGCTCTGATGGAGCAGAAAACCCGTGAACTGCTTAACCTGATGGGTGCTGATTGATCAGGCAGTGCTCTTCACTTTAGGGTGCGTGACACGATATTTCCCCTTCGGTATTCGGGAGTATGACATGCAGGAAAAAACCATCTTGGTGACCGGTGCCACTGGATTTATCGGCAGTCGGTTCTGTCGGGAGGCACTCGCCAGGGGTGCCAGAGTTATTGGCCTGAGCCGCAATTCACGACAAGCGCAGAAAAAACTTCCCGGTATTGAATTCATTGAGAACCTTGATGCGCTATCTCCGGAAGAATCCATCGATTATGTCGTCAATCTGGCCGGGGAACCGCTGGTAGCCGGTCGCTGGAATGACCGGCGCAAACAACTCTTCAGGGATAGCCGGATAGGAACCACCCAACGATTGTTCGAGCACTTTCAGAAAGCGTTGGTACCACCCTCGGTATTGGTCAGTGGCTCTGCCGTGGGCTATTACGGTCCGCATCAGGACGAACAGTTGGACGAGGAGAGTACTACGCGGGATTGTTTTGCCAGTCGTCTTTGTCTGGACTGGGAGCAGAGTGCTTCACAGTTTGCGACACTCGGTACCCGCATTTGCTATTTGCGCACCGGCATTGTGCTGGGACGTGATGGTGGGGCGCTGAGCCGTATGTTGCTGCCCTTTAAGTTGGGGCTCGGTGGTCGCCTGGGCACTGGCAAACAGTGGATGCCGTGGATTCATATTGACGATGAAGTGGCGATCATTTTTCATTGCCTTGAAGAGCCGGGTATTCAGGGTGGTGTTAACGCTACGGCCCCGAATCCGGTGACCAATCGTCAATTCACCACAGCACTGGGCTCTGCCGTCCAGCGTCCGGCGGTTTTCCCGATGCCGGAGGCCGTCGCCATACTGTTGTTTGGTGAAATGGCCAAGGAGCTATTGCTGACGGGGCAACGGGTGTACCCACGAAAATTGCTCGAGTCCGGCTATTCCTTTCGTTTTACCGAGCTGGATGAGGCGCTTGGCGACATAGTCGGACACTAGGGCAGAGACTCACTGTTTCAGTCAGTCGCCACAGTAGATACAGCCCGAGGTACAGGTCTCGCGAATCTCGATCTTGCTCAGCAGGGCGAGAGTGGGCTTTAGCTGTGCCCAGATCCACCGGGCGATATTTTCACTGGTGGGATTCTCCAGGCCGTCGATGTCGTTCAGGTAACGATGATCGAGCTGGTCGTAGACCGGTTTGAAGTAATCCTTGAGTTCGCCAAAATCCATCACCCAGCCGGTTTTTTCACCGACATCACCACTCAGGTAAAGCCTTACATGGTAAGAGTGCCCATGCAGTCGACCGCATTTGTGTCCCTTTTCGACATTGGGTAGAAGGTGTGCCGCTTCAAAGGTAAATTCCTTGAAAATTTCCATGGGTATACCGGTCATTTAAAAAGTTGGCCTATGGTAATTTGCAGATCTTCCCTTGTATACAAACCTGAAATTGAAATGTTTGACACCGACCGATATTTAGGTAGAATGCGCCTCTCTCTGAAGAGGGTGGTTAGCTCAGTTGGTAGAGCGACGGCCTTACAAGCCGTAGGTCACAGGTTCGACCCCTGTACCACCCACCAGTGTAAGAGCAGAGTTTTTCGGACCGGTAGTTCAGCTGGTTAGAATGCCGGCCTGTCACGCCGGAGGTCGCGGGTTCGAGTCCCGTCCGGTCCGCCATATTTAGAAACCACCCATCCGGGTGGTTTTTTTATGGGAAGAACTTTCAGGGACGAGAACCCGCGAAGCGGTTCGACCGATTGGCGCAGCCAATCAGGGCACCGGAGGAACGAGGGCAGGGTTTACCCTGAGCCTGCTTGGTGTGAGTCAGTCCGGTATGGTTCTTGTCCCTGTCCCTGTCCCTGTCCCTGTCCCTGTCCCTGTCCCTGTCCCTGTCCCTGTCCCTGTCCCTGTCCCTGTCCCTGTCCCTGTTGCTGTACCAGGTCTGGCCCGGGTAGCCAGAGTGACGGTAAGAACTGTGTGGTTTTTTATCCTGTTGCTGCTGAATCATCGTGGTACTCCTAATGCTTTTTTAAGCCCGTGTGGTTAAATGATCCCTTTCTTTTCAGCCTCTTTTGCTCTACCTTGAGGTCATTCTATCCCTTGATTTAACCTCGTTAATACGAAAAGGTATGTTCATGAAAGACCTTGATACAAAAATGGAAGAAACCACTGCGACCCCTTGGGATCAGTGGTTTGAAATGCTGTCGGCCTTTAAGGCGGAAAAGGGCCACTGTCTGGTACCCCATAATTACAAGACCCCGGAGGGTTACCCTCTTTGGTATTGGGTGCGGAAGATGTGCCGGGACAAAGCCAGGGGTGAACTTTCAGAAAATCAGATCGAACGACTGGACAGTTTGAAGTTCGTCTGGGATCTGCTTGATTGGCGCTGGGAGAAAGGGTTTGCTGCATTGCAGGCCTACAAGGCAGAGTACGGCGATTGCCTGGTTCCCGACGGTTATGTGACCAGGGATAATTACCCCCTTGGTGTATGGGCGCGGGATCAACGCTATTTTGAAGGCAATTATCCCAGAGAAAAATATTACCGGCTCGCCGACCTTGGCTTTGTCTGGGATTTGCGTGAATACGCATGGGACTGTATGTATGCCGCCCTTGCGGTCTATCAGAAAGAGCACGGTGATTGCCTTGTGCCGAAAGGTTACATGATCGAAGAGGGCGTTGATCTCAGCGTTTGGGTAACCAGGCAGCGTTCGGACTTGGCAAACAATTATCTCACACAGAAAAAGCTGTCAAAATTGAACGATCTCGGATTTTGCTGGGCGACAGGCGATGATTTACCCCATGTGCTGTTTGTGCCGGGTGAAAAAGGGACAAAAATCAATACGTCAGCCTTAATGCGTTTGATCTAATAGAATCTGGCAGGGGATGGCTGGTCTGCTGGCTGTGAGTACTATTGTTGGCCCTACACAACAATTTGCAGTCGCCAGGCTGTCCCTGGTCGGTGTTTTCCCGAAATAGTTACAGTGAATGCTGGTACGCCCGTTTATCTGCTGATTATCGTACATTTTCAGCCGTATTGTTTTTGTTGTCTCGAAGCCGGCATGCTTCCATTAGAAAGTAGTTTGACCTGAGTTTTGGCATCATGGATTTTTGTCGAGGTTCGCAGTAGGTAGCATGCTCGACAGATTGGACTGGCCCATTAACGGCTTGCTGGTTATTTCAGCAATGCAGCTTTATCACCCTTTTGGGCGAAACCGATAAGATTCCGGGTATATAATCCAACAAGATTCCTGGCAGGGCGCTTCCGGTTACTTCATGACAAACTTCAAACACATTGCACTGGTGGCCAATATCCAGTTGCCCGAGATTGTTGATTCGCTGAAACGGCTGATTACTTTTCTGACACAATCCGGCTATCAGGTGTTGCTTGAGAAAAACACAGCGAGACTGATTGGTGACAACCACCTGCCCGTATTCGACAGTGACAGGCTGGAAACCCCTGTCGATCTGATCATTGTGGTCGGGGGCGATGGCAGTATGCTGAGCGCCGTGCGCAGTCTGGTAAGATACGAGATACCGTTGCTGGGTGTAAACCGGGGGCGATTGGGCTTTCTTACGGATATTCTACCTGATCAAATGGAGTCCCAGATGAAACGGGTCCTGGCCGGTGAGTTTATTCTCTCCAGCCGCTTCCTGTTAGACGTGTCCATTGCCAGAAAAGGTGATTTAATCGGAACCGGTGCGGCACTCAATGATGTGGTTCTCCATCCGGGTAAATCCGTCCGGATGATGGAGTTTGAACTGTATATCGATGGACAGTTTGTCTACAGCCAGTGTTCCGATGGTTTGATTGTTTCCACCCCGACGGGGTCCACAGCCTATGCGCTATCGGGTGGTGGACCGATCATGCACCCCAATCTCGATGCGATTGTACTGGTGCCGATGAATCCTCATACATTGTCCAGTCGACCGATTGTAGTGGATGGCAAGAGCGATATTGAGATCCGGGTAGGATCGCGCAACGAGCTGCACCCGCTGGTCACTTGTGACGGTCAGAATGACCTCCAGTCCGAACCCGGTGATATTATCCAGATCCATAAAAAACCCCAGCAGGTAAGGTTGATTCATCCGATGGCACATAATTTTTATGAAACCTGCCGAACCAAGCTTGGCTGGGGTAGCAGGTTGGGTATTGATGAACGTACCAGTGAGCGCATCAGTCAGCCGGCCAAGTAACTGCCATGAATGAACTGGATTCAACCTGGACTCATGTGGCAGATATTCCGGCCCAGCTGGATATGACTGAACTCTATGCCCGATTGACGGGTATGGAGATTGCCTATCAACTCAGGCCCCGTGGTGAATGGGTTGAACTCTGGGTCGAGTACCCCGAGCAGTTGCCACAGGTAATGAGCCTGCTCGAAGAAGCGAAATCGGTACTCACTTCCACAGCATCCACATCTCCCACCTTCAGTTTCCAGCAACAATTAAAGAATGTACCGGTGGTCATCACTCTGCTGCTGCTCAGCATCATGGGTGCTGCACTGGTCAGCTATGCGTTTCCACTGGTGCATTGGTTCACCTTTCAGGATTACCTTCTGATCGGCGAAAATGTCCGCTACGAGTTTGCCGAGCTATCGCTGGCCCGTGGCGAATACTGGCGACTGGTTACCCCGGTATTTTTACACTTTGGTATTTTTCATGTGGCCTTTAATAGTCTTTGGCTTTGGGAGCTGGGTCGGCGGATCGAAATCCTTGCCGGCAGCCTGCACATGTTCATGATTGTGTTGTTGATGGCCATTGCCTCTAACGTGGGGCAATACCTGTGGAGCGGCCCGGCGCTATTTGGTGGAATGTCCGGTGTGGTGTATGGCCTGCTTGGCTATGTCTGGATAAGAAATCGGGTATCTCCCAGAGTAATACTTTCGCTTCCCGGAGGGCTGCTGGCCTTCATGCTGATCTGGTTGCTGGCAGGGATGAGCGGTTTTATGGAGCTGTTGATGGGGGTCAGTATTGCCAATGCCGCGCATGCGATTGGTTTGATTAGTGGCATGGTGCTGGGGGGCTGGGCGGGGTATATCGATGCCGGCGGCCGCCGCCGGTAACTGGTATAATTTTTCACAGATGTAAGTTCCGGCAGTAGTGGTCGAGAGGTATGCACTACTGTTTTTTTATTGAGGTAAACCATGGATTTTCAGCAACTGATTGACTCCATTACTCCCGACATCTACGAAAGTCTCAAGCAGTCTGTCGAACGGGGAAAATGGCCCGATGGCAGAAAGCTGACACCGGCTCAGCGTGAACACAGCATGCAGGCAATCATTGCCTATGATCTGCGCCACAAACCAGAAGATCAGCGCGTTGGTTATGTTCCTCCCAAGCAAAAGATTGCCGGGCCCTGTGATACCAGTCATCCTGATCAGAGTGATGACCAGCAGCCGCTGAAGTGGTTGCCGTAACTAATGCCGGATTATTCGGGACACCTCAAGAAAATGCAGGTACTGCTGGCGGATGGCCCGGTGCGGTACCGCTTGCCACTGGACGAGCATCAGTTGCCGTTGAACGACCTGCTTGGCCAGACTCTCCGTATTCAGTACACCGGTACAATTCACTGCACTCATTGTGGGCGGCGCAGTAACAAGAGTTTTAACCAGGGTTACTGCTACCCGTGTTTCACCAGACTGGCGCAGTGCGACAGTTGCATTGTCAGCCCGGAAAAATGCCATTATTTCGAAGGTACCTGCCGTGAGCCGGAATGGGGTGAAGAGCATTGTATGGTGGATCATATTGTCTACCTGGCCAATTCATCCGGGGTAAAAGTCGGAATTACCCGCGAGAGCCAACTGCCCACTCGCTGGATTGATCAGGGGGCTGTGCAGGCGCTGCCCATCATGCGGGTCAAGACCCGCCAGCAATCTGGTTTGGTGGAAGATGTTTTACGCCAGTACGTGGCGGACAAGACTAACTGGCGAACCATGCTGAAGGGCGAGATTGTCCCCGCCGACCTGCCGGCTATTCGGGATGCATTATTCGACCGAACTGAAAAACAGCTGACTGCCCTGGAAGACCGCTTTGGCCTTCAGGCCTTCCAGCGACTGGATGATTCGACTCCTTTGAATATTGATTATCCGGTGATGGAATACCCACTGAAAGTGGCGAGTTTCAACATGGATAAAGTGCCATTGCTAGAGGGAACCCTGCTGGGAATAAAAGGCCAGTACCTGATTTTTGACAGAGGGGTCATCAATATTCGCAAATACACCGCCTACCATGTGGAAGTGACCCATTGATTATGATGATGAGAGATGCCCAGCCGGGCAATATTTACCTTAAAGACTACACAGCCCCTCGCTACCTGATCGATAAAACCGCGTTGCGAGTGGAAATTCGCCGGGATGATACAGTTGTTATGGCCACCCTGGAAATGCGGCGCAACCCCGATGTCAGCAACCGGGAAACCAGTCTGGTGTTGGACGGCCAGGGTCTGTCGCTACAATCTCTAAGCATCGACGGAAAGCCGTTGACGTCCGAGCAGTTCAGCGCGACGGCCGATGAGCTGTTGATTCACGAGGTACCTGATCGGTTCATTCTGACATCGGAAGTAATTATTTATCCGAAGGAAAATTCGTCCCTGGAGGGGTTGTTCAAATCCCGCACCATCTACTGTACCCAGTGTGAGGCAGAGGGTTTCCGGGGTATCACCTACTATCTGGATCGTCCCGATGTGATGTCGGAATTTACCACCACGGTAGTGGCCGGCCAGGCCGAGTGTCCAGTGTTGCTGTCCAACGGTAATCTGATGGAAACCGGTGTATTGCCCGATGGTCGTCACTGGGCAACCTGGCACGACCCCTTTCTCAAGCCCGCCTACCTGTTTGCGCTGGTGGCCGGCGAATTGTCCGTGGTGGAAGACAGTTTCACCACTTGCAGTGGCCGTAATGTCGCATTGCAGCTCTATGTGGAAGCCAAGGATCTGGAGAAATGTGGCCACGCCATGACCTCGCTGAAAAATGCCATGCGCTGGGACGAAGAGGTCTACGGTCGTGAGTACGATCTCGATCTGTATATGATCGTGGCGGTGGATGACTTCAATATGGGGGCCATGGAAAACAAGGGGCTCAATATTTTCAACACCTCCTGTGTGCTGGCCCATCAGGCCACTACCACTGATGATGGTTTCAATCGGGTCGAGGCTGTGGTGGCCCACGAATACTTTCACAACTGGTCCGGCAACCGTGTTACCTGCCGGGACTGGTTTCAATTGAGCCTGAAAGAGGGCTTCACCGTATTCCGCGATTCGCAGTTTTCTGCAGACATGGGTTCCCCGGTGGTAAAACGGGTCGAAAATGTCACCATGCTCCGTACGGTGCAATTTGCCGAAGATGGCGGCCCCACAGCCCACCCGGTGCAGCCCGCTTCCTATATGGAAATCTCCAATTTCTACACGGCCACCATTTATGAGAAAGGGGCTGAGGTAGTACGGATGATCCATACACTGCTTGGGCCGGATCTGTTTCGCCGTGGTTCTGATCTCTACTTTGAGCGATACGATGGGCAGGCTGTCACCATCGAGGATTTTGTGGGTGCCATGGCTGAAGTCAGTGGCAGGGATTTCAGTCAATTCATGAACTGGTACCGTCAGGCCGGCACGCCCCGGCTAACCGTTACCAGTGATTACGATGAACAGGGCCGACAGCTAAGATTGCATTTTTCTCAGAGCTGTCCGCCTACGCCCGAGTGCCAGAACAAACAGCCTTTCCATATTCCGGTAACGGTGGGGCTGGTGACAGAAGCGGGAGATCTGCCACTGAATTCTGCGGGTGAAACCAGTCAGGTCATAGAAATTACCGAAGCCGAGCAGACGGTGGTTTTTGAGCATATCCATACTCGCCCGGTGCCATCGCTGCTGCGCAATTTCTCGGCTCCGGTGAAACTGAATTATCCCTATAGTTTTGATGACCTGGGTTTTCTGATGGCCCATGACAGTGATGGCTTCAACCGCTGGGATGCCGGTCAGCGGCTCTCCATCGCATTGATGCAGTCGCTGATGACAGATTTTCGTGCCGGTGAGCCGCTGCAGCTGGATAGCCGTTTGCCAGCGGCATTTGCCAAGGTGTTGGGCGAAACCGGGGCCGATCAGGCCATGCAGGCATTGGTGCTGACTCTACCCAGTGAGTTTCTGCTGGCAGAGTTGGCCGATGTCATTGATGTGGAAGCCATTCATCAGGTCCGTCGTTTTGTCTGCGGAGAGCTGGGAAAAACCCTGGCGTCCGCCTGGCGCAAGACCTATCTGGATAACGTGCAGCCACAATATGAGTTTTCCGGTATTGCCATGGCCCGACGGAGCCTGAAAAACCTTTCCCTGCGCTATCTGTTAAACAGCGGCGTCGAGGATTCCCTGCCACTGGCCCACGAACAGTTTATGACGGCGGACAATATGACCGACCGGTTGGCCGCATTGTCGGGCCTAGTGAATGACCCGCGGGACGCAGCAGTGACGCTGGCAGAGCAGGCGCTGGACAAGTTCTATCAGGATTGGCAACAGGAACCTCTGGTGTTGAATCAGTGGTTTCAGGTGCAGGCAGCCTGTATGCGCCCGGGTGGCCTGGAACGGGTAAAAAGCCTGATGGAGCATCCTGCGTTCGACTTTCATAATCCCAACAAGGTACGCGCGCTGGTGGGCGTATTCTGCAACAGCAACCCGGTTAACTTTCATCGGGAGGATGGTGCTGGTTACCAATTCCTGGCTGACAATGTTCTGGCTCTGGACAAGCTCAACCCACAGATCGCTTCCCGTCAACTGACGCCGCTGACCAAGTGGCGGCGCTATGGCCTGTCGGCGCAGTCACTGATGCGGGAGCAGCTTTCCCGAGTGCTGGCAGAGCCTGGTCTGTCCCGGGATACCTATGAAATCGCTTCGAAAAGTCTTTAGCTGCGGAGTCCGAAACCCATCCACTTGACACGGATCAATGACAGGGATGATGAATATGAAGGACACTGACAATGGTAGATGCGTTATAGATGTATCTCCAGTGACAGCTAACCCCTGATGGCGGGGTGTTTCATCGTTAACATTTAGGAGAGCCACTGGCTCTCCTTTTTTTGCACGCCACTCAAATGTCCCCTGAAGCTGGCTACTTGGCCGAAGATTTTTTTGTCCGCTTTTTCTCGTTGTTCAGATGTTCATGAAGTGCCAGAAATTGCCGGGTCAGTGGGTGACTGGGTGCAAAGTGAATCAACGGCTTTCCCGCCTGGTGTGATTCGCGCATTTTTACCGACTGGTTAAGATAAATGGGCAATACCGGATGTTTTTCCGCGATTAGCTCATTGATAATTTGCGTTGGTAAATTGGCTCTGGGCTGAAACTGATTGGCGATGATACCTTCTATCAGCAGATCTTCGTTGTGGTCATCCCGTATCTCGCCGATGACATGCAGAATGTTGTACAGCGCATGTCGTGAAAATGCATCGCAGTCAAACGGGATTAATACCCGATCAGCACTTACCAGTGCCGAGGTGGTGTAAAAGTTCATCGCCGGTGCCGTGTCAATAAACACTTGGTCAAACTGTGTTTCCAGTTTGTTGAGCAAGTCTTTCAGCTTGTAGATTTTATGGCGGGATTCCAGTTTTTGCTCGATTTCTTCCAACTCAGGATCTGAGGTGATGATGGACAGGTTGGCGAAAGGTGTTTCAGTGATAAATTCAGCCGGTTTCTTCGGTGAGAAATTAAAAGACAGGGTCTGGGAAAAATAATCGGCGATGGTGTTGGTCGTATCAGGGTTTTCCCCCAGTAAATACTGGGTGGAGTTGCCCTGTGGATCAAGGTCGAGCAACAGCGTTCGCTTGCCACTGTTGGCAGCGATAGCCGCCAGATTACAAGTGATGCTGGACTTGCCTACACCACCTTTTTGATTGAACACAACTCGACGCATAATCTGAATCCTTGCCTGGTATTGTAGTGGGTGGCTCTACTGCAGGGCATCCTGCATTAAAAATGCCAAATTGTCATTTTTGGTGTGCCGTGGGGATCGTGACATTGCCTTTCCGTGTCAGATAAGGATAAGCGTTGATCAGATGGTTGAAAACGACAATTTTAATTAGCGGTATATGCACAAAAAAACAGCACGTTGCAGGAGCTGATGCACTTTTTGCAGGCACCATGCATTGCGGTAGTAGCACATTGTCTGTAAATGGTTGCTGGCTACTTTCCGTACAGTGGCGCCAGTGGCGTACCTTTTTGTTGCTCGCCCACGCCTTTCTGGTTTTTTCTGAGCTGTTTTAATTGCTCATGGATGGTCGGCAGGCTGATCGCCTGCTGTGTAATGTTGCCATAAAGTGCACGGTCCAGTGCCTCCAGTGTTATAGCCAAATCACGATTATTAGCAGAGGCGGCTACATCCTGGAGAGTCAAAAATGGCCTGTTCCAGTACACTTTGGCCCAGTGCAGCAGTGCATGACAGAATGCCCGCGGGTCCTGGCCTTTTGATTGCCGCTGTAGCTCGGCAAATAACGTGGCTTCATTGGGTGTAGCCACTGTTTCCATGGGGGGGGTGGCCGGCGCCCTTTCACGACTGCTACGCCATAGTAGGAATAGCGCTGCGACGGTGACCAGTAACAGCAGATTCATACCGATCAATACCCATGTCAGCAGACTATATTCCTGTTTTAGAGCCGGCGTCATGATCGGTTCGGCTGTATCGGTTTCCTCGGTTTCTGTGATATCCGGTACCGGGCCTGCAGCAGCTTTTACTGTCAGCGTGCGTGCTTCGAGAACTGCCTGCTTCGGCTGTTGGCTGACGGTATCCCACCATTGGACTGTTAGCGGGGGCAGTGTGATGGTTCCCGCTCTGGAGGGCACAATGGCCATGGATTCTATCCGTGAACCGATCACGCCACTGCGATCCCCATTGTTATCCATCTGGGGTTGATCGGGATAGATTTTGTAACCATCACCGTCAGAGATTTGCAGTGGGGGCAGTTGGGTGGCCGTCAATTGCTGCGCGGTAAGTGTCACCGTACGGGTTATCGGTTCGCCTGCCACCAGTTCTTCGGGGGAGCGGCTCCAGCGCTCGGTAAGGCTGAGACCCTTGGCTGGAAGCCAGGCGCCATTTCCTGAATTGGCAGGGCGGGGCATAATGGTCACCTTTTGCTCCTCCGAATAGAGCAGGACACGCTTGCTCCGGTTTCCGAAAAGAGAGCCTGAGAAAGGGTCGCGGCGATCCGGAATAGCGGTATTCAGCCGAACCTGGGGAATGACCAGTTCGCCACTGGCCTCCGGGAATAACACGTATTTGATTTCATTGACCTGATACATCACACCATTTTCGCGGGTGTTGTACTGATTCTCCGCCAGCTGCAGGATCGAGGCATTGTCCACCGATAAGCCGTCACTGCTGAGACCCAACAGTGGCTCTGATGTGAAAACCCGCAAAGTCAGCAATAGCTGTTCCTGCACATAGGCAGTGGTTTTATCCAGCTCGGTTTCAACAAATATGGGCTCCTTGCCCTTTGCCGCAGGGCGACGATCTTCCACTTGCAGGGTGATGGCCTCGCTGTTAACCCCTTTAAAATCAAGTTCCGGGATAAGAATGTCACCTGTTTCCCTGGGTAGTAGCTCCAGTAGCCACTCTGTGTAGGAGACCGCTTTGCCATTGATCAGTGAAAATTGGTTTTGCTGGCGACGGGATAGGATTTCAAAATCCTCCTGCAGTACAGAAAAGTCGGGTTCGCCAGAGTCTTGGCTGTCAAATCGAACTCGCAATTCGACGGTTTCACCGCGACTGAGCTGGTTGCGATCCACCGTGGCTGTCAGTTCGTCAGCGCTGGCCCCTGTGCTGGCCAATGACAGCAGCAGTGGAACGAAAACGTAAAGTAACAGTGATCTACCCCAATCAGCGTTCATCAATTTTTACCACCTCTGTTGCTGGTCGCCGGGCGGCTTAATACCGCGGCGTTCCTGAAATTCACGCTTTCTTGACTCGTAGCGAAATTTTTCCCGCAGCAAGCCGCCGGGATCGTCCGGAATCTTTCTCAGCCACTGTTCCATGGCCTGCTTTTCTTCCTCACTCATTTCCGGTATCGGCCCCTGCTGTGGCTGCTCAGTTTCTTCCCCTTCGCCGGGGGATGGCTGTTCAGCCGGTGGTTGTTCAGGGGATTCGTCTGAGTTTTTCGATTGTGGTTGTTCATTTTTTTTCTGTTCGCCGGTATCAGGCTGCTCAGCATTATTCTGATCATTGCTCCCGGATGGATTGTCGGAGCTGTCGTTGCTGTCTCCAGTATTCTGTTCTCCGGGGGGTTGCTGCTGGTTTTGCTGATCTTCCGGATTTTTCTGGGAGTCATCCTTTGGTTGCTCCCGAGGCTTTTGCTGGTCTTTAGGTTGCTCCTGTTGCTTTTTCTGCAGCTGTTCCACCAGTTCACGATTGAACTGGGCGTCTGCCATTTCCGGCGCCAGCGCGAGCGCCTGGTTGTAACTGGCAATGGCTTCTTCAAGCTGGCCGTCTTTTGCCAGTGCATTACCTCTATTGTAGTGATCGAGGGCTGAATCTCCTTCATACAGCTTGGCGGCACTGTCGTATTGGCCATTGCGGTAAGCGGCTGTCGCTTTCCATTGTGAGTTATTGAATTTTTCCTGGGCGGTGGCTGTATCGCCTTTCTGCAAAGCCCTCGATGCCTGTTGGTCGGGGGTTAGCCATAGGTCATCCCAGCTCAGAGCCTGTGCGGGCAAGGGTAGACCAAACATTGGTATCATTGTCAGGCAGGCGAGGACGATGCCCCGGCGTGACGCCAGCACCAGTATCGGTAACAACAGCAGCGCCAGCCAATAGCCTGTGTCGTGCCAGCTATCGAAACTGCGCTCAAGCTGACGGGTAGACGAATCGGGTCCGATTTTGAAACCATTCAGCAGGTAGTTGATATCCGTATTATCTGCAGTGATGCTGCTATACCGGCCGTCGTGCCGGTTTGCCAGTTGTTTGAGACTCTTTTGATCTAGGCGGGGCACGACGATAGAGCCGCTGTTATCCTTGGCAAATCCGCCGCCGCCTATGGGTATGGGTGCCCCCTCCGCTGTTCCAATACCAAGTATGGAAAGGCGAAAGTCACCCATACCGCGAAAGATCATGCCCAGCTCATCCCTGGCTTGCCCGGCAACGCCATCGCTTATCAGCAATATATCCGCCCGGTTCGCCCCGGCATGCAGTGCCAGCTCCATGGCTTTTTGCACAGCAGATTCAACGTTACTGCCCGGCCCCGGCATAATATTGGGGTCCAGGGCGGGAACCAGTGCAACAAGGGTGTTGGCATCGTCCGTGAGCGGGCTCACCACAAATGCATCGTCAGCATAGGCGATCAATGCCGTTGTTCCTTCTTTTCGCTGCTGCAATAATTCAATCAGTTTCAGCCGTGCACGGGTCAGGCGGTTTGGTTTCTGATCCTGGGACAACATGGAGGGTGAGAGATCAAACAGTATGATCAGTGCACTTTCCTGCTTGTGGATTGGCATCGGAGTACGATCCCAGGTGGGGCCAGCCATGGCGAGTGTCGCGATGACCCAGCCAATTAGTGAAACCACTATCAGTGAGCGTCGCTTGTGAGACATTGATCCATCCATGAGCAGTGGCAGCAGTTCCGGTGCGATGACCCGGTGCCAGTTGCCTCGCCTGATCTGGGAGCGGTATAACCACCAGCTGATGAGCAACCCTGGCAGAATGGCCAGCAGCCAGGTCGGCCGGAGGAAATGAAATTCGGCGAGTGTTCCCAGCAGGCCCATCAATGGTTATCCCCGCGACTCATCAAGATTGCCATGATAAAACTGCAGATCAATGCGAGTCCCAATGGCCAGTAGAATAATGCTTTGGTGGGTCGCAGTGTTTCGGCGTCCTGGGCGATCGGTTCCATTTTGTCCAGCTGTCTGTAGATTGTTTCAAGCTCTCCCGGGTTGCGAGCGCGGAAATATTGGCCACCGGTTTTCTCGGCGATGCCAATCAGGGTCGCTTCATCGAGGTCGCTGGAAGGATTGATTCGTCGTGTGCCAAAAAAACTGCGTTCGAGCTTTACCTCCGCGCCGATGCCAATGGTATGGATTACAATGCCTTCCCTAGCTGCCATGTCGGCTGCTTCCAGAGGTTTGACCCGGCCGGCAGAGTTGGCACCATCTGTCAGCAAAATCAGCACGCGGTGATTTTTGGGGCGGGGTTGCAGGCGCTTTACCGCCAGACCGATGGCATCTCCTATAGCAGTGCGGTCGCCGGCAAAACCAATCTGGGCCTCACTGAGCAGCACATTCAGGGTTTTTCGGTCAAATGTCAGCGGGGTCTGCAGGTAGGGACGGGTGCCGAACAGAATCACTCCCATACGATCCCCCTGTCGGCGATCGACAAACTGTCCGACAACCAGCTTGACAGTACTGAGTCGATCGAGGGTATTGCCGTCTATCTGCATATCGGTCTCCTGCATACTGCCGGAGATATCCACGGCCATCAGCAGATCCCGGCCGGTGCTGGGTATCGCAATGGGGTCGCCAACCCAAGTGGGACGAGCAGTTGCCGTGAGCAGGCCAAGCCAGGTGATTGTCAGCAGAGCCAGCGCAAACCAGTGCCAGCCATCGCCGCCTCTTTGCACGGAGGGGGTTCTCGACAGCGCCGAGTAGACAGGCACCTTCAGGGCGGGTGTTGTTGCCTCGGCCCGACTGCGCAGCATTCGGTACAGTATCGGTACGGGCAACAGGATAAACAGCCAGGGCCAGTCAAAGGTCAGCATGACTTGCTCCGCGGGTGCTGTTCGAGCCATTGCCGAATAGCGGTATGTAGTGAAGCAGCCAGATAGTCAATATTTTGCGGATCAGCCTGGTAGGGCAATACATTCAATTGTTGCTGCAAGGTTTCGTCAAACAGTGTTCGCTGACAGAGGTGGTTAAGCCGCTGCAATAGTTGCGGTGTCAATTCCGATTCAAGCGCCTGTCGGGGGTAGGCTGTTTTGGCCGCGCGGCGCAAGAGTGCCAGCATGGCGTGGCAATGCTCGACAGGTTGTCCCGCCAGAGAATGCTGCATTTCGGCCAGGGAATGCAGTGCCTCCCGTCGATAACGGTTGTGCAGGTGTTGCTTTTTTAGTCGCCAGATTCCGTAAACTACAGCGCTCAAGACCAGTATTGCCAGAAGCCACCAGCCCGGGGCGGGCGGCCACCAGTCTACCGGATCGGGGAGATGAATATCACGCAACTGTGAGAGGGGATCCTGGGGATTCATGCGTGTCGACCGGATTTCTTTCTGCTGTATGCCTGTTGCAGTATCCGCATAACGGAGGCCCCTGTTTCGAAGACCATCAGTCCCATGCGCAATTGGCTGCAAAGTTGTCGGAGGTGTGCCTGGTGGCGGAGGAAATGCTGCTCAAACTCTTCGCGCAATTCCCGATTTCGGGTATTCAGGGAAAATCGCTGATTGCCGTCATTGACCTGATAGAGGGCAGGGGGCGGCAATTGTTTTTCCAGCGGATCATGGATTTGGCAAAGATTGACGTCACAATGTCTGGCCAATTCGAAAAGGTGTTGTTCGCAGTCTTTATTCAGGTCATGGAAGTCACTGATCAGAAACAGTGTTGAGCCGGGTAGGGCCACCCGTCGACAGTCCTGCATGATGTCCACCATGCGGTATTTGCCGGGCACTGAGCGGGTCAGCAGTTCACTGAAGTCCCTTAACTGATGGATCAGTTGTAAAACACTGTGAGTGCTGCGACGGGCCCGAATTTCGCGATGCTGTTCCGCACCGATAATCAGCCCCCCAACCCGGTCATTGGCGTTAAGTCCGGCCCAGCCGAGTGCTGCGGCCAGCTGGCAGGCGGTGATGGACTTGAGCATTTTTGAGCCAAAGAACATATTGGGGCGCAAATCGGTAATCACCAGAATGGGCCGCTCCCGTTCCTCCCGAAACAGCTTGGTGTGAGGTGTCAGGGTACGTGCCGTGACTCGCCAGTCGATGCTGCGGATGTCGTCGCCGGGCTGATATTGACGCACTTCCTCAAAATCCATACCCCGGCCTCGCGTTCGCGAGTGGTGTCCCCCCATCAGCGAGGTTTTAGCCATTCTTCGGGGAAAGAATTTCAGCTCGCGCGTGCCAAATCGCATGCCTACCAGCGTCGTGACATCGGCGATGGCCGGGTTGTTGAGATCGGGATCGTCCATTGATCAGGCAGAGGGTACGTTGCTGATCAGGTTGTCGATCGCCCGGTCCGGATTGATACCGCTGGCCTCAGCTTCAAAGCTCAGAATCAGGCGGTGTCGCAATACATCGTGAATCACACTGCGCACATCGTCCGGAGAGACGTAGTCGTGGCCCTTCAGCCAGGCGCAGGCTCTGGCACAGCGATCCAGCGATATGGTGGCCCTTGGGCTGGCACCAAAATCAAGCCAGCTGCCAAGTTTTTCACAATAATCGGTGGGGTTGCGGGTGGCCAGAATCAACTGGACGATATATTCCTCGACGGGTTCGGCCATATGAACGGACAGAACCTCCTTGCGGGCCTCCAGCAGTGTCTCCTCGGAGACTTCATCAATGGTGGCGATGGGTTCGTTCAGTGCTTCAAGGCGTGCCAGGCGCAAAATTTCCCGCTCGGCCTCCGCTTCGGGGTAGCCCACGTTGACATGCATCAAAAAACGGTCCATCTGGGCTTCCGGCAATGGATAGGTGCCCTCCTGCTCGATGGGGTTCTGGGTAGCCATCACCAGGAAAAGTTTGGGCAGGGGATAGGTGCTGCGGCCCACACTGATCTGCCGCTCTGCCATGGCTTCGAGTAGAGCTGACTGAACTTTGGCCGGTGCCCGGTTGATCTCGTCAGCCAATACCAGATTGTGGAAAATCGGGCCAGGTTGAAATTGAAAACTGCCATCTTCCGGGCGGTAGATATCGCTGCCGGTAATGTCAGAGGGCAGCAGATCGGGAGTGAACTGAATACGGTGAAAATCACCGCTGATGCCATCTGCCAGGGTTTTGATGGCTTTGGTTTTTGCCAGTCCGGGAGCCCCCTCCACCAACAGGTGGCCATCGGCCAGAATGGCAATAATCAGCCGGTCTATCAGGTGTGGCTGACCGACAATCTGGCTATTGAGATAATCGCGGAGCTGCAAAATTTTCTGCTGATGAGTCATGCTGATACTTACTTCTTGTTATAACGGTGGTCAGAGATTGTAATGCCTGATGGCCGCTAACCCAAACAGGGCAATCATATAAGGTTAATCTAGACTGTAGGTAGAAGGTGAAGTTCAGTAATGACTGTTTCTGTCGCGCCAACCATCGAAAATAATCAGGCGGGCACCAGTGAATAAAAAAGGAAAGGGGTAATCATGCAGCGAATTTCTGAAGGCGATTTTTTTGCCTGCCTTGAGGCGCAGTTAATCGAGAAATATCCAGCGGCTCTGGCAGAGCAGTTAGTGCCGTTTTCGAGAAAAATTTTCGACCTGTTTCCTCTACACGAGCTGGCCCACGAAAAGCTGGATGATATTCAGGGCTTTGTCTTCAGCCTGTTCAACTTTATCCGCAAGGTGATGCCAGATCAGCCGGCCGTTCGTGTGTTTAACCCGGTGCTGGAGGAAGATGGCTGGGTCAGTGATGCCACTGCGCTGTTCATCATGCAAAGGGATATGCCGTTTCTGGTAGATTCTGTGCGCATTCAACTTAACCGCGCAGGACTGAATATTCAGCTTATTAAAAGCACAGTATTTCAGGTCGTTCGCGATCAGAAAGGCGTTCTGCTCGATCTGTTTGCAAATCCGAAGACGCCCGGTTGCCGGGCTGAAGCCCTGATTTATATCGACGTGGATCTGCGCACCTCAAACGAAGAACACCAGTTGCTGGAGCGCGACATACTGGATGTATTACGTGATGTCGAGGTAGTGACCGATGATTTTCTCCCGATGGCGGAACGGCTCAACCAGGTCATCGCCGAGGTCAGGGAAAATCACGCAAACCTCCCGGCCTGTGATGCCGATGAACTGGCGGCCTTTCTCGAATGGCTGCGCGACGGTGCTTTTATCTTTCAGGGGTGTTCGGAGTTTCGGCTCATGAAGGGTCGTGGTGCCCCGGCCCTGAAGCACCTGCCTGATAAACAACTTGGTATTTTTCGCCGCCATCAGATCCGTCCTGAAAAAACGGCACTGAGTGAACTCAGTGCCGGTATCCAGGCGTTTTATGCGTGTGATGCGCCGATGGCGTTCACCAAGTCTTCCCTGCGATCACGAGTTCACCGTCAGGCCTACTCGGATTTTATTGTACTGAAACGCTATGACAAAAAGGGTGCTGTCATCGGCGAATACCTTTTTATGGGGCTTTATACCTCAGCGGTTTATAACGTCAGCCCACTAAAGATTCCTTTGATTCGCCAGCGGATTGAACAGGTACTGAAACGCACTGGTTTCAGCCCCGGTAGCCACGACTTCAAAGCCATTTCCCAGCTGATTGAGGTGCATCCAAGAGACGAGCTGTTCCATTCCTCTGCTGATGAATTGTACGACACACTGGTGGGTATCTGGCAGATCAGCGAACGGCGCATGGTGCGGCTCTTTATACGGGTTGACCCGTTCGAAAAATTCGTCAACTGTCTGGTATACATGCCTCGGGATATTTATCGCACCTCAATTCGCACGGAAATTGAACACATGCTCAAATGCGAATTTGATGCCACCGAGTGTGAATTCAATACCAGTTTCTCCGAGTCACTGCTGGCTAGAACCCAGTTTGTGCTGAGAGTCAATTCCAACCGTTACCGGGAAGTCGATCGGGATGAGCTGACCGCTCGGATAATTGAGCTGACTCTTGACTGGAATGATGAACTGGAACAGGAGGCGCTGGATCAGTGGGGTGAATCCCTCGGCAGAGATATGGCCCGTATTTATCGGGATGCTTTCTCCGCCAGCTATATGGATCACTTTGATCACCGCTCTGCGATTCATGATATTCAGTTGTTTCATGAGCTCGGCAGTGACGCGGAAATTGCCACCGGCTTTTATCAGCAGGCGGGCGCAGATCAGAATGTCATGCGCTTCAAATTATTCCATCGCCACGAGCAATTGGAGCTCTCCAGTCTGGTGCCGATGCTGGAAAATCTTGGTTTCAGGGTGCTGGGCGAACATCCCTACCAGATTACGCCGCGGCAGGGCGGTGAGATCTGGTTGCATGATTTCACGCTGCGGTTCGGGTTGGACGTGGATGTGGATGTATCACAGGTCAGGAATACCTTCCAGGACGCATTCAAGGCGGTCTGGTCCCAGCAAACGGAAAATGATCGCTTCAATCATCTTGTGGTGGGTGCCAGGCTGGACTGGCGTATGGTTTCTCTGTTCCGGCTATATGCCCGCTACATGAAGCAGCTGGGCAGCAATTTCAGTCAGGATTTCATTGCCGATACTCTGGCGGCCAACCTGGAAATCACCCGAAATCTGGTGGCATTGTTCCGCTGTCTGTTTGATCCCAAGGTTGTGACGCCGCAAAGTGAGGAATACGGTCGTGCCGAACGCCTCAATCAAAAAATTCTCGACGCGCTGGACCAGGTCAGCAATCTCAATGAAGATAAAGTACTGCGCAGTTACCAGCAACTGATCAATGCCACCAAACGCACCAATTACTTTCAGCTCACTGCCGAGGGAGAACAAAAGCCCTATATTGCCGTGAAGCTGGCACCCAGAGAAATCGTCGATGTGCCTGAGCCCCGGCCGCTCTACGAAATTTTTGTTTATTGCCCCCGCATGGAAGGTGTTCACCTGCGTACTGGCAAGGTTGCGAGAGGGGGATTGCGTTGGTCTGATCGCCTGGAAGACTATCGCACGGAGATACTGGGTCTGGTGAAAGCCCAGCAGGTGAAAAACGCGGTGATTGTGCCGACTGGCGCCAAGGGTGGTTTTGTGGCGAAGCAGGTACCCCGCAATGCGGGTCGCGATGAGCTGTTGCAGGAGGGTATTGCCTGTTATCGCTTGTTTGTTTCAGGACTTCTCGATCTTACCGATAACGTGGTGGGTGATGAAATTGTTCCGCCGCCATGTGTGGTCAGAAGGGACGATGATGATCCCTATCTGGTGGTCGCAGCAGACAAGGGAACCACCACTTTTTCCGATTATGCCAATGAGCTATCGCTGGCCTATGACCACTGGCTGGGGGATGCTTTTGCCTCCGGTGGCAGCCACGGTTATGACCATAAAAAAATGGGTATTACTGCCAGAGGCGCCTGGGTTTCGGTACAGCGCCATTTTCGTGAATTGGGTCTCAACACCCAGACAGAGGATTTTTCTGTTATTGGTATCGGTGATATGGCCGGTGACGTGTTTGGCAATGGTCTGCTGATGTCGAGACATATCAAACTGATGGCGGCATTCAACCATCAGCATATTTTTATCGATCCTGACCCCGATCCCGACACAGGTTTTTCCGAGCGGGAGCGGTTATTTCACCTCCCGCGTTCCAGTTGGGACGATTATGACAAAACCCTGATATCGCCCGGTGGAGGTGTTTTTTCCCGCAGTGCAAAAATACTGAAATTAACCCCGGAAATTCAGGCGGCGCTGGCTATCAACGAAACTGCCTTGAAGCCGAGCGAGCTGATCAACGCCCTGTTGAAAGCGCCGGTTGATTTGATCTGGAACGGTGGTATTGGCAGCTATGTCAAGGGCTCGAGCGAGAGTCACCAGGAGGTTGGCGATCGTGCCAATGATGCGGTTCGCGTCGATGGCCGGGAGTTGCGCTGCCGCGTGTTTGGCGAGGGCGGCAATCTCGGTATGACCCAGCGGGGCCGTATTGAATATGCCCTCAATGGCGGGGCCTGCAATACTGACTTTATCGACAATTCGGCTGGTGTGGATTGCTCTGATCATGAGGTCAATATCAAAATTCTGCTGAACGGGCTGGTGCAAAGTCAGGATCTCACCGTTAAACAGCGCAACCAGTTGTTGGTAGAAATGACAGAGGAGGTGTCCGAGCTGGTGTTGGCCAACAACTATCGTCAGACATTGGCCATCAGCCTTGCTCATTTTCGCTGTAAAAACAATTTTTCAGAGTACTGGCGGGCGATTACGGACTGGGAGGCCAATGGTCTGATCAACCGTCCACTGGAGTATTTGCCAGATGATGAGACACTCAAGGAGCGCGAGAAGCGACAACTCGGTCTGACGCATCCCGAACTGGCCGTTCTGGTGTCGTATGCCAAGATCCTGATCAAGGATCAGGTGCTGAAATCCAATGCGCTGGAAGATCCCTATATCGCCAAGATGATTGCCGGTGCGTTCCCCAGGAGCCTCTCGGAGAACTATCGAGACAGGCTGCTGCAACATAGTCTGAAGCGGGAAATTATTGCCAATCAACTGGTTAACGAAATGGTTAATCTGATGGGTGTACCCTATTTTCAGCGGCAGGTTGCCTCCACTGGAGCCAGTGTCGATGATGTGATGCGCGCGTTTGCTGTTGTCAGAGATTTGTTGCGTATTGATCATTTCTGGAAGCGGGTTGAGTCGCTGGATTATCTGGTGCCGGCAGAGGTGCAGTTCGAACTGTTTTATGCCCTGATGCGCATGGGGCGTAGAGCCTCCCGCTGGGTATTGCGGAATCGGCGTTCCTGCATCAACCCACAGCAGGAAGTGCAAGCGCTCAGGCCGAGACTGGTTGAGTTGCAACTCCTGCTGCCGACGCTGTTTCTCCGGGAAGAAGCCAACGAATGGCAGGAGGAAGTACAGCGTCTGGTAGAGCTGGGTGTGCAGGAAGATGTGGCGATGCTGGTATCCAGCGCCAATTTTCTGTTTTTCGGCTTTGGCATTGCCGATCTGGCTGCTGCCAGCAGGAAACCTGTCGGATTGGTATTGGAGCTTTATTTCAGATTGGGTACAGAGCTGGATATCGATTGGTTTGGCGAACAGATTATTCATCTGGAGCCAGCCAACCGCTGGCAGGATTTTGCCCGTGAATCCTATATGGATGATCTTGAGGGCCAGCGTCGTGTATTGTCCGGGGCGCTCCTGGCCGAGGTGGAAAGTCTGGCAGATATCGACGCGGCGATTCAGGCCTGGAAGGTCTCACACGCACATTTGATCGCCCGCTGGATGGATATGATGGATGAGCTCCATCGCGCACCCGGTCGGGATTTTGCGATGTTTTCCGTGGCCCTTCGGGAGTTGCTTGATCTTGTCCAGGCGACCGTAAACCATCGTGAGACAGCACCTTTCTGCCCGATTTGAACAGTATCAGGGGTGAATGCGGGGTGCGGTGAATTGGTCGGAAGCGGCGGGAGGCTGTACGCCTCCACTTGCCGCTTCCAGAGTCCGGTGAGGACTTTTCAGGGGAACAGTGCCCCTTTGATAGAAAAAGGGATTAAAATTTACAGATTGCTGACTTTTTGCTGAATGGCCTGTTCCTTGTAACCATTCCAGTTATCTTCACGACCTTCCCGCCAACCGTTGCACCAGACCTGAGCTAGTGAGGTTTCTTCTGAGTGAGGACATAGTGTCTTGTTTCGGCCATGGTAGCCTGCTTGGTAACCTTTGATAAAAGCGCGGTGGGAGGAATCTCGTTTTTGTCTTTTCATATGACATGAACTCCTGATTCTAGAGCCACTTTTTTGGTTCAAAGTGGTTTTGTGGTTTTTTATCGTACAGCCTGTCTATCTCATCAAAAGTTGTCTTCGCTGTCGAAGATTTTATTTGTCTATAAGTAGCGCTTTTTAATTCCCTTATGTAATCAATCGATTTTGTGTTTCCATTGCGTTCCTGATATGACGGCTTGACGTGCGGGTTGGAACATTTTTTATGGGTATGTGGTTTGCCAGTTGTCCGAAGGGGCTTGAATCCCTGCTAGCGAATGAACTGACTTCTCTGGGTGCGGCAAAGACCCGGGAGACGGTGGCGGGTGTGTATGCGGAGGGAACCCTGGCCTTGGCGTATCGGGCCTGTTTGTGGTCGCGCCTGGCGAATCGGGTTCTCCTGCCTCTGGAGAAGTTTGAGGTCCGCAGTGCCGATGATCTGTATCGCGGTGTCAGATCGATTCCCTGGGAAACCCACCTGACTCCCCGGCAGTCCATTGCGGTCGATTTTATTGGTGCCAACGATGCCATCAGACACACCAAATTTGGTGCGCAGCAGGTCAAGGATGCGATAGTCGACCAGCTCCAGGCGCAGTTTGGTGAACGACCGGATGTGGACCTGAAAAACCCGGATCTGAGAATCAATGTACGATTGGCGAAGGATGCTGTCACCGTCAGCCTCGACATGTCCGGTGGCAGTCTGCACAAGCGCGGCTACCGTGTGGCGATGGTACCTGCACCCCTGAAGGAAAATCTGGCAGCGGCCCTGTTGCTGCGGGCTGGCTGGCCCGAGATCGCTTCACAGGGCGGTGCGTTGATTGATCCCCTTTGCGGCAGCGGCACATTTTTGATTGAAGGGGCCATGATGGCGAGTGACATGGCTCCCGGCCTGATCCGGGACCGTTTTGGTTTCCACGGTTGGGCGCAGCATGACACCGCATTGTGGCAGGAAATCAGACAGGAGGCGTTGGTTCGCTGTGAGACAGGACTATCCCGCGAGATGCCTGAAATCCGTGGCTATGACAAGGATACCCGGGCCGTGAGTGCGGCCCAGGAGAATATTGCCTGTGCCGGGTTGGAAAAGTGGGTGCGGGTCATGGCGAAGCCCATTGATGCATTCAAAAAGCCCACACACCGTGAAACCGGGCACGGACTGATTATCTGCAATCCCCCCTACGGTGAGCGCTGGGGGGAGATGGAGGAATTGAGGCCGCTCTATCAGACACTGGGTGAGGTGGCCAAAAGGGAGTGCCCCGGCTGGCGGCTGGCAGTGATTACCGGCAATGCCGAGCTTGCCGGTGAACTCCGTTTGCGCGCCGAAAAGAAATACCAGTTTTTTAACGGCACGATCCCCAGTCAGCTACTGCTCTTTCAGCTTCGTGAGGCTAGCGAACAGAATCCGCAGCCACGCTCTGGCACATCTGAATCCACGCTGGGTGAGGGTGCACAGATGTTTGCCAATCGGCTGAAGAAAAATGCCCGAAAACTGGCGGGCTGGCTGAAGGCTTCAGGGGTGAGCTGTTATCGTCTGTACGATGCGGATATGCCGGAGTATGCCGTGGCTATCGATGTCTATCAGGACGCCATCCATGTGCAGGAGTACGCCCCGCCCATCACTATCGACGAGGCAAGCGCCAACCGCCACCTCACTGATGTCCGCCAGGCATTGCAATATTTGTATCCGGAAAGCCGCGGTAAATTATTATTTAAGGAGCGCCGCCGCCAGAAGGGTGATAGCCAGTATCAGCGCCAGCACAGTGGATCCAGCCATAACGCGGTGCAAGTAGTCGCAGAGAGTGCTGCCCGCTTCGAGGTGAATCTGGCAGATTACCTCGATACCGGCCTGTTTCTCGACCATCGACCGGTGCGCCGGATGATCGGCGCTATGGCCGGGAGTAAGCGAGTGCTCAACCTTTTTTGCTATACCGCAGCCGCCACGGTTCATGCGGCACTCGGTGGGGCGGCAAGCAGCCTCAGCATCGATATGTCAAACAGTTATCTGGAATGGGCCGGACGCAATTTCGCTTTGAACGGAATGGACCCGAATCAACATCAGTTGCTGCGGGCCGATTGCCTGGAGTGGCTGGAGAGAGAGCAGGGTGTCTTTGATCTTGTTTTTCTCGATCCACCGACCTTTTCCAACTCCAATAAAATGGAACAGGTACTGGATATTCAGCGAGACCATGGGGCATTGATCGGGCATGCCATGGCCGTGCTGGCGCCGGGCGGTACCCTGGTGTTTTCCAATAACTTCCGTAAATTTTCCATGGATCAGGCGGTGCTGCAGAACTGGCAGGTGGAGGCGATCACTGAACAAACCTTCGATCCGGATTTTCAGCGCGATCAGAAGCTTCACAATTGCTGGTTGATCAGGCATCCACAATGAGCGACATCCTGACGCTATACATCGGTACTCACTGTCCTCTCTGTGATCAGGCCAAGGCGCTGGTCTATCCGGTTCTCCAGGAGAAGGGTTGGCGTCTGCATGAGGTCAATATCAATGAGGATGAGGTGCTGACGGCGAAATATGGCATTCACATTCCGGTGATTGTCACTCCGGATGGGCGTGAGAAAGGGTGGCCCTTTACTGCCGGTCAGGTACGGCGCCTGATTTCAGGCCCCTAGCCTGGGCGACAAACCCCGGCCACTGCTGTCAGTGGTGGCATCTCTGGAGTATGTTGTCATTTCAGACACCGGTTAGAGGCTGTCATGCGCGGGATTACGTTTTTCAATTCTCTTTCCACTCGTCACTTACCGAGGGATTTTGCCGGTGGGCTAACCACTGCTGTGGTTGCCTTGCCGCTAGCGTTGGCTTTTGGGGTGGCATCGGGCGCGGGCCCCGCTGCAGGTGTTTACGGCGCTATTTTTGTCGGTTTTTTTGCCGCCCTGTTTGGCGGTACGCCCGCCCAGGTATCCGGTCCTACCGGCCCCATGACGGTGGTGATGGCCGGTGTGTTTACCTCAATTCAGGCGAAACACCCGGAAGCCGGCTTGTTGATGGGCTTCAGCGCCGTGATTCTTGCCGGCATTCTCCAGATCGGCTTTGGTTTGTTGAAGCTGGGCAAGTATTTCATTCTGGTCCCCTATTCGGTTGTTTCAGGCTTCATGACCGGGATAGGGGTCATCATCATTGTGCTGCAATTGGGCCCCATACTTGGGCACAGTGGCACCCCTTCATTGTTGACAACGCTGGACTATTTTCCCGAATGGTTAGCAGTAATCAGTTGGCATGACCTGACATTGGGCTTGCTGGCGATTGCGGGTGTTTGTTTCTGGCCTCATCGCTGGAATGTCTGGCTGCCATCACCTCTGCTGGTGCTGTTACTCGGAACGCTTTGTGTGCTTTGGCTCCCCGAGGGGGCCGTGGCGACAATCGGTGCAATTCCCTCGGCATTTCCGTCGCTGCAATGGCCAATGTTCTCGTTGGACATGTTGGGTGATCTCTTGTATGCCGCAGTATTACTGGCTGTACTGGGTTCTATCGATTCTTTACTCACGTCACTGGTGGCCGACAACCTCACCAAACAGCAGCACGATTCCGATCGTGAATTGATCGGGCAGGGTATTGGCAATACGGTGGCCGGTTTTTTCGGCGGGTTGCCCGGTGCCGGTGCCACCATGCGCACAGTGGTCAATATACGAACGGGCGGCAAGACCGGCTACTCCGGTATTATTCACTCACTGGTGTTGCTGGCGGTGATGCTTGGCGCGGGTCAGTACGCGGGCCATATACCCCTGGCTGTGCTGGCGGGTATCCTGATCAAGGTGGGTATCGATATCATCGATTGGCCCTATCTGCGACGCGTTGGCCAGCTGCCTCTGGATACTGCGGCACTGATGGTGCTGGTGTTATTTCTGACGGTTTTTGTCGATTTGATTACCGCCGTGTTGGTGGGAGTATTTTTATCCAACATGATCACCGTCGAGCGTTTGACGACGATTCAGTTGGATAATGTCCATTTTAAAAGCGGTGAGGTGACAGGGCCTGATCCGGATCCTGTCGACGAATGGCTGGCGGCTCAACAGGGCCGGGTTGCTCTGCTCAGTCTTGCAGGTCCCCTCAGCTTTGGGGTGGGCCGGGGGCTGCGCCGCCGTCTCGCCGGTCATGTTTCTCACGAAATTATTATTGTGGATCTGACTGGTGCCCAGCTGGTGGGCACTTCGACCCCAATGATTCTAGACGAGCTGATTCGCAACGAAAAGCATCACCAGCGCTATGTGTTGCTGGTAGGTATTTCCGAACAAACCAGTGCCGACCTGAAAAGACTGGGTGCGCTGCAGTTTCTTGATGATAGACACAGATTTGCTTCGTTGCGCGACGCGATGGACTATATCGACCGAGACGGGCTACATTGACCGGAGACTATTGTCCTGTGGCCAGATAAAACACATCGAGGATGGTGTTCGTTGCATCCATGACCCTGAAAATACGATCATCAATTTGTCGCAGCGACGTGCCATCCAGTGATCTCGGGAGCCGTCCCAGTAGATCCTCTGGCAGGTCCCGGCTCATCAAATAAAGTTCGCGATCGAGGACTTCGCCCCGTGCAATCTTCTTCTGCCAACCCGGTGGCAGTTCACCACCGGGTTCCAGTTTTTTGCGCAAACCGGGGGGGCTCTTCTGCTTCCCGCCGCCCCTTTAGTCGTCGCCAGAATAATCGCGGCGCAGGTAGTCGCCGAACACCCGTTTTTCGGTTTCATTGAACAGCGCATTGGCCATTATCCCGGCAGCCAGACCGACTGACTCTGAGGGGTCGCTGTGACTGACCACGGGCATCGCTAACAGTCCGCTGAGAATAATAAGTGGCAATTTGTGGATTTTCATAAGCTTTATTTCCTTTGAGAGGTGTTCTGGTCGATCATTCGATGCCAGGCTCAGTAATGTGAGTGTCTTCACAGCGCTGCACCTCAATGGTCAGGTGTGACAGCCAGTTAAAGTCGGCCAGTAGTGATTTGTAATAATCCGCGGGTCTGGGGTGGTGGGTGACAATGGAAATAATCGCCGCGTAGTCATGCTCACTGATCTTCCAGATATGCAGATCCGTGATTTGATTGTCGGCATCCTCTTCAATGGCCCGGGTGATCCGCTCCTGATAGTAATCGCTCATGCCGCCGTCTAATAAAATCGGACTCGATTGCCGGATCAGACCGATTGCCCAGTAGGTGATAATCGCTGCACCGACAATTCCCATCACGGGATCCAGTGCATACCAGCCGAAATACTTGGCCGACAATAACGCGAAAATGGCCAGTAACGAGGTGAGAGCGTCCGCCAGTACATGCACATAGGCGGCATAAAGGTTTTGGTCATGGTGACCTTCGCCAGTCTGCTGATGCGTATCGCCTCCGTCCTGGTGCTGGTGAGAATGGTGATCTTTTAACAACAGGGCGCTAATGATATTGACCACCAGTCCCAGCACAGCCACCGCGATAGCGGCATCGAGTTGAATCAGCTGGGGGGACGCCAGTCGCTGTAGCGACTCGACCAGCATCATCAGGGCGACAACTGCCAGTGCCACTGCACTGGCAAAGCCCCCCAGTACACCCACTTTGCCGGTACCGAAACTGAAGGCCGGATTATCGGCATGTTTCCGGGCATAGCGGTACGCAAAAATCGTGATCATAAAGGCGGCCACATGGGTGCCCATGTGCCAGCCATCTGCAAGCAGGGCCATTGAGCCAAATACCGTACCGGCAATGATCTCCGCTACCATCGTGACGGCAGTCAGTATCAATACATATTTGGTGCGGCGCTCGCCGTGAGCATTTGCCGTGGAAAAGTCGTGCTGGTGTTGCCAGCGATGTAAGTGTTCCTGGTGCATAGGAGAAATCAATTCGGTAGATTGGCTGGATTACTGCGGAGCGGACAGGCTGAATGCCCCCCGGATTTCGCCCAGTTGATAGCCTGTCGCGGCGTCGTCCGGGTAATGGTTTTGCAGTGCTTGTACAACGTCTGGATCGAGCGCACTGCCATGGCAGTTGAGGCAGAGTGGCTGAACAATCTGAGCCTTCATGTAACGGAATTGCCCATCGACCTGTTCGGCCCGGGTCAGTTGTGCCTGCATCTCTCCTGCGGCGAGGCGAGATTCAAAGTGCAAAAGGGTATTCCGTTCCCAATGGTCGGGTTCAGCGGATTTGTTGCGGGCCTTGAGACTGACCCGCTTGACAGACCAACCGGTTTCCCGGCTCAGTCGGTTGGCTATTTTCGGTGCCGCCGTGGCGCAGACGCTGATGGCCTCCACCGGACCACCGGTCTGGATTGCCTCCAGCAGGCGTGGCTGTAACGAGCCGGCAAATTGCTTGACGATACTTTCTGCTTGCCGTTCGAGTGTTGATGCAGGGTCTCCGCCCGCATTTATCAGCGCGGGCATCGTGATAACGGCACAAAAAAATACACTCCGATATATTGCCTTGCAAGCCATGGGTGTGCTCCATTCAAAGATACAGTTATCCGTCCCAGTTTAGCTTAACTGATCTGGTCGTCCAGAGGCGCGGGTAAATGCGTCGACCGCTATTGAAAAAAGGTGGGCGGGCCCTAGCTTAATCTGAAAAAACGCTTGGCTGTCACCGTGGTTTGTTCGGCGATAATGGCAGCCGATTGCTGTCGGCATCTGGCAACTTCCTCTAGTACCCAGGGTAGAAAAGCCGGTTCGTTGCGACGTTTTTTTGGTCGCGGTTGCAGGGTTCTGGGCACTAGAAATGGGGCGTCAGTTTCCAGCATCAGCCGGTTGAGAGGGATGCTGCTCACCAGTGCCTGAAGTTGCTCACCGCGCCGCTCGTCACAGATCCACCCCGTGATGCCGATATGCAGGTCCAGGTCAAGATAGTTAAACAGCGCCTGCCGATCGCCGGTAAAGCAGTGGATCACGCCGTCCGGCAGCTCATCGCGGTAGTTCTTGAGGATCTCAAATTGTCGCTGGTGGGCATCCCGCTCGTGCATGAACACCGGCAGCTGTAATTCGATAGCCAGTTCCAGTTGTGCTTCAAAGGCCCTTTCCTGGTCGCTGGGTGGGGAATAGTTGCGATTGAAATCGAGTCCGGTTTCACCAATCGCCACGACCTGGGGTGCCTCTGCCAGCGAGCGCAATTGAGAGCCTGTTTCGGCGGAGTACTGCTTTGCCTCATGGGGATGGACACCACAGGTGCTGTAAAGCATGTCGGGGAAGTCATCGCTGAATTGCTGGCAAAGCCTGAGCACCTGCTCACTTTCCGCCAGATTTGTGCCGGTCAGAACGAGCTGGGCAACATGGGCGTCCAGTGCTCGCTGCAGCACACTCTGCCAGTCATCCTGAAAGCAGGGGTTGCTCAGGTTTACCCCGATATCGACCAATGGCGTGCGGTTTGGTTCGTCATTCATAGCCGATGCTGTTTTTCTTTTTCCGAGAGGATGCGTGCTTCACTTTCCAGGTGGTGGGCATAGATCATGGAAAACGCCAGGACGTTCTGTACATAGTTGCGTGTTTCCAGGAAGGGAATTGTTTCAATCCACGCATCAAAGGGCAGTGATCCCTGGCTTTTGTTCAACCAGGTGCTGACCCGGTGGGGGCCGGCATTGTAGGCAGCTGTGGCAAGAATTCGGTTGTTGTCGAAGCGTTGCAACATTTCCCGGTAATAGCGACTGCCCAGCGTGATATTGATTTCCGGCTCAAGCAGTTGATGGCTGCCACGGTAGCTGATGCCATGCTTGCGAGCTGTTTCGGTGGCGGTTGCCGGCATCAATTGCATCAATCCCCTTGCCCCGGCGTGTGACTGGACGTCCTGCGCGAGCGCACTTTCCTGGCGTGCCACGGCAAACAGTAGATGCACGGGGACGCCGGTCTTTTTCGCATGACTGTAAAATGCTTCCTTGAACGCCAAGGGGAATCTCAGGTCGATGTCGTCCCAGAAGCCAGCGCTGATCATGCTGGTGATGGCTCCGTTGTGCCACTGCCAGCTGCTGGCGATATGGGCGGCGGTAATCCACTGCTGTTCGGTGAAATTGCGCGTGGTGTGGTACCAGTCCCGACGGGCAGCCAGATAATCTTCATGGAAGACAAACTCCCAGGTTCTCAGGATTCCGGGTTGTTTTTCAAGTTGAGTGATATCTGCCGGAGAAACGCTGGTTTTTTTGAAGGCCATTGAATAGCCATTGGCGGTCCATTCACTGGCCAGAAAACCATAAAAACTGCGACTGCGGGACAGCACATGGTAGGCGCTGTTGTCCTCTGGGGACTGTTTCGCGGTGTTGTTGAGGTCTGCTGCCCTGGCCCCCCAGTACAGCCAGCGATCAGTTTCCCGAAGTTGCAGCGGCATGCGCTCTATCCAGGTGAGAACATTTTGCCAGTCTGTCTGACCGATAAATTCACGAGCCCGCCATTCCAGCAGGGTCGGGTCAACGATGTCGAGATAATCAATCAGGTAATTGTCAGCGATCTCCGTGTGTTCCTGGTTATAAAGCCCCTTGACCAGATCTGTGATAACCCGTTTTCTTTGCTCACTGGTGAAGGGGTGAATCTGTTGGTAATAACTCCAGTGTTTAAGCGCAGTGGTTGCATCGGATCTGGCCAGATGAGTCAGTCCATGCACAATGATGGCATGCACTTCGTCACCGCTAAGTGCGTCGTTGAAATCACTGAACAACGAGTAGTTGCCAATCAGCTGATGTTCGAGGTCTACCTGCAGGAAATTTCTGGCCAGTTGTTGGTAGCGATCCGAGGTAAAAAAACGCTGGAGGTAGCGTGCCAGTTGGTACTGATGATTCAGAACAGCTGCCGAGTAACGATTCCAGGCTGTTTCCTGGCTTATATATCCGTTGGCAATCAGGTAGTCAAAAAGTGCATCACAGCCCCTCGGCTGGGATTTGCCCACGCTCCAGAGTTTTATCGCATCGCTTAGAAAAGGTTCCCTTTTTCCGTTGCGCAGATTTATATGGTGAAAATAACACTGCTGTTCTGTGCTGGCACTGGTGGATCGGTAGTAAGTCAGAAAGTCCTGTTCTCGTCCCTGGCTGCGCAAGGTGTCGAGCCAGCGAAAACGCAGCCGATTGGCCAGAGAACTGTCCTCATAGGTCTTGAGAAAAGTGGCGATATCATCAGTTTTTGCGTGTCTCAACCGGTCACTTAACCATAAAAATTCGATGTGCGGTTTGAGTAGGTAGTCTCCAAGGACATTGATAAGTCGGCGGACATTGGCCTCACTGCCTCTTGCCACGGCGATTTTGGCCTCTCGATAGAGCGCACGCTGCTCGTCCAGACTTGGGTTTCCGGCAAAAGAGGTTTCAGTTAATAGCAGACATGCTGCCAGAAAGAGTGTGCCAATGACGCTGCCATGACATTTTTTCATAAAAATTTGGTGGGTGTTCCTTGAAAGGGATTTGGGTTGACGTATGGCTATGTTAGATAGGTCTTGTTCAATTAGATACCAGGATATATAAAAGTCTGAAAGTTCGCTTAAACCCGAACTGCCAGCACATCACAGTGAGAACCATGCAACACACCCGTAGCGGTTGAACCCAGAATCAGACTGATACCATGACGACCGTGACTGCCGACCACGATCAAATCCACGCTATTGTCATTGGCAAACCGGTGCATTTCCTGGGCAGGTTGGCCAATCAGTACATGCTGGTTGAGGATATCGACGTTCAATGTCTTGCCGATAACAGATAAACGCTGTTTCGCCTGTTCCTCCAACTGGTATTGCACTTCTGTAAGATCCATCGGGATATCGCCGCCGTAGGCAAATGACAGTGGTTCCTGCACATGGATAAGACTCAGCTGGCTCTCACCATTGGTAAACAGGGACTTGACTCTCTCAACCACTTGCTGTGATTCTGGAGATAGGTCCAGACCGATCAGAATGTGTTTATAGGCGGACATGAAGTATCTCCCGTAACTGGTTTATCAACGCTTTCTCAAGTATATAAGGTTGTATCAGATAATGACCTATTTGTTAATTCTACTGATACTGGCGATCATCATTTCGCCACTGCTCTGGTATCGACAGTCACCTCGTCAGAAAATGATCACGGAGATGCGGCGGCTGGCATCCTCCCGGGGGCTTCGTGTGCGTCTCGTTCACGCCCCGGATGCCAGAGAGGGCGAAGGCCGCCTTGAATACGCAGGTTATACTCTGCTCTGGGCGCCGGATTCCAGCCCATCGTCATTTTCCAGGATGGAAAAGTGGCTGTTGGTCCGGGGAACCCGGCGTGGCGACCACTCTCCCTGGGATGGCTGGCAGTGGTTGGGACATGAAGCCAATGACCGGTTGCTTCCGGTTATCGGAGAAGTGCTGGCAGCTTTACCCGTCAACGTGACTGCCCTTGAGGTCAACCGTGAAGGCGTTGCGATTGTCTGGCAGGAGCGCGGGGAGCTGGCAGATATTGATCGGATAGATGCCCGTTTAAAAGACCTCCGGCGTGTGATCCGACCAGAAGAACCACTCGACAGATTGGCCATTGGGTGAAAAATTACCTTGACCAAACCACCGGCGGCACATGTATATTCGCTCCCTTTCAGGCTTGGGTGGTGCCAACAGGGATTGCTTTTAGTCATTAATTCACAGGATAAACGGCTGTTTCATGGGTAAATCACTGGTTATCGTCGAGTCGCCAGCCAAGGCGAAAACGATCAACAAGTATCTCGGCAACGATTTTATCGTGAAGTCGAGTATCGGGCATATTCGCGATCTACCCACCGGTGGTGGGAAAACGGTCGATCCAAAAGAACGAGCCAAGGTTGCTGCCGCCACCCGTAAGCTGTCGGATGAAGAAAAGGCGGCACAGCGCTCACGAAAAGCCAAGGAGCAGCTGGTCAGCCGCATGGGTATTGACCCCGAACACGGTTGGAAAGCGCGTTATGAAATTCTTCCCGGCAAGGAGAAAGTGGTCGCCGAGTTGAAGAAACTGGCCAAGGATGCAGAGCATATCTATCTTGCCACGGATCTTGACAGGGAAGGCGAGGCGATTGCCTGGCACCTTATGGAAACCATTGGCGGTGATCCTGAGCTGTACCAGCGCGTTGTCTTCAATGAAATCACCAAAAAAGCCATCAAGGCGGCATTCGAAAAACCGGGCAAACTCGATACGGATCGGGTGAGTGCCCAGCAGGCCCGTCGTTTCCTCGATAGAGTGGTTGGTTTCATGGTTTCACCGCTGCTCTGGAGCAAGGTGGCCAGGGGGCTTTCTGCGGGGCGTGTGCAGTCGGTAGCCGTTAAACTTGTTGTTGAACGCGAGCGCGAAATTCGTGCCTTTGAACCGGAAGAGTACTGGACAGTCCACGCTGACCTGGAGACGGCGGCAGAGGATTTGGTTCGTTTTGAAGTAAAGAAACAGGGTTCGGGCCCGTTCAGGCCGGTCAGCCGGCACCAGACTGATGCGGCGCTGGCTGGGTTGAAAGAGGCCTCCTACGAGGTGGTTGCCCGCGAGGACAAACCCACCTCCAGCAAGCCGTCGGCACCGTTCATCACGTCAACCCTGCAACAGGCCTCCAGTACCAGCCTTGGCTATGGGGTGAAAAAAACCATGATGCTTGCCCAGCGCCTCTACGAGGCTGGTTATATCACCTACATGCGAACAGACTCGACCAATCTCAGTGCTGATGCGGTGGCGGTCTGTCGTGATTTTATCCAGACTCGCCATGGTGCCGAGTATCTGCCGTCTGCCCCCATCGTTTATGGCAGCAAATCTGGCGCCCAGGAGGCGCATGAAGCGATACGACCCTCCAATATTGATATCAAGCCAGGTGATCTGGATGGTATGGAGGAAGATGCCAAAAAACTGTATCGGTTAATCTGGCGGCAATTTGTCGCCTGCCAGATGGTGCCGGCACAATTTACCAGTACCACGGTGACAGTTAGGGCTCAGGATTTTGAGCTTCGCGCAAAAGGCCGGGTGACTGTTTTTGACGGATACCTGAAAGTCCTGCCTGCGCTGGCTAAAAAAGGCGATGACATTGAACTGCCTGAAATGTTGGTTGGCAGCCAATTGCAGCTCAACAAGCTGATTCCGATGCAGCATTTCACCAAACCGCCCGCCCGCTACTCAGAGGCTTCTCTGGTCAAGGAACTGGAAAAGCGGGGTATTGGCCGTCCGTCAACCTACGCGTCCATTATCTCCACGATTCAGGATCGAGGCTATGTCCGGGTGGAAAATCGCCGTTTCTATGCGGAAAAGATTGGTGACGTTGTCACAGACCGGTTGAATGAAAACTTTGCCGATTTGATGGACTACGGATTTACGGCCACCATGGAAGCCTACCTCGATGAGATTGCACAGGGAAAGCTGGAATGGAAGCAGGTGCTTGATCAATTCTATTCGGATTTCTCTGCCAAGCTGACCAGAGCCGAAGCCGATGGTGGTATGCGCCCTAATGAGCCATCTCTAACGGATATTGCCTGCCCCCAGTGTGGTCGGCCGATGATGATTCGCACAGGTACTACCGGGGTTTTTCTCGGCTGCTCCGGTTACAACCTGCCGCCCAAGGAGCGTTGCAAGGGAACCTTGAGTCTTATTCCGGGTGATGAGGCCGTTAATGTCGATGAAGATGGCGAGGCAGAATCGAGGCAGTTGATGCATCGCCATCGTTGCCCGCGTTGTCACACCGCCATGGATGCCTACCTGATTGATGAGGGGCGAAAACTGCATGTGTGTGGCAACAACCCCGACTGTGATGGTTTTGAAGTGGAAACCGGCGCATTCAAGCTCAAGGGTTATGAAGGCCCACTGATTGAATGTGATAAATGTGGCAGTGACATGCAGTTGAAATCGGGCCGTTTTGGCAAATATTTTGGCTGTACCAATGAGGCCTGTAAAAACACCCGCAAGCTGCTTCGCAATGGCCAACCGGCACCGCCCAAGATGGATCCTGTGCCCATGCCAGAGCTGGCCTGTGAAAAAGTAACGGATCACTACATCCTCAGAGATGGGGCCTCCGGGCTGTTTCTGGCTGCCAGCCAGTTTCCCCGGCATCGTGAAACCCGGGCGCCATTGGTTGCAGAACTCCTGCCCCATGCGAAAGAAATTGATTCCAAGTACCAGTTTCTCTTTGATTCTCCCGTAGCCGACCCCGATGGTATACCCACGGTGATTCGTTTCAGCCGCAAAACTGGCGAGCAATATGTTCAGTCTGAGGTAGATGGCAAGCCCACTGGATGGAAGGCATTTTATGATCGCGGTGCCTGGCGGGAAAAGGATGACCGGAAAGGTAAAAAGTAGGAGGGACGACCAGTGAATCCCTTTCTGCCGGCGGTCAATCAGAAGCTTTACTTCTGTAGTTTGTTATTGCGACAGATTGATCCGAAGCTGCCCCCTGCTGTTGGGGCAGCGGCAAACCTCCAGCTGGCGCTCTGTCAATCGGCACTCTTTCAACTTGAGGCTGCGTATCGTCTTTATCTCCGTGAGGTGGCAAGCACCTACCGACACAGAGCAGCCGAGACCATTGTATCTGTCGAGGCACTGATTGCGGCTATGGAGTCTATTGGTAAATCGCCGTCTGAGGCCTGGGAGTTGGCCAATCTGGAAGCGAAAAAAGAGAGCTGGCTTGCCAAAATGCTGTGCGCGCATGATCGACTTTTTCAGGTTCTTTCGCAGGAGGCGGCCAGTGTCGCTTCACCCATTGCTGTGGTGCAAATTAATCAGGTTGAGGACAAGTTGGAGTTGAGTGCTGAGCTGCTTGTCGGATGGTTGGACGACTTCCGGGCGTTGATTGAGCGTCAGCGCGAGCAAATGGTCGAATGCTGACAGGGTTGTTTGATCTCCCGGCTAATTTTTTTGTCGGGTTAATAATGAGTAGCCCCTCTGATACAATACCCGCTCCTTGTTTGTGAAAACCCGACGGAATATTCAATGGCTATCTCTCTGTTTGAAATCGTGATTTTACCTGATGGAGATGTTGCCTTGCAGCACACGGATGAAGAGGACGCGCCGCTGATCAGAATCAGTTTTTCCGGGGAGGCGAAGGCGTTCCTTCAGGAAGCCAAGGTTGATGTTGCCAAAGCCATGATCGATGCAGGGATCGAGGTTTTTGAGGAATTGGGTGCAGACAATTTTCAGATGGAGGAGGGCACCATGATCAAAAATCGGGTGCTCCATTAAAATCAACTTGTCGAGATGCGCCTGAATTGCTGTCGGCTCAGCATACGCCCGTGATCTGTAATGGGGTAAAAACTATGGTGTATGTCTCCTGATAACCCCGACCCCCAAACCTTCAATCACAAAACTTTGCTCCCGCAGGTCGACCACAATAGGGGCCATTTCCTCATTTTCCGGTTCGAGCAGTATTTCATGGCGTTTCAGGCTTTTGCCCAGGCGCTTGACGGTCACGTCATCCTCAATGCGTGCGACGACAATTTGTCCTTTTTGAGCCTGTGCTGTTTTATGGACAGCCAGTAAATCGCCGTCCATGATGCCGGCGTTCTTCATGCTCCTGCCATGGACACGTAACAGAAAATCTGCTCTTGGATTAAACAGGCTTGCACTGATGTCCAGATAGTCCTCAATATTTTCTGTCGCAAGGACGGGATCCCCGGCGGCCACACGGCCGATCAATGGAAGGCCTGCGGGCTGGTCATCCAGTAGTCGGATACCACGGGATGCACCTGAAATCATTTCGATCATCCCTTTGCGTGCCAGCGCCCTGAGATGTTCTTCAGCAGCATTCGGTGATCTGAACCCCAATGCGGTGGCAATTTCTGCCCGGGTAGGGGGGTACCCGGTTTCATCGATATGCTGTTTGATCAGGGTCAGAATTTCCTGTTGACGGGCAGTCAGAGATGTACTTGCCATTTTATACCTCGAGATTCGTCGGCATGCGTTGCTGCAAGACCGTTGCTCATAATGCTGTAAATAAATATAGCCTGTAATTATTTACAGTATAGAGTCAAATGACTGCTGAGAAAAAGGTTTTTCAACTGCGGATTGATTGAGATGCCAGTATGATCTGGGTGAACGTGAATAGTAAAAACACATGGGCAGTGAAGGGTCTTTGGAGGAATAACCAATGGAAGAGATTAAGATCCCTGAAGCGTGGCGTGTGCTGCGCATTCAGTCCGAACTCGTGGATGGCATTGAATGTCTGTCAGGTCTGGGTGGTGCTGTATCTGTATTCGGTAGTGCGCGTTTGCAGGCTGACTCCCCTTACTATCAAGAGGCTGTTCAGCTCGGAGCCATTCTGGGTAAAGAAGGTGTGCCGGTTATTACAGGCGGCGGACCCGGTATTATGGAGGCGGCAAACAAGGGTTGTTACGCTACGGGTGCTGCATCTGTGGGTTTGAATATTTCCCTGCCAATGGAACAGAGTCACAATGCATTTCAGGATGTATCACTGGCGTTTCGCTATTTTTTCGTGCGCAAATTCATGTTCGTCAAGCATGCCATTGGCTTTGTCATATTTCCGGGGGGCTATGGCACGATAGATGAGTTGTTTGAAGCATTGACGCTGGTGCAAACCAATAAAGTGCGACCCTTTCCAGTGGTTCTATTGGGCAGCAGTTATTGGTAGGGCTTGTTGGATTGGTTGAGGGGGACCATGTTGGAGCACGGTTGTGTTTCAGAGAGAGATTTGCACTTATTCAGTGTGGTTGATGATGCCGAGAGTGCGGCAAAGATAATCCTGCAGCATGCTCGCATGCTGCAGGCACAGGAAATTGCCGAATAATACAGGAAGACAGGAGCAATGACCGGACGCTCTAAAAATCATCGAGTCCGTAAATGGTATCAGCATCAATATCCATCAGAGGATCAATCCAGTTGTCAGGGATATAAATGTCATCTGGAAATTGGCTGTCTTCGCTGCTCAGTTCATAGGATGCCCGCCAATCTTCGGGTTGTTCCGCTGGTAACAGAATGAATTGTTGCCAGGTCTCGAAGTCTATTTCACTGACCTCTCCACCCACGTGTTGAATCTCTATGGAACCACTGTGCTCATCCACTGCAACAATTTCGAAAATGTCATCCTGAGTGGCGTCTTCATACCAGGCGCCGATAACGGGAACTTGTGAAGCCATGATCCGCTCCTCTTTGCTTCATTGTTAGTTCAACGTATCACCAACGGGGGTAAAGTGCACATGCTCCCCGATGTATTTCGGACGAGTGGAATGGTCCCTTGGGAGAGCAAACATTCGCAGTGAGTGAGTTTCTATTTAAAAAACCGGTGTAACTACCCCTGTCAGAAAGGCATAATTATCCTCATTGAGAAGCAATGAAAAAAGCTTAAGCGTTTAATGTCATAACAAGTTGTTTTTAAAATGAAAAATTCGTCTAATCTGTCAAAAGGTTGACAACACATGACAGCCTTCTTATGTTGCGCCCCCTATCAATAAAGGTGTTCAGTTATGACGATTGGCCCATTGATGCTCGATCTGGAAGGAATGGTGTTGACTGCCGATGAGCGGGAATTGGTTCTCCATCCGTCAGTGGGCGGTATCATCCTTTTCTCCCGGAATTTTGCCAGCCGACGCCAGCTAACTGAACTGGTGGCAGATATTCGGTCGATAAGAGCTGAGTTGCTGCTCTGTGTCGATCAGGAAGGGGGTCGGGTACAACGCTTTCGCGATGGCTTTACCCGCCTGCCACCAATGCAGTTGCTGGGTGATTTATTATTGAGCGGGGCGGGTAACGAGGCATTGCTTCAGGACGTCGGCTGGTTGATGGCTTCTGAGCTGCTTGCCTGTGGCCTGGATTTCAGCTTTGCCCCTGTGCTGGATCTGGACCGGAATAACTGCGCGGTGATTGGTGACCGATCGTTTGCTGATAATCCGGAGCATGCCATTCGGGCGGCCCGTCTTTTCATTGATGGCATGCACCAGGCAGGCATGGCGGCAACAGGGAAACACTTTCCGGGTCATGGGGGTGTCTCTGCGGATAGCCATCTTGAAACGCCTTATGACAACCGCTCACTCCAGCAATTGCGCCAGCTTGATTTGCAACCGTTTGTCAGGCTTGCCAGCGAGCTGGATGCTGTCATGCCAGCCCATATCGTTTATCCGGATGTTGACTCTGCACCGGTAGGTTTTTCCCGAATCTGGTTGCAGAAGATATTGCGTGAGGAATTACAGTTTCAGGGTGTTATTTTCAGTGACGATCTGTCCATGAAGGGCGCTGATCTGATGGGTGGATATTCGGACAAAGCGCGCCGCGCCCTAGACGCAGGCTGCGATATGGTGCTGGTTTGCAATAACCGCGAGGGTGCGCTCGAGGTCATGAATTTTCTCAGTGAAAGCGATTTTGAGCCCGCCAGCAGGCTGAATAAAATGACTGCTGGAAAGTGTCCGGACTGGGATGAATTGCGGTCCTCTGAACGCTGGCAGAGCACTTCACGGAACCTCGCAGAAATCCTAGAGAATTAGCGAACAGGGCCCATATCATGCAGCAGTTTGAAGAATGGTTAATTGGTATTACCGGTGAATCCTATCTGTTAATTGCCGAAATCTTTCTGATTGTGCTGGCAGCGTTGGTGATGGGGTATCTGGCTGGAAGATTGCTTGATTTTCTGCAAAAGCACGCAGAAATGACGGCCAACTTCTGGGACGACGCCCTGGTCGAGGCCTGTCGTCGTCCGGTGGTTTGGGCAATCTGGACACTGGGGGTCAATTCTGCTGCAGCCCTTGCCGCAAGAGAGGCGAATTCCGAATGGTATGAACTGCTTGCACCTGTTAACCGGGTGATCATTATTTTTCTGGCGGCGCTATTTCTGCTCAATCTGATCAAGAGGGTTGAACGAAATCTGGTACATCCCGACTACACCAGTGATCCCGTGGATGAGACTACGGTCAAAGCCATTGGCAAATTGCTGCGTGCATCGGTGATTATCACCGCTACGCTCATTGCCATGCAGGCTTTTGGCTACAGTATTTCCGGTTTGCTGGCCTTTGGCGGAATTGGTGGCCTCGCAATGGGGTTTGCCGCCAAGGACCTACTGGCGAATTTCTTTGGCGGTTTGATGATTTACCTGGATCAACCTTTCAAGGTGGGGGACTGGGTGCGTTCCCCGGATAAGGAGATCGAGGGCACGGTGGAGGATATTGGTTGGCGACTGACACGTATACGTACTTTTGACAAGCGCCCGCTCTATGTGCCGAACTCGGTATTTAACAGTATTGCCCTGGAAAATCCCTCACGTATGTTTAATCGGCGGATATATGAAACGGTGGGCATTCGCTATCAGGACATTGATAAAATGGCGGGTATCGTCGCCGATGTGAAACAGATGCTGTGTGATCATCTGGAAATCGACCAGACGCAGACTCTGATCGTCAATTTTGTCTCGTTTGGTGCTTCCTCGATCAATTTCTTTGTGTACACGTTTACCAGGACGACCAAGTGGGTGGCCTTTCACGAGGTTAAACAGGATGTGCTGTTTAAGGTCAGCGATATTGTAGCCCGTCACGGTGCGGAGATTGCCTTTCCAACGTCTACAGTTCACATTCCCGACCAGCTCCGATTGTTACAGGCCGCGGAGGTCGAATGAGTATCGGTATTATTGGTGGCAGTGGGTTGAACAGTTTTGCCGGCCTGCGTATCCGGGAGCAGCTTGAGGTGATGACGGACTGGGGTAGACCATCTGCTCCCCTTTATTGTGGCGCTCTGGGTAATACAGAGGTTGTGTTTCTGGCGCGACATGGCGTGAATCATCAGTTGCCGCCCCACCTGATTAACTATAGGGCCAATATCGCTGCGCTGTGCTCGCAGGGTGTGAAAGCCATATATGCTGTCAACGTGGTGGGTGGCATCCATGGTGAAATGGGACCGGGCGATCTGGTTATTCCCGATCAGCTTGTCGATTATACCTGGGGGCGGGATCACACGTACTCGGATAACGCGGATCGGCCTTTGCAGCATATTGATTTCACTTTTCCCTATGACGATAGTCTGCGAGACAGGCTTTTGCAGGCGGCGATTGCCTGTGGGGCAAGGGTTCATGCGGAGGCCGTTTATGGTGCCACGCAGGGCCCAAGACTGGAAACCGCTGCCGAAATTGGGCGAATGGCCAATGACGGCTGTGATATTGTTGGCATGACAGGTATGCCGGAAGCGGCTCTGGCCCGTGAGTTACAAATTCCCTATGCCTGTTTGGCCCTGGTGGTAAACATGGCGGCGGGTTTGAGTGATCAATTGATTTCACAAACGCAGATAGAGAGCATGATGACGGGCAGTATGCCGTTGGTATGCAAGGTCCTGACCCGGGCGCTGGCCAATCCACAGCACTGAAACGGCTGACACTTTTTTCAAGCTCAAATTCTTTGTGCCGAGGTCAGTCGGCCACGGTCGACGTGTGACGTGTTACCAGTACCAGCACACCCATTTCAGGGTGGTCCAGATAGGTCAGTTCATTCAGGTCCACTTGTTTTGATTGTTTCAGGACACTGATTTTTTTAACCGGTGGATGGCGGTTTTCGATACGATTCACTGTAGCCGCGGCCGTACCAGGCAGACTTTGGCTGAGAGTCCGGTCTTCGATCAGCCAGGGTTGGATCGGCAATTGTGGCCAGATGTCCGGTTGATTTGCGTTGTTGGGCGAAGTGCTGACAGTCCCTGAAATACTGGCGAAACTGGTTTTCCAGAGATCTGCCTGAACGTGGAGATGGCGGTTCAGTACCAGTCGGAGGCTGCCCTCCAACTCATGATGGCTGCCGTGACGGTGGCCACCGGAAACAATGATCCAGGGGGTTTTTGCCTGCTCCATGCCTGGCTGACGCCATGCCATGTGAGCCAGTACCCGATAGCCGGCGGTGCGGTTCAGGGTGTACTCCTCTGGCCCCAGTTTGAGATCTTCCTGCACGCGATGGATAGAAGGTTGTTCCTCTACTGTATCATCACCAAGTCGATGCCAGTTTTGGGGATATTGCAGCGTGATATTGGTGGGGGATTGTTCGTCTTGGTAGAGATCCTGCTGGCTGAAAATAATCACTTCAATCTGATACCAGTTGGCGTTTTGATCCGCTCTGATCTGGCCAGAGAGACCTGTGCCGAAAGTGATGGCCAATAGCAGAAGGCAGTTGATAGGTGTGCCGGCGGTTTTGATTCGTCTCATTTAATATCCATTGTTTGGGGGGTTAGTCGAGTCAATAATGCCTGAAGCTGCTCAAGTCGCTGTTCTTTTGTTGCCATCGGCAGAGTATATTTTAAGGTTGATGCCCCTTGAAGTCGAAAAACTGCAGGTTCTTTTTGCACCATCTGTACGATCACCAACGGGTCCGTCAGCGCATTACTACCAAATTCAATCCGACCACCCGTTGGTCCGGCCTCAACTTTACAAATACCGAGTTGTCTGGCCTGAAGCTTCAGTGACGTGACCTGAAAGAGATTCTTCAGGTAATCGGGAAGCAGCCCGAAACGGTCAATCATTTCCACCTGCAGCTCCCATAATTCATCGTCTGTAGCGGCATTGGCAATGCGCTTGTACATCATCAGACGCATGTGAACATCCGGCAGGTAATCCTCGGGTATCAGCGCAGGCAGATTCAGATTGATGTCGATATCTTCGGCCAAAGACACATTCAGCTCTACCGCCTTGCCTTTGCGCAGAGCGTCGACCGCCCGGTCGAGCAGTTCCATGTAAAGAGTAAAACCAATGGATTGAATATGACCGCTCTGATTCTCGCCGAGTAGCTCGCCGGCGCCACGAATTTCCAGATCATGGGTGGCCAGCGTGAAACCGGACCCCAAATGGTCGGCATGGGTAATGGCTTCGAGACGCTTCAACGCCTCGGCTGTCATGGTTTTTGGCTCGGGCGTCAGCAGATAGGCGTAGGCCTGGTGGTGAGATCGTCCCACCCGTCCCCGCAATTGGTGCAGTTGAGCCAGGCCCAGTTTGTCGGCGCGATCAATGATGATAGTGTTGGCGCTGGGAATATCGATGCCGGTTTCGATAATGGTAGAACATACCAGTACATTGAAACGCTGGTGATAAAAGTCCGACATGACTTTTTCCAGTTCACGTTCGCGCATCTGACCGTGTGCAATATTAACCCGTGCCTCTGGCACGAGCTCTTCAATCGCCCGCGCCGTTTTGCCAATGCTCTTGACTTCATTATGTAAGTAGTAGACCTGTCCGCCGCGCAGTATTTCCCGCAGGATCGCTTCACGGGTAACTCTGGGGTCGCTCTGTCGGACAAAGGATTTTACCGAGAGTCTCCGCGCCGGGGGCGTGGCAATAATCGACAGGTCCCGAATGCCTGACATCGACAGGTTCAGCGTGCGTGGAATGGGTGTGGCCGTCAGGGTCAGAATATCCACTTCCGCACGCAGTGCCTTGATCTGTTCTTTCTGGCGGACGCCGAAACGATGCTCTTCATCAATGATCAGCAACCCCAGGTTTTTGTAGTTCACCTTGGCGTGGAGCAGTTTGTGAGTGCCGATCAGAATATCGACTTTTCCCAGGCCCGCACGGTGAAGAACTTCCTGTTGTTCCTTGTCTGAACGGAATCGCGACAGTTCCTCGATAGTGACCGGCCAGTTGGCAAAGCGATCGCGAAAGTTTTCCAGGTGTTGATGGGCCAGAAGGGTGGTGGGCACCAGCATCACCACCTGTTTACCGCTCGCTACTGCGATAAAGGCGGCGCGCATGGCGACTTCCGTTTTTCCGAAGCCAACATCCCCACAAACCAGCCGGTCCATGGGTTGCTCAGCCAGCATGTCCTGCCTGACAGCTTCGATGGTGTCCAGCTGATCGGGCGTTTCCTCGAAAGGGAAGTCAGCACAGAAAGCGCGGTAGTCCGCTTCTGTGTCACGGCAGGCAAACCCCTTGCGAGCGGCGCGTGTGGCATAGATGTCCAGCAATTCGGTGGCTGTATCGCGGATTTGCCGCAGGGCTTTATCTCTGGCTTTTTGCCATTGGTCAGTGCCTAGTCGGTGCAAGGGTGCCAAGGAGTCTTCCGCGCCGCTGTAGCGGCTGATTAAATGCAGTGAGGCTACTGGCACATAAAGCTTTGCCTGGTCGGCATAGGACAGCATCAGGAATTCCTGTGGTTCACCTCCGGCGCTGATGGTCTGTAATCCCAGGTAGCGACCGACGCCGTGATCGATATGAACCACGGGTGCTCCGACACTCAGTTCGGTCAGGTTTCTGATGACCTGGTCAGCTTCGGTGCGTTCTTTATTGCGCCGCCGCCGTTGCATGACCTGCTGGCCGAACAGCTCTGTTTCCGTGATCAAACTGATCTTTGCCGGCTTTACAACAAAGCCGCGGGTCAGTGGGTAGGCCGTTATGGCCAGGGTTTGTGTTCCACTGGCAAAAGACTGCCAGTCGGAGACATCCTCCGGGCGGATAGATTGACGGTTCAGCAGTTCCAGCAGGGTTTCTCGGCGGCCCGCAGATTCCGCACAGATCAGCACCCGCTGTTTGGTGTCCGCCAGGTGTACCTGGAGTTTTTGTAGGGGGTTGTCTGCCTTAGCATCTATGTCTACAGGTGGCGGTGCCGATATGTGGAGAGAAAAACAATTTTTCTGCTGATCCGATTCACCATTGATTCGTGTGCAGGGGTATTTTTTCAGATGGCCGAAGAGTTCCTCAGTCGGGATAAATAATGCCGTCGGAGGGAGCAGGGGGCGTGTCGGATCAATGCCGTATTCCCGGTAACGCTGGCTGGCGTCTTGCCAGAATTTTTCGGCGGCCTGTTCTACGGTTCCATCGGTAAAAATCAGGCATTGATCGGGCAGGTAGTCAAAAAGGGTGGCTGTTTTTTCAAAAAACAGTGGCAGGAAATACTCTATACCCTGGGGTGGTATGCCTTCACTGACATCTCTGAATACCGGGCAGCGTCGCTCGTCGACATCAAAGCAGGACAACCAGTTATCCTGAAAACGTCGGATAGCCGGTTTGTCCAACGGGACTTCCCTTGCGGGCAGAAGGTGTATGTGCTCGGTTTGCTGAAGTGTTCGCTGGGTCTCCGGGTCGAAGGTGCGGAGGGTTTCAATTTCATCGTCGAACAGGTCGATACGAAAGGGCAGCGTGGCCCCCATCGGGAAGATATCGACCAGTGCTCCCCGGACAGCGTATTCACCGTGTTCGACAACGGTATCAACAAAGCGATAGCCCGCAGATTCCAGTTGGGTGCGCAACGTGCTCAGGTCGAGTCGATCACCGCGTCGATAATCGAAGGCCCGCTGATTAACAAACTCGGCAGGTGGCAGGCGGTGCATGAGGGTGCTGACAGGCACGATCACGACACCGTTACGAGTCTGCGGTAACCGGAACAGGGTTCGCAATCGTTCGGAGACAATATCCTGATGTGGCGAGAAAATATCGTAGGGAAGCGTTTCCCAATCAGGGAAATGGAGAACAGCGGCTTCATTTCCGAGGAAAAAACACAGTTCGGACTCAAGCTCAGCTGTGGTCCTTGCCGAGTCTGTAATGACCAGGATCAGCCCCGCCTGTTGACTTGCTTCGGCGATGACCAGGGCGCTGCCACCCCGTACATCCTGCCAAACACGCTTGTCGCCAGCTTTGTTGGCTGGCGGTAGTGACAAAATCGACATACTGGAATGGCACTTCTGTGGGTTGACCTCGAAGGTATGCTATTTTAGCGGCGCAATAGAGAGATTGATATGTTGTATCCGCGTTTTCCATTCAGAGGTAGATTGCTGGTAGGGGTTTGTTCGCTGTTCCTGCTGGTAATGACCGGTTGCAGCGGCTCCTCGTTTCGGGTTCAGAATCTGGCCAAAACGGACATCGACATGGTGGCTGACCTGCATTATCAGCAGGTCGAACAGTTGCTCAAAAAACTGACAGTGAAGCTTTATAAAAGAAACCCGCGGGAATTACAGAAAGTCCCCGGCGAGACGATAGAGCTTCGTGTCACGCAAATTTTTACCCACCCGGGAAAGCCGCAGTTTGCTGAGCTTGGAGGTGGCGGGATCGAGGCCATCCAGCTGTCTTTGGATCCGGCATTCAAGGGTGATCGGGTGTTTGCCCTGATGGTGGGAATGACGGGTATGATCAGGGAGGCCTACGGCCTGAAAACGGAATTTTTCATGCTTAGCAAGCTCGACCACCAAAAGCTTTATCACAGTGCCCGCAACATTGAAATTGCCATGTGGCGAATTAGGACGCACCTTGACGAACAGGGTAACGCGTTGATTCTAACCAATAGTCGTAAGGGCGAAGGCTACAATCTCAGTTACGAGCGCCTGTTCGGTAAATTGATTGCCCATCAGGATATGCTTGCCCTGATCATTGCCCAGAAAAACCAGCGGGTGATCAAAACCGTTGCCCTGAATGTGGCAAGTATGGCGTTCATTCCTCTCTGACAATACCATTTGCCTATCCTGTTGCTTTAATGGTGGCGGAGTGATGCCGCGCTGATTCAGATCAACCATTGTCAAGTCACAGTACCGGTTATTCACCGTGCTTTGTTGCCCTTAAAAGGTTGAATACCGATAATAGCGACCCATTCGTGATGGTATTGCCGTCCATCGAGCCAGATCAACAAAATGAGAGGTTTACCCGTGACAGAACAACATCGCCCCATTCCTGCCGATTTTTTTGCTGACTGGAAAGAGCGCGAGTCGCTGGCTGAAGCCATGATCCCACTGATCGGAAAGCTTTATAGGGAGAATAATGTTTCTCTCTATATGTACGGCAAGAACATGGTCAACCGTTCAGTGATTGACCTGATGAAAGTCC
>NZ_CBFHYF010000012.1:0-52086 GCF_965660005.1 Porticoccus sp.
GGGTTGGACAAGCGTCAGGAAGGCAACGTGTTGATGGTTGCCCCCGCGGCTGAAATTGCAGAACGGGAACGGCTCCAGGTTGAAGCCAACAAACAACTTCAGGAATTGGCGCCCCTCAGGACTGAGTTCATCCGTGTGAAATACGCTGATGCGAAAGAGCTGTATGAACTGTTTAATGTTCGCAGAGGTGGCAGTGGTGGTTCAAGCGGTCGCACAAGTACAGACAGTATTCTGTCCGAACGGGGTACTGCGATTGTCGATAATCGCACCAATACGATAATCCTCACTGACACAGAAGACAAAATTCTTGAGTTCAAGCAGCTGATTGATCAAATTGATATTCCGGTAAGGCAGGTGCTCATCGAAGCGAGGATAGTCATTGCCAACCGCGATTTCAGAAAAGAGATCGGCGTGCGGATGGGCCTGCAAGGCGTGCGCAACCCGGGGGATTCGCAGTTCGGTTTCTCGGGTTCACTGGAAGGTTTTGATGGCGATGTAAATCCGATCAATGCTTTTGATGGTAACGTGGGTACAGGTTCTATTCTGGTGAACGAAGCGGCTTTGGGGGTGGATCTGGGCGTGACCAATCCCAATGGCAGTTTTGCTCTGGAACTCTTGACCGATAATACATTCATCGATCTCGAACTCAGTGCACTGGAAAACGAAGGTGCAGGTGAAATTGTCTCTCAGCCCAAGGTGCTGACCGGCGACAAGCAACAGGCTTCCATCAAAACCGGTACTGAAATTCCCTATCAGAATGCCACGTCCAGTGGCGCTACCTCCACCCAGTTCAAGGAAGCTGTACTGCTGCTTGAGGTGACGCCACAGATTACACCGGATGGCCGTATCGTCATGGATATCAATGTGGCACAGGATTCTGTCGGTGATCTCCTGCCCACCGGAGAGCCTGTCATTGATATCACCCAGGTTAAGACCAAAGCTATCGTCGGCGATGGCCAGACACTGGTGCTTGGTGGGCTGTTTCAGATGCAGACTGTCAACAACGTAGAAAAAATACCGTTGCTCGGCGATCTCCCCTATCTGGGTCGCTTGTTCCGTCATGATATTGATGATATTCAGAAGCGTGAGATTCTGATCTTTATCACGCCAAAAATACTGAATGAAGCTCTGCTTGATTAATGTCAAAACCCAACAACATCTTTCTTGTCGGCCCTATGGGGGCCGGCAAGACCACCATCGGCCGACTCCTTTCAAAAACGCTAAAACTTCAATTTATTGACCTCGATACCGAAATAGAGAAACGTTGCGGTGCAGATATTCCCTGGATATTCGATGTCGAGGGCGAGGACGGTTTCCGGAAACGGGAAAGCCAGTTGCTGGATGAAATTACAGCAACTACAGACATTCTCCTTGCCACAGGGGGCGGGGCTGTGCTCAATCAGCAGAATAGACGTCTTTTGCAGCAGAGGGGCTATGTCGTTTATCTGACGGCCTCGGTAGACCAGTTGCTGGAGAGGACAGCACACGACCGCAATCGGCCACTGCTTCAGGTAGATGATCCCACCGCGGTCATAGAGTCACTACTGCGCGAGCGCGATCCTCTCTATCGTGAAATAGCTGATTTGGTGGTTGCTACTGAGCAGAAAAAGCCACAACTTGTCGCCGATGAAATCGCACGGATTATTCGCCAGCCAAACAGCTGATGTGATAAATTCTATCCCCATTTTTATTGCCAGAGAGTAGCACATCGTGGATGCGGCCAATCAGCTGATTGTCGAACTGGGTGACCGGAGTTATCCAATACATATTGGTCAAGGATTGCTCCAGGTGAACGGAGTGTTCGCTCCCTATATCAGGGGCAATCAGGTGTTAGTCGTCACCAATGAAACCATTGCCCCTCTGTACCTTAACCTGATTGAAAAAAACTTGTCCCGGTACCAGGTTGATACGCTGATTCTACCCGACGGTGAGCGATACAAAACGCTGCATTATCTCAATAAAATTTATGATCGGCTGCTGGAAAAAAAACATAACCGGAGTACGACGCTGATTGCCCTAGGTGGGGGCGTTGTTGGCGATATGACAGGTTTCGCGGCCGCCACCTATCAGCGTGGTGTAAATTTTATTCAGGTGCCCACCACACTGCTCGCGCAGGTAGATTCTTCTGTTGGGGGAAAAACAGCAGTCAATCATCCGATGGGCAAAAATATGATTGGCGCATTTTATCAACCTCAATGTGTGATTGCCGATACAGCTACCTTGAAAACGTTGCCTGCAAGAGAACTCTATGCAGGCCTCGCTGAAGTCATCAAATACGGCTTGATAGCTGACGAAAATTTTTTCTACTGGCTTGAAACCAGTATCGATCAGTTGATGAATATGTGCCCTGATTCACTGGCTACAGCCATCATGCGCTCCTGCGAAAACAAGGCGCGGATTGTCAGCCAGGATGAGAGAGAGACTGGTATTCGAGCAATACTGAATCTTGGGCATACATTCGGGCATGCCATTGAGACGGCGCAGTCTTATTCAGACTGGCTGCACGGTGAAGCGATCGCTGCGGGAATGGTGATGGCGGCAGAGCTATCCAAATTACTTGGTTGGTTGTCGCCTGATGACGTCCTGCGTGTCCGTGAACTGCTTGCCAAGTGCCAGTTGCCATTATGGGCCCCGCATACGATGCGTTCTGATACATTTCTCGAGTTGATGGCGGTTGACAAGAAAGTCATGGATGGGACCCTTCGACTGGTGCTGCTTAAATCTATTGGTCAGGCGACTGTCACCTCGGATTTTGATCATCAGTTACTGGGGAAGTTGCTGAAAAACAGGTTGTGACAGAAAATGCACTCCTGTTTGTTCGCTTAAGCCTCCGACCCTGAAAGACATGTCATTCATCAGAAATTTGTGGCGCCCGCAAGGGGCGTGTAAAATGTGCATCCTTTTGCCTTCGCAAGCTCTGCTGGGCTTTTGTGGAGCTGCAACCAACTGTTTTTATTGTATTTTACCTAGAGTTATATTATGTCCACTGGCCTCTACCGGTTAGATGAGTTCAAAGATAACTGTGGCTTTGGTTTGATTGCCCATACCAAGGGGCATGCCAGTCACCGTATTCTCGAAACCGCCATCGAGTCATTAACCTGCATGACCCACCGCGGCGGGATTGCCGCAGATGGCAAGACGGGTGATGGTTGTGGCCTGCTGATACAAAAGCCCGATCGTTTCATGCGGCAGCTTGCCCATGAGCTTTTTTCTGTGGAGTTGCCAGAGATCTACGCGATTGGTGCGATCATGCTCAGCCAGGATGCATCCCTCCGTGAAAAGGCCAAAACTGTTGTTTCTGAAGCGCTGCTTGGCGAGGGTTTATCAGTGGTCGGTTGGCGCGACGTGCCTACCGACAATGCCTGCCTCGGTGATATTGCATTACAAACACTTCCCGTTTTCGAGCAGGTCTTTGTTACCGCCGGTGAGCTGAGCGAGCAGCAGCTCAATGCGGCGCTTTACATGGCAACCCGGAGAGCTGAAAAAAACCTGGTTGAGGACGAGGCGTTTTATATCGCAAGCCTTTCCGCCAACGTCATCAGTTACAAAGGCTTGATGATGCCAGTGGATCTGCCAAAATTTTATCCGGATCTGGCAAATCCTCTGCTCGAGACAGCGATTTGCGTATTTCACCAGCGGTTTTCCACTAATACCATGCCCCGCTGGCCCCTGGCGCAGCCTTTTAGAATGCTGGCCCATAATGGAGAAATTAATACCATTACCGGCAATAGAAACTGGTCTGTAGCTCGCACGCCGAAATTTGAAACTGCCTTACTGCCGAAACTCCCCGAAGTTAGCCCGCTGGTCAATCGTACCGGCTCGGATTCTTCCAGTCTGGATAACATGCTTGAGGTGTTAGTGGCCGGTGGTATGGATCTGCATAAGGCGATCAGGTTACTGGTGCCACCCGCTTGGAACAATACGCAGGATTTCGGTCCGAATGAGAGGGCTTACTTCGAGTATGTTTCCATGCACATGGAGCCATGGGATGGTCCGGCTGGTCTGGTAATCACCGATGGTCGTTATGCCGTTTGTACGCTCGACAGAAATGGCTTGCGCCCATCGCGGTGGGTATTGACAGACGATGATGTCATCACGGTTGCATCCGAAGTGGGCGTTTACAGTTACAGCCCGGAAAGCGTGGTTGCCAAAGGCAAGCTTGGTCCTGGCGATATCCTTTCAATTGACACATTGACCGGCGCGATCATTAATTCAGAGGAGGTTGATCGCCAATTGGCCTCTGGAAATCCCTATCAAAAGTGGTTGAGGGATGGCAGTGTCAAGGTTATGTCGACGATGGATCAGGATTCCATCGAAGTGGAAGGCGCGCTGACACGCGAAGAAATTTATAAGTACATGAAAATGTTTCTTGCCTCTCGCGAGGAGCGTGATCAGGTGCTCAGGCCGATGGCGGAAGGCGGCCAGGAAGCAGTGGGTTCCATGGGTGATGATACGCCGATGGCTGTGTTGTCGAGTAAAAATCGCACCCTTTACGATTATTTTCGGCAACAGTTCGCCCAAGTAACCAATCCGCCGATCGATCCTTTGCGCGAATCACTGGTGATGTCTCTACAGACCCACCTCGGTCGCGAGCACTGTCTGTTTACAGAAACCGAGGAGCATGGCCATCGGGTAAATCTTAACAGTCCAGTACTGTCGCCACGCAAATATTACGCGCTCAAGAATATTAATATCGCGGACTACCCGGTTCAAAAATTCGGGATTAATTACGATCCCGAACAAACCGATTTGAAACAGGCAATCAAGCACCTGTGTCATGAGGTTGAGACGGCGGTTCGCTCGGGTATCGGCTGCTGTATTCTGTCTGACTCTGACATTGTTCCCGGCCAGTTGCCCATGCCTATGTTGATGGCAGTGGGTGCCGTCCATCATCATTTGATTGCGGTGGGGGAGCGCTGCAACGCAAATATCATCGCCAGTACGGCCTCTGCACGGGATGCTCATCAGATTGCTGCATTAATTGGCTATGGGGCTTCAGCGGTCTACCCCTACCTGAGTTACCATATTCTGTGCGATCTGGTGCAAACCGGTGAATTGCTCAGTGACCTCGATGTTGCCTTTAAGAATTATCGCAAGGCGATTAACAAGGGCCTGCTGAAGATACTCTCCAAAATGGGTATCTCCACGATTGCATCCTACCGGGGCTCTCAGCTGTTCGAGATTGTAGGTCTGTCATCTGACGTCGTTGATCTTTGCTTCACTGATACACCGAGCCGTATTCAGGGTGCCGGGTTCGAAGACCTTCAACTGGATCAGCAGCTGTTGGCCCGGGAAGCATGGAGTGATCGTAAGCCTGTTAATCCTGGCGGGCTCCTGAAATATGTTCATGGTCAGGAATATCACGCCTTCAATCCCGATGTCGTGCAGGCGTTGCATCGCTCGGTGCAAAATAATGATTATGATGCGTGGCATGATTATGCCGCGTTGGTTAACCAGCGTCCGATAGCGACGTTGCGTGATTTGCTGAAGTTGCGTGACGATATCGTGCCTGTATCGATAGCAGATGTTGAACCGATCGAAAAAATCATTAAGCGTTTTGATTCGGCGGGTATGTCGCTGGGTGCACTGTCACCTGAGGCCCATGAAGCCCTTGCTGAGGCCATGAATACACTGGGTGGGCGCTCGAACTCCGGTGAAGGCGGTGAGGATCCTGTTCGTTTTGGCACCAACAAGGTGTCCAAAATCAAACAGGTAGCTTCGGGTCGATTTGGTGTGACACCGCATTACTTGTCCAGTGCAGAAGTCATTCAGATCAAGATTGCCCAGGGTGCTAAGCCCGGTGAGGGTGGCCAATTGCCGGGCGGCAAGGTCAATGAATTAATCGCCAGACTGCGCTACTCGGTCCCCGGTGTGACACTGATTTCACCGCCACCTCATCATGATATTTATTCCATCGAAGATCTGGCTCAGCTGATTTTTGATCTGAAACAGGTTAATCCAACCGCCTTGATATCGGTGAAACTGGTATCCAGGCCAGGTGTGGGAACGATTGCTGCGGGTGTAGCAAAAGCCTATGCAGATCTTATTACCATTTCCGGGTATGACGGTGGCACGGCAGCCAGTCCCTTGACCTCAATCCGCTACGCCGGCTCTCCGTGGGAGCTCGGCCTGTCAGAGACTCATCAGATGTTGCGAGCCAACGACCTGAGGAGCAAGGTGCGCGTGCAAACAGATGGCGGTTTGAAAACCGGACTCGATGTTGTCAAAGCGGCCATTCTGGGTGCTGAAAGCTTTGGTTTCGGTACAGCCCCGATGATCGCACTGGGTTGCAAGTATCTGCGAATCTGTCATCTCAATAATTGTGCAACGGGTGTTGCCACTCAGGACAAGACACTCCGTGAGCAGTATTACCTCGGTACTGTGGAAATGGCGCGCAATTTTTTCCGTTTCATGGCCGAAGAAACCCGGGAGTGGATGTCACGTCTGGGGGTCAGGAGTCTTGAGGAGCTGGTGGGGCGGGTGGATTTACTGGAAGTATTACCCGGCGTGACGGAAAAACAGAAGAAACTTGATCTGTCGGCGATCATCTATACCGATGCGTTGTTGGAAAGCAAACCGCAAACCTGTCAGGTGGCAAGAAATATACCTTTCGACAAGGGGTATCTGGCAGAGCGGATGGTGGAAGATATCCTCCCTGCAATCGAGGCAAAGTCAGGCGGAGAGTACCGCTACTCCGTCAGTAACTGCGATCGTTCTATCGGGGCTCGCCTGTCCGGAGAGATTGCCAAACGCCACGGCAACCATGGAATGGCAGATGCGCCGGTTAAGCTGTATTTGCAGGGCGTCGCTGGCCAGTCGTTGGGCGTCTGGAACGCAGGTGGGCTGGATATTTATTTGCGGGGTGATGCTAACGACTACGTCGGCAAGGGAATGGCCGGTGGGAAAATTGTTGTTGCGCCCCCGGAAGTCAGCAAATTCTCTTCCAATCAAGCGCCGATTATTGGTAATACCTGCCTCTACGGCGCCACGGGTGGCATGCTGTACGCCGCCGGTCGTGCGGGTGAACGCTTTGCTGTGCGAAATTCGGGTTGTATCACCGTGGTTGAGGGTGCTGGACACCATTGCTGTGAGTATATGACCGGTGGTGTCGTGGTGGTGCTCGGTAATACCGGCCCGAACTTCGGGGCAGGTATGACGGGTGGTTTTGCCTATGTGCTGGATGAGGAGCGAACTTTTGTCGATCGCTATAATATGGAGTTGGTGGATATCCAGCGGATTACCAGTGAGGCTACGGAAGCCTATCGTCACAATCTGGAAAGTCTGATCAAGGAATTCGTGGCGGAAACCGGTAGTGCTTGGGGGCAGCAAATTCTCGACAATTTTGAATACTTTCTCAGTAAATTCTGGCTGATAAAGCCCAAGGCAGCGAGCCTGCAAAGCTTGCTCGAGCACACTCGTGCCGCACCCCAATAAGGCTGTTGTTGAGTAAAGGTTTTCACTTATGACACAAAGATTGAACAACAATTTCCAGTTTGTGCAGGTAGGTAGAGAAGAGCCCGGAAAAAAGGGACTGCTCAGTCGCACCCGGGCATTTGTCGAAATATACGAGCCGTTTGAACAGAAGCAGGCCGCCACCCAGGCCCATCGCTGCCTGGATTGCGGGAACCCCTATTGTGAGTGGAAGTGCCCAGTTCACAATTATATCCCTAACTGGCTCAAGTTGCTGTCTGACGGCAACATCCTTGAAGCTGCAGAGCTCTGCCATCAGACCAATACACTCCCCGAGGTTTGTGGACGCGTCTGTCCTCAGGACAGGCTTTGCGAAGGTGCCTGCACCCTGAATGACGACTTTGGCGCTGTGACCATCGGCAGCGCCGAGAAATACATTACCGACACCGCCTTTGCCATGGGCTGGCGTCCGGATATGTCTAAAGTGACCTGGACTGACAAGCGGGTAGCTATCATCGGCGCCGGGCCAGCGGGTCTTGGTTGCGCCGATATTCTGGTACGTGGCGGCGTACGACCCGTAGTGTTTGACCGTTACCCTGAAATTGGTGGCCTGCTGACTTTTGGTATACCGGAGTTCAAGCTTGAGAAGTCGGTGATGCAAAATCGCCGTGTCATTCTTGAAGATATGGGTGTTGAATTCAGACTCAACACCAACGTTGGTGTCGATGTGACGATTGATCAGTTGCTGGAGGAATACGATGCCATTTTTCTCGGTATGGGCACCTATAAATACATGAAAGGTGGTTTTCCGGGAGAGGATTTGCCCGGCGTATACGATGCCCTCCCTTTCCTGGTGGCGAACGTCAATCGTAATATGGGCTGGGAAAAGGATCCTGACGACTTCATTAGTGTTGCCGGCCAGAGAGTAGTGGTTCTGGGTGGTGGTGACACAGCCATGGACTGCAATAGAACGTCTATTCGCCAGGGGGCGGCCTCAGTTGTCTGTGCCTATCGGCGAGATCAACAGAATATGCCGGGTTCCCGTCGTGAAGTGAATAATGCCCAGGAAGAGGGTGTGCAATTCCTCTTTAATCGGCAACCGGTCGAAATTATCGGCAATGGCCGTGTTGAAGGCGTTAAAGTGGTTACCACTGAACTGGGCGAGCCAGATGAGCAAGGTCGCCGTCGACCTAAATCCGTTGCGGGTAGCGAAGAAATCCTGCCTGCTGATGTGGTGCTGATTGCGTTTGGTTTTCAGCCTGACCCCGCACCTTGGCTTGAAAATAATAATGTTCAGCTTAATGACTGGCAGGGCGTTATCGCACCCGAAGACCAGTGCTTTAAATTTCAGACCAGCAATCCAAAGATTTTTGCCGGTGGTGATATGGTGCGTGGCTCTGACCTGGTAGTGACAGCAATTTGGGAAGGGCGTCAGGCAGGTGAGGGTATTCTCGATTACCTGCAAGTTTGACCACAAGGCTCCTATCCCATGGCATTACTAAAAAATGATCGCTTTCTTCGGGCTCTGTTGCGTCAGCCTGTTGACATGACCCCGGTATGGATGATGCGTCAGGCAGGCCGCTATTTGCCGGAATATCGCCAGACCCGCTCCGCAGCCGGAGATTTCATGGCGCTCTGTACCAATCCTGAGCTTGCCTGTGAGGTGACGCTTCAGCCACTTGAGCGGTATCCACTGGATGCAGCAATCCTTTTCTCTGATATTCTCACCATCCCCGATGCCATGGGGCTTGGTCTCTATTTTGAGGCCGGAGAGGGGCCGCGTTTCAGAAAGCCAATCAGGACAGAGGCGGATATTGCCGCTCTTGAGGTGATTGACCCTGGCCATGATCTCCCGTATGTGCTGGATGCAGTATCGACGATTCGACGTGAACTCAATGGCCGGGTGCCTTTGATCGGATTTTCCGGAAGTCCATGGACGTTGGCCACCTACATGATTGAGGGCGGGAGCAGTCGCGATTTTGCCCGAAGTAAAACGATGCTCTATGACCAGCCTCAGCTGCTTCATCAATTGCTTGAAAAGTTGGCGCAGTCGGTGATTGCCTACCTCAATGCGCAGATTGCGGCGGGAGCTCAGGCGGTACAGATTTTTGATACCTGGGGTGGCGCACTTTCCCATTTCGCCTATCAGGAGTTTTCGCTCAATTACATGACTAAAATCGTCGCCAATCTGACCCGTGAAAGCGAGGGTCGCGAGGTGCCGGTAATCCTTTTTACCAAAGGTGGAGGTCAGTGGCTCGAGGCCATAGCGGACTCCGGTTGCCACGCAGTTGGCCTGGACTGGACCACTCATATTGGTCACGCCCGTGATCGTATAGGAAACAAAGTGGCACTCCAGGGAAATATGGATCCAGCCATACTTCGCGCTTCACCGGAAAGAATTCGCCAGGAAGTTGCCGCCATTCTCAAGCAATTTGGCAACGGAGATGGTCATATATTCAATCTTGGGCATGGCATCACCCCGGATGTCAGCCCTGAAATGGCGGGTGTTTTTGTTGATGCAGTTCACAGTTATTCCGTGAATTATCACAAAAAATCCTAAGTAAAATAACCAGTTATCTCCAGATTAGACCGACTGAGCATTCCCGGTTGCTATTGCCTGAGATCATCATATTCTTGGTGATGAGAGTCTATCCTTTTTGAACATGTGAACATTGAGTAACACTTAATTTATTTAACACGGGCGTGCATCGTTATGAGCATTAAACAGATCAAGATAAGTGTTGAAGACATCACTATGGGGATGTATGTTTCATGTCTTGACCGTCCGTGGAGCCAGACACCCTTTCCTATCCAGGGCCTCCTTGTTAAAAGTCCCAAGGAAATCAGCTCCCTGCGCAACTATTGTGACTATGTGTATATTGATGTGACTAAAGGCTTAAGTCCTATCGAAGGAACGGCTACCTTCAATCAGTCGAAGAGTGCTGGGCGAAAAGTGTCATCCGGTTTTGTTTCAAAAGGCCTGGGTTCGGCCGCCGATGTCACAGAGGTATCACCCATTGAAGTCAAGCGTGGTGTCTATCGTCAGCAGGTCTCTCTTGCCAGTGAAGTTGAACATGCGGAAAAAGCATTGTTGCAATTGCGTGGCCAATTTACCCTGGCGGCAAAGCAAATCGTCAAAGGTCGTGAATTTGATTATCAGGGCTTGAAAGATTCTGTAGCCGATATGGTCAACAGCGTTGTCAGGTGCCCTGATGCCTTTACCTGGTTGCTGCGGCTTCGTCTCAAGGACCAGCACAGCCATGATCACAGCATGCGTTCCGCGTTGTGGGCAGTACAATTTGCCCGTTTTGTGGGTATGCCCAAAGATCAGATGTCGGTGCTATGCCTCGGGACCCTGTTGAAGGATATCGGCAAAATCAAACTGCCAAACGCATTGCTTCGCAAAAAAAAACGTACACCGGAAGAAGTCGCTGAATATCAAAAATTTGTCGAATATGGCGTTGAAATGTTACGCAGTAGTAATGTTGAGCCACGGGTTGTATCTGTAGTGCGTTTTCACTGCGAACGACATGATGGGACTGGGTTTCCCGAGGGATTGCGCGGCGGAAAAATTCCTCTGCTGGCCAGAATTGCCGGCATCGCGACGACCTATGATGCCATTTCCAATCCTCGTGAAGCCGAGGAGCCGGTAGCGCCATCCAGGGCCGTCAGTCTGCTCTACAATCTGCGGGATAAAAAGTTTCAGGACGATCTGGTGGTACAGTTTATCCAGTCGATCGGCCTCTACCCCACCGGTACTCTGGTGGAGTTGACCACAGGAGATGTCGGTATTGTTGTGGAGCAACATGCAGAGTCCCGTTTAACACCGAAGGTTGCCGTGTTGGATCAGCAAAAAGCACAGGCTTCAGGTGCCTATATTCTGGTTGACCTTAAAGATGAGGATCTATCGCGGAGAATTCTGGAGAAAAGCGGCCGGTCAAAAGCCAAATCCGTTTCCAAACTGGCTATTGCGAGAGATCTTGATTTGTCGGGTTACGATGTGGATATCGCCGCAGTCAGCAGCATTTTTATGAAGAGTGCCCAAATGGTCCTGGAGACGGCCGTTTCTGATAGCGTTGGGGATGAAACGCCGGTTCGTCAGGGTGGATTTTATGCCAATATTCGGGATCGGTTTCGTCTCTGATAGATCGTGGGATTGTATTTGGGTCGGCTCAGTGCTGGCCCATTTTTTTTCCCACAAGAATCGTGGTTGCCGGGATGCAGTCGTCTTCCCAAGTCACAGAATTTTCTTCAAACAATAAAATAACAGTTGAGCCAAATTTGAATCGGCCCATTTCCTCCCCTTTTTTGAGAGTCCACTGGCCTTCAGCAAACTGCGCTGTGTTCATTTTTGCCGGGGTATAGTTCCCCCACACAGTTTCTATGCCTGCTACCAGCATGGCCCCCACCATTACAACAGCGCAGCGTCCTATTTCTGTATTAAAAAAACTCACCAGTCGTTCATTTTTGGCAAAAAGACCATCGATATGGCTTGTTGTCGTTGTATTGACAGAAAATAGTTTTCCAGGGATGTATCGGCAGTAATCCAGTGTTCCGCTAACAGGCATATGTACTCGGTGGTAGTCTCTTGGAGACAGGTAAACAGTTGCAAAATGCCCATTCATGAAATCGGTGCTTTGCTCGCCCAGTAACTCGTCCACTGAAAAGTGTTTACCTTTGGCTTGAAAAATATCTCCCTGAGTGATTTTTCCCAGCTGACTGATGGTGCCATCAGCTGGCGAGACAACGCTTCCCGGGGTGGTATCAATTGGCCGCGATCCGGATTTTAGTGAGCGGGTGAAAAATGCATTGAAACTGGCGTAGTCATTTTCGGAGCTATAAGCCGCTTCCGCCATATTGACGCTATAAGTTTTAATAAAATGTCGGATAAGCAGGTTTTTTGTCCGGGGGTTTGTGCTTTCGGCCAGTTTTGACAGAAGCCGGGACACCTGATGATGGGGAACCAGCCGTTGCAGGGCAACAAACCACTCGGCAAGGAAATCATTCACCGACCTTGCTCCACCGGTGTGTCAGGTCGATTTCCCCATTCCCACCAAGAGCCGTCATAGGCGCGAATGTCACTGAAACCCAGCAGGCGACCTATGAGGTAGGTAAAGCCGGAGCGGTGGTGTGACTGGCAGTGGGTGATGGTGGGTTTATCAGGAGAAATGCCTATTGTCGCCAGGTAGTCCAGCGCATCTTCCCGGATTCGCATATTGCGTTCGCGATCCATCAGGCTGGTCCACTCGCAATGAATCGCGCCGGGAATATGGCCGCCTTTTTCGGCCATTATCTTTTCCCCCGTATATTCCTCCATACTGCGTGCATCCCAGATTTGTACGTCATCAGTATTCAGAGCCATGATTTGCTCGGCACTGATAATGGCAGCCCGATCAATGGTGGCCTCGAATTCGACCACATTGGGCGGAGGAGTTTCATTCGTGGTGGGGAAACCTTCCGCGTACCAGGCAATGAGCCCGCCGTTGAGGTACGACCAGTTTTGATGACCAATAACATCCAGAGTCCAGATCAACCGGCCCGCCCAGCCACCACCCTCATCATCGTACACCACAACATGCTTATCGGGCGTCAGGCCGATTCGGCTAAACAACGCATTCAATTGCTGTGGGGAGGGCAATTTGTTGGGCCATGGCTGGCCGCCATTCATCAGTTCTTTGGTCGACACATGAACAGCCCCGGGGATGTGTTTTCGGCTGTAAATTTCATCCTTGCAAACATCAATCAGCAGAATATCCGGTTGGTCAAGCAGTTCGATCAGTGACTCAGGTTCCAATAACTTGGCTATCTCAGGCATATTCACCCCCATTTCAGCGAGGCGCGATTGTAACATCAAAAACGTATGAATCCTTAATTGTCAGGTTGATTCGAGACTCTGCAGGATGTGCTGATAGCTGCTAAAACGGGCTTTACTAATCTTGCCTGAATCGATGGCTTGGCGGAGGGCGCAACCGGGTTCCCCCTGATGTCGACAATCGCGGAATTTACAGTGACCAAGAAAAGCCCTGAATTCCACAAATCCCTCTGCGATGGCATCTGGCTCCAGATGCCAAAGTCCAAACTCACGAATACCCGGGGAATCAATCACCTCGCCGCCACTGGGTAGATGGAACAGTTGTGCGGTAGTGGTGGTATGTGTGCCTTTTACGGCATCCGATAGTGCCCCCACAGCGGCTTCCGCATCCGGGACGATCCTGTTCAGCAATGAAGATTTTCCCACGCCCGATTGCCCGACAAAGACACTGGTGCGGGTGCTCAAATAGTCTGTCAGTTTATCAATACCTTCTCCGGTATAGGCCGATACCAGCAGGCAGTAATACCCCAGCTTTCTGTAATCATTCATCAGACTGAGCAGCGTTTCGTGCTGATCCCCGGCAATAAGATCGCTTTTGTTCAGAATCAGAAAGGGTTGAATACGCTGGTGTTCAGCTGCGACCAGATAACGATCAATCAGGTTGGCATGTGGCTCCGGAAAGGGGGCAATGACAACAGCAATACAATCGACATTGGCCGCAACCGGTCGCAGTTTACCGCGGTTGTCGGGTCGGCAAAGTTCTGAGCTGCGCGGATGAATCGCCACCACCACGCCATTGGATTCTCCATCCTGCCAAGTGACTCTGTCTCCGGTGACAATAGAGGGCAGGTTGGCACGCAAATAGCAGCGGCGCACTTCATCTCTGTGCTCATCGGACTCCACTAACACCCGCTTGCCATAACACGCAGTAATTCTGCCGGTTTGTTCGGAGTCAAGGCCCCCCGAAGTTGTTTGGCTCTCCGAAAGATCTGCCCTGTCAGTAGATGATTGGGCTCGACGCTGGTTTTCCAGTATTCGGCGGCTTTGTTGTTTGGTTAAATGACGCTTGGACAATACGTCTCCTTTTCTTGCGCGAAGAGCCGTGGTGATTGGCTGGCTTAGTTGCCCCGGAGGATATAGCATATGTTCAACTGGGGACAGGCACCAGAGATGATTGATTTTCAGGAAATTTACCAGTCACTGGCGGGTTTTATCCCGTTGCTGGGAACATTGGCTGTCGTGATTTCGGGACTGTGGTTCGCCAATTGGCTACTGTTGCGACGCACGGGATTGTCCACTGAGTCCAGGCTTCCCGGCCAGGTAACCATGTTGGCACTGACGGCGCTTGCACTGGTAGTTATTATTCTGGTCTTGCCCGTGAGCGAATCCACCCGTGGTGATCTGCTAAGCCTGCTGGGGCTGCTGTTGTCTGTAGTGGTGGCGATTTCTTCGACAACCTTTGTTGCCAATGCCATGGCCGGTTTGATGCTCAGGGCGGTGAAAAGCTTTCATCACGGCGACTTTATTCGCGCCGGTGAGCATTTTGGCCGGGTTACTGAACGGGGTTTGTTTCACACCGAAATACAGTCTGAAGACCGTGATCTGATTACCCTGCCTAACCTGTTTCTGGCGGCTAACCCGGTTATTGTCATACGCTCTTCCGGCACCATTATTTCCTGTGATCTGTCGCTGGGCTACGATGTCCCCCATTATAAAATTGAGCCTCTGCTCAAGGAAGCTGCCTTGGCAGCAGAGCTGGAGGAACCATTTCTGCAGATTCTCGCTCTTGGTGACTTTTCCGTCAGTTATCGTATTTCCGGTTACTACGAAGAGGTAAAGCATCTGCTGACAATGCGCAGCAGGTTGCGTCGCGAGGTATTGGATAAACTCCACGGCGCCGATATCGAGATTGTGTCCCCGGCGTTCATGAATCAGCGTCAGTTCAATAATGGCGAAAGATTTATGGCACCCGCCAGGCAGGCTGTTTCCGTAGAACCATCGGAGACGGCACCGGAAGCCATTATTTTTGACAAGGCCGATCGCGCAGAGAAGATCGGCACCCTGGAGCATGAAATTGAGGAGACAACAGAAAAAATCAAAGTACTGAAAGGTCAGCTTCAGGGATCGGATGATTCGGAAGCGAACCAGCTCAATGCCGAAATCAGCCGTAGCGAGGAGCGTCTTGCTAATCTTGAAAATATAATCCGCATAGCAAAAGAAAAACCTCATGAATGATACGACGATAGCCAGACACCCCCTCAACTTGATCTGGATAGATCTGGAAATGACGGGGCTTGATACCGATACAGACGCGATTATCGAGATCGCCACACTCGTCACCGACAAGGACCTGAATGTTCTGGCAGAGGGCCCGGTGATGGCCATTCATCAACCGGAAGCCATACTGGCGGGGATGGATGAATGGAATACACGTCAGCATGGCCAGTCGGGTTTGACAGGGCGGGTGCGCAACAGTACAGCGACGCTGGCAGAGGCGGAGCAGACGACCATTGCCTTTTTGAAGCAGTTTGTGGATGAGCGGCAATCACCGATGTGTGGCAACTCTATCTGTCAGGACCGCCGTTTTCTGGCGAGACAGATGCCGTTGCTGGAGGCCTTTTTCCACTATCGCAATCTGGATGTCAGCAGTGTGAAGGAAATTATCAGACGCTGGCGGCCGGAGTTGATGAAAGGTTTCAGTAAACAGAGCTCACATCTGGCCATGGCGGACATCAAGGACTCCATTGCCGAGCTGGCCTACTACCGGGATGTTTTTTTTATTATGGAATCGGAAACGAAATAACAAATATTCCTGTCGCGTGGAATGTTCTGATTTTCATCCAGAAACACACCTCATGTATTGACGGTGTTAGTGATCTTTCGTTTGCGTCTTTTCTGTTTCTGATGTTGTCCCAAAGCCCACTCCACATGCTCTCTCACCAGTGCAGAGGCATGTGACGCACGGCTTTGCAGGGCGCTGACCACTTTGTCCGAGGTGGGTGCGTTGCCGAGGCCAACGGCCAGGTTCCTGAGCCAGCCCTGATAACCCACTCGCCGTATGGGTGATCCTTCGGTCTTCTTGAGAAACTCCTGTTCACTCCATAAAAACAGCTCGGCGAGTTCACTGTTGTCCAGATTGTGTCGGGGGGTGAAATCTTTTTCGTCACTCAATGACGCCGCTTTGTTCCAGGGACAGACGGCCTGACAGTCATCACAGCCGAATACCCGGTTGCCCATCGGTTCGCGAAATTCCTCCGGAATGCTGCCCTTTTGCTCTATGGTGAGATAGGAGATACAGCGTCGCGCATCCAGTACATAGGGCGCCGGAAATGCGTTGGTCGGACAGACTTTCAGGCAGGCCTGGCAGTCCCCGCATTGATCTGTCTCGCTGGATTGATCCACCGGTAATGGTAGGCTGGTATAGATTTCTCCAAGAAAAAACCAGGAGCCGGCCTGGCTGTTGATTACCAGAGTGTGTTTGCCCATCCAACCCAGCCCGGCTTTCACGGCGAGGGGTTTCTCCATGACAGGGGCGCTGTCGACAAAGGGGCGTTGTACCACGGTTCCCGGCACGGCGTTCTCGATTTCTTTGCTGAGCGTTGTCAGCCGATTGCGGATCAGTTTGTGATAGTCCCGGCCCAGCGCGTATCGGGAGATGTAGGCTTTGCTCTCATCTTTCAGCGTCGCGATCATATTGCTGTTATCTGTCAGATAGTCCATTCTGACCGTGATCACACAAAGTGTGCCGGGAAGTAATTGTTCCGGATGGTAGCGCTTCTCACCGTGCTCACTCATCCAGCGCATCTCTCCCTGGTGACCCGCCGCCAGCCAGTCATTCAGCCGGCGTCCAGTTTCTGACAAACCCGTGTCGGTGATCGCCACTTGCTGAAAACCCAGCTTCCTGCCCCAGTCTTTTATGTCCAGGGCAAGTTGTGTGTAATCGATCTCGGTTGTTTCGCTGTACATAGTCGAACGGCCGTGGTCAGTTGACGTATAATTTTGCCAGATATTCTCGGGATAATCGGTATTTTATGCACCAGAATTTGCCAGTGTCATTGTTTACTACCGAACAGGTGCGCCGGTTGGATCAGGCTGTCATTCGGAGCGGTATCCCCGGCATTAAATTAATGAAGCGGGCAGGTTATGCCGCGTTCCAGAAAATTCTCAGTTACTGGCCGGGAAAGCCGTTGACGGTGTTCTGTGGTTCAGGAAATAACGGTGGTGATGGCTATATTGTCGCGGCCCTGGCAGCCGAGGGTCGGCTACCTGTTCGGGTAGTTCAGCTGAACTCGCCGGGAAAACTCCACGGTGATGCGCGCACAGCATTTCAGTACGCCCGCGATGCGGGTGTGCCGATGGTGCCGTTCAGTGATTGTCTTGACCTGTCGACGGGCGTGGTTGTGGATGCAATGTTGGGCACCGGGTTTTCCGGTGAGGTTCGCGAGCCATTTGCGCAGGCGATTCGATTGATCAACCAAAGCGGTTTGCCAGTTGTCGCGTTGGATGTTCCCTCGGGACTTTGCGCGAATACGGGTGCTGCCAATGAACCTGCTGTCGAGGCAAACCTCACAGTTACCTTTATCGCACTGAAACAGGGGTTATTCACTGGCCGGGGGCCCGCGCTCTGCGGGGAATTGGTTTGCAGTGATCTGCGTGTTTCCGAGCAGATTCTGGCGACAGAGCCTCACCCGGCCTGTCGTCTGGAGCTGGACCCCCTGAGGGCGACGTTGCTGGTGCCCCGTCGACGCGATGCTCACAAGGGAGATTTTGGTCATGTGCTGATCATTGGCGGTGACCACGGTTTTGGTGGCGCGGTTAGTATGGTTGCCGAAGCTGCATTGAGGGTGGGGGCGGGGCTGGTGAGCGTTGCTACCCGACCCGAACATGTTGCAGCGCTATTGGGGCGTCGACCCGAGTTGATGGTTCGCGGTGTGACCTCGGGGCAACTGTTGTTGCCATTGCTGGCTCGTGCCACCGTATTGGTTGTGGGCCCCGGTCTTGGGCGTTCGCCCTGGTCCGAGCAACTGTTGCAACAGGCGTTGGCTGCGCAGCTGCCAATGATCCTGGATGCCGACGCACTGAATATCCTCAGTGAAGGTCGGTTGGCACCACGCCATTTGTCATCAAACTGGATAATCACCCCCCACCCCGGTGAGGCTGCGAGATTGCTGGGTATTACGGTGCAGGACATTGAAGCCGACCGGTTCGCTGCCGTGCGGGCCCTGCAGAAAATATTTCAATGCGCGGTTGTCCTGAAAGGGGCCGGTTCACTGGTGTGCCATGATCCCGGCTTGCCAGTGGGTGTTTGTAGCGGCGGCAATCCGGGCATGGCCAGTGGCGGCATGGGCGATATCCTGAGTGGTATTGTTGGCGGGTTGGTTGCCCAACAGTTGTCCCCTGACAAAGCATTGCCGCTGGCCGTGTGTCTGCATGCCGAGGCCGCTGATCGAGCGGCAGCGGATGGCGGCGAACGCGGCATATTGGCTACGGACCTGCTGGGTCAGCTGCGGCAGTTGGTGAATCCATGAGCCAGACAGTGGTCAAAGTCGTTTTTGGCGAGCAGGCAATGGTAGATTTTGGGCACCGGCTGGGTGAATTAATAGTCACACCAATAGTAGTTTTCCTGGAAGGTGATCTGGGTGCGGGAAAGACCACCCTCTGTCGCGGTATTCTTGGCGCTTTCGGTCACAGGGGACCGGTAAAAAGTCCAACCTATACACTGGTAGAGCCCTATCAATTCGGGCATGGCGTACTGGTCTATCATTTTGATTTGTATCGGCTGGGCGATCCTGAGGAATTGGAATTTATCGGCATTCGTGATTATCTGGCGGAAGGAGTCTGTTGTCTTGTGGAGTGGCCTGAGCGCGGTGCCGGTATGTTTCCGCTGCCGGATCTGCAGGTCATGATAATGGCAGTAGAGGGGGGGCGTCGCCTGAATATTACCGGTAATACCCTGAAGGGGGAGGCCGTGTTGGCATCCCTGTTGGAAGTGGGTTGAGGATAGCCTTTTGTTGAAAACGCGAATCGTTATACCGTTACTGCTTCTGATGGCTTTTGTCTGTCAGCCACTGGCGGCGGCCACTGTAGTAGATGGAGTTCGGCTATGGCGCGCCCCTGACCACACTCGTCTGGTATTTGATCTGAGCGGGCCGATCAGCCATACAATTTTTGAGCTTGATAACCCCCGCAGGCTGGTGGTTGATATTGACCAGACCACCTTGAAAACCACGCTTACCGGGTTGGATTTCTCCACTTCACCGATTACCGGGATTCGCAGTGGTGTGCATGAGGGGCATCACCTGCGAATTGTGCTGGACCTCAGTGCCTCGGTGAAGCCGCGCAGTTTCACGCTGGCGAAGAATGAGCAATATGGGCACCGGTTGGTTTTGGATCTCTACGATCGTGAAAAAGAAGAGGCCCGCACCACCGAAGAAAAATCAGCCAGGCCCCCGCTCCAGGGGCAACGTGATGTGATCATCTCGATCGATGCGGGCCACGGCGGTGAAGATCCCGGAGCCTTGGGCCCCAATGGTATTCGTGAAAAAGATGTGGTGATGGCGATCAGCCGTGAGTTGAAAAAGTTATTTGATCAGACACCGGGTTTCAAGGCCCGGCTGGTCAGGGACGGAGACTACTATATTGCGCTGCGGGATCGGACGCGCATCGCCCACGAGCAGCGTGCGGACATGTTTATTTCAGTTCACGCAGATGCCTTTACCAAACCCTCGGCTAATGGTGCTTCTGTATTCGCCCTGTCCCGTCGGGGTGCGACCAGTGAAACAGCCCGTTATCTGGCCAGTAAGGAAAATCGTGCGGATCTGATCGGCGGTGCCGGTTCAGTGAGTCTTGATGACAAAGACCATATGTTGGCCAGTGTACTGCTCGACCTGTCCATGACTGCGACCCTCAGCAGTAGTCTGGATGCCGGAACGGATGTGCTTAAGCACCTGGGCGGTGTTGCCCGGCTGCACAAAAAGCGCGTGGAGCAGGCGGGCTTTATGGTGTTGAAGTCCCCGGACATTCCTTCCATTCTGGTGGAGACCGGATTTATCTCCAACCCCCATGAAGCGCGCTTGCTGGGTACCCGGGATTACCAGCAGAAAATAGCCAGATCGATATTTCACGGGATTCACCAGCATTTCAGCAAGGCACCGCCCTCAGGGACGCTGCTGGCCGCGAGAAAGTCGAAGGGTGAAAGTGTCCATGTGATCGCAACTGGTGATACGCTGTCCGATATCGCCCTGAAGTACAACATTTCCGTCGATGCATTACTGAGACATAACGGGCTTACCAATACCCGCATCAACGTCGGTCAGCGCCTTAAAATTCCCTCTTCATAAGAATCGTTTCATGCCAAAAATACACTTGCTAAGCCCCAGGTTAGCCAACCAGATTGCTGCCGGGGAAGTGGTCGAACGCCCTGCCTCTGTGATCAAGGAATTGTTGGAAAACAGTATTGACAGCGGTGCCAGTCGCATTGAAATCGATGTGGAGCGGGGCGGCATCAAGCTGATGAGAGTGCGTGATAACGGTTCCGGGATTGCGTCAGATGATTTGCCACTGGCACTCAGTCGGCACGCCACCAGCAAAATTGAACAGCTTGATGATCTTGAATCGGTCGCGACTCTGGGTTTTCGCGGTGAGGCCTTGGCCAGTATTTCCTCGGTGTCCCGATTGGCCATTGCCACCAATGATCAGAACAACGGGCCGGGCTGGAAAGCCGAGGCCGAAGGTCGTGATATGGCCGTGAACCTCGCGCCGGTTGCTCACCCACGTGGCACGACGGTGGAAGTGCGTGACCTGTTCTTTAATACGCCGGCCCGGCGCAAGTTTTTGCGGACCGAGGCCACCGAGTACAAGCGGATCGACGAAGTCCTGCGCAAGCTGGCCCTGAGTCATTTCGAGATTGATTTTACCCTGCACAATAACGGCAGGGCAGTCCACCATTTCCGCGCCACCACCAGTCAGGCAGAACAGGAGCGACGGGTGGCCGCTATCTGTGGCCCTGCGTTTATGGAAAATGCGCTCTATCTTGACTTTGAGGCCGCCGGTTTGCGGCTCTGGGGTTGGGTGGGTTTGCCAACGTTTTCTCGCAGTCAGGGGGATCTGCAGTATTTTTACGTCAATGGTCGCAGTATCCGCGACAAGCTGGTCACCCATGCGGTGCGTCAGGCCTATCGGGATGTGATGTACCAGGGACGCCACCCGGCGTTTGTCCTCTATCTGGAGGCGAACCCCGCGGAGGTTGATGTCAATGTGCATCCCACCAAACATGAAGTGCGTTTTCGCGACAGCCGGACAGTACATGACTTCCTGTTTCGCAGTCTGTACCGCGCAATCGCGGATATCCGCCCCGGTGATGTCCCATCGGTACAGGCTGCCATAGCTGAACAAGCCCCCAGTGACCTCCATTGGCGCACACCGGTTGAACAATCGGCAATGGGCTTTTCGGCACAGCAAACGTTTGGTAACAGTGAGGTGGCCGAGTCCACGACTGACTACGCTTCCGGGAATGGGTGGCAGGAGCAGGATAAGCATAAGTACCTTGATCCCGAATCAATATCAGACGAGATATCACCTCCACTGGGTTACGCTATCGCCCAACTGAAGGGTATTTATATTCTGGCCGAAAACGCAGAGGGGTTGGTACTGGTGGATATGCATGCGGCCCATGAGCGAATTACCTATGAGCGCATGAAGCGGGCCTTTGATACTCAGGCGCTGGTCTTCCAGCCATTGTTGGTTCCGATTACGTTGGCGGTAAGTCAGTCAGAGGCCGATGGGGCAGATGAGCATTCGACACTGTTTGAAAGTCTCGGTTTCCTGCTGCAGAGAGCCGGCCCGGAAAGCCTGATTGTGCGGCGTGTACCCGCCATGCTCCGCGATGCCGATGTCGAGCCGCTGGTGAGAGACGTGCTGTCCGATCTCCTGAAGCACGGCAGTAGTGATCGTATTCGACAGCACCTGGATGAGATTATGTCGACCATGGCCTGCCATTCCTCGGTGCGGGCCAACCGCAAACTGAGTATTACCGAGATGAATGTCCTGTTGCGCGATATGGAGGCCACGGAGCGCAGTGGTCAGTGCAACCATGGCCGACCCACCTGGACGCAGATGTCATTGGATGCACTGGATCGGCTTTTTTTAAGGGGGCGTTGACTGGCTGTGATCCGGACAATCGGAAATATTCTGTGGTTTTTGCTCGGCGGTTTGGTAATGGGGCTTGCCTGGTGGTGTATCGGCTTGCTCGCCTTTATCACGATTATTGGCATCCCTTGGGGTAGATCCTGTCTGGTGATTGGTCAATTTACCATGTGGCCCTTTGGTCGCGAGGCGATCGGCCGGGATGTGCTCCGGCAGCGGGAAGATGTCGGGACAGGTTTGCTGGGCCTGCTGGGCAACGTGATCTGGTTTGTGTTTGCCGGGTTCTGGTTGGCAGTTGCCCATATCATGATGGCGCTGGCGCTGTTCCTCACCATCATTGGCATTCCATTCGGGCTTCAGCACCTGAAACTGGCGGGAATTGCCCTAGCACCGGTTGGAAAAACCATTGTTTCCAGTGATGTCGCTAATGTGACGAGAGCGAGATAGCCCAAACAGTTACTCAGAATCTTTGAGGCATCACGTGAAAAACAGCTGCTATCAGCCCCCAGATTTGGTGGCCGCTAGATGACACCGCTCTTCAGTAACGACCTCAGTGGTTGGAGGTTGCGTCCAGTTCCCGATCCAGCTTCTGTGATACAAAACCCGGTCCTCGGGAAAATCCACCCAGCAGGTTGTAGGCCACCGGCAGTACAAACAGTGTGAAGACAGTGGCAAATGCTACGCCACAGAAGAGTGTAATCCCCAGCACCTGGCGGGTTTCAGCCCCGGCGCCAAAGGACAGAATCAGCGGCACCGAGCCGGCAACGGTGGTAATGCTGGTCATCAGAATGGGCCGCAGGCGAACCCGTGCCGCTTCGGTAATAGCGGCCTTCACTGAGGCTCCGCGGTCCCTTGCCTGATTGGCAAACTCAACAATCAGAATGCCATTTTTTGCCGCCAGTCCCACCAGCATAATCAGACCGATCTGGCTGTAGAGATTGAGTGTATTGCCGGTGGCCCAGAGTCCGAGCAACCCGCCGGCGATCGCCATTGGCACTGTGAGTAGGATGATGAAAGGGTTGATGTAACTCTCAAACTGGGCTGCCAGCACCAGAAACATCACGATGATCCCCAGCACAAAAGTGAAATAGGTGGCAGTGCCGGAGGTTTTGTAATCCAGGGAGCGACCCTTGTAATCCACGATGGCGTATTCCGGCAAGTGCTCGTCAACCAGCTTCTCCAGATACAGGAGTCCCTCGCCCAGCGGGAGCCGATCTTCAAGATTGGCATCAATGGTAATGGCCCGATTGCGATTGTAGCGGTTGAGGGTTTTGGAGTCGGCAAATTCCTTCAACGAGACCAGATTGGAAAGGGGAATTAACTGCTCTGAACGGTCGGAGCGGACGTAGATATTGGTGAGATCCCCGGGGCTGTTTTGCTGATCGCGTATGCCCTCAATCATCACATCGTACTCTTCTCCGGTGTCAATGTAGGTGGTGACCCGCCGCGAAGCCAGCATGCCCTCCAGTGTGCGACCGATATTCTGCACCGAGACACCCAGCTCTGCCGCCCGATCATAATCAATCAATACTTGTACCTGGGGGCTGGTCTCCTTGTAGTCGCTGTCGATATCGGTGAAACCGGGATTGCTTTTTCGCAACTCGGCAAACAGGATGTCCCGCCAAGCGGCCAACTCCTGGTAGGTACCCCCGGCGAGCACAAACTGCAAGGGTTTTTCGGTTCGACTGCCGATCCCCTGGCGCATGATCGGATGTATCGTCACCCCCGCCAGGTCGGCGGTTTTCAGACGGATTGCCGCCATAATATCCCAGGCAGAACGCCGGTTATCCCAGTCCCCGAGCACGACAATCACCATGCCGGTATTGAAGGCATCCCGGGGGGCGCGAATCAGGATCCGTTCAGCCTCGCCACTTTCTGCCAGTGGCATCAGTCGGCGTTCGATTTCCTCCATGTATTCCTTGGTGTAAGAATAGCTGGCACCTTCAGGCCCCTTGACCATGATAAAAAAGGCTCCGCGATCTTCTTTGGGGGCATACTCATTGGGAATCTGGTTGACCAGCAGGACGCAGAGTCCAATGATGGCGACAAAGATTGCGATCACCAGACAGGGTTTTTCAATGGCAGCGTCAACCCAGTGTCCATAGCGACTTTTCAGGCGGGTAAAAAAGTTATCGACCTTTCTGACCAGCAAGGTGGAGTTTCCCGCCGGTTTGAGCACCAGTGAGGCAAGCACCGGAGAGAGTGTCAGTGCCACCAGGCTTGAAAACCCCACCGCTGCACTCATGGTCAGGGCAAACTCGGAGAACAGCCTACCCATGTCACCTTCAAGAATGGCAATTGGGGCAAATACTGCGATTAACACCAGTGTTGTGGCAATCACGGCAAAACCTACCTGACGGGTTCCACGGTAGGCGGCGACGATGGCGGACTCACCGTATTCTTCCATTCGCCGATGAATATTCTCCAGTACGACAATGGCATCGTCCACCACCAGCCCGATGGCCAGTACCATGGCAAGCAGTGTCAGCAGGTTGACGGTGAAACCCATGGCCATCAGAACAATAAACGTCGCAACCAGTGAAACGGGCACCGTCACTGCCGGTACCAGCATGGCCCTGGCGCTGCCGAGAAACAGATAAATGATGAAGATCACCAGTGCAATGGCAATGCCGAGTGTTTTATAGACCTCGTTGATGGCTTTTTGGATAAAGACCGAAGTGTCATAACTCTGCTGTATGGACATGCCTTCTGGCAGGGTTTTATTGAGACGCTGGGCTTCGGCCTTGGCTGCACGGGAAACGTCCATGGTGTTTGCGGTGGATTGTTTGGTGATGCCCAGCCCGACCATGGTTTCACCATTGCCCCGAAACAGGGTTCGGTATTCCTCGGTTCCCCGTTCCACGGTGCCCACATCGCGCAGTCGCACCAGGTAGCCATTTTCCCCGCGCTTCAGCACCAGTTGACTGAAATCCTCAGCGGTTCTGAATACCCGCTCCACGCGAACGGTGAACTCCTGATCCACCGATTCGATTTTACCCGCCGGGAGTTCCACGTTTTCCGACCGCAGTGCTGACTCCACATCCGTTGCAGTCAGGTTGTGAGCGGCCAGTTTGATGCGGTCCAGCCAGATCCGCATGGCGAAACTCTGGCCCCCTCCCACTCGCACCAGCGCCACGCCGTCTAGTACCGAAAAACGATCCATCAGGTAACGCTCGGCGTAGTCGGTCAGCTCCGGCATCGACAGACGGTCACTGGTGAGGTTGAGCCACATAATGACGTCTTCGTTGGAGTCAATTTTCTCCACATCGGGAAGATCGGCTTCTTCCGGCAAATCCTCAAGAATTCGTGAAACCCGGTCCCGCACATCACTGGCAGCCGCATCAATATCGCGGGAAAGATTGAATTCAATATTGATTCTCGATTCACCGTCCGAGCTGTTTGATTCAATAAACTTGATGCCTTCCAGTCCGGAAATCCGGTCTTCAATCAGTTGTGTGACACGCGTTTCCACCACACTGGCCGCAGCGCCGGGGTATTTGGTCTGGATGGAGACAATCGGTGAATCAATATCGGGGTATTCGCGCAGTGGCAGGCGCTCGAAGGCGATCGTACCGAAAGCCACCAGCAACAGCGAAATGACCGAGGCAAAAACCGGGCGCCTGATGCTGATATCGGAGAGAAGCATGCTGCTCAATCGCTCTTGTTGGCAGGAGAGGCCTGTTGCCGGAGCAATTCGGTCAGGGATTCATCGCCTTTTTGCTCGGCGGCGATATGGACCGTTGAGCCATCACTGAGGCGCATGGTGCCGTGAGTGACCACCAGTTCGCCGACCTGAATCCCGGATATTACCGCGATAGCACCTGGACGACGGGGTCCAGTGACCAGTTTGCGTTTTACGACCCGGGCGGGTTTGGTCACGCTATCAACCACGAAGGCAAACTGATTGAATCCCTCCTGTATCAGGGATTTCTCGGAAATCATCAACTGCTCCTGTGGGGCTTTTTGTAATACCACGGTGACCAGCATGCCGGGTTTCAGGTTACGCTGTTCGTTTGGCAGCAGCGCTCTGACCATGACGGCCCGGGTAATCGGGTCGACCCTTGAATCGATGCTGAAAATCTCGCCTTCAACGTACCGGTTATCCAGCCCCGCAGCTTTTGCTGTAATTTTCATGCCGGGTGCCAGACTATTGAGAAAGAGCGCGGGTACAGACATGTCCAGCTTCATCACGCTGTCGTCATCCAGTGTTGTGATACTGTCACCCGGGGTGACCAGTTGGCCGACACTGATTTGTCGCAATCCGACGACGCCATCAAAAGGTGCCAGTATCAGGCGGTCAGCCAGTCGCGAACGGGTAGCATTGAGCTTTGCTCCGGCCGTTTCAAAGGCCGCCCGCCTTTCATCCAGTAGTGATTCCGTGGACAGCTTTGCATTGACCAGCGATTTGATGCGCTGATATTGCCGCTCGGCTTCTTTGACGGTTGAAAGTGCCTCCTCGAGCTGTGCATGCTCTTCTGTACTGGTCATCTCCGCCAGCACATCACCTGCATTGACCCGCTGGCCATCGTCAAAGTGGATCGCAGTGATCGTTTCTGTGACGGTGGCGGAGAGCGTGACTGCCTCATTGGCTTTCAGGGTGCCGATGGCCTCTATTTTTTCGGAGAGCAGCTCGGTGGTGGCCGCTTTGACGAAGACAGGAACTGATGCCGGTGCAGCAGAAATGCTGAGTGGCAAGCTGCAAAAGGAAAGGGCAAGAATAACTGCCTTGAAGTGCATGTGGTGGTCCTTGTTTGCTCCCCGGGCAAAGCAGACTGTTGCCGCGGGGGTCCGGCTTCTGAATGATTGGCGGTATTGTGGCTTCGAAATATGACAGTTGGGAGAGGTGCTGCCAATAAAAACCGGAAGCTTTGCCGGGCGATACCTGCTCAGGCAAAAATACTGTGATTGCCGGGTGTTTTATTCACAACAGATGATACGCATCAAAGAGTCCCTATGGATCAACCCGCCCCCGATTTTCATTGCAGAATGTTGTCAAAAAGACGGCAATACCTTCCCTCCAATACATTCAGATAAGATCGGGCTGGTTGGTCAATAATGCCAGCTGCCGTATGAGAAGATCCTCTCCGTCTTCACCCAAATGGTTAATCCTGTATACCGTACTGCCTTCAGCCAGTGGAGAGAGATCGACATCATGCAGGTCCTGCTGTTGAAAATCGGCCTGGTCAGCCAACAGAATTTCTCCGGTGGCGGCCTTGTCCAGTAAACCCTGGATCGCGATGAGGCGCTTACCGAGTTCACGTTCGCCCAGCAAGATTGATTGTGAGGGCTGTTGCAGTCCAGTGGAAACTGCAGCGGTCAACTCAATTGTGATGCCCTGTTTGTCCAGTAGCCGCGAGCTGAGGCGGAGCAGTGCAGACGCACAATGAATCGCCCGGGATAGCTGGTCATTCTCACCGTCGACAAATTCCAGACAGATATGGTAGTCATCTCCCGGCAAACGGGTTGCCCCGTAGAGTCGCCCTGCGCGTTCAACCAGTTGGTCCAGTTTGACCATGAGGGTTTTGAAATGCTCCTGATTCAGCAGTGCCTCGAGACGAGGCAGGTTGCGACAGGCGATTGCCAGGGTCGTTACGGATCGCACAGTCGCTGGGGTAAAAGGGGTTTCAGGCTCGCGCAAAAGGGGCTCTATGCGTTGTGCCAGTTGGGTGAGTTCATCCCCTTTGCTGGATTCACTGCCCGGCAATTGTCGAAGCAGCTCCGTCAACCTGTTGGAGAGATTGCTGCCAAACCTGAAGGAGGCGAAGATCAGTATGGCCGCCAGCAAAGCCCATAATAGCAGGAGTATTCGAGCGGCAACGGCCGCCTGTGCCGCATAATAGTCCGGTTCCAGTGTGACCGACACAAATCCGATTGTGCTGTCATCAATATTGACGGGCGTGCGATAGTGGTTGATCTTGGCCGAACGTCCATGGGCGCCCCCGGCTCGGGCAATGAGTTGATTTTCGATGTCGTAAACGGCAGCCTGCGCCACACCCGTGATGGCGAGCATGTCGTCCAGTTCCACCTGCAGGCTCAGGCTGTCCCGATGGATCAGCGGCTCACGGACCACTTTTGCGAGTTGTCCGGCAAGCACGCTGCCCAGGTGGTTCTCCTGTTGTGATGACAACGTGCCCATCTGCTGGTTGAAGGTGAGTCCGAGTGCAAGACCGGCCAGTACGGAAAAAATAAGTGCAGCAAGGGGTATAAGTCTCGTAAAGGATGGTTTGATGTGGCCCATGCTGGTGACATATCCCTGTGATTGGCTAGTGTTGTGCATTCTATCTCATTCGCTGCTCTCCTATAATACTTGCGCCAATAGGGTTGCGATAATCCCCATAAAAAATGGAATCCACTGTGAGAGAAATTTTACTGATCAATGTTGCCGGAGAGGATAAGCCCGGTATTACCAGCGCCGTCTCCCGAGTGCTGGACGAACACGGCGCCGATATTCTGGATATTGGTCAGGCGGTAATCCACGATAATCTCAATCTTGGTATTCTGGTGATGATCCCTGACGGTCAGCAGCCGGCACTGGTACAAAAGGAAATTCTGTTCAGTCTTCACGCGATGGATATGCGGGTGCGCTTCCAGTCGATCTCTGAATCAAGTTACGAGCACTGGGTGGATCAGCAGGGCAAGCCACGTCATATTGTCACACTGCTTGCCCGACGGGTGGCCGCTCATCACATTGCCAGAGTGACGGCTGTGACCGTGGAGCAGGGACTGAATATTGACAAAATTACCCGCCTGTCGGGGCGAGTACCACTGGAGCGGATCGAGGCCAATACCAAGGCCTGTGTGGAATTTTCGCTGCGCGGTGTTCCGGTGGATTTGACGGCATTGCGAGCCTCGCTGCTGGAGTTGTCTGCTGAACTGGATATTGACATCGCCTATCAGGAAGACAATATTTATCGCCGCAATCGCCGATTGGTCGTGTTTGACATGGACTCTACCCTGATCGAGGCAGAGGTTATTGATGAGTTGGCCAGGGAGGCCGGTGTCGGCGAAGAGGTGGCGGCCATCACTGAGGCCGCGATGCGCGGTGAACTGGACTTCAAGGCGAGTTTTTCCGAACGTATGTTGTTGTTAAGGGGGCTGGACGCATCGGTCCTGGCGATGGTGGCGGCAAGATTGAAATTAACCGAGGGTGCTGAAACCCTGGTGTCCACTCTGCGTCAGCTAGGCTACAGAACCGCTATTTTGTCCGGGGGCTTCGATTATTTTGCGCAACACATTCAGAAGCAGCTGGGTATTGATTACATTTATGCCAATCACCTGGAAGTGGTTGACGGCAAGATGACTGGCCGGGTGTGTGGTGAAGTGGTTGACGGTCAGCGCAAGGCGCAACTGTTGCGTGAGATTGCTGCCAGTGAAAACATCAGTCTGGAGCAGGTAATCGCTGTTGGGGATGGTGCCAATGATTTGCCCATGCTCAGTATAGCCGGACTGGGAATCGCCTTTCGGGCAAAACCCCTGGTGAAAGCCACGGCCAAGCAGTCGATCTCGAAGCTGGGTCTGGATGGCATACTTTACCTGATGGGTTTGAGTGACCGGGATACTCTGCTCTGGCAACGTGAGCCGTATCGTTTAGGCGATTAACTGTCGTTGCTGAAATCGTAGCTCATACGTTGGGAGGGCCGTTGCAGGAAGTGTCCCTGTATGTAGTGGACACCGCAGGTCCACAGCGAAGGTATCATGTCTGCCCGCTCAACAAAGGGGACAATAATTTGTTCATTTTCGATCTTCAGGGAGCTGATCAGGCTCTTTAGTTCGGCCAGGCTCTCATCGCTTTGGTACGCTTTTTCAATGATAACGCTGTCAAATTTGATGTAATTTACCGACAGGTTTTGCAATAGTTTCATTGGTTCGATGGCAAGCCCAAAATGGGATAACGCCACATCACCATTGATTCTGCTCAGGTCCTCAATCAGCTCCACCGAGCGGTGATATTGGCGGGCAACGTCGATTTCACGCAACTGAAAGATAATGTTTTTGGGGTATAGTCCGGAGGCTTTCAGTGCCACTTTCAGCCAGGGAATAAAAGTTTCGTCAGTCAGGGTGTGGCTGCAGATATTGATAAACAGGCGAGTGGCCGGAGCGCTCTTCAGTTTTTCCGACAGTGCTTTGAATGACTCCAGAATTACCCAGTGGTCAATATCTCGGGCCGCTTCGGTTTTAAAGACCTTGGCAATAAAATTGTCCGGCAGCGCTTTTTCATCGGCCTCTGGCTTGGTGCGGATAAATACTTCGTAAAATTGTTCCTGTTTGCCCTGCAGCGGAATAATAGGCTGATAGAGTAGCTCGAAAAGTTTGTCCTCGAGCATGGCTCTGGCGGTTTCCTCGACATTTTCCTCGCAGTATTCAGGGCCGATTTCCGATTGATAAAGATTGGCACCGTTGGCAAAGTCCCCGTTATTTTTCTGGTGCAGCTCGGTGAGTGCAGAGAGTGCTTTCTCAATGCAACCCTCAGCCGTGGCAACGGTTTCACTGATGACGGATGCCCCGATACCGAGCGTCAGACTAAAGGTTTGGTCATTCAATTGAAAAATATGTTTGCTGACAGTCTCGCAGAGCTGGTTGGCAAACATCAGTGCTGCATCGGTCCCGGTGTTGGGCAGGATCATAACCAGCGTGTCCTCCTTGAAACGCTTGAGGCTGACCTCCTCGCCTGCAGTACCCCTGATTTTTTCCACCAGTTGTGAAACCAGTTCTTCGGTTTTTTGTATGCCGATTTCTGCCAGGATACTGGTATAGCGGTCCAGGGTGATATAGAGCAGAACCGAGGAGCTATGTTTTTGTGCGGCGAGGCGGATGGCGTTGTTTATCAGCTCAATAACCTTGTCGCGCTGAATACTGATGGCACCGGATGGGTCGCCGGCATCATCGTCGCCGGCATTTACCTGGCCATCCAGAAACTGCCGGCTGATGACCAACTCAAGGGCTGGTTCACCCTGATAATCCACCTTGGCTATTCTGGCCTCGATCGGAATCGGTATTTCATCGTGAGTGATTCCGGTAAAGCGCAGGGTCTCCATCGGAATTTCCTCGTCTTTGTCGATAGGGCGTAGATACTCTTTTAGTCGCGCATGATCCTCTGGCGCAATCGTATCAATCACAGGGAGACAAAGCATGCTGTCACTTTCCAGGTGACCAAACAGTTGGGCAAAGCTATCGTTGGTGAACAGATAAGTGCCCTCCTGAATAATGGCGATGGCATCTACCGATGAGCCGAGCAGTCTGTCACACCGGCTTTCTGCATCGGCATAGCGGCGCCTGAAATGGCGCAGCAGACGTCTTTGTTCAAGGTTGAACAGGGCTTTTGCTACCACCAGCAACAATTGCTGGTCTTCGTCCATGGGTACTACGTCTGCTGCGCCAAGGCGTAGTCCCTCGACAATTTCTGCGGCGTTATACTGCTCTGAAATCAGAACAACCGGGGTGTCCAGGTCAAAGCGCCTGATCAGTGAAAAGATGGATTTTATGGGAGTGTTGTTGCCCTGATATTGGCCAATAATCATATCCCAGGGTTTTTCCTGCAGCAGTTTTGAGAGCACATCTTCCTGATTGACATGCTTTGATTCGGCACGGTAGTTAGCGTTGCGCAACAGGCTGACGATACGGTTAGCCTCTTCAAAGCTGTCGTGAACCAGTAAAAGTTTCAGGGCGCTGTCTGGGATCATTTAGGCCGGGCTCCCCCCGAATGGTGTAACGTGTGGTTTTTATTGGATTGCAGCATTATAAGGCAATGGAGGCCGGGGAACACACAGCCAATCCTGGTCTGATGTTTTTTGCCCCATGACCAAAGTGCGAGCTACACCACATTATGGGCAAAAAAGGGCTTTGAGGAAAACGGGAATCATATCAACGGTAACTTGCTCGTTGCTTTGGGGACTTCCCTCACCAGCTTTGGCACAAGGTAGCCGGGGAGCCTGGCCAATAACTGGCAGTGCAACTCGCGAGCCGTTTCGTCAGAGACTGCAAAATGGGCTGCCCCGCTGATTTTATCTAGTTGATGAAGGTAATAGGGCAGACAGCCGAATTCAAACAGGCGTTCGGATAACCGTGCCAGCGTATCGGAATCATCATTCACGCCGGCAAGCAATACCGACTGATTCAGCACAGTGATACCGGCGGCTTTCAGGGCCAGCAGACTTGCGCCGACGGATTCATCCAGTTCATTGGGGTGATTGCTGTGAATCACCATGGATGTCTGCAAGCGCGTCCCTGTCAGCCATTGCAGGCAGCTGTCGGTAATCCGGTCAGGAATGACCACTGGCAGTCGAGTGTGAACCCTCAAGCGTTTGACATGCCTGATTCCGGCGATTTCCTCGGTGAGCCATTGCAATTGGTTATCCCCGGTCGCCAGCGGATCGCCGCCACTGTAGATGACTTCGCTGATGGACTCGTCTCCGGCAATATAATCCAGTGCATTTTGCCACTCCGGTCGCGCTGGCCTGTTTTCCTGGTAGGGGAAGTGACGGCGAAAACAATAACGGCAGTTGATTGCACAGTTTGGGCTGACGATCAGCAAAAGTCGTCCATGATACTTGTGAATCAAGCCCGGCACAGGATTGGCCTGCTGCTCTGTCAGTGGATCTTTGCTGTACCCGGGCACAACAAGCAGTTCTTCAGCGACAGGCAGGATCTGTCGTAGCAATGGATCATCCGGATCCCCTTTCCTGATGCGGCTGAGGTAGGCATGGGGCACCCGCACCTGAAAGTCGCCATGGGCCGTCAGCGCTTCGCTGAGTGGAGTTTCATCCAGTTCCAGGTAGTCAAAAAGCTCTTTTGGGTGGCGAATGCTGGCAGTGAGTTGTTCTTGCCAGCCGGGACTATCCAAACTCGTCGCAGAACCGGTTATCATGGCGCTCTCTTTTTTCCAGAAAGTTTTACTGAGTGTTGAGGCAATAATGGCTACCTATTCTAACAACGAAATTCGCGCCGGTCTGAAAGTTATGCTGGATGGTGACCCCTGTTCCATTGTGGAGAACGAATTTGTCAAGCCGGGCAAGGGGCAGGCCTTTAACCGGGTTCGTCTGCGCAACCTGAAAACGGGCCGCGTTTGGGAGCGAACTTTCCGCTCCAGTGACTCGCTGGAGGGCGCTGATGTGTCCGATCGCGACATGCAGTACCTCTACAATGATGGCGAATACTATCATTTCATGGAGCCGGGCACCTTTGAGCAGTATCAGGCAGACGGTAAAACGCTCGGCGATGCTGTGCAGTGGCTGAAAGAGCAGGCTACCGTTATGGTTACCCTGTTTAACGGCCAGCCATTGGCGGTGACACCACCCAATCATATTGAGCTGGAAATTGTCGATACAGATCCGGGGCTCAAGGGAGATACCGCTCAGGGTGGTACCAAGCCCGCCAAGCTGGTTACCGGTGCTGTGGTCAAAGTGCCGCTGTTTCTCAATATAGGCGATGTTGTGCGTGTGGATACTCGCACTGGAGAGTATCTGGGCAGAGCCTGATTGTCCTGTGTTCTCTGCATCAATATATCGTAAGAGGGTGGCGAAGCCGCCCTTTTTGCTGTTGATGCCATGCGGCTAAGTTATGCGTATGCAGGGCGCTCGCAGATTTTGAGGAGGCGACATGGCTGATTGGCAACCCACGGCGACAATCGAAACACTTCGCGGCCGTGCTCGGCTGTTGGCCGCCGTTCGCCAGTTTTTTTCTCTGCGCGGCGTTTGGGAGGTCGATGTGCCAGTATTGGCAAAAACCGGCGTCACGGATGTCAATATCGATTCGATTCCGGCAGAGGTGAATGGTCGGCGCCATTTCCTGCAAAGCTCACCCGAATACCAAATGAAACGGTTGCTCGCTGCCGGCAGTGACAGTATTTATTATCTGGGAAAGGCATTCCGCGATGGCGAGTCGGGTCGGCGCCACAGTCCGGAGTTCACTCTTCTCGAATGGTACCGTCCCGGCTGGGATGAGCATGACCTTATTGGCGAGGTCTCCTCATTATTGACTGAGCTGGGGGTGGCGGCGAAGCCCGTTAAGCTACCCTATCGTGAAGTTTTTCAACAGAACATTGGGCTTGATCCCCATACGGCGTCTCTTGAGGCGCTTCAGCGGCAGGCTGCAGTGCTTTCGGGAAGTGACTTTACAACGGCCAATCGAAACAGCTGTCTCGATCTTCTCTTCAGTATTGGCGTTGAGCCACGACTGCCGGATGGGGTGGTGTTTGTTTATGATTATCCCCTGTGCCAGGCCGCTTTGGCTTCTGTTGGCAGGGATTTTTCAGGCGTTCCTGTGGCTCGACGCTTTGAAGCTTTTCTGGGCAGAATGGAATTGGCCAATGGTTACTTTGAGCTGACAGATGTCGAAGAACAGGCCTCCCGTTTTGAGTCAGATCTGGCTTTGCGGGCAGCAGTCGGGAAATCAGCCATGCCGGTAGACCTTCAGCTCCTGGCTGCAATGAAAGCGGGCCTGCCGAAATGCGCTGGTGTAGCTCTTGGTGTCGATCGCCTGTTGATGCAATTGCTTTCACTGGGGGAGATCCAGGACGTTCTACCATTTGGCATAGGCCGTGAAGTGAATGATTGAAACACTACCGCCAGCGATTTTTTTGATGGGGCCAACGGCCACAGGTAAAACAGATCTGGCCATTGCTCTGCGTGAATATCTGCCGGTGGAGTTGATCAGTGTGGACTCCGCGCTGATTTACCGGCATATGGATATAGGCTCTGCCAAACCATCAGCAGACCTGTTGGCTTCTGTGCCCCACCGTCTGGTTGATATTCGTGATCCCGCTGACACCTATTCGGCCGCTGAATTCGCGCGGGATGCCCGTCAGGCTATGGCGGAGATCAGTGCCGCAGGGCGAATCCCGTTGCTGGTCGGTGGCACCATGTTGTACTTCAAGGCACTACTCGAGGGGTTGGGTAATATGCCACCTTCGCCTCTTCATATTCGCCTCGAAATTGAGCATGAAGCTGATCGGCGAGGCTGGCCTTTTATGCACCAGTTGCTGGCTGCAGTCGATCCGGAAACAGCAGGTCAATTACATCCGAATCATTCCCGTCGCATCCAGCGGGCACTGGAAGTTTATCGTGCCACTGGTAAGACACTGTCACAATTCAAACGCGAGCAGGCCAGTACAGGTGGTGGAATTGATCCCATTACCCGGCAGTTCCAGTTGACTCAGATCAGGCTTTTACCCCACTGCCGCGCGCTTCTTCACCAGCGTATTGAGCGGCGTTTCGAGAAAATGTTGGCGCAGGGCTTCGAGGAAGAAGTCAGGGCGCTATACTGCCGTGGAGATTTGCACCCCGATTTGCCCTCCATGCGTGCGGTGGGTTACCGGCAGATGTGGCAATACCTGTCGGGAGAGATCAATTATTCAGACATGGTGAAAGCGGCACAGGCAGCCACTCGCCAATTGGCCAAACGGCAACTGACCTGGTTGCGTACCTGGCCGTCCATGAAACAGCTGTTTATTGATTCAGAAACAGGTGAACCTGAAAATTTGCCGCATTTGCTTTCGGGGTGCTTGAAGATCCTTGAAAAAAGCCCCATATACAAAAAGTAAGGCCAATAGTATGATAAATCCAATTTAGTACGGATGCTGGTTTCGCCGAATAGATCTACTTGTAATCCCTTGTTTTTCGGCGTTTTTTATTCCTTTGTTGAGGAGAATAACCATGTCAAAAGGGCATAATCTACAAGACCCTTTTTTGAATGTGTTGCGTAAAGAGCGTATACCTGTCTCAATTTTTCTGGTTAATGGCATTAAGCTGCAGGGGCAGATTGAGTCGTTTGATCAATTTGTGGTGTTGCTGAAAAATACGGTCAGCCAAATGGTCTACAAGCACGCAATTTCCACAGTCGTGCCATCCCGGCCGGTACACTTGCCGATGGCAATGACAGATGACTCAATGGATATTCCTGAGTGAGTGGAGTGCTGATTGTTTTTTGAGCGTCCTGAATCTGGTGAAACCGCCATTCTGGTTCATTTGATGATTGGGACTGAAAATGAGCCTGAAGACCCCCGGGAGTTTGAAGAGCTGGTGTTGTCCGCCGGTGGTGATCCCGTTGCTCTTGTGACGGGACAGCGCAATGCACCCCATCCTAAATATTTTGTGGGTACAGGGAAGCTGGACGAGTTGGCGGCACTGGTCATTGACGCCTGCGCCGAACTGGTTATTTTCAACCACAACCTTTCGCCCAGTCAGGAACGCAATCTTGAGGCTGTTCTGAAATGCAGGGTACTTGATCGCACCGGTCTGATTCTCGACATTTTTGCCCAGCGAGCGCGGACCCACGAGGGTAAGTTGCAGGTTGAGCTCGCACAATTGCAGCATATGTCTACCCGGTTGGTGCGCGGCTGGACTCACCTTGAGCGACAAAAAGGTGGTATTGGCCTGAGAGGGCCGGGTGAAACCCAGTTGGAAACCGACCGTCGCTTATTGCGGAACAGAATCAAGTCTATTCTCGGTCGTTTGGACAAGGTTCGTCGACAGCGGGATCAGGGTCGCCGCTCGCGGTTGAGAGCAGAGATGCCCACCATATCCCTGGTGGGTTACACCAATGCCGGAAAATCCACACTCTTCAATCGGCTCGCGGATGCTGAGGTCTATGCGGCCAATCAGCTTTTTGCCACGCTGGATCCCACCATGCGCCGTATTGATGTGAGCGGCTTCGGGTCTGTTGTACTTGCGGACACAGTGGGTTTTATCAGTCACCTGCCCCACAAGTTGGTAGAGGCTTTCCGGGCCACCCTGGAAGAAGCAGCAAGTGCGTCCCTGTTGTTGCACATAGTCGATACGCACAGTGATGAGCGGTCAACTAACATTGCACGGGTGAATGAGGTGCTGTGCGAGATAGGGGCTTTGGAACTGCCGACTTTAATGGTATATAACAAGATTGATTTGCTGGAGAACGCCACGCCGCGCCTGGAGTATGATGAATCAGGCAAACCGGTGTCAGTCTGGCTCTCAGCCCAGACTGGCGAGGGTTGCGATTTATTGATCCAGGCGATTGCATCGTTGCTGAGCAGCGATATTGTTCATGAAACCTACCGGTTGTCGCCCAGTATGGGCCGTTTTCGCGCCATGCTGTATGAGCGCAAAGCAGTGCTTGCAGAGTCTCAGGCCGACAATGGCAACGTGCTGGTGGAAGTCTGTATGCCAAGGCCGGATTTTTACCGCCTGCTGCAGTCCGAACAACTGACGCCTGACGATTTGCAATGGCAGCCTTCCCAGAGCCCTCCTGACGCCAGGCTTCACTGACGGTATGTGATTCGTCCGGTCGTGCATCCGGCCCTTTTGCATAATGGAACGGTTTTTTTTCGCCTGATTAAACGCCTTAAGCGTGGTATTTAAACGGTGGGTTGGTACAATCGTCGGTCGCGAACAACCCTTCAGTATACGGAGAAACATATGGCCTGGAATGAGCCTGGCGGTGGTAAAGATCCCTGGGGCACGAACAATGCAGGCGGTGGCCCACCTGATCTCGATGAGGCGATCAATAAGTTGCGTGCCCGTTTCAGCAAGTTATTCGGTGGCTCTGGTGATGGCGGCAAAAACGGTTCCAGTGGCGGCTCGATAGCAGTCGTTCTCGCTGTTTTGGTGATCGGTTGGGGGCTGTTCGGCTTCTATCAGGTGGATGAGAAGGAGCAGGCTGTCGTACTGCGACTGGGTAAATACCTGGACACGGTAGGATCCGGACTGCACTGGAATCCACCCCTGATTGACCGCGTCACCAAAGTGCGTGTCACGGAAGAGCGCCAATACACATCACTGGGGCAAATGCTCACGCTGGATGAAAACATCGTCGAGCTGCCATTGGTGGTCCAGTATAACGTCAATGATGTCAAAGCCTTTGTGCTCAATATCAGGGATCCAGAAGCCAGTCTGCGCCATGCCTCGGACGGTGCCCTTCGCCATGTGGTTGGGAGTACCAGACTGAACGACGTGGTTTCCAGCGGCCGTGAGAAAGTCGGTGATGATGTCAAAGTCCGATTACAACAGTATCTTGATGGTTATGGTTCTGGCATTCTGGTGCGAAAAATCAATATTCAGGAGGCCAAACCGCCTGCTGAGGTGAAAGCCGCTTACGATGATGTGATCAAGGCCCGTGAAGATCAGGAAAGGCTGGTCAATGAAGCGCAATCCTATGCCAACGGCATTATCCCCGAAGCCCGGGGTAAGGCTCAGCGTATGATCGAAGAGGCGTTGGCCTATCGTGAACAAGTGGTGGCTGAAGCGCAGGGTGAAACGCGGCGTTTTGAAGCGCTCCTGACGGAGTATCAAAAAGCGCCGGAGGTGACTCGGCAGAGGCTCTACCTGGATTCGGTGCAGCAGGTTATGAGTGAAAGTTCCAAAGTTCTGGTAGATGTTGAAGGTGGCAACAATATGTTGTATCTGCCACTGGATAAAATTATTGATAAAGGTGCTGCGGTTAGCCAGCCAGCCACCTTGAGGAGCAGTGATTTGAACAGCATTGCCGATGAGGTCATGAATCGTATCAGGCAGGAAAATTCCTCTACCCCCCGAAGAGAGGTGCGCTGATGACTAATCGTTCAACAGGTTTGCTGGTATTGCTGGCAGCCGTATTGTTTTTGGTGAGCAGCTCCCTTTATGTGGTTTCCGAAACTGAAAGGGCTGTTAAATTGAGGTTTGGCCGCTTGATAGATGTCGATATCCAGCCCGGTTTGCATGTAAAAATCCCCGTTGCCGAAAAGATCCGCAAGTTTGACGCGCGGGTGTTGACGCTTGATGCCGAGCCATCCAGTTTTTTTACCTCTGAGAGAAAACGTCTGATCGTGGATGCCTATACAAAATGGCGGATAGTCGATGTGGACACTTACTACAAATCCACCGGCGGTGATGAAGCGGTTGCCCATAACCGTTTGTCTAGCCGGGTAAACGACGGACTTCGCAACCAGTTTGGTGAGCGGACACTCCACGAGGTGGTCTCTGGAGAACGCGATTCCCTGATGGATAACATCAAAGCCGGGCTGAATTCCACAGTGCGGCTCTCATTGGGCATTGAAATAGTTGATGTTCGGGTCAAACGGATTGACCTGCCCTCTGAAGTGAGTGGTCAGGTCTTCAGTCGCATGAAAGCCGAGCGGGAAAAAGAGGCACGGGAGCTTCGCTCAAGGGGCGTGGAAGCGGCGGAAAAAATTCGTGCCGATGCTGATAGGCAGCGAACCATCCTCATGGCCAATGCCTACCGTGAAGCCGAGGAGTCGAGGGGTGAGGGTGATGCCGAGGCCACCGCTACCTATGCTGAAGCCTTTAGCAAAGATCCCGAGTTCTATGCATTTCAGCGTAGCTTGAAGGCCTACACTGAATCCTTCAACAGCAAGGGTGACGTGCTGCTGGTTGATCCTGACAGCGATTTCTTTCGCTACCTGAACAGTCAGCAGGGGAGGTAACCTGTACGGGGGGTCTTTTTCTGACCCCTCGAATGCAGAAGCTCCTTAATTGTCAGGCAGGCAAAACAAAAAATGCAGCAGTGCACCAGATGGGGTGATAAACTACCACGGCCGGGATCGCCCGGTTTTTTTGTGGCCGGCAGGATGATGGTATGTGGGTATATTTGGCCAAAGCATTTTGTCTGATGTTGGTGTTGGAGGGCATCATGCCCTTTCTGGCGCCGGGGCGATGGCGCAATATGGCAACATTGCTGGCGCAGGTGAACGACCGCAGTATGAGAATGATGGGCCTGCTCAGCATGTTGCTCGGGGCTGGAACTTTATATTTTATTAACGGGTAGTGATGATGACTGTTGCTGATCGCTGGTTGTTGCCTGATGGCATTGAAGAAATACTTCCCAATCAGGCGCTACAGATTGAACGGTTGCGTCGTCAGGTGCTTGATTTGTATCACAGTTGGGGTTACGACTTGGTGATACCTCCTTTGGTTGAATTCACTGAATCGTTACTGAGTGGAACCGGCTCTGATCTGGATTTGATGACTTTCAAGGTAACGGACCAGATCAGTGGCCGGATGATGGGTATTCGTGCCGATATGACACCCCAAACCAGTCGTATGGATGCCCATAGCCTTCGGCGCAATGGCCCCAGTCGTCTTTGTTATGCCGGTACCGTTCTTTACACCCGTCCCAAACAGGCGCTGGAAAGTCGATCGCCCATTCAAATCGGTGTGGAGCTTTATGGCGAGCCGGGCCTCGAGGCGGATATCGAAGTGATCAGTTTGATGGTGGAGACGTTGCGCCTTGCTGGGCTCGGCACGCCACAACTCGACCTTGGCCACGTCGGAATCTATGCCAGTCTGCTTGAATCAGCTGCGCTGCCAGCTGATCGTGAAGCTGAGCTATTCGATTTACTTCAGCGCAAAGCAGTTCCAGAGCTCGATGCATGGCTGGTGAAGCACCTGGGCAATACAGAAATTGCGTTGATGATTCGTGCATTGGCTGGTCTTGCAGGCGACGCCTCAGTGTTGGATCGTGCCCGTGAGTTGTTTGCCGAGGCCCCTGCCGAAGTGGAGCTGGCGCTGGATGAATTGCAGGCTGTTGTCAGTGCACTGGGCGAAAGGTGCCCCGATTTGGATCTCTATCTCGATTTGAGTGAGTTGCGCGGCTATCACTATCACACGGGCATCGTGTTTGCCGCCTATGCCCAGGGGCTTGGGCAGGCCATTGGCAATGGCGGGCGCTACGATCACGTCGGCAAAGGCTTTGGTCGTTCCCGGCCTGCCACTGGATTTAATATGAGTCTACAGTCGTTGGCCAAGGTGGTGTTGTCCGAGGCTGTCGCAGGGGGTATTTATGCCCCTGTTAGTGAAGACCCCGGTTGGCGAAAAGCCATAGCAGCCTTGCGCTCCAGCGGTGAGCGAGTGGTCTGCGGCTTTCCGGGCCAGGAGCCGGATTATCAGGAGTTACATTGTGATCGCCAGCTGGTGTGGCTGGATGGCAATTATAAAATCACTGCAGTTTGACCATTAGTATCAGGGTTAGAAAAACACATGGGAAAGAATGTCGTGGTGCTGGGCACCCAGTGGGGCGATGAAGGCAAAGGCAAAATTGTCGATCTGCTCACCGATCAGGCGGCTGTGGTAGTCCGTTTTCAGGGGGGGCACAATGCCGGCCATACTCTGGTCATCGAGGGCAAGAAAACAGTTCTCCACCTGATACCCTCGGGTATTCTCAGAGATAATGTGACCTGCTTGATTGGCAATGGCGTGGTGTTGTCGCCCGAGGCGTTGTTGCATGAAATCTGTGAGTTGGAGGATAAAGGCGTACCCGTTAGGGATCGCCTTCGGTTGTCTCCTGCCTGCCCATTGATATTGCCTATCCATGTGGCTTTGGATCAGGCCCGGGAGCGTGCCAGGGGTGATGCCAAAATAGGTACCACTGGCCGCGGGATCGGCCCGGCCTATGAAGATAAAGTGGCGCGGAGAGGTATTCGTCTTGGCGAATTATTCAATCGGGCGCTGTTTGCCGACAAACTGAAAAGCTTGATGGAATACCATAATTTCATGCTCACGGATTTCTATCATGAGCAGCCAGTCAGTTATGAAGAAACCTTGAAGCAATCAATTACCTGGGTAGAAGAGCTGGCACCCATGTTGGCGGATGTTACCGGGTTGCTACATGAGGCCCGTGAAGTGGGTGACAATATCATGTTCGAAGGGGCCCAGGGTTCGTTGCTGGATATCGATCACGGCACGTATCCCTACGTGACCTCCTCCAATACCACCGCCGGTGGTACGGCCACTGGCAGTGGTTTTGGTCCGCTATATCTGGACTATGTGCTGGGCATTACAAAAGCCTACACCACCCGGGTTGGGTCTGGTCCGTTTCCGACGGAACTGTTTGATACGATAGGCAGGCATCTGGGTCAAAAAGGCCATGAGTTTGGTGCGACGACCGGTCGTGAACGCCGCTGTGGCTGGTTCGACGCTGTAGCCCTGAAACAGGCCATTCGTATCAATTCTATATCCGGGATTTGTTTGACCAAACTGGATGTGCTTGACGGTATTGAAACCATAAAATTGTGTATCGCCTATCGGAACATCAATGGCAATGAAGTGATTACACCGAGCCATGCTGATGATTACGAGAAACTGGTTCCCATTTATGAAGAGATGCCCGGTTGGCATGAATCAACTGTTGGAGCTAAATCCCTGGAAGAACTGCCTGTGAATGCCCGTGCCTATATCGCCCGTATCGAAACGATTCTTCGTACGCCGGTGGATATTATTTCAACTGGGCCGGACCGGGTTGAAACGATTGTCCTGCGCCATCCCTTTGGTAGTTAATCCAGTGTGTAAAGAAAGGGTCCCTTTTGTATCGATAAAAGGTTTCCGGCTATCTGATTCTCTATTAAGCTAAAAACAGTAGACATAAGAAGGTTTCTGTTTATGCTGAATTCAGTAGAACTCAAGGATTACATGCTTCCCAACCCGGTTAAAGTCAATCAACGAGATGACTTGTTTGTTGCCATTGATATGATTGTTAGCAATAAAATTTCCGGGCTATGTGTGGTGGATGATGACAATAACCTGGTAGGTGTGCTGTCCGAGACGGATTGCTTAAAAGCCATTCTGGGTGCCAGATATAATCAGGAAAGCAGTGTTGGTCCAGTGCGCGATGTGATGACTCGCGATGTATTCACCGTAACACTCCAGGCCGATATAGTGGATGTCGCCCAGCAAATGATGAATCGTGGTTTTCGCCGTTGCCCGGTCCTCGACAAGGGCAAGCTGGTGGGGCAGATCACCTGCAGACAGTTGCTGAACGGTGTTGGAAAGTTTTCCGAAAAGCACATTTGAGGAAGGACGTTTGAGCCTTCTTTGACTACCCATTCGTCAAATAGCCGTTCACCCCGAGGAGAAATCATGTTTCGATCGAAGGCTGTTCTTTTGGTCATGCTGTCTTTGCTGACCAGTGGAGTCGTGGTTGCCGGAGAGGACCGCCCTGAGCATTTCAAAGGATTGCCCGCTGATACTCTGGTCCAGGCGGTGGCCAATTTTTCCCAGTACAACAGGGAGCTTGAAGTATTTATACAGCAGGACAATTTGACACCACAGGATATGCACGAGGTGCATATGCTCACTTATACACTGGAAAATGCATTGGCCAAAATCCAGGCTGAGCTCATTGCGCTGGCTGAGCCCCTGGAAGCGGTGCATCTTGCTTCAGAGCGTGCTGAACCTGAAACCGTCAAAACCCAGGGTAGGGTTTATCTGGACAATGCGCGCCAGATCATCGAGTAAACCGCTTCACATATGCCGATATCCGGAAAACAGGGGATGTGATGTATAAGCTGGTTTTTTATGTGCCCATTGACCACCTGGAACCAGTGAAACAGGCGGTGTTTGCCACCGGAGCAGGAAAAATTGGCGAGTATGAGAGCTGCTGCTGGCAAGTGCTGGGTGTCGGTCAGTTTCGTCCGCTTGCCGGTAGTGCTCCCTACTTGGGCAGAGTGGGTAGTTTGGCTGAGGTTGAGGAATACCGTGTTGAACTGGTTTGTGACGATGCCACAATAAAACAGGCAATTCGTGCGCTGACCATTGCACACCCCTATGAAGAGCCCGCCTATGACGTATGGAGGCTGGCAGACTTCGACCTCTAATCTGTTGTCTTGTGCAGTGAGTAAAGCCGCGATGTAATAATATCCGTGTGGACTGTCGACAGGCCCTGCTTTAAATCTGCAAAATGGTGTTTCAGCGCGGTGGTGATCACGGGAAAAGCCAGTGCTGCCCAGGGAATATCTGTCTCGCTGAACAGCCTGGCTTCCAGTGACTCCTCACCGGTGCCGAAATCCTCATTCTGTAACGCCCCCCGATAAAGGATATAGACCTGATTGATATGGGGAATATCATAAATACCGCTCAGTTTCGGCTCGTTCAGTGTTGCCAGTGCTTCTTCCCGGCATTCCCGCAGGGCACCCTGAAGTACCGTTTCGCCATTTTCAAGAAAACCCGCTGGCAGAGTCCACATGCCGTAGCGGGGCTCAATGGCCCGTCTGCATAGCAGCACCCTGTCATCTACAGTCGGAATACAGCCTGATATGACCCGGGGATTCTGATAGTGAATCGTATCGCAATGATCGCAGACATGACGTTTTCGATTATCTCCGGCAGGGATTTTGAAGTTGACCGGTTTGCCACACTGACCACAGAAATTCATAGGCACTTTTACGTTATACGGGGAAAATAATTGTTTCGGCAATCAGCGCCGATAAGGGTAGGATAACAGGGCTATGTTAAAACGGATTACCGAAAGTTTAAATGCCATGCCGGTCGACCGGATCAGACCTTTCGGAGAGCAGCAACTTGAGGCGGCGATCCTGATTGCCCTGACCCGCGAGCCAGACAATCCAAAAATAATTTTTACCAAGCGAGCAGAGCATCTGAACTCTCACCGGGGACAAGTGGCATTTCCCGGTGGTAAGTGGGAACCTGGCGATGAGGATCTACTGGTGACGGCTCTGCGGGAAACGTGGGAGGAAATTGATCTGCCGCCGAAAAAGGTACAGGTCATTGCGGGGTTACCAGTCAGCCGAACACGTCAGTTGATGGGGGTGAAACCCTATGTGGGTTTGATCGAAGCCGGCCTGCCGCTGATAGCCAATCCCGAGGAGCTGGATGCGGTATTTGAAGTTCCTGTGGCTTACTTTCTGGACCCCCGCAACCTGACTGTGGATTATTTTGTCGGTCCGGACTATGCGCTCAACATGCCCTGTTTTATTTATGATGATTACCGCATCTGGGGTTTTTCACTGGTGGTTCTGACCGATTTTCTCAATCTTGCTCTCGATGCCGGTATTCGGCTGGTCTATCCGGACTGCTCTGGTCTGAGGCCGACATCCCGATAACTTGCAATTTCACGCCTCCCGGCTCGATAATTGCCGGATTAGAGAGGCAAACGTTTTAGGCATGCCAATGATAGCAACGATTTCTTCCCCCTGTGTTTCTGTCTGCGCCCTGGACCATGAAGACGTGTGTATCGGTTGTCACCGTACTGCCAGGGAAATCCGTGACTGGTTATTGATGGATGATGATGAGCGGCTGGAGGTGATTGCAAAAGCTGCAGAGCGGGGCTGCAGAAATAACCCGTTTGCTTAATCGGGCAAGTGTCACTGGTTGAGCCTAATCTTCTTCGTCTGACTCACTGTTCCGAGATAGGAACATCATGCGCTGTTTAACCCTTACCTTTACCACCATTTTTTCGTTCAGTTCCAGCGTTTCAAATCGATAGCGGCCAATGGTAAAGCTCACGTTACCATCGGGAATACTTTCCAGGTGTTCCAGGATCAGCCCGTTAATTGTCTTTGGGCCATCGGTTGGCAGGTCCCATGAATTTGCTTTGTTGATGTCCCGTATGGTGGCTGAACCATCAATGTCATACATACTCTTGTCCAGGGCAACGATATCTTCCTGTTCGTCCTCGGCCCTGTTGGTAGTGAAGTCGCCAACAATTTCTTCCAGTATGTCCTCCATGGTAACAAGCCCTTCAATTTCCCCGTATTCATCAACCACCAGACCGATGCGACGTTTTGACTGTTGAAAGTTTACCAGCTGCTTGTTGAGTGGTGTGTTCTCCGGGACAAAGTAGGGTTCCCGGGTAAATCGTTTGATGGCTTCCTTGGTCAGACCGTCACTACCTGAGCGCAGCAGTCTGGCGATGGTTTTTACATGAATAATCCCCAGTACATTGTTCATGTTGCCCACGTAAACCGGCAGGCGGGTATAGCCGGAGTTAATGATGATGGTTAATAGTTGATCCATTTCCAGATCAAGATCCAGACCTATGATTTCATTGCGTGGCACCATAATGTCATTCACTGATACCGTTTCCAGATCGAGAATATTGATCAGCATATCCTGATGGTCGGGGATGTTTTCACTGGAAATATCCACCACTGTTCGAATTTCCTCTTTGCTGAGGCTAACATCGAGCGACTTGGTGGTATTTACCCCCATCAATCTGAGCAGGCCGTTAGAGAGGTGGTTCACCAGCCAGACCAGTGGGTAGAAGACAAATAACAGCGGCCGGAGAATGTGACTGGCAGTAAAGGCGATACCCTCTGGGTGCAGTGCTGCCATTGTTTTGGGGGTGACTTCGGAAAAAATCAGTATTGCCAGAGTGAGCAACAGGGTGGCGATGGCGATACCGGCATCACCATAGAGGCGCAGAGCAATGACGGTGGCGATAGCGGAAGCGAGGATGTTCACCATGTTGTTGCCGATCAGGATAATACCAATCAGGCGATCCGGGCGTTTAAGCAGTTTGTAGGCTTTGCGGGCGCCGAGATGTCGTTTCCTCAGATGTTTCAACCTGTAGCGGTTCAGTGACATCATGGCTGTTTCAGAGCCGGAGAAGAATGCAGATAAGAGAAGGAGGCCAGCTAATACACTAAATAGCAGCCAGAGAGGGGTGTCGTCCAACGGGGGGAAACCTCGTATTCACCTAAGGCAGGCTATGTTGAAGAAGTTTGTAGTGCTTGGCAACCTTTCTTGACACCACTTTTCGAGAGACTGCCGTCATTGCTGTGTCCGGTGTCGTCAGATCATTAACTGGAACATGCCGGGGTTTTCAGCGGAGAAGCACCTCCAGGACAAACTTGCTACCCCAGTAGCCCAGCACCATGGCACTGAAGCCTACCAGGGTCCAGCGAATGGCTGTATTGCCACGCCACCCCCTGATGTGTCGTCCCCACAATAAAATGCCATAAAACAGCCAGGCAAAAAGAGAAAAGACCGTTTTGTGAATCAGGTGCTGGGCAAAGAAGTCTTCAAAAAACAGAAACCCCGTAATCAGTGACAGAGTCAACAAACCAAAGCCTGCCCAAAGCACCTCAAACAGCAATGCCTCCATGGTTTGCAGGGGCGGGACTATCTGTAGCCAGCTGCCAAGGTGTCTGTGGCGCAGCCGCCAGTTTTGCAGGGCAATAAAAATCGCCTGAAATGCAGCGATGGTCAACAGGCTGTAGGCCAGAATGGAAAACAAAATATGTATGCCAATTGGCACAGATACGGTCTCCCTCAGAGTGCCGGTGCTCCCCATCAACAGGGTCAAGGCCAGTATCAGTGCTGCCAGGGGGCAGAGAATGAGAAAAAGTCCGTGAACGGGTTTTCGAAGACTGCTGAGCAGAACCACCAGATTGATGGTGAAAACGATGGCCGTGGTCATGGGAAGTAGCCCGAAATCAATGCCCGCATCACTGAAAACCCAATGGGCTGTAGTGTATCCATGCAGGGCCAACGCAGGAACGACAATCAGTTGCAGAGAAGACAGGCGCAAATTGGGATGTATGCGTAGCTGAAGCGCCTGGAACAGGGTCGCGCAGATATACAGGGCGATGGCGGCAGAAGCTGTAAACATAATGAGACGACTATTCAAACAGGTGGCAAAGTGTGTCACAGATAGTGGATAGCGAAAAGAGGCCGTCCCAAAACCCGACTGCTTTCAGTTATACTGCTACGCCTTTAAACAGCGTGAATATGAAATAAATCCCATGGCAATGTTTGAAAATCTCAGCGATCGTTTATCGGCTTCCCTGAAGAAAATCTCGGGCAAGGCCAGTCTTACCGAAGACAATATTCAGGAGACACTCCGTGAAGTGCGCATGGCACTGCTGGAAGCGGATGTTGCGCTACCGGTCGTCAAAACCTTTGTGGAAAGTGTCAAGGAAAGGGCGTTGGGCCAGCAGGTTGGCAATAGTCTCAACCCCGGCCAGCAGTTTCTGAAAGTCGTTCAGTCTGAGCTTGAACATGTGATGGGTGACAGTAACGAGTCGCTCAATCTGTCTGTGCAGCCACCGGCCGTAGTATTGATGGCGGGTTTGCAGGGTGCTGGTAAAACCACGTCTGTGGCGAAACTGGCCCGCTATCTCAAGGAGCGCGAAAAGAAGAAAGTGATGGTGGTGAGTGCCGATGTTTACCGACCGGCCGCCATCAAACAGCTGGAAACCCTGGCGTCGGAAGTGGGGGTTGAGTTTTTTGCCAGTCAGGCCGATCAAAAACCCGTGGATATTGCACGCAATGCGGTTCAGGCGGCGAAAGTGAAGTTTATCGATGTCCTGCTGGTGGATACGGCCGGCCGCTTGCATATTGATGATGCGCTGATGACTGAGATCCGGCAGCTACATCAGGTGTTGTCGCCGATAGAAACCCTGTTTGTCATTGATGCAATGATTGGCCAGGACGCGGTTACTACAGCCAAAGCATTTAATGAAGCGCTGCCCCTGACCGGGGTTATTCTGACCAAAGTGGATGGTGATGCCCGAGGGGGTGCTGCACTCTCTGTTCGCCAGGTAACGGGCAAGCCCATCAAATTCCTTGGGGTCGGTGAGAAAACCGATGCTCTGGAGCCATTCCATCCGGACCGTATTGCCTCGCGGATTCTCGGCATGGGCGACATGATGTCGCTGATTGAAGAGGTCGAACAGAAAGTCGATCGAAAAAAAGCGGAACAGTTGGCTAAAAAAGTCGCCAAGGGCAAGCGGTTTGACTTGAACGATTTGCGCGACCAGCTCCAGCAGATGAAAAATCTGGGTGGTTTCTCAGGCCTTTTGGACAAGCTTCCCGGTATGGGCAATATGAGCCAGATGGTTGAGCAGGCCAATATAGGGAAGCAGTTCTCCCGTATGGAGGCCATCATCAATTCCATGACACCTGCGGAGAGACGCAACCCCGACTTGCTGAACGGCTCCCGCAAGCGGCGTATAACCGTGGGATCCGGCACCAGTCTTCAGGATCTTAATCGCCTGCTCAAGCAGCACAAGCAGATGGGCAAGATGATGAAAAAAATGAAGGGCAAAGGTATGCAGCAGATGATGCGGGGAATGGCCGGTAATATGCCATCTGGCGGCGGGGGCATGGGGGGCGGAATGCCGCCTGGTGGTGGAAAATTTCCTTTCTGAGCGGTGGCCTTTCCGGCCTGTTGCCCGTAGGCTATCCAGTCACCGGATAATGCTGTTTTCCGGCTATACACAGTGGCATCTTTTCGCTATAATCCCGCGCCTTTCACTGGTGCCCGTTAATGATCGGGCGTGGTTTTATTCCTGAACAATCGGGAATTAACCGGCTGTAATTTGAAACTAAATACAGAAGAGAGTTTTCATGGTAACAATTCGTCTGGCTCGCGGTGGCTCAAAAAAGCGTCCGTTCTATCACATTCATGTCACTGACAGCCGTAGGGCCCGTGATAGCCGTTATATCGAGCGTATCGGCTTTTTCAATCCGGTTGCCCGTGGCCTCGAAGAACGTCTTCGTGTTGATGTGGACCGGGTGCAACACTGGGTAGGTGAGGGCGCCACATTGTCTGATCGCGTTTCCCAGTTAGTAAAAGAAGCAGCCAGACAAGCCTGATAACAATACAGTTATGAGCGCCCGGCAGAGTGTGGATCCCGTCGATCCAGTGGTTATCGGGCGTATAACGGCGGTACACGGCGTGAAGGGTTGGCTGAAAATCCACTCTTTTACTGAGCCGAGCGATAACATTTTTGATTATCAGCCATGGTGGCTGAACATTGCTGGTAACTGGCAAAAAATGCGTGTCACTGAGCAGCGTTTCACTGCGAAGGGGTTGATGGTTCACCTGGCAGAGATTGACGACAGAGATCAAGCCAGAGTCTATTGTCAGCGGGACATTTATGTTGCCAAAAAACAACTGCCTGTTCTCGACGACGGCCAGTACTACTGGCATCAGCTTGAGGGGATGACTGTTTTGACCTCTCAGGGTATCAGACTTGGTATCGTCGAATCTCTGATGGAAACTGGTGCCAATGACGTGCTGATTGTAAAGGGAGATGATGGCAGCCTCGATCAGGAAGAGCGGCTGATTCCCTACACAGACCAATTTGTATTAAATATCGATCTCGGCACCGGCATGATTGAAGTGGACTGGGATCCGGCTTTTTAATAATCGGGGTCTCTCTCAAGAATACTCGGGGAGCACTTTTAACAAACCGGGGGGCTAGCCCAAAGGTTAACCGGCCATGAAAATAGCTCTGGTTACACTGTTCCCCGAGATGTTTGCTGCCCTGACCGACTACGGTATCAGCAGTCGGGCAATCAGGCAGGGCTTGCTGGAGGTGGCATCTTTCAACCCGAGATCACATGCCAGTGACCGGCACCAGACCGTAGATGGCCGCCCCTATGGCGGTGGTCCCGGAATGGTGATGATGGTTGAGCCTTTGCGCAAGGCTATCGATGCTGCGCGCGCTTGGATAGAAGGTCCAGCTACAGTGGTATACCTTTCCCCCCAGGGCCGTGTACTGGATCAGGCTGGCGTTAACGCGTTGGCAGCACAGGGTGATCTGATACTGGTTGCCGGACGTTACGAAGGCGTTGATGAGCGACTGATACAGTTGGAAGTGGATCAGGAATGGTCTATCGGGGACTATGTCCTCAGTGGTGGTGAGCTGCCTGCCATGGTGTTGCTGGATGCCTTGATTCGGCAACTGCCCGGCGCGCTGGGTCACGAGGATTCGGCAGACCAGGATTCCTTTGCAGAGGGGTTGCTGGATTGTCCCCATTATACTCGCCCAGAGCAGTACGAAGACTTGAAGGTGCCCGAGGTATTGCTGTCGGGCAACCATGAAAAAATAAGGCAGTGGCGGTTAACGCAGTCGTTGTACAGAACCCGGCAGCGACGACCGGAACTGCTGCACAAACTGGTGCTCAGTGAAGAGCAGCAGCTGTTAATGGACAGGATTGTCAGAGAGTCGGCAGATGAAAGCAACTGAGTCGTTTTCCTCTCTGTACGACGCTACTCAAAAAGGTGGCATGCCCCCAACAAACAAAAGCAGAGGAGCAAACCGTGAGTAACAAAAATCCGATTATTGCCGCGATTGAAACAGAGCAAATGGGCAAAGAACTGCCGCCCTTTGCTCCAGGTGATACTGTTGTGGTTCAGGTCAAGGTTAAAGAAGGGACCCGCGAGCGCCTTCAGGCATTTGAAGGTGTGGTGATTGGCAAGCGTAATCGCGGATTGAATTCTGCGTTCACTGTTCGCAAAATCTCCAATGGTGTTGGTGTCGAGCGGACTTTCCAGACTTTCAGCCCACTGGTTGAAAGCGTGCAGGTGAAGCGCCGTGGCGATGTCCGTCAGGCCAAGCTCTACTACTTGCGCGAACTGTCTGGCAAGGCTGCACGTATCAGAGAGAAACTCAACTGAGCCTCTTTTTCGACAGAAAGAAGGCACCACAGGTTGGTGCCTTTTTTTGTGGTTGGAAGCCGCTTTCTGGTATCGCCTGGCATTTTTGATGATTGTCCCGTTCATCCGGCCCGGTTAGAGTAACCCATGGCGCTGACTTCCACTGACCAAACCCTGATAGACAATTATCTCGATGCCCTCTGGATGGAAAAGGGCTTGAGCCGGAATACTCTGGAAGCTTATCGGCGGGATCTTGAAGCCCTAGCCGTTTGGGCGGCGCCGCAGAATCTTTCCTTGATAAGGCTGGGTAGCGCCGATGTTCAGCGCTATCTTGCCTGCCGCTTTGCGCAGGGTGTCTCGGCCCGCTCGGCGGCGAGGCAACTGTCCTGTATGCGGGGGCTCTATCGCTATCTGGTGCGGGAAAACCAGGTCGTTGAGGATCCCATTGCTTTGGTGGAAAACCCGAAATTGGGCCGCCCTCTGCCGAAAAGCCTCACTGAAACTGACGTGGAGGCGCTGCTGAACCAACCGAACACGGGTTCATTATTGGGGCTGCGTGATCGCACCATGCTTGAAGTGCTCTATGCCACGGGGCTGAGAGTCTCGGAGTTGGTGGGACTGACGCTCTATCAGGC
>NZ_CBFHYF010000013.1:0-49571 GCF_965660005.1 Porticoccus sp.
GAAGACCTTAACCAAAACTTCCTGATGGAAGAGTTCGCTGTAAAAATCTACGGTGCAGTTTTCACCAAAGATGAAGAAGGTGTTTACACTATGGATGCAGCGAAAACCAAAGCCCGTCAAGCTGAAATCCGCAAAGCACGTATTGCTCGCGGTGTTCCAGTGCGTCAGTGGATGGAAACAGAGCGTGCTAAAATCATCGATAAAGACGCATCTTTGGCAGTCCAGCAGATGTTCGCGTCAAGCTTCTATCTGTCAGCCAAATTCCTTGCCGAATTCAAGGAATTCTGGGATCTTCCTGCAGATTGGGAACTGCCTGAAGAAGAGCTGGGTACGCCGATGTACGGTGCAAGACACAATATTGATATTGGTGATCTGCCCGACGTCCATCCAGTGATCATGGTAGAAGAATAAGGTATTAATCTGCCTATGAGCGGGGCTGCCACTCTAGTAGTGGCACGCTCCATCACTTGACGAATTGACAGAATATAAGAGAGTTTAGTTATGTCTACTTACACTAAGAAGCAGGTTAGTGACCTGGTCAAAGGAACTTTGGATTGGGATACAGTTCACCTGATGCTGTCCATGCCAAAAGACGAAGGTCGTTATAAACTGTACATGGAAGTGCTGCAGGAAAATGTCTCCTATGATGACAAAATCCTTCTGGCTGTTGGTCCTCACCTGAACATTGTTGAGTCATCCAAAGATCAGGAAATCATCATCAAGTGCGATTGTGGCCACGAATTTGGTCATTACAGCAAAAACTGGAAGCTTAACGCATTGATTTATGTACGCGACAATGTGGAGAAGATGAAAGAGGTTTATCCAGAGTTGATGGCTCCGGACACCAACTGGCAGGTATACCGTGAGTACTACTGCCCGTCGTGCGGTATTATGCATGATGTGGAAGCACCAACTCCCTGGTATCCTGTTATGCATGACATCCAGCCTGACCTGAAGACTTTCTTCGAGTGGGTGGGAATGCCTGCACCGGCTAAGATCTAATGGTGTTGGGTCCCGGCCTTTGGCCGGGACCTTTTTTATGTCTGGTATAAAACTTTAGTTACAAATTTCTACGATAAAAGTAATGCACTGACTGTTAAACTTTCGGTTGGCAGGCAAATGTTTTACACACCCCTTTCATGCCGCCTGAAACTCGATCTGAATAGTATCGGGCCGGTAGACTATTCAAAAGATATCAACGGCCCAATAAACAGGCTCTGCATGTGTTTTTTTTGGTCTGGTATCCTGTGCGACATACAGAGGAAAAATTATGTCTCAGAATAAAAAAGCGCAAACGACCCCACACTTTTCGATGCAGAAGATCTATCTCAAAAAAAATGATTACGAAGCACCGAATCCTGCTTCCGTATTTAAGACGGATTGGAAGCCAGAAGTGACTTTGGATCTCGATATCAAGGACCAGAAACTGGAAGAAGACAGGTATGAAGTGATTCTGTCAATTTCGATTACCGCAAAGAATTCAGATCAGATTGCGTTTTGTTTGAAGGTCGATCAGGCCGCTTCGTTTTTGATTAGCAATTTCCCAGATGATCGTCTTGAAGAGGCATTAGGTTCGGCATGCCCGGCCATTATGTTTCCTTACTTGCGTGAGACTGTAGACCATATGTTGCTGAAGGGCGGTTTCCCTCCGCTCATGTTGGCACCGGTCAACTTTGATTCACTGTATAAAGATAAAAAGGCACAACTTACTCAATAACTGTCGGGAGGTCGCGGCCTCAAGTTGTGTAGTAGCTTCATTGGAATACGCTGTCGTGTACGCTGATCAAAGTTTTGGTCAGCGTTTTTGAATGATCTAAAGGCACGGGGGAATCCAGACCGGGCAATATAAACGGCAAGTGAAGGGCTGCTAGGTAAAATCCCCCCAAAGGGATTGCAGCAGCGTGATGGCGACGATGGGTGCTGTTTCTGTCCGCAGGACGCGAGGACCTATTGTCAGCGCTTCAAAACCACTCTGCAGCGATGATGAAATCTCATCGTCTGTGAGACCACCCTCTGGCCCTATCAACAATGCGGCGCTTTTAATCTTTTGGTTACGGAGTTCAAATACAGTTTGGTTGCTGCGGTGGTGGAGCACAAGCTTCTTGTCCGTGTATAGGGATTGTGCCCACTGATCAGGGAGAACCGGGTCATGGATAATCGGGGGGATGTTTCGGTAGCATTGCTCACATGCGTTAATAGAAATTTGTTCCCAGTGACGAATTTTCTTGTTGGCACGCGCTCCCTTGAGTCGAACTTCACTGCGTGCTGTAAAAAGCGGGGTGATTTCAGAAACACCGACCTCCGTTGCTTTTTGGATAATCGAGTCCATGCGATCACCCCGTGACAAGCCAATTCCCAGTGAAATGTATAGTGGAGATTGTCTGTCAATATCGAAAAAATCAGTGACTAGTGCGCGGGCCTGTTTACCAGCGTGCTCGCAGAGTGTTGCTGTATATTCCCCACCGCTTCCATTAAATAGAACAATACTGGCGCCAGCTTTTAGGCGTAACACGACAGTTAAGTGGTGGGTACTCTTCTCGTCGAGTGATACTTCGGTATCTACTGCCAGGGGCTGAGTAGTGAAAACTCTGATATCACGCATCGGTCATTGAAAAGCCTAAATTACGACATAGAATTGCACAGGTATCCGCCTGATTCATTGTATAAAAATGCAGGCCCGGTGCCCCGCCCGCGATAAGCTTTTCACAAAGCCGGGTGACGACTTCAAGCCCAAAGGCTCGGATGCTCTGGTTATCAGCACCATAGGATTTCAGTTGCTGTTTGATCCAGCGGGGTATATCTGCACCACAACTGTCTGAAAAGCGGATGAGGTTTTGATAGTTAGTGATTGGCATTATTCCAGGGATGATCGGATTTCGGATACCTGCCGAGTAACATTGATCGCGAAAATAAAAATAAGCATCCAGATTATAAAAATATTGTGTAATACAACGACTTGCACCAGCAGCAAATTTTTGACTAAGCCAATAAATGTCTTTCTGGTAGCTTTCGGCCTCGGGATGGATCTCCGGGTAGGCTGCTACAAGTAACTCAAATGTATCACCAAAATGCTCGCGAATGAAATGAACCAGCTCATTGGCATAGACGAGTTGCGCAGAGCCACCCATGCCCGAAGGTAAGTCACCGCGCAGGGCCACGATACGACGTATACCGGCTTCACGGTAAGTTTCAAGCAGGGATAGAACCGACGATTTGCTGTCGCCACCGAAGGATAAGTGTGGAGTGGCATCGGAACCGGCCTGATTTATCTCCAGGACGATGTCCCGGGTGTGCTCGCGGGTAGAGCCACCCGCACCATAGGTGACAGAGAAAAACTCAGGATTGAACCGGGACAGCTGACGGTGAACAAGACGTAATTTGTCACACCCTTCAGCGGTTTTCGGTGGAAAGAACTCAAAACTTAAATGTCGATCATTCATGGTTGATCAGTATTCCCTGCGGCCAAAAAATGTAGTGATTGAGTTATCAATAACGGTAACTGTCTTCCTTGAATGGACCATTTATGTCCACGTTGATATAGGCGGCCTGGGAAGGCTTCAGCGTCGTCAGTACGCCACCAAAGCCTGAAACCATATGGGCAGCCACCTCTTCGTCCAGCTTTTTGGGTAATACTTCGACACGCAACAAAGTCTCTTTTGTGCCCTCATCGCGGTCGGCATATTTTTGCTGGTATAAGTGAATTTGAGCGAGGACCTGGTTGGCAAAAGAGCCATCCATGATACGGCTCGGATGACCGGTGGCATTGCCGAGGTTGACCAGTCGCCCCTCAGAGAGCAGCAGCAGGTGGTCATTGGTGTTGCGATTTCGATAAACTTTATGAACCTGGGGTTTGATTTCTTCCCAGTGCCAGTTTTTGCGCATGTAACTGGTATCGATTTCATTGTCGAAGTGACCGATGTTACAAACCACGCAGCCGGATTTCAGCGCGTGAAGAATATCGGCATCGCAGACATTGTAGTTGCCGGTGCAGGTGACCAGCAGATCGGTGGTCGCCAACAATGTTGAATTAACACCGCTCCCGGGATTGCCTTCAATATAGGGAGAGACGACCTCGAAACCATCCATGCAGGCCTGCATGGCACAGATTGGATCAATCTCGGTCACCTTGACAATCATGCCTTCCTGACGGAGGGACTGGGCAGAACCCTTGCCCACATCGCCGTAGCCGATCACAAGTGCTTTCTTTCCGGACAGCAAATGGTCAGTGGCACGTTTCAGCGCGTCATTCAGGCTATGACGACAGCCGTATTTATTGTCATTTTTTGACTTGGTTACGGAGTCATTGACATTGATGGCAGGAATTTTCAGTTCGCCCTTTTTCAACATTTCGTAAAGGCGATGCACGCCGGTTGTGGTCTCCTCGGTAACGCCGTGTACGCGCTCAAGTACCTGTGGAAATTTTTCATGCAGCATGGCGGTGAGATCGCCACCATCATCGAGAATCATGTTCGCATCCCAGGGAGAGCCCCCCTTGAGGATTTGCTGTTCCAGACACCATTCGTACTCTTCTTCAGTTTCACCTTTCCAGGCAAAAACCGGCGTACCATTTGCCGCAATCGCCGCCGCCGCGTGATCCTGGGTAGAAAAGATATTGCAGGATGTCCAGCGCACCTGGGCTCCCAGTGCCTCAAGAGTCTGGATCACTACAGCTGTTTGAATCGTCATATGAATGCAGCCGAGAATTTTTGCACCGGCGAGGGGCTGTTCTGCACGGTACTTTTCTCGCAGTGCCATCAGCGCTGGCATCTCGGTTTCAGCAATGGAAATTTCACGGTTGCCCCACTCGGCGAGGGAAATGTCAGCAACCTTGTAATCGTTTTTGATGGCCATGTTGGTCATAGAAAATTCCTGTTTGTTCAATGAGAATTACAGAGCGCGTTTCAGACTTTCAGCGCGATCGGTCCTTTCCCAGGTAAAATTATCAAGTTCGCGACCGAAGTGCCCGTAAGCGGCCGTTGGCCGATAAATAGGGCGTTTGAGGTTGAGCATTTCTATCAGACCCTGTGGTCGCAAATCAAAGTTTTCGCGGATCAGCAGTGCGATTTCGTCATCCGTTAATTTCCCCGTACCAAAACTGTTGACGCTGATTGATGTGGGTTCAGTGACACCAATGGCGTAGGAGATCTGAATTTCGCAGCGCTCTACCAGCCCGGCAGCGACAATGTTTTTTGCCACGTAGCGGCCGGCATAGGCAGCCGAACGATCTACCTTGGAAGGATCTTTGCCGGAGAAGGCGCCGCCACCGTGGTGGGCCATGCCGCCATAGGTATCCACAATTATCTTTCGGCCGGTGAGACCGCAGTCACCCATGGGGCCGCCGATGATGAATTGCCCGGTAGGATTGATATGGTAACGGGTGCTTTTGTGGAGCCACTCCTCGGGGAGCACATGTTTGATGATCTCTTCGAGAACGGCTTCCTGCAAATTGGCTTGAGAGATACTGGGTGCATGCTGTGTCGATAACACAACGGCGTCCACTGCCACTGGTTTGCCATCGGCGTAACGCAGGGTCACCTGGCTTTTGGCGTCCGGCCTCAACCAGGGCAGTACACCTTCTTTGCGCAACTGTGCCTGGCGCTCTACCAGTCGATGGGCGAAATAGATCGGTGCGGGCATGAGGACATCGGTCTCGTTGTTGGCATAGCCAAACATCAGGCCTTGATCACCCGCGCCGAGCTCTTTGTCATCGGCTTCATCAACACCAATGGCAATATCGCGGGATTGCTTGCCAATGGCATTCAACACGGCGCAGGATGCGCCATCAAAGCCCACATCCGAGCTGTTGTAGCCAATCCCCAGAATGACACCGCGGACAATATCTTCCAGATCGACATAAGTGTTGGTGCGTACCTCCCCGGCGATGATGGCCATACCGGTTTTCACCATGGTTTCCACCGCCACTCTGGAATGTGGGTCATCGGCGAGAATGGCATCCAGAATGGCATCGGAAATCTGGTCGGCCATCTTATCGGGATGGCCCTCGGATACGGATTCAGAGGTAAATAAGTTGTAATTTGACATAGATAGCAGTTCCTGTGCTGATGAGTGTCAGCTATTTCTCATATGGGTTTATGTTTAAAAAATTGTCTCAGTTGCACCTGAAAGCCATTGCGCTGGGCCAGAAACAGGCTGTCCCCTTCGGTCAGGGCCGCAGCCGATGCCCAACTGCTGAGATCCTCCGGCTCAAAACCAAGCCATAGGTCGCCGCAGCTTTCGCGGGCCCAGCTTTGATCGTGATGGCAAAGCTCAGTCACGATCAGAGCGCCGCCAGATACCAGGAGGTCGGCAAGATGTTTAAAGATAAGCGCCGGGTTCGAGGTATGATGAAGCACCATGTTGAGGGTGATGTAATCCGGGCTGAGGGAATGCGCTACTGCAAGCCCGGTGTCGCCGTGCATAAATTGTATATTTGTCAGGTTGCGTGATTCGGCAAATTTGCGTGAGCGGTTGAGCATCTCTGCGGATGAGTCCAGTGCAATCACCTGATCAAAGCGCCGGGAGAGTGCGGGTAACAAGCTGCCTTCACCGGGGCCAATCTCAAGTACCGTGCCACGAACTCCCGGTGTTGCGTCCAGGAAATCGGTGACCGGCTCACCGTATTGATCGAAACTGGCAATCAGATCCTGATTGACATGAAACCGGTCTGCATTCTGTTCAAAAAAAGCGCTTGATGCCCGGGTACGCTCGTCATTGATGCGCTGTATGCGCTGTTGCAATTTTCGGTCGGGTTCAGTCTGGTCAATGGCGGCAAACAGGGCGCGGTATAATGACTGAAGTCGTGGTTCCCCCGGTATTGGCGACCGCCGGTAAAAAATGCTGTTGCCTTCCCTGCGGGTGGCGGTCAGGCCCGCTTTGGTGAGTATTTTCAAATGATGGCTCATCCCGGATTGGCCAATATCCAGAATCTCACTCAATTCCAGTACACCGTAGGCGTTCTGGCGCAATACCCTGAGAATATCCACCCGCAGAGGGTCGCCCGCCGCCTTGCAAAGAGCAGCCAGTGAGTCGGTGTCTGAACCGGTAGAATGCCGGATTTCGGTTTGAAGACAGGTGGTCATGGCAGCGACTTTAACATAGCTGAAAATCTATATCAAAAAAATTAGATATAGATATAGCATGCTATTGGTTGTTTACTGTGCAGCGCGAGTACGAGAAAATAGCGCCCCTTTCGATCTCCCCGTTTTGCCCTCCAGGAGCCTGTTCCAAATGCCTTCCAGACGTGATCTCGCCAATGCCATCCGCGCCCTGAGTATGGACGCAGTTCAACAAGCCAATAGTGGTCACCCCGGCGCTCCCATGGGGATGGCGGATATCGCCGAGGTATTGTGGAACGACTACCTGGTGCACAACCCGGCCGACCCCTCCTGGGTTAATCGAGACCGCTTTGTCTTGTCCAATGGCCACGGCTCCATGTTGCTCTACTCCCTGTTGCATCTGAGCGGCTACGACCTGCCGCTGGATGAGCTGAAAAATTTCCGCCAGCTGCATTCCAAAACGCCGGGCCACCCGGAATATGGCTATGCCCCGGGTGTTGAGACCACTACGGGACCATTGGGGCAGGGTATCAGCAATGCCGTGGGCATGGCGTTGGCAGAGAAAATTCTGGCAGCACAGTTCAACCGCCCGGGACACGATATCATTAACCACTACACTTACTGTTTTCTCGGTGATGGTTGTCTGATGGAGGGGATATCCCATGAGGTCAGTTCGCTGGCGGGAACCCATAAGCTGGGCAGGCTGATCGCTTTTTATGATGACAATGGCATTTCCATTGATGGTGAAGTGGATGGCTGGTTTACCGATAACACGCCGGCCCGTTTTGAGGCCTATGGCTGGCAGGTGATCCCGAATGTCGATGGCCATGATGCGGCGGCCATCAAGGCGGCCATCGAGATTGCCAGAATGAATGAGGAGCAACCTACCCTGATCTGTTGCAAAACGATCATCGGTTTCGGCTCGCCAAACAAGCAGGGCAAGGAAGATTGTCACGGTGCCCCACTGGGTGCCGAGGAAATTGCACTGGCCCGCCAGCAATTGCAATGGAATCACGGACCCTTTGATGTGCCCGATGAGATCTATCGTGGCTGGAATGCCCGCGAAAAGGGTAGTAAAGCGCAGGCAGACTGGCAGGAAAAGCTTGAGCGTTACCGTGCCGAGCACCCGGATTTAGCCGCTGAGTTGATCAGGCGCAGCAAAGGCGAGTTGCCGACAACATTTCTTGATCGAGCCGATGCCTATATTCAGCAATGTCAGCAAGCCATGGAAAAAGTGGCTTCCCGCAAAGCGTCGCAAAACTGCCTCAATGCCTTTGGCCCGCTGTTGCCTGAACTGCTCGGCGGTTCTGCAGACTTGGCCGGCTCCAACCTCACGCTGTGGTCCGGTTGTCAGGGCATCACCGCTGCGGATGCGTCCGGTAATTACCTGTATTACGGGGTTCGTGAATTTGGGATGAGTGCCATCATGAATGGTCTTGTGTTGCACGGCGGTTTTGTCGTGTATGGCGCCACTTTCCTGATGTTCATGGAGTATGCCCGCAATGCGGTACGTATGGCTGCCCTGATGAAACAGAGAAGTATCTTTGTTTATACCCATGATTCCATCGGATTGGGTGAAGATGGCCCCACCCATCAGCCGGTGGAGCAGCTCACAGCCCTGCGGGCAACTCCCAATCTGCATACCTGGCGCCCCTGCGATACGGTTGAATCGGCGGTCAGTTGGAAGCAGGCCATTGCTCGCAGGAACGGGCCAAGTGCGCTGATTTTTTCCCGGCAGAGCCTGGTTCCGATGTCGCGTTCAGATGCTCAGCTGAACAATATCCAGCGCGGTGGTTATGTGCTGAAAGATTGCGATGGCAAGCCACAGACGATATTGATTGCGACGGGTTCAGAGGTGTCTCTGGCGATGGATGCTGCTGCGGAGTTGAAAGGTGCAGGGGTGGCGGTACGGGTTGTCTCCATGCCCTGTGCCGAATTGTTTGATGCCCAGGACGCGGTCTACCGGGACAGCGTGCTGCCACCTCAGGTCAGGGTGCGGGTGGCTGTTGAGGCGGGGCACCGGGATTACTGGTATAAGTATGTCGGCCTCGACGGCAGGGTGGTTGGTATGTCGACTTTCGGCGAGTCTGCTCCCGGCGATCAGTTGATGAAACAGTTTGGTTTCACCATGGAAAACGTGGTTGAAGCTGTCAGAGCCGTGTTGTAAGCGGGGCGTTTATCGCCAGTGAAAGAGAGTCGAGCTCGATGATTCGTGTAGCAATTAATGGTTATGGTCGAATAGGTCGTTCGGTCCTGCGGGCACTTTACGAGTCCGGGTCCCGCGATCGTATCCGGGTCATTGCCATCAACGAGCCGGCGGATTGCAAGACCATCGCTCACCTGACCAAATATGACTCCACCCATGGCCGGTTTCCCGGTACGGTGGATATTCAGGACGATACCCTGATCATTAATGGTGATGCCATCTCGGTTTATCACCGTGAGGATATTTCAACTCTTCCCTGGGGTGAGCTGGGAGTGAATGTAGTGCTAGAGTGCAGCGGCACGTTCACCGATCGCGAGACGGCCGAGGGGCATCTGCGTTGTGGGGCAAAGAAAGTATTGTTTTCCCAGCCAGCTGAAGCAACGGTGGATGCCACTATCGTACTGGGTGTCAACGAAGGGATACTGACCGGTGCAGAGACGGTAATATCCAATGCCTCCTGTTCCACCAACTGCGTGATCCCGGTAATTAAAACCCTGCATCAGGCATTTGGTGTGGAGGGGGGGGTGATCACCACGATCCACTCGGCCATGAATGATCAGCCCGTTATCGATGCCTACCATCATACGGATTTGCGTAAAACCCGTGCCGCAATGCAATCCATTATCCCGGTGGATACCGAGTTGGCGCGAGGCATCGACCGCCTGCTGCCCGAACTCAGGGGATGTTTTGAAGCCCAGGCGATGCGCGTTCCCACATTGAATGTGTCTGTGATTGATCTTTCCGTATTGCTCAACACGGACGTCGATGTCGCCACTATAAACCGGGTACTGGCTGATGCCGCCGGTGCCGAACTGAGCGGAATTCTCGGTTATACCGAGGAGCCGCTTGCCTCCTGTGATTTCAACCACGATCCGCGCAGCGGTATTGTAGATGCGGGCCAGACCAGAGTCAGTCAACGCCGTCTGGTAAAAGTTTTGCTCTGGTTTGACAACGAGTGGGGCTATGCCAACCGGATGGTGGAGCTGGTGAACTACTGGCTGTCCATTCCCGAACCAAAATAACCTGAAATACAATACATGGATATAGAGTAACCAGCATGCCATTGAATGTAGTGAAGATGACGGATCTGAACCTGGCGGGAAAGCGGGTGCTGATTCGTGAAGATCTCAATGTCCCTATCCGCAACGGGGTGGTCACGTCTGATGCAAGATTGCGCGCCACACTGCCCACCATTAAGTGGGCGCTCCAGGCCGGGGCTACGGTTATCCTGATGTCCCATCTGGGACGTCCGGTGGAGGGGCAGTTTGATGCCGAGTTTTCCCTGCAACCGGTGGCGGATCGATTGAGTGCCTTGTTGGGGCGAGAGATATCGCTTGTCAGTGACTGGCGAAAGGGCATTGAGTCGGGAGATGGCCAATTGATTTTGCTGGAGAATGTGCGTTTTAACCCCGGTGAGAAGGGGGATGATGAAACCCTGGCGAAAGCCTATGCATCACTCTGTGATATTTTTGTCATGGATGCCTTTGGCACGGCACACCGCGCCCAGGCTTCCACCCATGGTGTGGCAAAATTTGCCCCGCTGGCCTGTGCAGGACCACTGTTGGCTGGAGAGTTGGAGGCACTGGAAAAGGCGCTGGCCAATCCGGCCCGCCCGCTGGTGGCCATTGTAGGAGGTGCCAAGGTTTCCACGAAGCTGACTATACTTGAAACACTGTCTGAAAAGGTGGACCAGTTGATTGTTGGGGGTGGCATTGCCAATACCTTCCTTGCTGCAGCTGGATTACCCGTTGGTAAATCCCTCTGTGAACACGAACTGCTCTCCGAGGCCAAACAACTGATGGCCAAAACAAGCATTCCCCTACCCACTGATGTGGTCGTCGCCAGTGAGTTTTCCGCCTCGGCCGAGGCGACCCTCAAAGCAGTGGCGGATGTGGAGGAAGGGGATATGATTCTTGATATTGGTCCCGATACAATCGCGGTGTTGACTGCGATACTCGAAGGCGCAGGGACTATTATCTGGAATGGCCCGGTAGGTGTCTTTGAGTTTGATCAGTTTGGGGCCGGTACTGAGGCCATCGCCAAAGCCATTGCCGCCAATAACGGGTTTTCGATAGCGGGTGGTGGCGATACCCTGGCAGCAGTAGACAAATACGGCATTGCCGACCGGGTTTCCTACATTTCAACCGGTGGCGGGGCCTTTCTGGAATACGTGGAGGGGAAAATCCTGCCCGCGGTTGCGGTGCTTGAGACGCGTGCAACCTCTTGACAGCAGGTGAATTTTTTACAACCCCCCGGTGAGTGTTGAAAAGCTTTCCTCGCTCTGGCGGGAGCCAATCAAAAATGATGGAAGGATAACCAAATGGCACTTATTTCACTGCGACAGTTGTTGGATCATGCCGCCGAGTACAGCTATGGTGTGCCGGCATTCAACGTGAATAATCTGGAGCAGATGCGCGCCATTATGGAGGCTGCAGACCAGACAGATTCCCCGGTAATCGTTCAGGCTTCAGCGGGTGCGCGAAAATACGCGGGAGCGCCTTTTTTGCGACACCTGATTCTGGCGGCGATTGAGGAGTTCCCTCATATACCGGTCTGCATGCATCAGGATCATGGCACCAGTCCGGCAATCTGCCAGCGGTCTATTCAGCTGGGGTTCAGTTCAGTGATGATGGACGGTTCTCTTCAGGAAGACGGTAAAACACCGGCATCCTATGAGTACAATGTTGACGTCACCCGGCGCGTAGTGGACATGGCACATGCCGGTGGCGTTTCTGTTGAAGGGGAGCTGGGGTGTCTGGGCTCGCTGGAAACCGGTCAGGCCGGTGAGGAAGACGGTGTCGGTGCCGAGGGCACGTTGTCCCATGAACAGATGCTGACGGATCCGGAGGAAGCCGCGGATTTCGTGTCCCGGACTGCGGTTGATGCATTGGCGATTGCCATTGGCACGTCGCACGGGGCGTACAAGTTTTCCCGCCCACCCACAGGCGATATCCTCGCTATAGAACGGATCAAGGCGATTCATGCTCGCATCCCAAACACCCATCTGGTGATGCACGGTTCCTCCTCCGTGCCGCAGGACTGGCTGTCGGTTATCAATGAATTTGGTGGTGAGATTTCGGAAACCTACGGTGTGCCAGTTGAGGAGATTGTTGAGGGGATCAAGTACGGTGTGCGTAAAATCAACATAGATACCGACTTGCGCCTGGCTTCTACGGGTGCGGTGCGCCGCTTTCTTGCCAATCATAAGTCCGAGTTTGATCCGCGCAAATACCTGAAAGCGAGCACGGATGCCATGAGAGAGATTTGTGTGGCCCGCTATCAGTCTTTCGGCACCGCGGGCAATGCCGGTAAAATCAAACCGTTCAGCCTCGATAAAATGGCCGAGTGCTACCAGCGCGGTGAACTGAATCCCAGGGTCAACTGAGCAGCTGCACAATGAAGCCACCTGTATATTCGGGGGTTGGGCGATCGGTGTTCACCACAACCGGTAGTTGCATGCCGCGGCTGGGCAAAGGCGGCACCGATGATCGCTAGAAAGTACCAGCACCTGGTGTTTGCCTTTTTTATGGCGGGGTTGATGTCTTGCCTGATGTCATTAGTGATCAGTATTTTTAATGTCGGTCTGGTGGACAACATTCTACAGGTCTGGCTTCGTGCATGGGCCCTCGCTTTTGTGGTTGCGTTCCCCACGGTGCTGGTGGTGCTGCCTTTGGTGAGAAGGCTGGTCAGTATGGTGATTAAAAAAGATGAGTGACGATCAGTTGCTTGCCATGACTGATACCCGCGAACCTTTGCCCGATGCTCTGCTGGAACGTGTGCGCAGTGGTTTGTTGCCACTGTCTTTCCAGTTCGAACTGGATCGACGAGACAGTACGCCGGACGAAATGGCCTACCTGAATTACTACGGGCTGGTGGCTTCGGCACCGTTGACGGCGGTCAGTCATTGTATGGGTACTTTCTCCTCCGGTGGTTTCGAACTGGCTACCCATTACTGGTTACCAGAAAATCCGCGCGGCACCTATCTGTTGGTGCATGGCTACTTTGACCATGTCGGACTTTATGGCCACTTGATTCATTACCTGCTGAAGCGGGGCTATGCCGTAGTGGCATTCGATTTGCCGGGGCATGGCCTGTCCAGTGGTGAGCGGGTCAGTATCGACAGCTTCGATCGCTACGTGGATGTGTTTTCGGACCTGTTGCACAAATGCGTGAACAGCTTCCCCAGACCCTGGAAAGGGGTTGGTCAGAGCACGGGGGGGGCTGTTTTAATGAAGTATGTGATGGCGGCGAAACCCTATCACTACCCGAACGAACTGGCCTCAGTCACTGTGTTGGCGCCACTTATCAGGCCAAGGGAGTGGATGAAAAGCCTGCGAACCTACAAACTTTTTCACCGGGTTTTGAAGAAGGTATCACGGACCTTCCGCCCCAATACGACCAACGAAGCATTTAATGAATTTCTGAGTAACCGCGATCCACTGCAGTACAATTACATTCCCATTGAATGGGTGGCATCGATGAAGCGCTGGACAGAGGAATTTGCCGCGCTACCGCCCAGCGATTATCCGTTAAAAGTGGTTCAGGGTGATTGTGACGGGACCGTAGACTGGCGTTACAACGTGGCCTCGATCCGCAAAAAATTCCCCAACTTCGAGCTGCTTTTGATCCCCGGGGCTCAGCACCATCTGGTTAATGAGGTCGGCTACATGCGCGATCGGGTCTTCGAGGCTCTGGATGAGTGTGCTCCAGGGTTGTGACAGAAACTGGTGGACATCGTGTCTGCCAGTTTCTGGTGAGGCTTAGAACAACACCCTGCAGCGGATGGTGCCGTCAATCGTTTTTAATGCCTTCAACGCCACGTCACTGTATTCCGCATCCACATCCAGCACCACATAGCCCACAGACTGATTGGTCTGCAAATATTGGCTACTGATATTGATATTGTTGTCAGAAAACACATGGTTGATGGCCGTCATAATGCCCGGCACATTGTGGTGAACGTGCAGCAGGCGGTGAGCACCACTGTGGGAGGGCAGTGATACCTGAGGAAAATTGACAGCGCTGATGGTGGTGCCGGTATCACTGTACATGACCAGCTTTTCAGCGACTTCCAGACCAATATTTTCCTGCGCTTCCTGAGTGGATCCACCGATGTGCGGCGTCAGAATGACGTTGTCAAACTTGCGCAGTGGTGAGAGAAATTCTTCCTGATTGGATTTCGGTTCAACCGGGAAGACATCAATCGCGGCACCGCCGATTTGTTTGTTTTCGAGCCGGTCACACAGGGCATCAATGTCGACCACATTGCCGCGAGCCGCATTGATCAAGATAGCCCCGCTTTTCATGGCAGCAAGCTGTTCGGCTCGAATCATGTTGCGCGTGGCGGGGTTATCCGGCACGTGGAGAGAGACCACATCAGATAGCGCAAGTAGCTCTTTAAGAGAGCCGACCTGTTCGGCATTGCCCAGTGGCAGCTTGGTGACAACATCGTAAAACTTCACCCGCATGCCCATGGATTCTGCCATGACGCTGAGCTGGCTGCCGATATTGCCGTAGCCAATGATGCCGAGAGTTTTTCCCCGTACTTCGTGAGAGGCCGTGGCAGTTTTAAGCCAGCCACCCCGGTGGGCGGCAGCATTCTTTTCAGGAATCCCCCGCATCAGCATGATAATTTCAGCAATAATCAGTTCTGCAACGCTGCGGGTGTTGGAATAGGGCGCGTTGAATACCACGACGCCGTGCTCCGTGGCCGCCTGCAGGTCCACCTGATTGGTGCCGATGCAGAAACATCCTACGCCGATCAGCCGACTGGCTGCTTCGAATACCCTGCGGTTGAGCTGGGTGCGGGAGCGAATTCCGACGAAGTGGCAGTCGCGGATTTTTTCGATCAACTGTTCTTCTGACAGTGCCGCTTTGTGATACTCGACATTGTGGTAACCCGAAGCTTTCAGTGTCGTGACCGCCGATGTGTGCACGCCCTCAAGCAGGAGGAATTTGATCTTGGACTTATCGAGAGAAAAATTGACCATACACTCCTCGGTTGGGTGGCCGTACTGCTATCTGAAAAAAAGGCGGCTATGATACCATGCACGCCCTTCCATAACTGCCCCTTTTTGAGGAGATCCGCCAGATGACTGTTGCCTCCCCGGTCATTGAAAAATTACGTGAGATCGTCGGTCAGCAGCGTGTGCTGACGGATGAATCTTCATTTCAGCAGTACGGTGTCGACCGTACGACGATCTGGTCGCCATCACCCGGCGTCGTGGTCTTGCCGGGGAGCACTGAGGAGGTGCAGGCCATTATCCGGTTGGCCAATGCCGAGCGCATCGCGGTGGTTCCCTCTGGCGGTCGCACAGGCCTCAGCGGCGGGGCTGTGGCATTAAACGGTGAGATTGTTCTGGCACTGGATCGGATGAACGATGTCGTGGCATTCAATGCCATTGATCGCAGTGTGACGGTGCAGGCGGGAATGATTACCCAGCAGTTGCAGGCGTTTGCCGAGCAACAGGGATTATTCTATCCGGTTGATTTCGCCTCGACCGGTTCCAGCCAGATTGGCGGCAATATTGCGACCAATGCGGGGGGTATCAAAGTCATTCGCTACGGCATGACCCGCAACTGGGTACTTGGCCTGAAGGTGGTCAGTGGCAATGGCGATGTCCTCGAACTGAATCATGGCCTGGTGAAAAACAACACGGGCCTGGATTTCCGGCACCTGTTTATTGGTTCCGAAGGTACTCTGGGTATCATCACTGAGGCCACCATCGGTCTCACCCGGCCGCCAAGGGAATTGAGTGTACTGGTGCTGGGCGTGGTGGATTTCCCCAGCATTATCGATGTCCTGAAAACCTACAACGATGGCATGGCGTTAACGGCCTTCGAATTCTTTACCCACAACGGTATGGAAAAAGTATTGACCCACAGCGAGGTGCCCGCACCCTTTGAATCTGAAGCGCCGTTTTATGCGCTGGTAGAATTCGAGGTGCTGTCCGAGACACAGCTGGATCAGGCGATGTCGCTTTTTGAAACCTGTGTCATGGAGGGTTGGGTGCTCGACGGGGTCATCAGCCAGAGCCTCTCGCAGGCGGAAAATCTCTGGAAGTTGCGCGAGGACATGTCGGAAACCTTATCCCGTTGGAAGCCCTATAAAAATGATATCAGTGTGAATGTGTCTCGCATGCCGGAGTTTCTTGCCGAGGTGGAGTCACTGGCAGCCAGGGAATATCCCGGCTTCGAACTGGTCTGGTACGGCCATATCGGCGATGGCAACCTGCACCTGAACATTCTGAAACCGGACGACCTGCCCGTAGAGCAGTTCGCCGAGCAATGCAGTGTGGCCAGCAAGCAGATCGCAGCACTGGTGGGGCAATTCAACGGTAGTATCTCTGCCGAGCACGGTGTCGGTTTGCTGAAAAAGGATTACCTTGAATACTCGCGCTCCGCCACAGAAGTGCAGTTGATGCGACAGGTCAAGCAGGTGTTCGACCCCAATGGCATCATGAATCCGGGCAAGGTATTTGATGCAGCCTGACCAGAGATCCCACTGATGTCGGATGAAAAGGTGCCATCACGGCTGGGCCATGCGGCGCAGCCTACCGGGACAGCCGGAACAGTGAAGGCCGAGCCTCAAGTGAGCGGGCAGTTGAGGGATCTGACGCAAATGGTCTATATCCTGCAAATCATCAGCCTGGTGATTGGGTTGACCGCTGTGGCAGGTGTCATTATCAATTATCTCAAGCGAGATGAGGTCCATGGCACGTATCTCGAATCGCATTTCAACTGGCAGATCAGAACCTTCTGGTGGCTGCTGGCGGGTCTGGTGGTCGGCTGGTTGTTGACCCTGGTGCTGGTTGGCGTCCTGATCCTCGGCCTGCTGTACGTCTGGTATATTTATCGAATCGTCAGGGGTTGGCTGGCACTCAGCGACAGAAAAGGGCTTGATCATGCATCACTTTGACCACTGTATTCACTTTGCCGACGGGCTTTCTGCGCAGATTCCCGCCGGCAAGGTGGTGTGCGTGGGGCTTAACTATCGGGATCATATCAGCGAGATGAACAGCCAGCCCGGCGCCGAACCGGTACTGTTTATGAAGCCTTCGACGGCACTGGCCTCTCTGGAACAGCCGATTGCGATACCGACCACTCTGGGTGCCTGTCACCATGAAGTAGAAATGGCAGTGCTGATTGGCGAGCAACTGAGTCGGTGCAGTGAGCGGGAAGCAGAGACCGCGATTACCGGGGTGGGTGTGGCGCTGGATCTCACCCTGCGCGAGCTGCAATCGCAACTCAAACAGAAAGGGCTTCCCTGGGATAAGGCCAAGGCCTTTGACGGTGCCTGTCCCGCCTCCGCTTTTGTGGATCGTGCCCGGGTCACTGATTTGCAGGACTTGCCAATACGATTGACGGTGAATGGTGAGGTCCGACAGCAAAGCAACACCGCCATGATGTTGACACCGGTTGCGCAGCTGATCGCCTATATCTCCGGTTTTTTTACGCTGATGCCCGGCGACATCGTACTGACTGGCACGCCTGCCGGTGTGGGTCCCCTGGTTCCCGGTGACCAATTGCTGGTAGAGTTGGGTGACTTGATTGCCGTGTCCACCGAAGTGATGGCACGCTGATACGTGGCGACCGGCATTGCATGCCGAATCCTTTCTCTTTTTCGGTATTGTGTGCCGGATCAAATTTTTTGTTATGGATAAAAGGTGCAGTTATGACGATTTCTGTTGGCGACACTATCCCCGCTTTGACCCTCAAAACCCCGGGTGAAAAGGGGCCGGAAGATATCACCACTGGCGGTATTTTCACGGGTAAAAAGGTGGTACTTTTTGCCGTGCCGGGTGCTTTCACCCCCGGTTGTTCTCTCAGCCACCTGCCGGGCTATGTGGTCAATGCAGATCAGATCAAGGCGAAAGGGGTCGATACCATTGTCTGTATGGCGGTCAATGATGCCTTTGTGATGGGTGCCTGGAGCAAGGACCAGAATGCCGACGCGCTACTGATGCTGGCCGATGGCAACGGTGAGTTCACCAAAAAGCTGGGTCTCGAGATGGATGCCAGTGGCTATGGCATGGGCCTGCGCAGTCAGCGGTTTGCCCTGGTGGCAGAGGACGGTGTGGTGACTCACCTGGCAATAGAGCCCGAGGGCAAGGTGGATGTCAGTGCCGCAGAAAAAATCCTCGAGATCCTCTAGTTCAAAGCCCTCTAGGTCAAAGTTCTCGGGTTCCAGGTTCTCTGGAGTGACGGGACATTGATTCCGCTGGGGCGTTACCGGCATTTCAAGGGTAACTTGTATGACGTGACAGGTCTGGCCCGTCACAGTGAAACCGGTGACTGGCATGTGGTTTATCGACCACTTTATGGCGAGGGCGAACTGTGGGTTAGGCCGCTGGCTATGTTCGATGAGACCATCGAGCGGGATGGTGCAACGGTGAACCGATTTGCGTTCGTGGGTAAAACCGGTGAATAGCGTTGCCGTGTAAGTCGATGGTCGTTCACGGTGTCCAGTGGCCGCCCAATCAGTGCCTTGGCAGCACTGGGCGGCCATCAAAATAATCGCTGCGGCGAATCAGTTCATCGGTAATTGCATCAATAAAAGCCCCCTCCAGATCACAGCCGGGGATTTCAGCGAGACGCAAAATGTCCCAAAGTTTAGTGCTGGACAACATATCCACCCGGGTATCAATCCAGTGGTAAATGCGTTCACCAGATCCGGTCACCTCGATAAAGAAGTTGGTTGCCTGTTCGTGCATTAACCTGTTGATGGACAGTTCGTTCTGTTTTGTTTGCTGAGCCTTGTTCATGGCATTTTCCTTTTCATTTCTCTTCATATTCGTTGCTGAGGCTAGCAAGTATCTGTGTCAGAAAAATGAATGTGACGTGACAGATTGATGTCACTGCAACAAGGCCAGCTGGGTGTTCCATGACGGTAAATCCGTCTGGACATTTATTTCGGCAGGCAGCAAAGTACCCCCTTTCAGCGTGGGGAGCGGATACCGGACATGTCTTCAATTCTGTTTGAAAAGAAACGCGCGGATGTAAACCGTTTCAGTGTGCGCTTCACGGCCATACTGGTGGGGGCGTGCCTGTCCTTATACTGGCAGGCCTTGCCCTATTTTCAGCAGGATATGGCGGCAGCTGCATCATTGCATCGCTGGGCTTTACCGGGATTTTTTTCGGCTGGCGTCCTGCTGGCGTCAGGCTTGGCAGTCTTTTTCATCCGTTTGGGCGACTGGCGGCGTTTGGTGTTGATCGGTGGCTTCGGCTCTGCGCTGGCGTTGTTGGGGGCCGCACTGGCATCCGGCTCCCTGTTGCCGATGATGTGTCATGGTCTTGCCGGATTATTCGCCGGTCTGGGCCTGAGTGTGGTGGTCAGTTGTCTGGGCGATACCGTGAAACCGGTCAGCAGCTTTGGGTGGGCACTTGCCGTCCAGGCCCTGCTGGCTACAGGGCTCACTTTTCTGGTGCCGTCGTTTGCGCCGCCCGTCGACTCACAGCAGATATTGCTGGTGCTGTCCGGACTGGCATTGCTGACGGTATTGTTGAGCCGCCTGTTGCCGACCAGCGGTACCAAACGCCTGAGCTTGCTCAGTAGTCGCAACAGTCGGGCCGACACACAGTTGCTTCAGGTGGCGATGGCCGGGTTGTTGATCTTTCTGGGGTGTGGCCTGTTCTGGTCGTCGCACCAACTGCAGTTTGAAACAGCGCAGTCGGCGATGGGACTGGGCGCCTCGGCGATTATGCTACTTTTGTTGGCCAGGGTCTGCGGTGCTTTGCTGGGCGCAGTTCTGGCGGCACGCTGGGGGTTTTTGCTGCCCGTTGGTGTAGCGGGGGTGCTGGTGTTGGTGGCTGTTGTTTTGTTGCAGGTTGTGCCGGATAAAACCGGTTATTTAGGAGCATTCGGTCTACTGGGAGCTGCCGGTTTTTTTGTCGCAGCCTATCTGATGGGGTTGCTGGCAAAACTGGACAGTAGTGGGCGGTGCTCAGCACTGATTCTGGCGGTGCCACTGCTGGCCATTGTGGGTGCGACGATCGTGTCAGAAGCGCTGGCAAGTGAACAATACCTGTATTTGTTGCCATGGTTGGGTGTTGCGCTTTGGGGGGCGGGGTTATTCCTTTATGCAAACGTTGTTCGAGCCAACAGACAGCTACTCACCGACAACAATGTTGCCTCTTTATGAACGGCGATGGGCCGCAGGATATAAGCTGTGCTGCCAATCCAGAGGAGCAGCCGTTTTACCGGCTCGGCCCCGAGATCGTCATGGATGCGGTGGAGAGCATTGGTTATCAATGCGATGGGCGGCAATTCCCCCTCAACAGCTATGAAAACCGGGTCTATCAGATTGGTATTGAGGATCGCCAGCCGTTAATTGGCAAGTTTTACCGCCCCGGTCGCTGGAGCGACCAGCAGATCCTTGAGGAGCATCAATTCTGTTTTGAACTTGAAGACCATGAGCTGCCTGTGGTTGCTCCCATTCGTGATGAGCAGGGACGCAGCCTGTTCGAATACAAAGACTACCGTTTTGCGCTGTATCCAAGAAAGGGGGGGTATGGTCCAGAGCTGGATAATCTCGATAATCTCTATTTGCTCGGTAAATTGCTGGGGCGTATCCATGCCGTGGGGGCCGTGCGCCCCTTCGTGTATCGGCCAACTTTGACCAGCAGGATTTTTGGCCACGAGGCTGCGGCACTGGTCAGCGAACGGTTCATTCCCTCCGAGCTAAAGGAAGCGTACGACTCACTGGTCAGGGATCTGCTTCAGGTGGTGGATCAAGCGATTGCCAATGCCGGCTCCATCAACTATATCCGGGTTCATGGGGATTGCCATGCCGGTAACATCCTGTGGCGTGATGACAATGCACATTTTGTCGACCTCGACGATGCACGGATGGCCCCGGCCATTCAGGATATCTGGATGCTGTTGTCCGGAAACCGGGATCGCCAGACGGCCCAATTATCGGAAATCATTGATGGCTACAATCAGTTCTTCGATTTTCACCCACGAGAATTACAGTTGATCGAAGCTTTCCGCTCATTGCGAATTATTCACCACGTCGCCTGGCTGGCGAGCCGCTGGACTGATCCTGCCTTCCCCATGGGATTTCCCTGGTTCAACACGGTGCGCTACTGGAGTGAACACATTCTTGAATTGCGTGAGCAGTTCGCCGCAATGGCAGAACCGCCCCTGCAGGTGATGTAGCGCCGGTGACAGCAGTCAGCCCGGGTAGATGGTCTTGACACCAGTCGATGAGCCCAGCATCAGGGCATCTGCCGGGCGCAGGGCAAACAGGCCATTGCAGACCACCCCGGTGATATTGTTGATCTGCTCTTCCAGTTTTCGTACCGGGCTAATGGGGAACAGGTGATGTACGTCGAGAATCACGTTGCCATTATCTGTCACTACACCCTGCCGGTAGACCGGATCACCACCCAGCTTGACCAGCTCCCGGGCCACATGACTGCGTGCCATGGGGATCACTTCCACCGGTAGTGGAAAGGTACCCAGATGTTCAACCCACTTGGACTGGTCGGCAATACAGAGAAATTCACGGGCCACTGCTGCAACAATTTTTTCGCGGGTAAGGGCAGCCCCGCCACCCTTGATCAGCTCCAGGTGGGGATTCACCTCGTCGGCACCGTCCACATAGAGTGTGATCTCATCGACACTGTTCAGGTCGTAGACGGGAATGCCATGGCCCCGCAGCCGCTGGGCTGAGGCCTCGGAGCTGGCAACCGTGCCCGTAATCCTGGCCTTATGTTCTGCCAACAGATCGATATAGGCATTGGCCGTTGAGCCGGTGCCAATGCCGATAGTGCTTTTGTCGTCGATGCGTTGCAGGGTGAATTCCACGGCGGCGGCGGCAACGGCCTGTTTCATGGCATTCTGGCTGGTCGATGGTGCGGTCATGGTTCTGCTTGCCTGATTTCAGATGCGTTTGATTATACGGATCACCGGATGAAAAGTCAGATAATCCCCCCGCAGTGCTGGTGTTGTCGTAGGGGAAAATTTACTATTGCCCGTTGATAACAAACTTGGACTATGCGCAGAAAAATGCCAGAAAACTACGTAAAACGTATCCTCAATGCCCGTATCTATGATCTGGTGGTGGAAACTCCTGTAGACGAAGCCGCACAACTCTCCCGGCGTCTCGGTAACCGGGTGCTGCTGAAACGGGAAGACCTGCAACCGGTATTTTCCTTCAAATTGCGCGGAGCCTATAACAAGATGCTCTGCCTCACGGAGGAGCAACTTGCGAAAGGTGTGGTCGCCGCATCGGCGGGAAATCATGCCCAGGGCCTTGCCATGGCCGCCAAAAAACTGGGCGCCAAGGCAATTATCGTCATGCCGACCACCACGCCGCAGATTAAGGTCAATGCGGTGCGGGCGCGCGGGGCAAAGGTCGTTCTGCAGGGTGACACCTACGATGAAGCCTCGGATTATGCGCTCAAGCTGGTAACCGAAAAGGGCATGACCTATATCCACCCATTTGATGATCCCGATGTGATTGCCGGACAGGGCACCATTGCGATGGAGATTTTGCGCCAGGTGTCCGGCCCGCTTGATGCCGTTTTCATTGCGGTTGGGGGTGGCGGTTTGGCTGCGGGGATGGCGGCATATATCAAATATGTGCGGCCTGAGGTCAAAGTGATTGCTGTAGAGCCGGAGGATGCGGCTTGCCTGGATGCCGCCATGAAAGCGGGTCGCCGGGTGCGGCTGAAGCATGTGGGCATCTTTGCCGATGGCGCGGCCGTTACCCAGGTTGGCAAGGAAACGTTTCGTGTCCTGCGGAATACCATAGATGAAGTGATTACAGTCTCGGTGGACGAGATCTGTTCAGCGATCAAGGATACCTTCGAGGATACCCGATCCATTTGTGAGCCCGCTGGGGCACTGGGTCTGGCGGGGTTGAAAAAATATGTCGAGCGTACCGGCGTAAAAGGGCAGACGCTGCTGGCGGTGGATTGCGGTGCCAATATCAATTTCGATCGGCTTCGGTATATCTCCGAGCGCACGGAGATCGGTGAAAAACGCGAGGCGATTCTGGCAGTGACGATTCCGGAACAACCCGGCAGCTTCAAGGCCTTTTGTGCCTCTCTCAGCAAGCGCAACATAACCGAATTCAATTATCGTATGGGCAATCCCGCCGAGGCCCATATTTTTGTCGGTGTACAGGTCTCCGGTGACGAGGATCGTCAGCAGCTGGTGGCGGCTCTGACGGACAAGGGATATCCGCTGGTGGATATGACCGAAAATGAAATGGCCAAGCTGCATATTCGTCATATGGTAGGTGGCCGCGCGCCGGAGGCGACCGAAGAGGTGGTGTACCGCTTTGAGTTTCCCGAGCGGCCCGGTGCACTGATGAATTTCCTCAATCAACTGGGTGGGCAGTGGAATATTTCAATGTTCCACTATCGCAACCACGGCGCGGCCTACGGCCGGGTTCTGGCGGGTCTTCAGGTACCATTGGATGAACAGAAACTGGTGAGTCAGTTCCTGGACCAACTGGGCTACACTTGGGTGGAAGAGACCCAAAATCCCGCTTACCAGTTTTTTCTCAGCTAGGGTTGAGAGAAAAATAGGGAGAGAGTGTGGCATGTTGATTTTCCGGCGATTGCAGGGCTTGCTGGCGATTGCCCGAGGCCCCTTTCTGCTGCTCACCCCCGTGGTGTTGTTCCCTGCTGCTGTCGTCAGTTTCCGGTTTACGGGTAGTTTATCACTGGATTTGCTGTTGTTGATTCTTGTGGGTGCGCTGGCGGCCCATGTGGCGGTCAACGCACTCAACGAATACCAGGATTTTCAAAGTGGCCTCGATAATATCACCCGGCGAACGCCGTTCAGCGGTGGCAGCGGAACCCTGCCCGACAGGCCTGCCCTGCTGGGCACCGCGTGGTGGCTTTTTATCAGTGCCTTTATCCTCATGGTGCTGATTGGTGCCTACCTTTCATGGCGGGTGGGGCCGCAAATTCTCTCACTGGGCCTGATGGGCGGCTTGATTATCGTCGCCTATACCCGCCTGATTAACCGGCTACCGATGGCGTGTCTGGTATCGCCCGGAGTGGGTTTCGGTCTGTTGATGGTTAACGGGACGGTCTATGTTTTGGCAGGCCAGTTTCTTGTTGCGGGGCAATTGGTTGGCTGGCTGGTTTTTTTTCTGGTGAATGGCCTGTTGTTGCTGAATCAGCTCCCGGATATTGATGCAGACCGGGCGGTCGGCCGGCGCCATTTCCCGATATTGCTGGGTGTGATGGCCAGTATTCGCATTTATCAGGTGTTACTGCTCGGTGCGTACGGTTCTGTAGTGATCGGCGTGGCACTGGGCCTGTTGCCGTGGCCAGCATTACTGGCGTTGACCACCGTGCCGCTAGGGTGGGTTGTTATCCGTGACCTGCTGGGTAGTGGTGGTGAGATTCCCGCCATGGTGCCCGCTTTGGGCAAAAATGTGTTGCTGGTGCTGTCGACCCCGGTACTGCTGGGTATCGGCATCCTGCTGGGCTAGCACTGCTCACGGGAAGGCCCGTTCAGGGCAACTGCAAATGCTCCCGCATTAGCTGGTAAATATCCCGTTGGCTCATGAGTGCAGGAATTTCCCGCCCGTCAACGCCCTTCAAAAATACAGGAACATGGACCCCGGTGTGCTGCTCCCATTCCCCATGGGGTGGTGCATTGGTGGTATAGCTGACAGCCATCAAATCACTCTGCCGGGTTTTCAGTACAGCGTAATAGCCGGGTGGATACTGGGGTCTTCCCAGTGACTTTGTCATGGCCATATAGTCGTTGGGTAGAGGAACAATCTGCTCAGCCTGGCCATGATCCGCTGTGACGATGACCAGGGTCCCGGGATGCTGTTGGGCAAATTCCTGTCCGATCGTGACAGCGCTGTCCAGCGCGTTCAATTCGCCAATCTGGCCACAGGGATTGCGCTGATGGGCCTGTTTGTCAATGGACGCGCCCTCAACCATCAGAAAGAATCCCCGCGAAGGGTCTCTCGATAACCGGGCAAGTGCCTTCTGGGTCAATTGGGATAGTGTCGGTGTCCCGGTATGTCGGGGGTTTTTCAGGCAGTCAAAAGGCTCGCTGAACGCGGGTTCGCCGGAGGCCAGTTGGATGGCCTCGGCTTTGCGGTTGCCGTCGCCGACCCACTCCACAGGCAGATGTCCCGGTGCAAACAGACCCAGTAGGCGGAACTCGGCGGAATCATCCAGTTTATCCAGCTGGTTGATGCTGTCGATATACTGATATCCCTCATGCCTTGCCTGATCCAGTAGAGTGGTTCCCGCCTGATTTTTCTGGGCAAAATGTCGTTTTCCACCGCCGAGTAGCACATCAGTGCGGGCGTCAATGAGTTGCTCGGCGATTGAACCGGGACCACCCTGTTGTTTCGCGTCGATGGGGCACTGCTGGGAGGGCGGAGCATAGCTGATGGACCGATCCATATCCTCCGGACCCTGACAATTGCGGTGTGCTGTATGAGCGGCAAAAGCGGCTGGCGTGGCATCGGTAAGACTGGCTGTGGTGACCAGTCCGGTAAGGAATCCAGATTCGCGAGCGGCCTGGAGTATCGTGGGCTGGTCGAGATCCGTTCCGGCGCTGGTAGCAATGCGCCCGGCACTGGTGAGTTGGCCAGTCGCCAGGGTCGATGGGGAATTGGCACTATCGGCGATGAAGCTGAACTGGTCTTGCTGGTGCTCCAGAAGCGTCTGCACCCGAGCAGAACTGCGCACCGGCAATTGTTCCATCGCCAGGGTGCCCTGTGGGCCGTGCAGGTAATTGCGTGCCATGGTGATCTGGTGTTCATCCATGCCATCGCCGATAAAGAAAATCACATTGGTCGGCTTTTCTGCATCACTCCGCGCTACTCCGGTTAGAAGGCAGGCTATGGTGACTGTTGCCAGTATTTGAGCGATCCGAAGCATCGTCTATTCGATAGGTACTTTCAGCAAATCACCCAGTTTGCGAATCTGAATGGCATCAATGCCGGAGCCTGCGAGGGCATCGGAAATAACCACCAGTCGATCTTCCGGGGTAAATTCGGCCCGCTCAATAAGGATGTTGGCCGCCGTGGCGAGGGTTTTTTCCGGGTCTTCACTGAAGCTGATACGAAAACTCAGGACGTTGCGGTTCAGCACCAACTGACGGCGGGTGCGGCTGTCATTGGTAAAGGCACAGATGATCGGTGCCTGGGGATGACAGTTGGTGACGTAGCCCGCCATACGCCCCCGGCGGGTAGGCACAATGATAGCCTTGGCCTTGATCGACTCTGCCAGCTTGACGGCGGCGGCGGCAATCTCTTCCTTGTCATTTTTGAGAATCAGGTGATCGGTAAAGCGAAGGCCCCGGCTGAGTTCGATGGAGCGGGCGATGCGATCGAGGATCTCCACACATTTAACCGGGTATTTGCCGATAGTGGTTTCGCCGGACAACATAATCGCGTCGGCTTCCTCATAGACGGCATTGGCCACATCCGTGACTTCGGCGCGGGTGGGCATGGGGTTTTCAATCATTGATTCCAGCATGTGGGTGGCAACGATGACCCGTTTACCCTCCTGGGCGCAGAGGCGGATAATGCGCCGCTGTACCCGGGGCAATTTTTCAATGGCGATTTCGACACCGAGATCACCCCGCGCCACCATCAGGCCGTCCGAGACCTTGATGATCTCACGGACATTCTTGACTCCCTCCTGATCCTCGATCTTTGAGATGACCTTGATCTTTTCAGCCTTATCCCCGAGCAGTTGATGGAGCTGGTGAATGTCTGCAGCATCGCGAACAAAAGAGAGTGCAATAAAGTCCACTTCCTGTTCGACCGCGAATTCAATATCGCGTTTGTCCTTTTCGGTAATGGCCGGAAGATTGACTCTGATGCCTGGCAAATTGACGTGGCGCTTGCTCTTCAGCACACCGCCATCGACGACGCGGCAGCGCATCACCCGGTCCTCTTTGCTGAGAACCTCGAGATTGATCAGGCCATTATCCACGGTAATTTTGTCACCGATCTGTACATCGTCGATCAGGTTTTCATAGTTGATGCGAATGGAGCTTGCCTCCACATCATCCTCGCCCCGTGCAACGACTGAGATTTCATCGCCCTGTTTCAGGTCGAGTTCGTTGTGGATATCGCCGGTACGAATTTCGGGTCCCTGAGTATCCATCAGGACAGCAATCGGGTGGTGGCGTTTTCTGTTGAGCGTCCGGACAGCCTTGATAACCCTGGCGTGGGATTCATGATCGCCGTGGGACATGTTAAGTCGCACCACGTTCATGCCGGCATTGGCCAACTGTTCGAGCATGTCGTAGGACTCGGTAGCGGGCCCTATGGTACAAATAATCTTGGTTTTACGCATATGGAGAAGGCTTCTCGACCTGACTGGGTTAACGAACCTGAATAATATTCCGTTCGGTGACGATGGCTTGCAATGGAATATCCCAGGGTTGCGAGGCAATACTATCAGTTTCCTGGCAGCTGTGGGCTAATCCGATGAATTTGGTCAGCCCGAAAGCCTGACTCAGGGTGCGGTCGTAGAAGCCGCCCCCCATGCCCAGCCGGTTGCCCTGACGGTCAAAGGCGACCATGGGTAACAGAACCACATCTATGGCAAGCAGCGGAACGATCCGATTACGACGCAGGGTGGGCTCTGCGATGCCAAAGCGATTGCTTGTCAGCAGTTGCCCCGTACGGTAGCGAACAAAGTGCAGGCGATTCTGTTTCAGTGGGTGCAACACGGGTAAATAGCAGGCCTTTCCAGCTGCCTGGGCGATTCCCATGGCAATAAGCGGATCTATCTCGCCATCATTGGCCAGGTAAAAAGCGATGTTTTTGCCAAACAGGAAGGCTGGCAGCTGGCACAATTGCCGTGCAACACCGTTGCTGGCTTCAGATTGCTGTCGTGCTGACAGTGACTGGCGTTGTTGACGCATCCGTTGACGAATGGCTTTGTTGTCCATCGCTGCTCAGTCTTTTGGCTGTGATCTGGAAAGGTCCCCGGAGGTGCCGCTGTCAACGTGGCCTTGAACCGTACAGTTCAAGGTGGTGGGTAACGCAATACTTTAGGCTTTCCGTCACGCGGACTTGCACACCGTATAGACTGTTACCCTCCAGGTTACAGATTATCGGCTCAAGGACTTGTCGACTGGCAAGCACCCCAGGGCGTTTAACCATTATAGCTCAGGGGGTGATTAAAAGGAGGAGGTGGAAGGTTCAAAACTCTCCAGTGCCGAGGAGAGTTTGCGGTCCAGGCGCTGAAAAGCCTCATCGGAAAGGCTGTGACTGGCCGTTTGAGCTTCCAGCTTTGACAGGTCATAGGTGAGGTTCAATGCCGCCATCACGGCGATGCGCTCCAGCCCGATAACGCCGCCACTGCTGCGGATGGAACGCATGCGCTCATCCAGTGCGCGGGCTGAGAGCAGCAAGGCGTCGCGTTCTTCCGGTGGACAACTGACCTGGTATTCCTTGTCGAGAATGCGGATGTTGACAGTCTGCTGGTTCATCCGGTTCAGCCTTCGTTATTGAGGTTTTTGAGTCTGACAATCATGTGCTCAACCCGGTTGCGAGCCAGCTCATTCTTTTCCAGAAGTTTGCTGCGCTCCTTTAAAAGGGTGGATTCACGCTCGCGCAGTGAAGTGTTCTCTTTCTGCAGGCGCGCACAGATATTGATCAGTCGATCAATTTTCTGTTCAAGGGTTTGTAGATTTTCTGACATGGACACGACCGTGGATGTACGTTGCACACAACTATATTGTGCCCTAACACGCCGGTCAATAATCCTTACAGCGCTTCGAGAAGTGTTACCTAGCTTATTATGCAAGCAGGAATTTTTATTTCTGCTCTGTGACGGGATGATTGGCTTCTGGAACGGTGATAGGATTCCGGTTCATTTTCTTGCCGAAAGAGCAGACGGATATGGAGTTTAATGACATTGCCGATGCGTTTTTGCGCGCCAATTTGCCGGGCAGTCCGGCCGAGTTGCATGGTCTCTTGTGTGGCCGTATCAGCGGTGGCCACCATGACGGTGGAGAGCAATTAATGACCATGGTCCGCCAGTTGCTTGATGTGGAAACAGAACGGGTGGAGGACCTCGGTGATGTATTGCCGGAGCTGCACCGTTTTTCGCTCGGCTCAATCAGCAGTGGTACCTACGAGTTTCAACCCTTGCTACCCGGCGATGAGGTCGAGCTGAATCAGCGCCTGCTGTCATTGGGCGAGTGGTGCCAGGGCTTTTTGTTTGGCCTCGGTAGCGCGGGGCTTTCCGGGGAGGATGCGCTTACCGGTGATATCGCCGACGCATTGGGTGATCTGGCGGCTATTTCCCAGATCGGGACTCTGAACGAAGAAAGTGAGGAAGATGAAGTCAGTTATACTGAGCTGGTCGAATACGTCAGGGTGGCCGTATTATTGGTGTATGCTGAATTGAACAAGGTCGATGATCCGTTATCCCGCACACTACACTAACATTCTACCGCCAGAACCCCGTCTGGAGACCCTGTAATTTTATGATCAACAAGCAGGAATTTGCCCGCCGCCGCCGAACCCTGATGGAGCTGATGGCGGATAACAGTATTGCCATTATCACGGGTGCTGCCGAGCGCATCCGCAACCGGGATGCACATTACCCATTCCGCCAGGACAGTGATTTTTATTATTTGAGTGGCTTTCCGGAGCCCGAGGCGGTACTGGTGATGATTCCCGGTCGAGAACAGGGCCAGTTTCTGCTGTTCTGCCGGGAGCGCAATGTCGAGCGTGAGATATGGGACGGCTACCGGGCGGGACCGGAGGGCGCGTGCAGTGAGTACGGTGCCGACGATGCTTTCCCGATTGACGATATTGATGACATTCTGCCGGGTCTGCTGGAGGGCCGTGACAAGGTCTATTACGCGATGGGCAAGGATCCCGCTTTCGATCGCCACCTTATGGAGTGGGTCAACAGTATCCGTTCCCGTTCGAGGGCCGGTGCCAGTCCGCCGGGGGAGTTTGTCGATCTCGATCATCTGCTGCATGAGCTGCGGTTGTTCAAGAGTGCCGGTGAACAGAAAATCATGCGGGCGGCGGCAAGTATTTCTGCCAGAGCACACTGCAGGGCCATGCAGGTCTGCCGTCCAGGCATGCACGAGTATCAGTTGCAGGCCGAGATTGAACATGAATTCGCCATGGCCGGGGCCCGTTTCCCGGCCTACAACACCATTGTCGGCGGGGGTGCCAATGGATGCATCCTTCACTACGTTGAAAACAGTGCCAAGCTGACTGGAGGTGATCTCGTATTGATCGATGCCGGTTGTGAGCTGGAGCACTATGCCTCTGACATTACCCGCACATTCCCGGTGAATGGCCGTTTCTCGGCTGAACAGAAAGCGATTTATGATGTGGTATTGCAGGCCCAACTTGAAGCCATTGAGGCATGTAAGGTGGGCAGTCACTGGAATGAACCGCATCAGACCACGGTAAAAATTATCACCGATGGGCTGGTCGAGCTGGGGATTCTCGACGGCGAGCTGAATGAGCTGGTGGAAACCGGGGCCTACCGTGACTTCTACATGCACCGCGCCGGTCACTGGCTGGGCATGGATGTCCACGATGTGGGCGATTACAAAGTACATGATGAATGGCGGTTGCTTGAGCCCGGTATGGTGCTGACCGTGGAGCCCGGTATTTATATTTCCAAAGATAACCCCCGGGTCGACGAACGCTGGCGGGGCATTGGCATACGCATTGAAGATGACATCCTGTTGGGCAGTTCGGGTCCGGTTGTACTGAGCGCCGATGCACCCAAGACAGTCTCCGATATTGAAACCCTCATGGCCGGCAAATGACGGGTAGCGCCGCCCCTGAATCTGCGGTGGACATCGCCATTGTTGGTGGTGGCATGGTGGGTGCGAGTCTGGCATTGCTATTGTCTCACCTGAAGGTGAACTGGCGCATCCGGGTCATTGAATCCTTTCCTCTGCCGGGCGCCGACATCCTGCCGCCGGGTTTCGATGAGCGCTCTACGGCGCTATCCCACAGCAGCCGGGAAATCTTTGAGTTATTGGGGCTTTGGCAAGCGTTGCAGCCCGGTATTACTGAGATCAGGCAGGTGCACGTCTCTGATCGGGGTCATTTCGGTATGACCCGGCTCACGGCTGCCGAGCAGCACCTGCCCGCCCTGGGCTATGTGGTGGAAAATCGCCAGCTGGGTGCAGTGTTGATGAGTGCCCTGCAGCAGGCACCCGGCGTTGTGGTGACATCTCCGGCTCAGGTTACGGCCATCAGCCCATCGACCTGCAGTGTGCGTCTGCAGGTTTCCAGAGATGCCAATGTGGTAGAGGTTGTTAATGCCGGATTACTAGCAGTGGCCGATGGTGCACAATCCCCTACCCGCGAACTGCTGGCGATTGGCTCGCGGCGCAAGGATTACGGGCAGAGTGCTGTGGTCGCCAATATCGGTTTGCAGCTGGATCATGGCGGCATTGCCTATGAGCGCTTTACCGATCTTGGCCCCATGGCCATGTTGCCACTTCAGCCATTGGCGGGAGCGCATCGCTGTGCCATGGTCTGGACCATGCCGCCAGAGCAGGCCACTGAACTGTTGGCGGTTGACGAGGCGGAGTTTCTTGCCCGGTTGCAGCAGCGTTTCGGTTATCGGCTTGGGCCATTTGTCCGGGTGGGTAGCCGGCAGGTGTATCCTCTGAGCCTGATCACCAGTGAAGAACAGGTGCGCAGTCACCTGGTTGTGGTGGGCAATGCTGCGCATTCGTTGCACCCGGTGGCTGGGCAGGGGTTCAACCTCGCCCTGCGCGATGTCGCCGTACTGGCAGAGACACTGGGTGAAGCAGTGGCAAACCACCAGCTACCCGGCGACTTAAGTGTGCTGCAACAGTACCTGCAGCGACAGCAACTGGATCAGCAGCAAACCATTCTACTGAGCGATTTGCTGCCTCAGGTATTCGGTCTGCATTCCATCCCGATGGCATTGTTGCGCAATACCGGTTTGCTGGCACTGGATACGGTGCCGCTACTGCGCCATCAATTTACCCGGCTGGGTATGGGGCTCGAAACCCGTGGAACGCCCATGCTGGGGCCTATGTCGGAGAGCATGACCGTTGGCTGAAAAAGAGCAGGTGACCGAAAAGTCGTTTGATATTGTCGTTGTGGGTGCCGGCATGGTCGGTGCCAGTCTGGCTGTGCTGATCGCCGGGTCCAGCTGGGGACAAGCACTGCGCATCGGGGTTCTGGAAGCGCGTCCCTTTACGATGCCCGACCTTTCGAGCAGCTTTGATCCCCGGGTCGTGGCGCTGACGGAATCATCCCGACAATTGTTCGATCAAATGGGTATTTGGTCATCGATCGCGGCGCAGCGTGTCTGTGCCTACCATCGTATGGAAATCTGGGAAGCCGATGGCACTGGTCATATCGAGTTTGACTGTGCCGATGTGCGCCAGCCCAACCTGGGCCATATTGTGGAGAATGCACTGATCGTCCGAGCACTGCTGGAACGGTTGGAGGGTGTGCCCAATGTGGAGTTGTTGTGCCCTGCGGTGGTCGAGAACCTGGCCATTGCCGGCAAGGATTCTGACAGGGCTGTTCTGACCCTGTCGGACGGTCGGTCTATCAGTGCCGGGTTGGTGGTCGCAGCCGATGGTGCGAACTCCGTTATTCGCAGGTTGTGTGGTCTGAAGCTCCGGCAGTGGGATTATGGTCATCATGCGATTGTGACAACAGTGACCACAGAAAAGAGCCATGGCCATACGGCAAGACAGCGTTTTCTGCCAACCGGGCCGCTGGCCTTTTTGCCACTATTGGACGACGGAGGTGAGGCTCGACAATGCTCCATTGTCTGGTCTCAACAAACGCCGGTGGCGGAGTCACTGATGGCGCTTGATGACCGGGCATTTTGTCAGGCCCTTGGCCAGGCGGCAAACCATTGTCTGGGCGAAGTGTTGGCTGCTGATCGTCGTCACTGCGTTCCGCTTTGGCAGCGCCATGCGGTCGATTACACGGTTCCCGGTGTCGTCTTGCTGGGAGATGCGGCCCACAGTATTCATCCCCTGGCGGGACAGGGCGCCAATCTGGGTTTACAGGATGCGGCTGTGCTGGCAGAGGAAGTGCAGCGGGCATTGCAGCGTGGGTTGCCCCCCGGTGACCGATTGGCGTTGGCGCGCTACCAGCGCCGCCGCAAACCACAGAACCTGGCAATGATGGCGGCCATGGAGGGTTTCAAGCGCCTGTTTGAAGCTGACGCATTACCGTTGCGATTGCTGCGCAATGACGGCATGACCCTGTTTAACGGCGCCGGACCATTGAAAAAGCAGTTGATCTGGCAGGCCATGGGCCTGACATAGTGAGTTCGGCTGATTCGGCACTTCTGTTTGCGCCCGATCGGGTTTAGAATCGCCGACAGTTTTTGATCGTCAATATCGAGGAGACCACCATGAGCGAGACACCCGGGGACCTGAAATATGCGCCTACCCATGAATGGGCGCGCGATGAAGGCGATGGCACTGTGACAGTGGGAATTACCCAACATGCACAGGACAGTCTGGGTGACGTGGTTTATGTGGAGCTGCCCGAAATTGGCGCTGTGCTGGTGGCGGGTGATGACGCCGGGGTTGTCGAGTCGGTCAAGGCGGCTTCGGATATCTATGCCCCGGTTTCCGGTGAGGTGATTGCCATTAATGAGATCCTTGAGAATGCCCCGGAAACGATCAACGATTCTCCCTATGACGACGGCTGGTTTTTCAGGCTCAAAATGTCTGGCCCCGATGAGCTGGAAGATCTGCTCGATGCGGACAGTTACCAGGATCTGGCCAGCGACAAGTAAGGTCGGTGAGTGGGATCAAGGCGGCGTAGTCCCCGCCAAGCAGAGCTGCCAGGTGGCAGCTCTTTTTGTTTGTAGCTTTACCTTTTTTGGAGTGAGTCATGTCAGTTGAATCGCCTGTTGAGCAAAGCCCGGTAGCCAGTTTGCGCCTCAAGACCGGTGCAGACCGTCGGTTGCGCGCGGGCCACCTGTGGATATACAGCAATGAGGTGAACACGGATATGACACCGCTGAAAGGCCTGTCGGCCGGTGCGGCTGTGGTCGTCGAAGATGCCAGAGGGCATTTTGTCGGTATGGCCTCGGTCAACCCGTCTTCCCTGATCTGTGCCCGACTGTATTCACTCCAGCAGGATCGGCAGCTTGACCGCAGTCTGATTACCCAGCGCCTGAAACAAGCCATGAAACTGCGCGAACAGTGTTTCGAAAAACCGTTTTATCGGGCGATTTTTGGTGATTCCGACCTTCTGCCCGGTCTGGTGGTCGATCGGTTTGGCGATTATCTGTCGGTACAGCTGACCACGGCGGCGATGGACAGCCGCCGGGATGAGGTGATTGCAGCGCTGGATGACGTGTTTTCTGCGAAGGGTATTCTGCTGCGCAACCAGGGCTCCTTTCGCACCATGGAAGGCTTGTCGGAGTACGTGGAAGTCGTGGCCGGGGAAATACCCGAACGGGTGGAACTGGAGGAAAACGGTGTTCGCTTTCTGGCACCGCTGCTCACCGGTCAAAAAACCGGCTGGTACTACGATCACCGGGAAAACCGCCAGCGCCTGCAGCATCTGGCAAAAGACAAATCGGTTCTGGATGTCTACAGTTACGTGGGTGGTTGGGGCGTGCAGGCCGCTGCCGCCGGTGCCAGCTCGGTTACCTGTATCGATGTGTCGGGCGACGCCCTGGCTCTGGCACAGGAAAACGCTGCCCTCAATAATTATCGGGGCGAGTTTACCACCCTGCAGGGCAAGGCCAATGATCTGATGAAATCCGTGCTGGATCAGGGGCGTACCTACGACCTGGTGGTGCTGGATCCCCCGGCTTTTATCAAGCGGCGCAAGGATCAGCGTCAGGGTGAAAAGGCCTATCATCAGATCAACCAGTTGGCGCTCAGACTATTGGCCCCGGGCGGCACACTGGTTTCCGCCTCCTGTTCCATGCATTTGTCGCGTGAGGCGCTGATGGATGTGGTGAAAACCGCGGCGGCCCATCGGCATCGCCAGCTGCAGGTTTTCGCTCAGGGCGAGCAGGGTCCCGATCATCCGGTGCATCCGGCCATTCCAGAAACCAGCTATCTGAAGGCGATTTTTGCCCGTGACATTGCCGATTAATCGCGCCGATTAGTCGTTCAGCAGGCGGGCGGCTTCCATCGCAAAATAGCTCAGCACGCCATCGGCGCCGGCGCGCTTGAAGCACAGCAGGGATTCGAGAATAATCTGCCCGCGGTTCAGCCAGCCGTTCTGGAATGCCGCACAGTGCATGGCGTATTCGCCACTCACCTGATACACAAAGGTGGGGGCTTTCAATTCCTCCTTCACTCGGCGCACCACGTCCAGATAGGGCATGCCCGGTTTTACCATGATCATGTCCGCGCCCTCCTGCAAATCGAGGGCGCACTCGTGCAGCGCCTCGTCACTATTGGCCGGGTCCATCTGATAGGTTTTCTTGTCGCCCCCCTTGATGTTGCCCGCTGAACCTACCGCGTCCCGGAACGGCCCGTAGTAACTGGAGGCATATTTGGCGGAGTAGGCCATGATGCGGGTATTCACATGCCCGGCCTGTTCCAGTGCTGCCCGCACCGAACCAATGCGACCGTCCATCATGTCCGAGGGTGCCACCACATCGGCACCGGCGGCGGCGTGGGACAGCGCCTGTTTCACCAGTGTTTCAACGGTGATGTCGTTCAGCACATAGCCACTCTGGTTATCAATAATGCCGTCCTGGCCGTGCACGGTGAACGGGTCCAGCGCCACATCGGTTATCACCCCCAGTTCCGGCACCGCATCCTTGATGGCTTTCACCGCCCGCTGGGCTAGGCCATCCGGGTTGTAGGCCTCCTCCGCCAGCAGACTCTTGGCGGACTGCCGTGTCACCGGGAACAGGGCAATAGCGGGAATACCGAGACCGGCAATTTCCCGCGCCTGTTTCACCAGCAGATCAATGGACAGCCGCTCGATACCGGGCATCGAGCCCACCGCCTCGCGTTGGCCGGCACCTTCCAGCACAAACACCGGGTAAATCAGATCATTCGGAGTCAGCACCGACTCCCGCACCAGACGGCGGGAGAAATCGTCGGCGCGGTTGCGACGCAGGCGGGTGGTTGGAAAGGGACCGTGAGGGTGATTAAAACTCATGATTGCTCCAAGGCTGATAGGCCTGAGGATAATAGGCAGGATGGGGCGGTTAATCAATTTGTTGGTGGCTGGGGCCACTAACAGCGGTTGCGACTACAGGAGCGCGGTGAAATACTTGTGGCAGTAGTGAAGATAGGTCGGTCGACTTGCTTCATGCGGGAAACAACCAAAACCAAAGGAAAGGTAATGGCGATATTGCAAAAAAAACATTTCGAGTCGGCAGCGGATTCAGCCTGCCAGATTTTTTTGTCCAGCAAACCAAACGCGGCCCTGATAACAGATTCTGGACATCTGATGGTGTATAGATTGTTATTAAAATCAATGTTTTACGGAATACTACGGGTGTCAGCATAATATATTACAGTGGCCGCCTTTTAATAATTATTATGAGGCCGAAGGCCTCATTAACAGGCTGTTAGCTTAAGGAAAATATGAGCACAACTAAAAATACAAAAAGGCTTTATAGTGTTTTAAGGTTTATCTCTCCATTTCTACGAGATATCTTAGAAAAAGATCCAGTGACGTCACATTCGATGTTCAAAGCTCTTGCTTATGGTCAATCAGGTATAACATTTGCCCTTGTCCTAAGTAATTTAGAACAACCAAATATTGTTATTGAAGGTTTCACAGCATTATTTCCAATATTTTTTGTATTTGGAATATTTTTTGTATTTGGAATATTTTTTGGCTTTATGGAGGGCAGTAAGAACAAGAATCAAAATTTCCTTTCTTCTATCGCACTATACTTTTTGGCGTGCTCTTTATTAAACCTTATTTTTTAGCAATACTATTTTTTCTAAGTTCTATTTATCTCGGCATAGCTTATATTCTAGGAATATTCGCTAATTTTCATATAGTTGGTTCCGCCATGAAGCTTTATGTGAGGTTAAGGGATAATTAAGCTAACGTAAAAGCGTAAGGATTAAAGGCGTCGGTGACAGTTGAGAATAATTTGCAGTTGTCACCGACCCCTTTATTCCCATGTTTTCTGTCAAAAATCGACTTTTACGCATAGAGGGAACTATTGTCATTGCAGGAACTTTGGTATGGGGATTTGGAGATTTACTTGTGCCATGTGTAAATTAATGTTGCCAAAAAGTGGCATTACAAAGCCAGTCAGCAGGACGCTCGCAAGCTTGTGCCTCTGCTGGCGGGGTTAGTTGCTATGAGTATTTCCGAACCACTTAGATTACTGAAAGCCTTATCTGTCGAGGGGGAGCTTACTTGTGGACAAGCAAGTGAGCTTATTAAGAAAAAGTCTAATGATCACAGAGATTACCACCCATTAGCGATATTATTTTGTGCTGGATATGTAAATATCGATACTAAAGACAGCAGCAAAACTTTCGCATCTCAAGGTATACATCAATTATCAATATTCTTATATATGATGCTTTCGTTGGGTCCTGGAAAACCATATTTAGGTCAATCTGTATCCGGATCAGGATTTGATAAGGAGATCCTATATATTACGGCTGAAGGGCATTTTAAACTTGATGAATTGGCCCAAAAGCGCTCTGAACGTATCTGGGCAATATTGATAGGTATAGCAGTAGGTATATCTGTTGCAGTCATTTCTAATCATGTAATTGCTAATGTTCCAGTATGTAACTAACAAGAGGGTCTACCAAAGAATAAAGGGGTCGGTGACAACTGAGAGTCATTCCCATTTAATGTTCACTGGCTTCTTGGGCTTTTGTGTAACCCCGCTTTGTTAAGGGTGTTTTTTACTTTTGTAGGTGCAGTACGTTCGTATTGACGTACGTACTTTATCGCGTACTATTGGTGAGTAGATAGCCACGCGAGAAATACGTCATGACCGGAATCACTGCAACTGAGGCACGCAGCAACCTGTATCGGTTGATTGATGAAACCGCCGAGTCTCACCAACCAATTGTCATTATGGGCAAACGGAACAAGGCTGTTCTGGTGTCCGAGGAGGATTGGTCTGCAATTCAGGAAACGCTCTACCTGCTCTCTGTGCCAGGTATGCGCGAGTCTATTCGTGAGGGGATGGATACCCCTGTAGACGAATGCAATGAGGAGCTGGACTGGTGACATGGACGTTGCTTTACACTAATCAGGCTCAAAAAGATGCGAAAAAACTGGCTTCAAGTGGTCTGAAGTCAAAAGCTCAGGAATTGCTGGTACTGATTGCAGAGGACCCTTACCGAAAACCGCCACCGCTTGAAAAGCTCATTGGCGATCTTGCCGGGGCTTATTCACGCCGCATTAATATCCAGCATCGTCTGGTCTACCAGGTGCTTGACGAGAAGTGCGTGGTAAAAGTTCTCCGACTTTGGAGTCATTACGAATAGAGAATAAAGGGGTCGGTGACAACTGAGACTCATTCTCATTTAATTTCGACCGGTACCTTTTACTTGTTCTTTGAAAAACGGGATTGCCAGACAGGCGCCGAGAAGATTCGCCACTAGGTCGATCGCTGTGTTCTCGTATCCCCCCACATTGGTGTCGGGTACTAGCACGGTGGCAGCAAACTCTACAATTTCATTGAGGCCGCCGACACCGCTCGCCGCCAGGACCGTCAGACCCGTGAGCAGCCAGCGGGGCGCGTCGAGGCCAGCTGCTGCGATCACTCGCCACAGCAGAAGCGCGATGATGAAGTAGCAGTAAACGTGTACCAATTGATCATATTTCAGAATCGAGTAGGGCTCTCCGACGATATCGATCAGCACCAGCGAATACAGGACACCATCGCCCACCTGCCACAGTCCCCCGAAGATGTGCAGAAGCAGCCAGAGGTTGAAACCCCAGAGCAGTGCTTGGCCGAAAGCGAATTTTCTGTCACCCAGGTGAATCAGCGTTACCAGCGCGAATGCGATGATCGCGTAGATCAGGAATTCGTGGTTTTTGTCGACCAGACTCCAGGTGCCCAGCGTCGCCACCAGTGTGTAGGCGAACAGAAACGGTTTACGCATGCAGTGGCCTTCTGTAGAGAATCAAGCCAGCGTGCCCTGTGGGGGCAGGGCCGCCTACATATTTCGGTCCGCCCCGCCATGTCTGGCTTTGAGCTGAAATAAAGAGGTCACCGACCCATTTTGCTTTCCCTTTTAGCCGAATAAGAATGAGTCTCAATTGTCACCGACCCCTTTTGCCTCTCTTTTGCTCAGGGTTTTAAACACCTGCTCCGCCGCATCCAGGGTGAACTCCAGATCCTCATCGCTGTGGGCGGTGGACATAAACCCTGCTTCATAGGCTGCCGGGGCCAGATAAATACCGGCATCCAGCATGCCGTGGAAGAATTTGCCAAAGCGTGCGGTGTCGCAGGCCATGACTTGCTGGTAGTTGGTGACGGCCTTCTCCTCGGTAAAGAATACCCCGAACATACTGCCCACATGGTTGGTGGTCATGGCAATGCCGGCGGCATCAGCGCGTGCTTGCAGGCCCTCGATCAACTGTGTGGTTTTGGCAAAGAGTTCGTCGTGGAAGCCGGGCCGCGTCATCAGTGCCAGTGTCGCCAGCCCGGCGGCCATGGCCACCGGATTGCCGGACAGGGTGCCGGCCTGGTAGACCGGCCCGAGTGGGGCGATCTGCTCCATGATTTTACGCTTGCCGCCAAAGGCGCCTACCGGCATGCCGCCACCGATGACTTTGCCCAGCGCAATCAGGTCGGCATCAATGTTGTAGCGGCCCACGGCACAGCGAGGGTCGACGCGGAAACCGGTCATCACCTCATCAATGATCAGCAGGGCGCCATACTTTGTGCATTGACTGCGCAGGCTCTCGAGAAAGCCCGGTGCAGGAGGGATGCAGCTCATGTTGCCGGTAACTGGCTCCAGAATGACGCAGGCTACCTGCTCGCCAATTTCGGCAAACGCCTGTTCGACGTCCGCTATGCTGTTGTAGGTCAGTGTTACCGTATGGTCGGCCAGTGCAGCCGGTACCCCCGGCGAGCTGGGTACGCCCAGAGTTAATGCCCCGGAACCGGCTTTTACCAGCAGTGAGTCCGAGTGGCCGTGGTAACAACCCTCAAACTTGATGATCTTGTCGTGACCGGTAAAGCCCCGCGCCAGACGAATCGCACTCATGGTGGCTTCGGTGCCGGAATTGACCATGCGCACCATGTCCAGCCCCGGCACCCGCTCACAGAGCTCGTCTGCCAGTTCAACTTCCAGCGCAGTGGGTGCACCAAAGGTCATGCCTTTCTTCAGCTGTTCGGTGACGGCGGCAATAACGTCGGGGTGGTTGTGTCCGGCGATCATTGGTCCCCAGGAAAGCACGTAATCGATATAGCGTTTACCATCCACATCGAAAAGATGTGCGCCCTGGGCGTGATCAAAAAAAACCGGGGTGCCGCCAACGGCCTTGAAAGCCCGGACAGGTGAATTGACGCCACCGGGGATGTGGCGCTGGGCCGCTGTAAATAGTTGCTCTGATCGTTGCATGGTTTTAAGCTTTTTTTGTTGATAAATGAAAGAAAGTTATTATCCTTGATTGGGCATAAAGACGCTATGCAAAGCCACAGAATGGAGGTGCGATGAACAGGGCAGAGCCGGCCTGGCAACTGATCCTCGATTACTGGTTTGGTGCAGAGCCTGACGATGCAATCTGTGCCCGTCAACAGTCGCCAATCTGGTGGAGAAAAAGCCCCGAGGTGGATGCCGATATTCGCGACCGCTTCGAACCCTTCCTGCAGGTGCTCATCAATGGTGGTAACCGCTACTGGTTGCAATTCGCCGAGAGCCGCCTGTCTGCCATCATTGTCCTCGATCAGTTTTCCCGGAATATCTATCGGGACTCGTCAATTGCCTTCAATGCCGACAGGCTGGCGCTGAACTGGAGTCTCTCCGGTATTGAGGCCGGCATGGATAAACAGTTGCGGCCGATTGAGCGGGTTTTCTTTTATCTACCTCTGCAGCATGCGGAAAGCCTCGATATCCAGCGACGCAGTGTGGTGTTGTACCGACACTTGCTGGCCCAGGTGCCCGCGGCACACAGGGAAACTTTCGCCGGGTTTCTGGATTATGCCGAGCAGCATGCGACCGTCATTGAGCAATTCGGTCGTTTTCCCCATCGCAATGAGGTGCTCGGCAGAGTGTCCACTGCTGAGGAGCTGACGTATCTTGCCCAGCCGGGTAGTGGGTTCTAGCCGGGTGGATTAAAACGGCCTGACTATAACCATCACCACGATGCCAATCAGCATCAGTACGGGAGTTTCGTTAAACCATCGGTAGAACACATGACTGCGGGTATTTCTGTCATCCCTGAACTGCTTCAGCAGATACAGGCAGCTGTAATGGTAGGCGATGAGGAGTAGCACCAGTACCAGTTTTACCTGAAACCAGCCGCTGTTCAGGAAGTAGTTCGGGTAGATGGAAAACAGCGCAATGCCTAGCGCAACGGTGACCATCATCGATGGGTTTGCGATACCCCGGTAAAGTTTGCGCTCCATGATTTTGAAGCGTTCGATGCTGATCTGATCCTCGGCCATGGCGTGGTAGACAAACAGTCTTGGCAGGTAGAACAGTGCCGCAAACCAGCTGACGACAGCGATGAGGTGAAATGCGGTAATCCAGCTTTGGCCGCCCAGCAGAAATTCTTTTATCAATGCCATTCGCTGATCCTTATTGATAATAATTGTCGATATCCTGACGGGTTATGATACCAGCAACTTCGCTTATGCAGCCCAGTACAGCCAACTGGGGCAGGGCATCGGTGTGGGCAAGGCGCACGCGGAAGGCATTCAGTCGCCGTGAAGGCCACTGTTTCCAGCCATGGACTTTCTGTGCCTCTTGGAAGTTCATTTGACGCGCTCCGATTGTTGCGGGAGAGTGCCCGTTTATTGGCCGATGGTTTGCGCTATTATAGGTAGCTCAATCAAGGCATGACAGGAACATTTATATCGTGATCAAAGTAGGTATTGTTGGCGGGACAGGTTACACCGGTGTTGAATTATTGAGATTGCTCGCGGTTCACCCCGATGTGATGGTGACAACGATCACCTCTCGTGGTGAGGCCGGGCGCCCTGTGGCCGAGCTGTTCCCAAATCTGCGTGGGCACTTTGATTTGTGTTTTACCGATCCTGCCGCCGGCGATCTCGGCAGCTGTGATGTAGTGTTTTTTGCCACTCCTCACGGCGTTGCCCAGATGACTGTACCCGGCCTGCTCGAGAAAGGTGTGCGGGTAATTGACTTGTCGGCGGACTTCCGGATTCGTGATGTGGCTTTATGGGAGACATGGTACAAGCAGCCCCATGCCGCACCTTCGCTGCTATCCGGGGCTGTGTATGGTCTCCCGGAAGTGAACCGTGAGGCGATTCGGCACGGCCGTCTGATAGCCTGTCCGGGCTGTTATCCCACCAGTGTTCAGCTTGGCTTCCTGCCTTTGCTGGAGCAAGGTCTGATCGACCAGGGAGATCTGGTTGCAAACTCTGCTTCGGGTGCCAGTGGCGCTGGTCGTCAGGCCAATGTCGGGACACTGTTGGCTGAAACCAGTGATAATTTCAAGGCGTATGCCGTTCCCGGTCATCGGCATCTGCCGGAAATCAGGCAGGGACTGGAGGATATTGCAGGATCCGGCGTGGGGCTGACCTTTGTGCCGCACCTGCTGCCAATGATCAGGGGTATTCACTCCACACTGTATGCCAATCTGCTGGATACCGATGTGGATGTGCAGCGGCTGTATGAGGACCGTTTTCGGGACGAACCCTTTGTCGATGTGATGCCTGCCGGTAGCCATCCGGAGACGCGCACTGTGCGAGGCTCCAATATGTGCCGGATAAGTGTTTTTCGGCCGCAGAATGGAAACAAGGTGGTGGTGCTGGTGGTCGAGGATAATCTGGTTAAAGGTGCCTCAGGTCAGGCTATTCAGAATATGAACATCATGTTTGGTCTTTCAGAAAAGGCCGGTTTACTGGCGCCTGCGCTACTTCCCTGATGTCCAGGGTGATGTCGGAACAATTGGTTGTCAGGCCCCACAGGCCGGGGTATCGACGGCTGGAACTCACGCTTTGGGTGCTGGTGACAGTAATTTCATTTGGTGTCGGTTTTTTGCTGGGTGGTGGTTTTTTTGACCGAACCCTGATGGACAGCAGAGTGTTGGCCAGAGAGCTCAAATCCGCCCATGAGCAAAACCTGCAGTTGCAACAGCAACTGGCCAATGCGGAACTTGGTGCGCAGGTTGACGCGACTTCTCTAGAATCCGTCAGAAAACTGGTTGCCGCTTTACAGCAAAAGTTGGCCGCCAATGAAGAGGAGCTGGGGTTATATCAAAATCTTCTGCAGGAAAACGATAAGGAAGCGGGTCTGCAAATCGGTAGATTGGTCTTGAAGCCTGCCGTGGAAAATGGTGCAGTGGCCTACCGTTTGATTGTTCAGCAAAAAGCAGCCAATCTGAAGCAGGTCAAAGTGAATGTAGCGATTCGTCTGGAGGGCCTCAGGGATGGTCAGTCAGAGACCTTGGGGTTTGATGAAATGGATGTCCAGATTGCCACATTGCCATTACAGGTTACCTTCAAATATTTTCAAATAATGGAAGGTAGCATTCGGGTGCCTGCTGGCTTTCAGCCATTGGCAGTGCTGGTGAGTGTGTGGAAGGATGGTGCCGAAAATAGTCGAGTGGAACGGAGTTTTGACTGGCAGTTGAACGAGGCTTGATGGAGCAGATCATGAGAAAGAAATCCAATCCGGCACCTTTTGCCGCAGGTACGACAACCTTGGTAGCTGGTGGGACTTCCGTAGTCGGCGACATTCATTTCAGCGGAAACCTTGAAGTGGAAGGACATATAACCGGCAACATTATGGCTGAGAATGGTGCTGATGCGCGGGTTCGCATCCTTCCACAAGGTTGTGTCGTGGGCGATATTACTGTCCCGGTAGTGGTCATTAATGGCCGGATCGAAGGCAATATCTACTCCAATCATCAGGTTGAGCTGGGGGCAAAAGCGGTAGTGGATGGTAATTTGCATTACTCCTTGATCGAAATTGAGAAGGGCGCTCAGGTCAATGGCAGTTTTGTCCATCAAAGCCAGGCTGAACTGGGGTCTAAAGCCGCTTCGGAAGAGTCTGCCCCGGAAGCCGATCTGGAAGTTACACTGGAAAAAGTCTAAGTCTCTAGGCAGTAAGACCCTGCTTCATGATAGAATACCTGAGTGGAATGCTTGGGTATTATCAGATGTTGCATTCCTTACAGTTTATTCAGGAGCATGCATGTCAGGAATTGCAACATTTACACCGATGCCGCTGTACATTTCGGACAAGGCAGCCGGAAAGGTGAAGGCTCTCGTGGAAGAGGAGGGTAATCCCGATCTCAAGCTGCGGGTATTTGTTACGGGTGGAGGCTGTTCGGGATTTCAGTATGGGTTCAGCTTTGATGAGGTCATGGCTGAGGACGATACGTTGGTCAGCAAGGATGGCATAGCTGTGGTTGTGGATCCGCTCAGCTTTCAGTATCTATCGGGGTCAACTGTCGACTATGAAGAAGGGTTGCAGGGTTCCCGATTTACCATTACCAACCCCAATGCCACGACAACCTGTGGCTGTGGTTCTTCATTTTCTGTCTAGTCGTATACATCTTTCTGACTTTTGCGCTACCCGTGCTGTCGGCTCAGGCGGGATGGATAGCACCTAAAATGGAGGCTTTTGAAGCCCCGGTTACGGTAGGCTCATTCCCCGGTTTCCCGGCAAGGGTCTGCTGTGCAAGCCAGGCAAATGCCATCGCTTCTACCCATCTTGGCAAAACTCCTAAAGCGGCTGTGTTGCCTACATGAATCGGGTCTAGCAGCGCGCTGATCCGTCTGACCAGTGTGCCGTTATAAGCGCCGCCGCCACAAATGTATGCTTCTCTTATCCTTGGGTGCGATTCTTTGATACTTGTACTTATCGTCTGTGCTGTAAATTCCAGCAGCGTGGCTTGCAGATCAACAGGATCCGCGGAATCGCCAAAGCTCGCCAGTTGATATGACAGCCATTCGGGGTTGAACAGCTCTCTGCCGGTGCTTTTTGGGGCCTTTTTTAGCAGGTAGGGTGTTGTTAAAAACTGTTCCAATAAAGGTTGTATGACCTGACCTGTGCCGGCCCACTGGCCATCGTCATCGTACGCCTTGCCGAGACACTGCAAAATCCAGCTGTCCATCAGCCCATTACCCGGGCCGGTGTCATAGCCCAACGGGCTGGACACGCCATCGCCGTATAGCAGTGTGATATTGGCAATCCCGCCGATATTGATAATGGCCCTCGGTGTTCCAGATTGTTCAAATGCCGCACGGTGAAAAAGTGGGGTCAGAGGCGCGCCCTGCCCGCCAAGTGCAATATCGCGTCTTCGAAAGTCAGCGACGGTGGTGATTCCCGTCAGGTGCGCAATGGTGTTGGGGTCGCCGATCTGTAAGGTAAAAGGATGCGTGACCCCATGCCCAGCCGGGTAATGACGAATTGTTTGACCATGGCTGCCTATGGCTATCACCTGGCTGCTGTCAAGACCCTCCCTGTGGAGTAGTGTGTTAACGGCATTGGCAAAGCGAATCCCCAGCTCCCTGTCAAGTTGCCCCATACGGGAAATCTCATTTAAGCCGGGTGTTGCCAGGTCGTGGATGTCGCTCTTTAAGTCGTCTATATCACAACTGAGCGTGGTCAGAAGTTGGTGTTGTCCGCCTGACAGATTGGCTAGAACGGCATCAATGGAGTCGGCACTAGTGCCTGACATCAGTCCTATGTAAAGTTCCCTGTTAGGCATTTATCGTGCGATCAATCGACTTGAGCGGGATTTTTGTCGGTGAGCAGGGCCAGCCTGAAGCTTTGGCGATTTTGTGCCAGTCGGGTCATTAATGTCTTGGTGGTACTGGCAAATCTGTTTTTTTCTGCCGGGTCTATTGGCAGTGCCTTGGGCAGTGAGACGGTGCGGGGGTTTTGGTGAACACCATTCACCAGGAATTCGTAGTGCAGGTGCGGTCCGGTTGAATACCCCGTGGAGCCAAGTGTGCCAATTACCTGGCGCTGTTTGACATGTTGACCCTGTTTCACGGTGCGTTTGTCGAGATGCAGGTACTTGGTTGTATACCCCTGGCCATGCTGGATAAACACGTAGTTACCATTGGCTTTGCTGTATGCAGATGCGATGACTTTGCCCTTGCCAGAGGCAAAGATGGGTGTTTCTCTGGGTGCGACATAATCAACGCCGCGGTGGGCACGAATACTCTTGTGGATGGGATGCATCCGGCGCAAGTTGAAATTGGAACTGATTCTTGTGAAATCCAGAGGGGCACGCAAAAAGGCTTTGCGCATGCTCATGCCATCGGGGGTGTAATAATTTGCTACGCCTGCGCTGTCTTCATAACGAACCGCCTGGAAGGTGCTGCCCTGATTGGTGAATTCAGCTACCAGGATATTGCCGGTGCCAATTTTCTCACCATCCAGGTACTTTTCTTCGTATAACACCGAGAACTGATCACCCTTGCGGATATCGAGTGCGAAATCGATATCCCAGCCGAAAATATTGGCAACTTCCATGATGACATTATGGGGTAGCTCGGCCCGCTCTCCGGCCAGAAACAATGAATCCTCGATGGTTGACTCGCGGTAGGCGTTGACGACATCGGGCTGACGTACGACATGTTCCGCAGAGAAGGCCGGGCTCTCAGTATCCGCTTGCTCAGTAAAGACATAGGATTCGAGTTTCGATTTATTATAAATTAATTGGCCTAGCGAACCGGACTCATTAAGCCCGAACAGGAGCTCCTCGCCAGGACGCATGTTTGCCAACGGCTTGGTCAATGGGGACGAAGTCATCAATCTGTGAACTTCACTGGCGCCCAACGAAACTTGCTGAAAGATAGTGGACAGATTGGAACCGCTGCGCACAGTGGCGGTTGACCAGGAGAGCATATCTGTCTGGCGGTCATCTTCTGCCTCATGTGCTCCCTCTATACCGTCAGTTTCGATGGCATCTGTTGGTTCGCGAGCCAATAGATGGCTGTCCTCCTGAAAAGACAAGTCAACGGTGGTCATCTGGCGGTTGGCTTCGACCTCTTCACTGGGTAATACAGAAAGTCCGATGAAGATGGCCGCGGCCAATGAACCGAGTATCACCAGGTGGCGATGGGAATGCTTTCCCATTAGCAGCTGTTGTCTGATGGTTTCACTTTTGGTGCTTGATGAGAATGTGGCTTGGCTCATGATGATTCAATAATCGTCTTAGGTTATTGGTTTAAGATGCCAATATATAACAGAAAGTCTCACAGTCCCACCTTCGGTAACAGGTTTTATCCTGTCGAATACTTGTTTTTGTGAACGGATAAGGTAAGGTTTGCCTCCCCGTCGAAAGCATCCATTTGGGATTGGCAGTATGTCTCAGAATGCCCCTAGTCTAATCACAGAATTGCAGTCCAGAGGACTTGTCGCACAGATGACAGGTGATGGTACGTTGATTGAGCACCTGGCCGATAGCCAGCGTACGGTTTATTGCGGCTTTGATCCAACTGCCGACAGTCTTCATATAGGTAGTTTGGTGCCATTATTGGCATTGCGCCGGTTTCAACTCGGCGGGCATAAGCCTATAGCTCTTGTGGGTGGCGCCACCGGGTTGATTGGCGACCCCAGTTTTAAATCCCAGGAGCGGAAACTCAACACGGCTGACGTGGTTGAGGATTGGGTGGAATCCATAAAAAGGCAAGTGTCCCGCTTTATCGATTTTGATAAGGGTTCCAGCTCCGCAGAGGTGGTGAATAATTTGGACTGGATAGGTCCGCTGAACTTGCTGACTTTCTTGCGTGATGTCGGCAAGCATTTTTCAGTCAACAATATGGTCAATAAAGAGTCGGTGAGGCAGCGTCTCGATCGTGAGGGGGCTGGTATTTCATACACCGAGTTCACTTATATGCTGCTCCAGTCATACGATTTTGCGCAGCTGAATCGACGCTATAACTGTACCGTACAGTTAGGGGGCTCTGATCAATGGGGTAACATCACCGGGGGCATTGATCTCACCCGTCGATTGAATGGCCAGCACGTGTTTGGTATGACGCTCCCGCTGGTGACGAAATCGGATGGTACAAAGTTTGGTAAAACTGAAACGGGTACCATCTGGTTGGATCCAGCCAGAACATCGCCCTATGCTTTTTATCAGTTCTGGATGAACACAGCCGATGCGGATGTCTACAAATTCCTCCGCTACTTTACTTTTCTGCCTATGGCCGACATAGAAGGAATAGAAAGGGCCGACCTGGAGGCGGGCGGAAGAAAGTCTGCACAGGGTCTGCTTGCCCGGGAGCTGACCAATCTGGTCCACGGGCACGAAAGCGTAATGACTGCTGAGCGAATTACCCAGGCACTGTTTACGGATGGGCTTGATGAGCTCTCTGAAAGTGATCTTGAGCAGTTGAAGCAGGATGGTATGCCGGCCAGCGATCTAAGTGTTGCAGGTCTGCAGGGAAAACCGCTGACTGGCTTGCTGGTGGAGTGCGGGCTGGCTAATGCTGGTAGAGAAGTTAAGGACGCGCTCGGTCGATCGGCGGTGTGGGTTAACGGTGTGGCCAAAAATGAATGTGACAACCTGGCAGCAAGCGATACGTTTGCCCCGGATCGCGCACTGTTTGGTCGCTTCTTTGTCGTCAAATTAGGCAAGAAAAAATACCATCTTCTTGAATTGGTTTAAGAATACGCCACCCTGTGTTGTCTTCTACAGACTCGGTGCCACGGGTTGAATCGGGTAGGTTTAAAAAAAAGATTGTATAAAGGCGTTGACGGGTCGAAATAAAACGCTAGAATGCGCGCCTCGGTTCAGGGCGAAGCCCAAAAATCGACAGTCCGGCAACTACAAATTTTTTGTTGAAAGCCGTTGACAATAAGGTTTAAAGCGCTAGAATGCGCGTCCGCTTCAGGTAACTCGGAAGCGGGGTCAACTGGGAAAGCAGGCATGAAGATGCCAAGCAATATTAACGGCTTAAATCAGTTGACATTAGGGCCGCGATAATTAGAATACGCAGCCCGCTCAAACCATAGAGCAAACGTTCTTTAACAATAGATCAGATAATGCGTGTGGGTGCTTGCTGAGACGATTCGAGTGATAACGAATCATCAAACGCAAGTAACTCATCAATTCATACGATTTGGTAAGCCAAAGTGTTTGAGCCAAGTTTTTGAGTAGTATCGCGGGTTTCGTGAAACTGCTCCCTCTTATCGAAAGGTAGAGGTTAAAGATTAAACTGAAGAGTTTGATCATGGCTCAGATTGAACGCTGGCGGCAGGCCTAACACATGCAAGTCGA
>NZ_CBFHYF010000014.1:0-40126 GCF_965660005.1 Porticoccus sp.
TAGAAGGTGGATTTACAGATGTCCAGCCGATCCAGGGTCTTGCGCACCGGCAGATTCGAGTTTTGCACCAGCTGGATAATTTCATGTTTCTCCGCCGCTGAGTACCTCATATACCGACCTCCCCATCCGCGATCACGCTTTTTTTGAGTAGGCGGTTCTCCATACTCGCTTCGGCCAGGGCTTCCTTGAGGGCTGCAGATTCGGATCGCAGGGTCTTCACCTCATCGGTATTGGCTTCACGGGCGGTATCACCTGATAAGCGTTTCTTACCTGCTTCCAGGAAGTCCTTTGACCAGCGGTAGTACACATTGGGGTTAATGCCTTCACGACGGCACAGTTCGGCAATACTGTCTTCGCCTCTAAGGCCTTCCAGTACAATCCGAATCTTCTCTTCGGCAGAATATTTCTTGCGGGTATGTCGGCGAATATCACGAACTGTTTTCTCGGCGCTTCTTTGGTCTGTCATCATCGGTTCCTCTCGGGTTAACGATGAGCCAAAACCATCTCTTAGACAAACAGGCTAGTTAGTCCAACTTCTGCTGACGGGATACACAACTGACTCCAGGAACTCGGCTTCCGCTGCCGGGTGAAAAGAATAGTTCATTTGATGAACGCTCTAGCCTTCCTCATGACATCCTCACCGGACACAGCCTGAACAGAGCCATTATCGAGTTCTTCGCCTCTACGTTGGGCCTCGAGCAACCAATCGGATTTGAGCTCCTCTTCTGACGGAGATTCCAGACTAAGAACGAGTCGCTGGATCAGTTGGACTCGCTCCTCTTTAAGGAGGTGGAGCGCCTCATTTTCAATTTTCTGGAGATTCATGGAAAAGACCTCTCGTTCACTTATCACTCAATTTTGACACGGATGAGTATCAGGTGCCACGACTCGGTTTTTCGCTCTAACGTTTGTATATGGCGCACTCGCGCTTTGCCAAAGCTGATATTCGGCACTTTTTTATAACGGATTGATACAGAATAGAAAATTGAGACATATCCGATTCCCTTCTGAATAAGGCGAGTGTTTCCTGGTATCTAAAATAATAGGATCTCGTTATTTTTTCCCACGAATCTGCAACACGCTGTTTTATTTGGGTCATTTTTCTGAGTGGCAGGATAGCGCGTATTGGCTGAGTATAAGCCGAGAGGGCGATTTAACAACGTCTCGATAGACTGTATACAGAAACAGCCTATCGAGCGCGGATACCTATTTAATTTAGACGATGCTCTAAGCTGGGATGAAACGGCACGGCGGTTATCCTCTGAGGGGTTTTAGTAATGTTGCTGCTGATGGGGTAGGTAGGACAGGTTATCTAGCATCAAGAATGAAGAAATATGAGTAGCCGTCTACTATAGGTCTACTCTTCAAAAATATGGCTTTGGGGCGGCGGGAAGTTCATAAGATGTTGATTTTAAGGTGGTACCAGAGGCCGGACTCGAACCGGCACGCTTTTAAGGGCGGGGGATTTTGAATCCCCTGTGTCTACCAATTTCACCACTCTGGCACAGGGGCGCGATTATAGCAGTGGTCCCCGGAGAAGCAATAGAGCGGTGTTGTCCCGGTTGCCGGGTACACTGGCTCTGGCGGTGGATTTCCATTACCCTTGCGGCCTTTTACAAACCTCCCCAAACGTATGCGCCGAGACCATTTTCATTACCCTCTGCCCGACGAGCTGATTGCCCGTCAGCCCGCTGCCGAACGCTGTGGCAGCCGTCTTCTGGTGGTGAATGGCGTGACGGGAGCGCTGAAGCATCTGCAATTTCCGGCGATCAGTTCGCTGGTGAAACCCGGTGACCTCCTGGTGTTCAATAATACCCGGGTGATTCCGGCCCGTTTGTTTGGCCAGAAAGCTTCCGGCGGCAAGGTGGAAATGCTGGTGGAGCGGCTGATGGACGACCAGCGATTGCTGGCTCATCTGCGGGCCAGCAAATCACCAAAAGCGGGCACCCGGCTTCAGTTCGAAGGCGGAGCGGAGGCCGAGGTGGAAGGTCGCGAGAGCGATCTGTTCCGGCTGCGTTTTCTCGGTGACAGAACAGCGCTGGACATTCTGGAAAACCACGGCCATATGCCTTTGCCGCCCTACATTGATCGCGCCGATGACCCTGCTGACCGGGAACGCTACCAGACGGTGTACGCTGAAAAACCCGGTGCCGTGGCAGCGCCCACGGCGGGGCTGCACTTTGATCGGGCGCTGCTCGACCAGCTTCGCGCAAAGGGGGTGGACTTTGCTTTTGTGACGTTGCATGTGGGGGCGGGGACTTTTCAGCCAGTGCGGGCTGACGATATTCACGACCATCGGATGCACTCAGAGGTGATCGAGGTCTCGGCTGAGGTCTGTCAGCAGGTGCGGGACACCCGAGCCCGGGGTGGTCGGGTTATTGCGGTCGGAACCACCAGCGTACGATGCCTGGAAAGTGCCGCCGCCGATGGCCAGATACAACCGATGACCGGTGAGACCGATATTTTTATCTACCCCGGTTATTCGTTCAAACTGGTGGATGCCCTGCTGACCAATTTCCATCTGCCGGAATCGACGCTGCTGATGCTGGTGAGTGCCTTTTCCGGCTATACACACATGATGAACGCCTACCGGCAGGCAGTGGCGGAGCGCTATCGGTTTTTCAGTTATGGAGATGCCATGTTTTTGACCCGCAATCCCGCCGCCGCAGAGGACATTCCCCAATGAGAAACAGTTGTTTTATGTCCTTTGAGGTGGCGTGCCGCGATGGTGAGGCGCGCCGTGGCAGCATGACCTTTCCCCGCGGTACGGTTGAAACGCCGGCATTTATGCCGGTGGGCACCTGCGGTACCGTCAAGGGTATGTTGCCGAGGGACGTTGAGGCCACTGGTGCCCAGATTCTGCTCGGTAATACCTTTCATTTGATGTTGCGCCCCGGCACAGACGTGGTGATGGAACACGGCGGCTTGCATGAATTCATGCACTGGCCCGGCCCAATCCTGACCGATTCCGGTGGTTTTCAGGTGTTCAGTCTCGGGGCGATCAGCAAGATTTCCGAGCAGGGCGTGGCTTTTCGTTCGCCCATCGATGGCAGTGCCGTATTTCTCGACCCGGAGACATCCATTCGGGTGCAGCAGCAGCTCGGTGCGGATGTGGTGATGATCTTTGATGAGTGCACCCCTTACCCGGCGACCGAACAGCAGGCCCGTGCCTCAATGGAGCTTTCGCAGCGCTGGGCCAAACGCAGCAAGGATGCCCATGGCGACAATCCTTCTGCGCTGTTTGGTATTGTGCAGGGCGGCATGTATGAAAGTCTTCGCGATGCCTCCCTGGCCGGTCTCGAGTCAATCGATTTTGACGGCTACGCGATTGGCGGATTGTCGGTGGGTGAGCCGAAAGAGGACATGTTGCGAATTCTGGATTATCTGCCGCCGAAGATGCCCCCGGGCAAGCCCCGTTATCTGATGGGTGTGGGCAAGCCGCAGGATATTCTCGAAGCCGTGCGGCGGGGTATCGACATGTTTGACTGCGTGATGCCGACTCGCAATGCGCGCAATGGGCATTTGTTCACCAGCGCTGGGGTGGTCAAGATCCGCAACGCGGTGCACCGGCACGATACCCGACCGCTCGATGAGAATTGTGACTGTTACACCTGTCAGAATTTCAGTCGGGCCTATCTGCATCATCTGGAAAAGTGTGGTGAAATACTCGGCGCCCAACTGAACACAATGCATAACCTGCGCTATTACCAGACGTTGATGGCCGATATCCGTCAGGCAATCGCAGAAAGTAGCTTCGATGAATTCGCTGTACGGTTCTATGGCCAGCAGGGTCTGGAGCCACCGGCTTGAGGTTTGCTCATTTGCCCCAATATGTCACGGGTGCCCGATATTTTCCGCCGTTTCTGACAAGGGTGCTGCTTCCACCCTATAATGGTCAGCCTTTTCGTTCAGGACTCAATAAAAGAACAGTGATATGAATCGTTATCCGTTATGGAAATACCTGTTAATTCTCTTTGTCGTCTCTCTGGGCGTCATTTATGCCCTGCCCAACCTGTATGTGCCGGATCCCGCCGTGCAGGTTTCCGGTCAAAGTGGTGCAACCGAAATCGGCCAGCCATTGCTGGATCAGATGGAGCAGGCGCTTCTGGATGAAGGTATCGAGTACTTCGGTGCAGAGAGTACTGGTGAAAGCGCTCTCATTCGTCTGAAAGATAGGGATCAACAGTTACCGGCAAAAAGGGTCATTCAACGGGCTCTCGGTTCCGATTACGTGGTGGCGCTCAACCTTGCACCCACGACGCCGGAGTGGCTTGCTGCGCTGGGGGCACAACCGATGAAACTGGGGCTCGACCTCAGTGGTGGCGTGCATTTCCTGCTCGAGGTCAATATCGATGAAGCCGTTGGCAAGCGTATGGAGTCGGCGGTTCGAGAGATACGCGGTACCATGCGTGAGCAGACACTTCGCTACCATACGGTGAAGCTCGAGGGGGCAACGATTATCAGTAAATTCCGCACTGAAGAAGAGCGGGATGAAGCGAATCAGATTCTCCGTCGCGATTTTCGTGATCTGACCCTGCAGTTCACTACAGAAGACGGGTTATTCACTATCCGCTCCACGATGTCGGAATCTGCAATCCGGGAGGTTGAGGATTATGCCCTGAACCAGAATCTGGTGACCCTTCGAAATCGGGTTAACGAACTGGGCGTATCCGAGCCCATCGTGCAACGCCAGGGCCGAAATCGTGTGATGGTGGAGTTGCCCGGGGTTCAGGACACGGCTGAAGCAAAACGGATTATCGGTAAGACGGCCAATCTGGAATTCCGTCTGGAGGCCGAAGAACAGAACGTGGTCACGGCAGAAAAATTTGAGTTTCTGGATGCCAAATCCCGTTTTCCCGATGCCTGGCTGGAACGGACGGTGGTGATTACCGGTGATCATGTGTCGAACGCGACAGCCTCCTTTGATGAAAACGGGCTGCCCCAGGTGAATATCACGCTGGACATTGACGGCGGTGCCCGTATGCATCGGGTTTCCCGAAAAAATATCGATCGTCGCCTGGGTGTGCTGTTTATCGAGTATAAAACCCGCACGACCTATGCCACCAACGAAGACGGCGAGCAGGTCGCGACGTCCGAGCGCTATGTGGAAAAGAAAATCATCAGTCTGGCCACTATTCGCAGTGCACTGGGCAAAACCTTCCGCATTACCGGTCTGGATAATCCCCGCGAGTCTTCGGAGCTGGCACTGCTACTCCGTGCCGGTGGTCTGGCAGCACCCATGTATTTCGTGGAAGAACGGACCATTGGCCCCTCGCTGGGTGCCGAGAATATTGCCCTGGGGGTGAAGTCGGTCACCATCGGTATGATGGCGGTGCTGCTTTTTATGCTGGTCTACTACCGGATTTTTGGTCTCTTTGCCAATGTGGCGCTCTCCCTCAATCTGGTAATTATGGTCGCTGCGATGTCGTTGCTGGGTGCCACGCTGACCCTGCCGGGTATCGCGGGTATCGTGCTCACGGTGGGGATGGCCGTGGATGCCAACGTACTGATTTTCTCCCGGATCAGGGAGGAGCTGGCCAATGGCCTGCCACCCCAGTCTGCCATCAATGCCGGTTATGACCGGGCGTTTGTCTCGATTCTGGATGCCAATCTGACCACTCTGATCGTGGCGGTGATTCTTTATGCCGTGGGTTCCGGACCGGTGCAGGGTTTTGCCGTCACGCTGTCGATCGGTATTTTGACCTCGATGTTCACCGCAATTCTGGGTACCAGAGCGTTGGTCAATCTGGTCTATGGTGGCCGTACCATTAACAAAGTCTGGATTTAGGAGCTCACCATGACAACGCTACGTGTTATTGATTTCATGGGCCAGCGGAGGTTGGCGGCGATCTTCTCCATTTTATTGGTGCTGGGTTCGCTGGTTTCCCTGTCCGTGAAAGGCATTGTACTGGGTCTCGATTTTACCGGCGGCACCCAGATCGAGGTGGGCTATCCACAACCTGCAGATTTGTCGGTGGTTCGGGCACAGCTCACGGACAGCGGTTTTGAAAATCCTACTGTGATCTACTTTGGTTCCGAGAGCGATGTGCTGATTCGTTTGCAGGGTGAGCCGGCGGCCGGTTTGTCCGATCAGGTATTTGCGGCACTGCAAAATAACACCGACAGTGAAATCGAAATGCGCCGGGTGGATTATGTGGGCCCCCAGGTGGGCGATGAGCTACGTGAGGACGGCGGTCTGGGTATGCTGGCTGCGCTGGCCGTGGTCATGCTCTACGTAGCTATCCGCTTTCAATGCAAGTTTTCCATTGGTGCGGTACTTGCGTTGGCTCACGATGTGATCATTACCCTCGGATTTTTCTCGATCATCGGCTTGGAGTTTGACCTCACAGTATTGGCGGCGGTGCTCGCCGTCATTGGCTATTCCCTGAATGACACAATCGTCGTGTTTGACCGAATACGGGAAAATTTTCGACTATTGAGAACGGCTGAGCCAAAAGAGGTCATTAATGAGTCGCTGACCCAGTCATTGCAGCGCACATTGCTGACCTCGCTGACCACAATTTTTGTACTGGTGGCACTGTTTGTTTTTGGCGGAGAGCTGATCCACAATTTTGCCATTGCACTGATTGTGGGTGTGGTAATCGGTACTTACTCCTCCATCTATGTGGCGTCAAATCTGCTGATGGCTCTGCGTATGACTCGGGAGAATTTGCTGCCGCCCGAGGTGAAAGAGGGTGAAGAGTTTGATGGGCTGCCCTAGGGTTTCTGTCAGGTGGCAAGGAGTTCTGGCGCATGTCAAGGTATTTTTGCTTGCGCGTTTTTGTAAGCCGTTTTAAAGTGGCAATTGCAGGTGTTTAGCTGCCTGTATATTTACACCGCCAACTGAGGTTGGCATTAAGTGCTTACGAGGATGTTATGTCAGATTTAGTTACCGGTACCGTTAAGTGGTTCAATGAAGAAAAAGGGTATGGCTTTCTTGCTCAGGAAGGTGGCAAGGATGTTTTTGTACATTTCAGTGCTATTAACGGTACAGGCCGTCGCACACTCTTTGAAGGGCAGCAGGTTTCTTTCGAAGTGACCGAAGGCCAGAAGGGCCCGCAGGCACAAAACGTTACTGTTATTGCCTAAGGCAAGCGACCGGATTTAACCAATAAAAATGCCAGCGAATGCTGGCATTTTTTGTGTTTTCTTCGCACACGGTATAAAGGGTTTTTGTTTCACATAACCCTGAGGCGCTGTTTTGGTGTTTGTTTTTCTAACGCCAGTAGTCCCAGGCCACCATTACCCTCTCGGGGTACCAGGTTTTCCCGTAGCTGCCGTTATAGCGGGCGAGCGCTTGAGCGAGATTGCCATTTTCCTTGTCCAGGTAATACTTGAGAATCGTACACCCATAACGCAGGTTGGTATCGACATTGATCAGGTTGTCATCCGCGCGCCCGATCTCGTGCTTCCAGAAAGGCATGACCTGCATCATGCCCTGCGCCCCGGCACTGGAAACAGCGTAGGAGTCGAAGTGGCTCTCCACCTGAATGACCGCGAGAACCACTTCCGGTGAGAGTTCTGCCCGGGTGGCGGCCTGGTGAATCTTTCGCAGCAGATTGAGTCGCTCCCTGCTGTCGGGAATGTACCGGGCAAGCTGAGTGGATTTTGCCATCAGCCAGACTTCGGCATCGAAGCGATCTTCAAAGCTGTCAGTCTGTGCTACGGTTTTCTTCAACAGGGCAAGCAGGGCCTGATCAATTTCCTGCTCCTCGCCCCCGGAAGCGGCGCTGAGCCACAGGAGTGCGACGGTCAGCAGCAGCCGCCGTGCGATCCCCGTGCCGATCGATGTGCTCATCCGAGAGCCTGTGCCAGGAATTCGGGCAATTCCGCCACTGCGATGTGGCAGTTCTCACCATTGCGACGGTGGTAGTATTCCACCTGACCCTGTTCAAGTCCGCGGTCCCCCACGACGATTCGGTGGGGAATACCCATTAACTCGATGTCTGCCAGCATGACCCCTAACCTGGCCTTTTCTTCGTCCATTAACAGCACGTCAAAACCCGCTTCCTGCAGATTCAAATACAGTGCTTCGCAGGCCTCACGGACCTGTTCGGACTTGTGCATATTGATCGGCACCACGGCGATCTGGAAGGGGGCCAGCGCATCTGGCCAGACAATGCCTTTTTCATCGTGATTCTGCTCGATGGCCGCGGCCACCACACGACTCACACCGATGCCATAGCAGCCCATCAACATGACCTGCTCCCGGCCTTCCTCATTGAGCACCCGGGCATTCATGGCTTCACTGTATTTGGTGCCCAGCTGAAAAATATGCCCCACTTCAATACCGCGCTTGATCTCCAGCGTGCCCCGGCCATCGGGGCTGGCATCGCCGGGGACTACGTTGCGAATATCCTCGACCTGCTGCAGCGGGCAGTCTCTTTCCCAGTTGACACCGGTTAGATGGTAATCATCACGGTTTGCGCCACAGACAAAATCTGCCAGATGGGCCGCGCTGCGGTCCACAATGGTCGGAATCTTGAGCGCTACCGGGCCGATAGAGCCCACCGAACAGCCAAGCATGTCCTTTATCTGTGATTCACTGGCGAGAGTCAGCGGGGATGCTACGCCCGGCAGCTTTTCGGCCTTGATCGCGTTGAGCTCATGATCGCCCCGCAACACCAGTGCCACCAGTGTGGTGGTGTTCTGGTCGGACTCCCCCAGCACGATCAGGGTCTTTGCCACCTGCTCGGGTGTTACCCCAAGAAACTGGCTGACCTGTTCAATGCTGTGCTGGCCCGGGGTCGCCACTTCCTGTATCTCTGCCGAAGCAGCTGGCCGACTGCCCGCGGGTGCCATCGCCTCGGCCATTTCGACGTTGGCGGCGTAGTCACTGGCATTGGAGAAGGCGATATCGTCTTCACCGGAGGCCGCCAGCACGTGAAATTCGTGGGAGTGGCTGCCGCCGATGCTGCCGGTGTCCGCCAGGACGGGTCTGAAGTCGAGACCGAGGCGGCTGAAGATTGCCGTGTAGGCGGCGTGCATGGCGTCATAGGTCTGTTGCAGACTGGTCTGATCCGTATGGAAGGAGTAGGCATCCTTCATCAGGAATTCCCGTGCCCGCATGATGCCAAAGCGGGGCCGGATTTCGTCACGGAATTTGGTCTGAATCTGATAGAAGTTGGCGGGTAGCTGTTTGTAACTGCGCAGCTGGTTGCGAGCCAGATCGGTAATGACTTCCTCGTGGGTCGGGCCGAGACAGAAGGCGCGGTCGTGGCGATCTTTCATTCTCAAGAGCTCCGGCCCGTATTGTTCCCAGCGACCGGATTCCTGCCAAAGTTCCGCCGGCTGTGTCACCGGCATCAGGACTTCCAGTGCTCCGGCCCGGTTCATTTCTTCGCGGACGATGGCCTCTACCCTGCGCAGTACCCGCAATCCCAGCGGCAGCCAGTTGTAGAGCCCGGCGGCCAGCTTGCGGATCATACCGGCGCGAATCATCAGTTGGTGGCTGATGACTTCGGCATCGGCAGGGGTTTCTTTTTGGGTGGCGATCAGGAACTGGCTGGAGCGCATAGTGGCTTCTTTATCTTGGAGGTTAGTGTAAAAACGGCTATTTTACGGCGGAGCCCGCTTTGGGTACAGAACAAGGGGTTGCTAAATGTTCGAGCTCGATTCTGCGTTGATGGCTGACAGTATAATGATTGGCGACTTTCCGCTGAGCCGGTTGTTGATCCATCGCGATGCCAACTATCCCTGGTTCATTCTGGTGCCCCGAATTGCCGGGGTGACAGAAATTTATCACCTGTCAGAGCAGGATCAGTATCAGCTGATTCGCGAATCCTCCCTGCTGGCGGAGACACTGGTAGCCGTGTTCTCCCCGGACAAGGTCAATATCGCAACCCTGGGCAACCGGGTGCCGCAGCTGCATGTGCATCATATCGCCCGCTATAAAAGCGATGCGGCATGGCCCGACCCCATCTGGGGTAGGGTGCCTGCAAAGACGTATACCGGACAAGTGTTTGCGGGTCGGGTCGATCCGGTTGTCAATGAGCTGGCCAGGGGCGACTTCACTGTCCTGCTGAAGCAGCCCTTTTGATCGGACTTTGATCAGGGTGCTATCCATGGCACGGATTCAGGCTTGATCCAATCTTCTAGCACCCGGGTTACTGGGGTATAATGCGGCGCTTTTATCAGGGGCGTTCTGCCCGGTTTGGAATCAGGGTGTTAGTTATGCCAATTTATGGTTACGAGTGTGCGGCCTGCGGTCATGAGATGGAGGCCCTGCAAAAAATCAGCGACAAACCATTGACGGACTGTCCGGTTTGCCATCAGCCGGAACTGAAAAAACAGTTGACTGCCGCCGGCTTCAGACTGAGCGGCAGTGGCTGGTACGAAACGGATTTCAAAAAAGAGAAAAGAAAGAACCTGGCCGGTGATCAGCCGGTGGAAAGCAAGCCCAAATCCGAAGAAAAGTCGAAAACGGCTGCTGGCCCCACTCCCGCTGCCTGAAAAAATACTATCGGAAGCTCTGCCTGGCTCTATTGAACAACAACGGGAAGACATAATGCGGACAAGTTATTGCGGTGTGCTCGGTGCCGAACACATTGATCAGGAAGTCACTCTGTGTGGTTGGGTGGATCGTCGTCGCGACCACGGGGGCGTTATCTTTGTCGATTTGCGTGATCGTGAAGGGATCGTGCAGGTGGTGTTTGATCCGGATTGCGGCGAGCATTTTGCTCTTGCCGATCGGGTTCGCAGTGAATATGTGCTGCAGGTGACAGGCCGGGTTCGCGCCAGAACCCCTGAAACTGTCAATCCGGAAATGGCCACCGGCCAGATTGAGGTCTATGGCCTGGCCGTACAGATACTCAATGCCTCTGAGACGCCGCCTTTCCCGCTGGATCAGCACAACAAAGTGGGTGAAGAGGTGCGACTCAAATACCGCTACCTGGATCTGCGCCGTCCCGAAATGCTCAGCAATATGCGGTTTCGCTCCAGAGTGACCAATATCATTCGCAATTTTCTCGATCAGCGCGGATTTCTGGATATTGAAACCCCGATTCTGACCCGGGCCACGCCGGAGGGTGCCCGCGATTACCTGGTGCCGAGCCGCACCCACGAAGGCAAGTTTTTTGCGTTGCCGCAGTCACCGCAATTGTTCAAGCAATTGCTGATGGTGTCCGGCGTGGACCGCTACTATCAGGTCGCAAAATGTTTTCGTGACGAAGACCTGCGGGCGGATCGCCAGCCCGAGTTCACGCAGGTGGACGTGGAGATGTCGTTTGTCTCGGAAGCGGAGATCATGGCCATCAATGAGGAGATGATCCGCACAGTTTTTCAGGAAGTGCTGGATGTGGACCTGGGGCATTTCCCCTCCATGCCACACAACGAAGCCATCATGCGCTACGGCAGCGACAAACCGGATTTGCGGATTCCTCTGGAGCTGGTGGAAATCAAGGATCTGATGGCGGGGGTGGATTTCAAGGTGTTTTCCGGACCGGCCAACGATCCAAAGGGCCGCGTCACGGCATTGAAAGTGCCAGGTGGCAACGAGATCAGCCGCAAGCAGATAGATGATTACACCAAGTTTGTCGGTATTTACGGCGCCCGGGGGCTGGCCTACATCAAGGTCAATAACAGGGAAGATCTGGAGGAGGGGCTGCAATCCCCGATCGTCAAGTTTCTGCCACTGGACGTGCGTGCTGCCATGCTCGAGCGCACCGCTGCGGAGAATGGCGACCTGATTTTTTTTGGTGCAGATAACCACCGTATTGTCACCGAAGCATTGGGTGCCCTGCGCTGTAAGCTCGGTGCAGACCTGAACCTCTACACCTGTCAGTGGGCGCCATTGTGGGTAGTAGACTTCCCAATGTTCGAAGAAGACGGGGAGGGCGGTTGGACTTCCTTGCACCACCCGTTCACCCGACCGGCCTGCTGTGTGGAAGCGCTCGAGGCCGATCCGGAAAAAGCCCTGTCGATCGCCTACGATATGGTGTTGAACGGCACGGAGCTGGGCGGTGGTTCAATTCGTATCCACAACCCCGATATGCAGCGTGCCGTGTTCAAGGTGTTGGGTATCAGTGAGGCCGAAGCGGACGAAAAATTCGGTTTTCTGATCGATGCCCTGAAGTTCGGTTGTCCGCCCCACGGTGGGTTGGCGTTTGGCCTGGATCGACTGATCATGTTGATGACCGGTAGTCATTCGATTCGCGATGTGATCGCTTTCCCGAAAACCCAGACAGCCGCTTGTGTCATGACTGACGCCCCGGGTGCCGTGGACAACAAACAACTGCGCGAACTGAACATCCGTTTGAGGGAAAAGCCGGCAAGCGAAAAACCGGTTGAAGAAAGGTAATTGGTTGGCACCTTTTGCCCTGATCTGGTGACGGTTCTGGGTGTCCATAAAATTTGATAAACAATTCAAAGAGCAAGTGACGCAGCTATTTGGTTGCGCAACAGTTTTAGAGGTGCCCCCCTCCTGGGAGAAAAGTATGGCAGGTCACAGTAAATGGGCCAACATTAAACACCGCAAGGCGGCACAGGATGCCAAGCGCGGTAAGGTATTCACGAAACTGATTCGTGAACTGGTTGTGGCTGCAAAATCCGGTGGGCCCATGCCGGAGGACAATCCCCGGCTGCGTGCCGCTGTGGACAAGGCGCTCGGCAATAACATGAAGCGCGACACCATTGATAAAGCCATTGCCCGGGGTGCGGGTGCCGGTGAAGGTGACCACTACGAAGAGGTGACCTACGAGGGTTACGGTGTCGGTGGTATCGCGGTGTTGGTGGATTGTATGACGGATAACCGCAATCGCACGGTTTCCGATGTGCGTCACGCGTTTACGAAACGTGGTGGCAATCTGGGGACGGACGGTTCAGTTGCCTACCTGTTCAAGCGTACCGGCCAAATCAGTTATCCCGCCGGGATTGATGAAGACCGGTTGCTCGAAATTGCCCTGGAGGCAGGGGCAGAGGATGTGGTGACCAATGACGATGGTTCCATGGATGTGCTCACCGCATGGGAGGACTTCACTGCGGTCAAAGAGGACCTGCTGAGTGCCGGCCTTGAACCGGAAAGTGCTGAGGTCACCATGCTGGCTTCGATTACCGTGCCCGTTGATCTGGACGGTGCCGAAAAGCTGCTGGCGCTGGTGGATCATCTGGAAGACCTGGATGATGTGCAGAATGTATTTACCAATGCGGATATTCCTGCGTCGGTGATGGCTGAGCTCGGCTGATAGTCAGTCGGGTCAGAGAGTAAACCCGGGAGTATCCCGATATTGTTAACAGAACGAGTAATCACAGGAGAGACAGGATGAAAGTACTTAAGAAAACTGACCAGTACACCATTTATCAAAAACGCTCAGGTCGCTATGCCGTTGAAGGTACCGACAAGAAGATTATTAATGGTGACGAAAAAGTCAGCATTCTGGTTGCCGCGGGTGTCGTCAAACAGGCCGTTGTCAAGCCGGCGCCGGTAGAGGCTGTTGTTGAAGAAACGGCTGTTGAAGCGGCAGCCGAAGCTCCCGCTGACGAGGCCCCCGCGGAAGAAGCATCTGTTACAGAAGAAGCTCCTGCTATAGAAGAAGCCACGGCAGAAGAGGTGGTGGCTGAGGTTGATTCCGGTGAATCGACGGATGAAGAAACCAAATAAAGACGGTTGCTTTGTGAATGCAAAAAGGCGGCTGGCAACAGCCGCCTTTTTTAGTGGGAATAGTGTCAACGGAGCAGCTGGGTCTTGTTTTTTTAAGCGATTAGGATACTGTGACAATATACAGTATTTCTGGTGCTTCCCATGACACTGATTCTCGGTATCGACCCCGGTTCAAGAAAAACCGGTTTTGGCCTTGTCAACGCCGTTGGTTCCAGCGCCGAGTATGTTGCCAGTGGCATTATTCGCCTGCCGGACGGGGCACTTCCGGATCGTCTCAAGGTGATCTTTGAGAGCCTTTCCAGCATTATCGAAGAGCATCGCCCTGAGGCGATGGCCATTGAGGATGTTTTTTTTGCCCGTGACCCCAGGGCCGCACTGAAGCTCGGGCAGGCCCGTGGTGCGGCGATTGTGGCGGGTGTTGCTGCGGGCTTGTCAGTGGCCGAATATGCGGCGCGGTCGGTCAAACAGTCGGTGGTCGGCAGTGGTGCGGCTGGCAAAGAGCAGGTGCAGCACATGGTCACACGGTTATTGAAGTTGCCTTCGGCACCCTCTGAGGATGCCGCAGACGCGCTTGCAGTGGCGCTCTGCCACGCGCAAACAATCCGTACAACGGCCGGACTGCCTCCCGATGTTCGTTATGCGAGGGGGCGGTATAAATGATATGGCGAGTACTATGATGGCTGTTGTGAAGAGAGGGCGCGCAGGGTGATCGGAAGAATTCACGGCACATTGCTGGAGCGCAAGGCACCGGAACTGCTAATTGATGTGCAGGGGATTGGCTACGAAGTGCTAGTCTCTCTCAATACATTTTTTGATTTGCCGGTGCCAGGCCAGACGGTGACACTCCACACGCACTTTGTGGTGCGGGAGGATGTGCAGCAACTGTACGGTTTTGCCGATACCGTCGAGCGCGAGTTATTCCGCAGCCTGATCAAAGTAAGCGGCGTGGGGCCAAAAATGGCGCTGGCAATTTTATCCGGCATGACGGCAGCTGACTTTGTTCATTCGGTACAGCATAACGATACCGCCACGCTGGTTCGCTTGCCCGGTGTGGGCAAAAAAACCGCCGAGCGACTGATTGTGGAAATGCGCGACCGCCTCAACCAGTTCACCGCCGGTTCAACTGAATCCGCAGTCACTGGTCCGGCAGGACGGCAAACCGATACGGTCCAGGAAGCCGAGAGTGCATTGATCGCCCTGGGTTACAAACCCCAGGAGGCAGCCCGGATGATAACGGCTGTAGTCAGCGAAGGACAATCCAGTCAGGAATTGATTCGTCTTGCTCTCAAAAGCATGGTTAAAAGCTAGCCTGTGCAAGATATACTGCGCCCATGATTGAGAACGATCGCCTGATTTCTCCCGAAGCTTCCGTCCAGGAAGAGCGCTTCGACCCTGCGATTCGCCCCCTGAGTCTGGCCGACTACGTCGGGCAGCAGGCGGTTCGTGAACAGATGGAAATATTTATCGGTGCCGCGCGCAGGCGCGGCGAGCCGCTGGACCATACACTGGTGTTTGGCCCTCCCGGTCTAGGCAAGACCACACTGGCCCATATCATTGCCAATGAAATGGGCGTAGATTTAAAAACCACCTCCGGTCCGGTGCTGGAAAAAGCCGGTGATCTGGCAGCCCTGATGACCAATCTGGAGCCGGGTGATGTGCTGTTCATTGACGAGATTCATCGTCTCAGTCCGGTGGTGGAAGAAGTGATTTATCCGGCCATGGAAGACTACCAACTGGACATCATGATTGGTGAGGGGCCGGCTGCCCGCTCGATCAAGCTCGACCTGCCACCCTTTACACTCGTCGGCGCAACGACCAGGGCGGGGCTGCTCACCTCGCCATTGCGGGATCGCTTTGGCATCGTGCAGCGCCTTGAGTTTTATTCGGTGGACGAGTTGAGCACGATTGTATCCCGGTCTGCGGATATTCTCGGAGTGGCCATGGGGCCGCAGGGTGCTCTGGAAATTGCCCGCCGTGCGAGGGGTACCCCCAGAATCGCCAATCGGCTGTTGCGCCGGGTCAGGGACTACGCCGAAATTAAAGCGGATGGCAAGATCAGCGCGGCGGTGGCTGACCAGGCGCTGAATATGCTCAATGTGGATGCCAACGGCTTTGATCATATGGATCGCCGACTGATGCTGACCATCATGCAGAAGTTTGATGGGGGCCCGGTGGGGTTGGACAGCCTGGCTGCCGCGATCAGTGAAGAGCGGGGCACGATCGAGGATGTGCTGGAACCGTTCCTGATTCAACAGGGCTATTTGATGAGAACCCCTCGGGGTCGAATGGTGACGCGCCTCGCCTACCAGCATTTCGGCCTGAAAAGTCCGCAACAAATTGACCAACAACTGGATTTCATGGAGAAATGACCAAAGAATATTGTCTACCGATCCGCGTCTATGTGGAAGACACCGACGCGGGCGGAATTGTCTACTATGCCAATTATCTGAAGTACCTTGAACGCAGCCGTACTGAACTGATCCGATCGCTGGGTTATGACAAGCCGGCGCTGTTTGAGGGCATGCAATTTGTGGTCTGTTCGGTGGAACTGAAGTACCGGCAACCGGCAATATTGGATGACCAGATTGTGGCCACGGCCAGACTGGTCGACGTGAGCAGAACGTCATTCACTATCGCGCAAAGGGTGCTGAGGGGTGAACAGCTTTTGGTCGAAGGGGTTGTCAAAGTGGCCTGTATCAACCATCAAACCAAACGACCCACGGCCATTCCGGCCAAGATGTTTCAGACATTACAAGCCGCTATTTAACACGAGAACAGGAGTTACCTGGTGACCGAACAATTATCACTCTGGAGTCTGATTGCCGATGCATCCCTGCTGGTGCAATTTGTCATGGCGCTGTTGTTTTTTGCTTCGATCATTTCCTGGGTGATGATAGTCCAGCGCGGGCTTTACCTGAGAAATGCAGGAATTAATCTGCGTAAATTTGAGGACAATTTCTGGTCCGGGGTCGACCTGAACCAGCTCTATTCTGAGATTGGTGCCAAGGGTGCTGCCGAAGGTCTGGCAAGTGTATTTCGCGCCGGTTTCCGCGAGTTCAACCGTCTGGCCCAACAGACCAACGTTGATGCCGATACGGTGATCGAAGGCACCGAACGGTCCATGCGAATCGCCCTGTCCCGAGAGGAGGAACGGCTCAATCGCAATCTGCCCTTTCTGGCCAGTGTTGCATCGGTCAGTCCCTATATCGGTTTGTTTGGTACCGTCTGGGGAATCATGAATTCCTTTCGCGGTTTGGCAACGGTGCAGCAGGCCACTCTGGCTACGGTTGCGCCGGGCATTTCGGAAGCATTGATCGCCACGGCCATGGGCTTGTTTGCCGCGATTCCGGCGGTGCTGGCCTACAACCGCTATTCAGCTTCGGCGGATAGTATCTACAGCGGTTACCAAACCTTTGCCGAGGAGTTTTCCAGCATTCTGCATCGTCGGGTACACGGTTAATGGCTATCAGGACTCCCAAGCAAAAACGGCGTCTGGTGGCTGAAATCAATGTGGTGCCATACATTGATGTGATGCTGGTATTGCTGATTGTCTTTATGGTGACGGCTCCCATGTTGATGCAGGGGGTCAAGGTGGAGCTGCCGCAGGCACCGTCGGCACCGCTTGATGACAAGGACCTGGAGCCGCTTATTGTTTCTGTAAAGGCCGACGGGACCTACTATCTGGATATCGGCAACGGCAAGAATGTTGAAGAACCGCTTACTTCGATTATAGAAAAAGTGCAGAAAGTGATGGGCGTACAGCCCAAGACCCCCGTGCTGGTCTGGGGTGATGCAAAAGTGGATTATGGCACCGTGGTCAGGCTGATGAGCGAATTGCAGAATGCCGGTGCGCCGTCTGTCGGGTTGGTCACTGAGCCGCCGCCGGGGAAAAACTAACTACCGTGTTTTCCGGCAAAGCCTCTTCGTTTACCGTTGCCGTTGTGGTGAGTCTGCTATTGCATGCTTTCATGGTGGCGTTATTGGTGGTGCATTGGGAACCGGAAAAGAAACAACGAAAAATTACCCAGCCAAAATATGTTCAGGCAACATTGCTCAAGCTGGAAGAAAAAGCCAAACCAAAGCCCAAGCCTCCAGTGCCCAAGGCGGCACCCAAGCCAGCTCCGAAGCCGGTTTCAAAACCCGCCCCAAAGCCGGCGCCGAAACCGGTGCCCAAGCCAACCCCCAAGCCTGCGCCGAAACCCGAGCCCAAACCGGAGCCCAAACCGGAGCCTAAACCGGAACCCAAGCCGACAGTAGACAAGCAGCAGCTTGAACAGGCACTGGCCAGCGCCCTGGCCGAGGAGGAGGCATTTTTGGCGGCCGCGAACGATGAGGAACTGGCGAGCAGTTATGCGGATTATATTTTTGAGCGCGTGGCCGCCAACTGGAGTCGGCCTCCCAGTGCCCGTCGGGATATGGAGGTTGAGTTGCTGGTGCAACTGGTGCCAACGGGCCAGGTGATTAGTGTTGTCGTTACCAACTCCAGCGGCAATGCGGCATTTGATCGCTCTGCTGAGCAGGCAGTGCTTAAAGTGGGCAGATTTGAAAAATTGCAGGAATTGCCACCGAAGGTATTCGAGGCGTATTTTCGTAAATTGCCATTAGTTTTCAGGCCAGATGATTTGAGGTTATGACAGTGAGGAAAACCGGGTTTTTATTGAGTATATATGTATTGCTGACGTGCTGGATGTCATCCGCCCTGGCTGAGTTCACGATCGAAATTACTCAGGGTGTCGACAATCCGACCCGTATCGCCATTTCGCCAATAACGCTTGGTGGGAAGGCACTGCCCGAAGACATCAGTAAAATTGTTTCGGCGGATCTGGATCGCAGCGGTTTGTTCAGCTCGATCCCCCGGCAAAACATGTTGTCATTTCCCGCCCGTGAGAGTGATGTCTACTTCCGTGACTGGCGTATTCTCGGTACGGAATATCTGGTTGTAGGAGACGTGGCTCAGCAAGCCGGGAGCTATAAGGTGACGTTCAGTCTTATGGAGGTGGCCGGGGGACGGAAGCTGTTTACCAAAGCGGTGGATGGTCAGGCTGCACAATTGCGCGATATGGCACACTATATCAGCGACCAGATATACGAGACCATCACTGGCATTCCCGGCGCATTCTCCACCCGCATTGCTTACGTGAGTGCTGTTCCCCAGAACGGGAAGATGTCATTCCGCCTGATGGTGTCAGATGCGGATGGGGCAAGAGAGCGTTTGTTGCTGGAGTCGAAGCAGCCGATCATGTCGCCGGCCTGGTCTCCCGATGCCAGGGAGTTGGTGTATGTGTCTTTTGAAACCGGCAGACCGGCTATTTTTCGTCAAAATCTGGCCACGGCAGCCCGCGAACAGTTGACCAATTTTCGAGGTCTCAACGGCGCACCTGCCTGGTCACCCGATGGTCGAAAGCTGGCTCTGGTGTTGTCAAAAGACGGCAATCCGGAAATTTATACACTTGATCTGACCACGCGACAATTTACCCGGGTGACCACGCATTTTGCGATTGATACTGAACCAAACTGGATGCCGGACGGAAAATCGCTGGTTTTTACCTCAGATAGGGGCGGAGCGCCACAAATTTACAAGTTAATCATTGCCAGCGGGCAGGTAGAACGCTTAACCTTCGCAGGGTCATACAATGCCAGACCAAGACTTGCTCCTGATGGTCGCACTTTAGTGATGGTGCACCGCAATAACGGTGACTTCCATATTGCATCACAGGACCTGGTTACGGGTGATCTGAGAGTTTTAACACAAACGTATCTGGATGAATCCCCGACAGTTGCCCCAAATGGTGCTATGTTGATTTATGCCACCAAGCAAGGCAGCAAGGGAGTACTGGCAGCTGTTTCGCTGGATCAGGGTGTGAAATTTTTACTGCCAGCAACTGTCGGCGATGTCCGAGAGCCTGCCTGGTCACCAAAATAAACAAGCTACATTTAGTTACAGGAGAAAGAAATGAAAAATCAGCTGCTCAGGTATGGCGCTTTAGTTACCGTCGTGATGGCGCTATTGTCGGGCTGTTCCTCGACCGGTAGTGATACGGACACTGCAGGTACATCAGTGCCAAGCAGCCAAGTGTCTACAGGTTCAGTATCGACTGGCGGTGTTACTGCCACGACACTGGGTACTGACGCTGCTGTACCGCGGGTATTCTACTTTGAGTTTGATCGCGCTGTTCTCAATGCCGAATCTACCGCTGCGTTGCGCCTCCATGCAGAATGGCTGCGTGCCAATCCAGTCAATGTTCGTCTGGAAGGTCATGCTGATGAGCGTGGAACCCGTGAATACAACATGGCGCTGGGTGAACGTCGCGCCAATGCCGTTCGCGATTTCCTGGTTTCCGAGGGTGTGAATGGCAGTCTGCTGGAAGTGATCAGCTATGGTGAGGAAAGCCCCGCTTCCCTGGACAGCAATGAAACTTCCTGGGCGCTGAACCGTCGTGTGGAAATGAAGTGATCGCGTCCTAGACGCCTTTGCTGTTTTTAGCATACGTCCGGTGTTGACGCACCGGACCTATTGTTTTTTTTAGTGTTATCTCGTCTATACGTCTCTTGTCATCGGTAGAGGATATATCCATGCGTGTGACTGCAGTTGGTATTCTTCTTTTCTCCGTGTTGCCTGGTGCAATTTTTGCTGCTGCTCCGGTCTCTGAACTGGGTCGGCAATCGCAAGATGCATATCCCAGTGTGGTTCCTGTCCCAACTGCCGAACCTGCTCAGACACCCGGCTTTAATGGGGGTGCTCAATACCAGATGCAAATGTTGCAGGAGGAAGTTCGTACACTGCGCGGTATGGTGGAGGAGTTGAATCACGAAATTCGCCAGTTAAAGGCCCGTCAGCTGGATGACTATATGGATATTGATCGGCGGCTCAGTGCCATTGCTACCGGAGATTCGCCGGTTGCCCCGCCAGTAAATCAGACTGTCAGCCCTGCTGTTGATAGCACAAGTTCCGGTACGGATGAAGCCAATCACTACGACAACGCCTACAGTCAGCTAAAAGCGGGTAAGACCGAAGCGGCGATTGCTCTTTTCAAAACACATATCACCGATTATCCCGGTGGCAAACTGGTGGCCAACGCGTATTACTGGCTGGGTGAAATTTACTTGCTGCAAAATGATCTCGATGCTGCCCGTCAGGCATTTACTGTGGTGGTCGAGGAGTATCCCGCTAACCGTAAAGCCTCTGATGCCGCCTTTAAGCTCGGTCAGGTGTATTTCCTGATGGGCGATAAAGTGAAGGCCAAATCCCTGCTGGAGGCCTCTGCTGCAGGCGATGATAACGCGGCGACCCTGGCAAAACGTTATCTCGACCAGCACTTTTAAGCAGACGTCGTCCTGATTTGATGGATTTCGGTTAAACTGCCGCATTTATGATATGCAGTGTCCCCAATGGATCAAACGTCGGTTCGTATTACTGAAATTTTTTATTCTCTCCAGGGCGAGTCATCCACGGTCGGCCTCCCGACAGTTTTTGTTCGACTGACGGGCTGTCCGTTGCGTTGTCAGTATTGCGACACAGAATATGCCTTCTACGGCGGTGAACGCCGCCCAATCGAGCAAATCCTGGAGGAGGTGAGTACATTTAAAGCTTCCCGAGTGTGTGTCACCGGTGGCGAACCGCTGGCCCAGAAATCCTGCCTGCCTTTGTTGACAGCGCTTTGTGATAAAGGGTATCAAGTGAGCCTGGAAACAGCGGGCGCTTTATCCATCGCAGAGGTGGATCCTCGAGTGACCAACGTGATGGATCTGAAAACCCCCGCCTCTGGCGAGGTGAATCGCAATCTGTATGAAAATATTGCTTACCTGAAACCCTCTGATCAAATCAAGTTTGTGATTTGTGACAGGCAGGACTATGAATGGGCCCGAATGAAGCTCGATGAGTTCGATCTGCCGGGTTGCGTCACCGACATTCTTTTCTCCCCCAGTTTCGGCCAGCAGGATGCCACCGAGCTTGCTGAGTGGGTGTTGAAGGACAGATTGCCGGTCAGGTTCCAGCTGCAATTGCACAAACTGTTGTGGAAAGACGTCCCGGGACACTGAATGACTTTTAACGAAAATAACAAGGCTGTGGTGCTGGTATCCGGTGGCCTGGACTCAACGACAGTGCTTGCTTTGGCAAAAAGTCAGGGATTTCGATGCTTTACCCTCAGCTTTGATTACGGGCAGCGTGCTCAGGCGGAACTGGTTGCCGCCCAGCGTTGCTCTGGGCAGCTGGGTGCCGAAGAGCACAAGGTCATCAAACTGGATCTGAGGGCGATTGGTGGTTCTGCGCTGACCGATGACCGTATCGATGTGCCGGAGGAGCAGACCAGCGGTATCCCCGTGACTTACGTGCCGGCCCGCAATACAGTATTTCTCTCCATTGCGCTTGGCTGGGCAGAGGTGCTGGGCGCTCAGGATATCTTTATTGGTGTGAATGCGGTGGATTACTCCGGTTATCCTGACTGCCGTCCCGATTACATCGAAGCCTTTGAAAAAATGGCCAATCTCGCGACCAAGTCAGGCATTGAGGGGCATTACCTGCGTATCAATAAACCACTGATCAATCTGACCAAGGCAGAAATTATCCTTCAGGGGACGCTGGCGGGGGTCGACTATGCGGAAACTGTCTCCTGCTATCAGGCGGACGAGCGGGGTTTTGCCTGTGGCCGATGTGATAGCTGCCGTTTGAGAAAATCGGGATTTCAGGAAGCCGGGTTACCAGATCCCACCCGTTATATCGGTACAGAATAAATACTTGATTTTTGACGCCCCATAAGTAAGATATGCGCCTCTTCCGAGGGGTCGTTAGCTCAGTTGGTAGAGCAGTTGGCTTTTAACCAATTGGTCGCTGGTTCGAATCCAGCACGACCCACCAATATTACTGATACAACGTCAAAGAGAGGATATTATAGGCACTCGTAGCTCTCACGATTATAAAATATCTGAGGTGTTGGATATATCCCGGGATGCCGTGATTGAAATTGATACCAGTAGTTGTGTTATAGGTTGGAATCGGGCGGCAGAAACCATTTTTTTGATCAATGCCGAATACGCACTTGGTAAAAATCTTGCAGATTTGATTATTCCTTCAGGTGATCGTGCTGCGCACCATGAGGGTATGAAGCGCTTTCTAGAGAGCGATAGCTCAGAAATTGTCAACCAAATATCGGATCTTAAGGCGATTCGAGGGGACGGTAGCCTTTTTCCTGTTGAGTTGACTGTTCGCTATATCGAGCATCCGGAGGGTAACCGGTTTGTGGGGCTGGTGCGCGACCTTACCGAACGCAAGCAAATAGAAGCCCGGCTGCTCGAAATAGCAAAACTCGAAAGCATCGGGCTGCTCACTGGTGGCCTGGCTCACGATTTCAACAACTTGCTTTGTGTTATCATCGGCAATCTCGAGTTGCTGGGTCAACAGCCCTTGGTTGGCGAATCAAAGGAGAATGTACAGAGCGCGATGGATGCTGCGGTTCGCGCCTCTCAGGTAACCCTTTCTCTCATGGCAATTGCACGACGCGAACCCATGGACTTGGCAGTTTATGATATGAATCTGCTCCTGGTTGGACTAAAACACCTTGTTCATAGCACCATCGGCAGTCTGGCAGAAATTCGGTGGCAGCTTTCCCCTGAGTCGATCATGGTGGAGGTTGACTCGGGAAGTTTCAGTAGTGCGCTATTGAATCTGGTTTTGAATGCAAGGGATGCCATGCGGGACTGCCCAAAAAAAATAATCACTATAAGTACAGGCATACTAGAAGTAAAAACGCAGCAACGGGGCAATCTGCCGCCTGGCAGGTATGCCAGGTTGGAGGTGGCGGATACCGGTAAAGGGATGAACTCGGCTACCAGGGGGCGCGCACTTGAGCCCTTTTATACCACCAAAGAGCGTGGTCATGGCACAGGCCTCGGTTTGCCTATGGTGTATGGTTTTGCACGGCAGTTAAAAGGCTGCCTGGAGCTGGAGACGACAGAGAACAGTGGTACCCTCGTCAGTATCTACCTGCCCTATACCGAAAAGTCCGCTGAATCGATTAAGGCAGCACAGAGGGGTATGTTCGCTCCTGTGCTGGGTGCGGGGGTTGTGCTGGTTGTTGACGATGAGGTGCTTTTGTGTAAGCTGGCATGCCGCCTGTTCGAAAGCCTTGGTTATCGGGCTATCCCGGCTGCATCCGCCGTGGAGGCCACGGGTGTATTGGAGAAACAGTCGGTGGACCTGATTTTTTCGGATATATCCTTGCCGGGTGGTATTAATGGTATTGAGCTGGCGGAGCAGGTCGTAGAGCTCTATCCGCAGATCCCTGTCATTCTTTCCACGGGTTACTCAGAAGAATTAGTTGAGCGCAATGCTAGCCAGTGGATAGTAGTTCAGAAGCCCTACCTCAAAAAGGATATTGTAGAAGTCCTGTTCAAAGTGAGTCTTGCCCTGTAATAGCAAGCTGTTTGCCACGTAAATATAATGTTACAAATCGTTACAAAGTTGGCTCTTATTTTCGTTAAAATATCATCAAAAATTGAACAGAACACACTACCTTAGCAGTGTTTTTTTAAGTCAATACATAGCCTGAGAGAATACATGGTCATCCCCAATTATCTGCACCAAAACGTGGTAGATCGATCTGATGACAAGCAAAAATGCAGTTCGGTTTCACTGTTGGTTGCGATTGGTATGAATGGTGATGCTGTGGTGTTGTCCGTAGCGGAAGGTCCAAACACACTGGTTGATGACATTCAAAGCATTGATGCTAAGATGGTGTTCCGGCCCTGTATGCTCCCTAAAAAAACCGGTATATACCGCTTTACTGGCAACCTGGTGTGCGATGGGGTCGGTGAAAATCAACTTGATCTGAGTTCTGAATTTATTCGTAATGGTTCATTTGAACGCATTTATGTCGCCACACAGTTGAATACTATACGCTGAAATTTTATTTTCCGATGGCGTGTGGTAGCTTTAGGTATTTCACTCGGTCAGATAACAGGATAAGTTTTATGAATTACGTTAGTCAGCATAGGTAATTTTTTGAGATCAAAGACAATCGTAATCGTAGATGATGATCCTGTATTTACGCGAATCCTTTCATATCGACTAGAAAAGTATCAGTTTTGCTGTGAAAGTTATCATACGGCAACCGATGCTTTGGTCAAGCTGGTACATCAATCGCCGCCGGATATTGTACTGCTGGATTATTCATTGGGTCCCAATGAGCAGAACGGGGTGGATCTTTGCCGTCAGATAAAATACATGATGCCAGGGGTGCCGCTGGTTATGCTGACGGGGAATAACACAACCCAGGCTATTGTCTCTTGCCTAGATGCTGGTGCCGACCAGTATGTTCTGAAGCCCTATGTGCTTGAAGAGTTATTGGCCCGGATCCGGGCCGTTGGACGAGTGTATGAGAAAAAAGATGATATAGGGCGGGGTGGTGATTATGAGGGTTTTAAGTTGAACATATTTGAGCAGACCCTCACAACCCCAGAAGGGACAGCACGTCTGACAGAAAAGGAAATGGCCTTCGCCGAACTGATGTTGAAGTCACTGGGTTCTCCACTCAGTCGTGAATATTTGTACAGTGTTATCTATGAGCGGGAATTTGATTCCCTAAGTCGGAACCTTGATATGCTGGCTGTGCGTTTTCGAAAAAAACTGTCTAGTATAACAAAGCATTACTCTATCAAATCGGTTCGTGGTGAAGGTTACATAATGTACTGTCGGCCGCCCAATACAGAAAATAATAGTCTCGATTCGCATGACTGATATCAAGACAACGCCGTTTCACTTTGATGAAAAGTTTCTCCCCGAAAGTGTTGGGGTGGAGGATAAGGAATTTCTTGTCGAACTTTATGCTCTTTATCTGGAGCAGGCCTCGACGGTTGTGGAAAGCATGATTGGATGTGCCGTTGAGCACGATTTTGAAGATTTGCGCCAGCTCTCTCACAAGATCAAGTCCTCTTCTCGGTCAGTAGGTGCGAAGGCACTGGGCGATTTGCTAGAAGGGATTGAGCATGCAGCGCGGGACCAAACTCATGACGAGTTGCCAGCTTACCTTAAGGAACTACAGCAATTAGCTGAAGATACTTTCGAAAAAATCGAACAACATATAAATGTACTGAAGTCTTTCTAGAAAGTTATTCTAATAGATTAAACCCACTTTAAAATCAAAAATTTCAAGATTTCATGTAATTATAAAGAAATTATTTACAGGGTGATAACTCAAGGATATGGATAATAGTGATGTAACAAAACCGCTACGACTTCTAGTGATTGATGATGACCCCGTCGTAGCTAAGGTCGTATCTGGGATTGCAATGAGTCAAGGAATGCTTGCTGTAGCATCGAATCATAGTATAGGGATCGATTTTAAATCCATGAAGGACATTGATGCGCTGGTACTTGACCTGATGATGCCTGATATGGATGGGATAGAATTAGTCCGAAAACTTTCAGAAATTAATTTTTCTAAACCTATAATTCTATTGAGTGGGCTAGATTTAAAAATCTTAGAAATGGCAAAAAAAACAGCGATTGGTTATGGATTTAATGATGTTCAGATAATTAAAAAACCTGTTACACAAGAAAAGCTTCTAGTTGCACTTAGTAATTTTCAGGATGATATAATTCCAACATTATCTCAAAGGGTTACGAACTTAAATATTGATTTGTGTGATATTAAGCGGGGATTGCGAAGTGAGGAGTTCTTCCTTACCTATCAGCCGAAACTATCTTTCCATGATTTTTCTTGCTGTGGTATAGAGGTGCTGGTTCGCTGGAGTCATCCTTCCTACGGTATTATCTATCCTGATGCGTTTATTACACTTGTTGAAGGCTCTGAACTTGTAACTGAATTTACCCTTAAGGTGATTGACCTTGCGTTGAACGCTCTGCAGAAGCTGGTCAGTCAGATCAATTATTCTGGATGTATCTCTATCAATATTCCCCCCTCTATGCTCACAGATCCGACTTTGTCGAACACCATTATCTCCATGGTATCTTCAGCGGGCCTCCCATTTGAAAAAATTCAGTTGGAAATTACGGAGCGGTCATTGTCCTCAAGTTTAGCGGTCAGTAATGACATTCTTGCCAGGTTGGCGATGCGCGGTATCAAAATATCTATTGATGATTTTGGCACTGGCAACGCTGGTCTTGATCAGCTTAGCAGTAATTACTTTCATGAGTTGAAAATTGACAAGGCATTTGTCTTGAATTTACTGGAATCGTCTGATAATCAAGCCATTGTCCGACATATTATCGAACTTGGGCACGATTTAGGGATGCTCGTGGTGGCCGAAGGTATTGAAAACGAGGCGACTCTGACATGGTTGCAAGCACATGATTGTGATGTGGCACAAGGATATTACCTGGCAAAACCCGTCCGCTACTCGGAACTAGTCGGCTGGCTTGAAACGACTTTGCCAACACTAGTGTCTCGGATAATTGGTATATAGCCCTGCTCCTCCCAGGCAACCACTGCGTGCCAAGGGTTGCTGTAGATAAAATCGTACTCTCCATTGGCAATGCTCTTTTCGAAGTCGGGAATGTTCTGATTGCCCAAAAACTTGAAAGTATGGCCGGACGATGATGTGATCTCTTCAAGAATCGGTTCCCATATTGTGTGTAACTGGTGAGTTTCAAACTGTGGCACAACACCGAATGTGTACTCTTTCGCAGGCACAAAGATACTGCGAAGCACGATAAAAAAAACAAAAAGGAATCTAGAGAATTGCCCCCCGCTAAGCGTTGTGCGCGGGTAGTCAATGATAATCTTGCTGGCACATAAGTGCCCCCGCCTCTCTTTCTCCGTCTTTTATCAAGTTACCTGCAACGAGCTAGGATAGTCATTTTACAGCCGATTCTTATTTAAACGGATGCTGTTCAATTGCGAATGTTACAAAGTGTTACAAAAGAAGAATCAGCGAACGATTATGATTTTTACGAATTTGGATTCTTTTTTGTTTAATGTTGTGAAAAAAAGAAGTTTTTTATTGAGACTGTTTGGATAAGGCAATGGTTACTTTTGCGTCTGCTTCCACCGGAATGAAAAAAAAGCATAGTCTTTCATTTTCAAACATATTTATTGTCATGTCCTTAGGGCTAATCTTGACAGCTTTGACTGTTCCTTTGTTTGAAAACTATGTCACTAAACTAAGGATTTCCGCCACGCTGGCGTCCGTAGAGCCGTTAACTGAATGTTTGCGGTTATCCTATAGTGCTGGATCAGGTTATGATGGGGACGGCTGTAATCATCTCGTTGCAAGCCCCGGGCTATTTAATGAGCTGGATGTGATTCCTTCAGAATCTATGATTCGCTTTAATGGTATGGTCAACAATACTCGAGTGTCTGTGAAGTTTTTGCCAATTTATGCCCGCACAGGTGAAATAGCTGAATGGCATTGTGTGGGGGTCCCTACTAAGTTGTTTCCTCCGAAGTGCCAACAAGTTGAATAAAACTCTTTGCCCTGTTGAAATCAGTTCTTGGGGCTATGCTGTTTTTTCGCCTCTTAGTGACGAGTGCTGTCATAATTTTATCCATCATGCCTCTTAATCCCCCTAGACCACCAATGTCAATCAGTGCTGAGAGTCTGCGTCTCTCAGCACTTCGTAGTTACAAAATTCTCGACACCGACAAAGACATCCGGTTTGACGACGTTACTGAGATTGCTTCCTACCTGACCGGCTGTCCCATTGCCATGATTACGTTTGTTGACGAAGTCCGTACCTGGATTAAAAGCAGTGTGGGGTTTGATGCGAAGGAAGTGCCGAGAGAAACCTCATTCTGTGCCATGGCCATCAATGGTGAGGGGCTATTTGAGATTCCCGATACGTTGCAAGATCCCCGCACTTATGAGCACTCGATGGTGCTGCAGGCACCCTTTATTCGTTATTACGCCGGTGTGCCACTGATAACGCCGGAGGGATTCAATATAGGTACCTTGTGTGTGCTCGATTACATACCCCGTCAGTTGGAGGACGGCCAGGTAACTGCCATGTACGGTCTGGCCCGAGGTGTGCTCGATCAACTTGAAATATAGTGTTCATTTGAGCGGTTGAGCAGGATCATAGATGGCAGTCAGGACGGCTTCTGGGAGTGGGATATGGAGAACGGACATATCCTGACCAGTGAATCTTTTGCAACTATGTTGGGGTACATGCCCGAAGAAATTCCTGCCTCACTGGCCGGTTGAGATATGTTGATTCATCCCGTTGACAAGAAAAGAGTCGAGAGTGCATTTTATAAGGCGCTGCATCGGGGTCAGGATCAACATGTCTTCGAATACCGATTGCGGGCGAAGGATGGCGGTTGGCGTTGGATACTGGACCGCGGCAAGGTGGTCAGCCGTGATGCTGGCGGTAAACCGCTACTTGCCTCAGGTACTTACTCCGACATTGATAATCGCCGTAGAGCCGAAATTGCTCTGTGCAGGAGTCAAGCAAGATTGGCAAAATCGCTTGATGCCATAACCCGCAATCGCAATTTGCTAAATAGATTGGGCGATGTTCAGAACATTTTTATTGGTCATCCGGATAATCGAGAGGCTTTTGACCAATTGCTGAACGTTCTGTTGGATTTTACAGGCAGTGAATACGGCTTTATCGGGGAGGTGTTGTATAAAAAGAATGGGCTTCCTTATCTTAAGACTCACGCTCAAACTAACATAAGCTGGAATGAAGCAACCCGGAAATTTTACGAAGAGAATGCTCCGAATGGATTGGAATTTACCAATCTCAAGACTCTGTTTGGGGCAGTAATAACTAGCGGAGAGTTGGTGACTGCCAATTCCCCTAGTACTGACCCACGACGTGTTGGCCTGCCACCGGGGCATCCACCTCTGAATAGGTTTCTTGGTGTTCCGATTAAACTGGGAGACCAGTTTATTGGCATGGTGGGCCTGGCAAATCGATCTGGCGGTTACGACGAGTCAGTAGTTAGTGAAATTGAGCCAATACTCGCCACTTACGGTAATCTTATATCCGCACGGCGTGAGCGGATTAGGCGGGAGTTGGCAGAAGAACGAGCTAATATCGCCAATGCGAAAGCACGGAAGCTGGCTGAACAAGTTAATAGTACCAAGGATATTTTTCTGGCATCTACGAGCCACGAAATCCGCACACCGATGAATGGTGTCGTGGGAATGGTGGATCTAATGTGGAGCGATCCGAATTTTCCTGAATGTTATATGGATCATATCAAGACCATTCGAGATTCTTCTTTATCGCTGTTGCGAGTTATTAATGGCATTCTTGATTTCTCAAAAATTGAGTCCGGTGAGATTACCCTAGAGTCCATTCCCTGTTCTGTGCGGGAGGTGATTGACGGTGCCTGTAGTAATTTCTTGCCCCTGATCAATCAGAAAAGACTGATACTGAATATCCGTATCGCTGCTGATGTGCCACACATTGTATTTCTTGATCCGGTCCGGTTAAAACAGGTTCTGTTGAATTTGATCAGTAATGCTGTGAAATTCTCAATAGATCGTCCTGGCATTGTCGCGGAGGTTACTGTAAAAGTCTCTGTTTGCGACAGTGTTGATTCAACGGCCGCATTGATGTTTCTTGTCATCGACAGTGGTATTGGAATGTCTCCGGATACCATGCGTAACCTGTCAAAGCCATTTTCTCAAGCGGATCCCACCATAACCCGCCGTTTTGGTGGCACAGGGCTTGGTTTGTCGATTACAACCCGCTTGCTTACTTTAATGGCGGGGCATCTTTCCTTTGAAAGTTGTCTGGGTGAAGGCTCGCGGATTACAGCCTGTATTCCGATCGGGGAAGACACTGGTAGTGACCTTGCCAACGAAATAGATGTTCAGGGGCTGACTTGTCTCTTTGTTGAAGAGAATCTGCAGATCTTCCCACAATTGTTGGATCAACTCGAGTCGACGGGTATTAACCTGGAGGTCGTGCCAGACTTAGTCGCGGCAAAAAAGCAGGCCGTAACTGATTTGGACTGGGTGATTCTGAGGGTTGTTGATGAGACAGAGTTGGATGTGACTACTGTCATAGGTGACTTCGCCGGTTTGCCCAATCTGCGACAAGTCATTATTGCTAAAGGACTGCCGCACTATCCGCGTATCGTGGGTGTCAATGTTGTTGTCCTGGGCGGAGAAACTCTCTCGAGGCAAGTGTTATTGCACGCTATTTCAGTTGTAGCAAATCGTTCTTCCCCCCCATCTTCATTGGGGTAATGATTTTACCGCTATTAGGGGTGAGATACTTCCGCTTGTTGAGGCAGGCGCCGGATCGGTACTGGTTGCAGAGGATGATCTCGTCAATCAGCAGGTAATTACTCGTCAACTACAGTTACTTGGTTTTTCGCCTGAAATCGCTGTAGATGGTGCGGATGCATTGGCGAAGTGGCGGGCTGGCAATTATGAACTACTTTTGGTTGATTTACACATGCCGGTAAAGGATGGCTACAGTCTTGTCAGGGCAATAAGGGAAGAGGAGTCAGAAAGTCGACGCCTGCCTATTTTGGCTTTTACAGCCAATGCCCTCAAGGGAGAAAAGGAAAAAGCTCTGCGGTTTGGTATGGACGATTATCTCACCAAGCCAATTCAGATAGTTGAACTTAGGGCGGCACTACAGAAATGGCTGTTGTCCCACAGGAACCATATATCATAAGGAAAGTCGGGGTAATTGGCGGCGGCGGGTCTCGGTATCTGTGGTAAAATTCGTGTCCGGCATTTATTCAGATTTATTATGAGACATTCATCCAAACTTCATATTGCCAGCGATTCTGATCACCGAAATGTTGTGGAGCAGCATCTCAGTCTATTGCACGATGAACCCCGCTACACAGCGGAGGAAGAGGCGGTATACCGGACTTCGATCAAGCGCCTGTTGAAGGAACGAAATGCCGTTATCGTGGCCCATTACTACACGGATCCGGTCATTCAGTCTTTGGCTGAAGAAACGGGTGGGCTGGTGTCGGATTCTCTGGAAATGGCCCGCTTTGGTCATGCGCATGCGGCTTCCACGCTGATTGTGGCAGGTGTCAGGTTTATGGGTGAAACTGCCAAAATTCTGACCCCGGATAAAACGGTATTGATGCCCACTCTGGAGGCCACCTGTTCTCTGGATATTGGTTGCCCCGCTGATGATTTCAGTCGTTTCTGTGACGAAAACCCAGATCGTACCGCGGTGGTCTATGCGAATACTTCAGCGGCAGTGAAGGCGCGTGCCGACTGGGTAGTGACGTCGAGTATTGCGCTGGATGTGGTGGATTATCTGGACAGCTGTGGTGAAAAGATTCTTTGGGCACCTGATAAGTATCTCGGTAGCTACGTGCAGAAAAAAACCGGCGCGGATATGCTGTTGTGGGATGGCAGCTGTATTGTGCATGAAGAATTCAAGGCCCTGGGGGTGCTGAGTCTCAAGCAGCTGTACCCCGATGCCGCCATTCTGGTCCACCCGGAGTCCCCGGAGTCCATGGTGGCGATTGCCGATGTGGTGGGTTCTACCTCACAGCTGATCAAGGCTGCCCAGACTCTGCCCAACAGGCAAATGATTGTAGCTACGGATAGCGGTATCTTTTACAAAATGCAGCAGGCGGCACCGGACAAAGAGCTGATTATTGCACCCACTGCCGGTGAAGGGGCCACTTGCCGGAGCTGTGCCCACTGTCCCTGGATGGCAATGAATCATTTGCAGAACCTGATGGAGTCCCTTGAGTGCGGCACCAACGAAATTAAGGTGGATGCAGAGGTTGGGCATCGCGCAATGGTGTCACTGCAACGTATGCTGGCCTTTCGTGAGCAGCAATTGGCTACGTCGTAGCTGTCCACAGGTTTGGGCGGGCCGGACCATATGAGCCGTAGCTGAGAGGTCTAGAAGTTTTTCATCTTCTCCTGCAAATCGGCCAGATCCCTCAACTGCTGGTCAATGATGGCGGTTTCCTGATAATCGTGTACCAGAAGCTTTCTGGCATAACCCAGTTGATCCTTGGCCTTATCAAATACGCCATTGAGAATAAAGTATTGTGCCCGGGCTTTGTGTACCCCGGCGATATCGCCGGCCAGACCACTGACTTCCGCCAGTTGAAACCAGACATAGGGTCGGTCGGGGTAGTGCTCAGTCAGCTCTTCAAGCACTTTTTCAGACTCGGTAAACTGGTTGGCCTTGAGGTAAACTTCGGCCAGCATCATTCTGAGCGCATAGCTTCTTGAGTTGTGGCGTAACAGATTCTGCGCCTTCTCAATGGCCGAAATATATTTTCCTTCCCGACGTTCAATTTCAATATCGGCCAGTAAATAGGTCAGCCTGTCGGGTGATGTGCCGATTAACTGGTGGAGATTTTTCCTGGCGTCATTGAAGTTGCTGAGACCCATGTGGGCCAGCACCAGACCGTAACGGGAGGCGTCCTTGCTGAGGCTGTCCCCGTCCAGCTCACTGGTGAAACGGTTGAGGGATGCCGCTGCATTTTTTTCGATAGCGACCAATGCCCGGACGCGCATCAGGTGATATTCAACATTATCGGAATAATGCTGCAGTGGAAATTGACTGGCGCGGTTTTTGGCGTCGGCGACACGGTTCTCCGTCAGTGGGTGAGTCAGTAGAAATTCCGGGGGTTTGCTGCCGGTGTAGCGGGTTGCCTGCAGCATTTGTTCGAACATGGCAGGCACTCCTTTCGGGTCCATTCCCGCTGCATAAATTGTCTGGATACCGAGTCGGTCGGCCTCCTGCTCATTCTGGCGGCTGTATCGCATGGCGTTTTCCATGCTGTGCGCCTGGCTGGCAGTCATCGCCGCCATCCCGGCATCGCCGCCTACGGTGGCAGCAAGTACAAGACTGGCCAGCATGGCGGCCATTGTGGTGGTAGCGTTCTTGCGTTGTTGCTCGACCCGCCGGGCAAAATGCCGTTGGCTCAGGTGGGCCAGTTCGTGGGCCAGTACGGAAGCGATTTGGTGTTCCGTTTTGGCGTAGCGGAATAATCCCGTATGCACGCCAATAACCCCACCGGGAACGGCGAAGGCGTTCATTGATGGATTGTTGATCGTCACCAGCGACAGGCGGTGATCCTTTAATTCACTGTGGGAGGCGAGTTTGTAGAGTAGCTCCTCCAGATAGTCATAGAGTTGAGGGTCGTTGTATTCGGAGATCCTGCTGCGGTAGGCCCGCAGCCAGGCCTGGCCGAGCTCAAACTCCTGCTGCTGTGAGATAATGGCCGAGGCGGTGTCGCCCAATGACGGCAACTCAATATTGGCACTGTGAACAGGGGCTATGAGTAGTGCTGTCAGGGCCAGCCGATTTAAAAAAAACATGATGGAGCGTTTGTGCACTGCTTGAACATCCATTGATGGGTGAAAGGGGTAACAATTTCTCTGGATAGTAACGTAACTCTATGACCTAATTCATGCGGATTCGTGCGTTTTAGCCTGAAAATCCGGTTACTCCGGAAGGGACTTCAACAGTCCTTGATGCATTGGCAGCGATTTCGTAACCTGATTAATTGTCCTGACGGGAAAATGTTATGTGGAAAGTGCTTGGCACCTGGGTCGACCGGTACTTTGGCGAAGAGGAGGCAGTGTTGCTGGCCCTGATGCTGGCCATCGCGCTGGTCGTTATGGTCGCCTTTGGTCAGATTCTGGGTCCTTTTGTGGCCGCGATCATTTTTGCATTCCTGCTTCAGGGTAGCGTCAATCGCCTGATTAAATGGAAGGTGCCCCGCCTGGTTGCCGTGATATTGGTGTTCCTGCTGTTCGTCGGAGTTTTCCTCACGATCCTGATCGTGGTGTTGCCGTTGATCGGGCGCCAGGCCGCCAACCTTGCCAGTGAAATTCCGGACATGATCCGGCACTGGCAAAGTGTGCTGCTGTTGCTTCCAGAACAGTATCCTCATCTGATTTCAGAGGCTCAGCTGAAAGAGTTGTTGAGTCAGGCGTCCAAAGAAGTGGCAGGTATGGCGGAACGGCTGGTGAGTTTTTCCTTCAGCACGTTCCCCAGCCTGGTGATCATGATGGTCTATCTGGTGCTGGTTCCGCTGCTGATTTTCTTCATGCTGAAAGACAAGGATGAATTGTTGGATATGCTCTCATCGATGCTGCCCCAGGAACGCCCTGTCATGTGGAAAATCTGGCATGAGATGAATCTGCAAATGGCCAATTATGTACGTGGCAAGGCCATTGAAATAGTGGTGGTTGGGTTGGTCGGCTACGTCTTCTTTCTTTTCATGGGGTTGCAATATGCTGCGCTGCTTGGACTCCTAGTGGGGTTGTCCGTAGTAATACCCTATATCGGTGCGACGATTGTCACCTTTCCGATTGCCGCAGTGGGTTATTTCCAATGGGGGATTGGTCCGGAGCTCCTCTGGCTGATGGTGGGTTACGGGATCATTCAGGCTCTGGATGGTAACGTGCTGGTGCCACTATTGTTTTCGGAAGCCGTCAACCTTCATCCCATTGCAATTATTCTCGCCGTTCTGGTGTTTGGGGGTCTGTGGGGGTTCTGGGGGGTATTCTTTGCCATTCCTCTCGCAACCCTGGTCAAGGCGCTTTATAACGCTTGGCCGCGAACTGATCTGCCGAATACGTTGTCGGAGTAACTTTACCCATAAGATGGAATTTCATGAAAAGACTTGTTGTTGTATTTATCTGTCTGTTTTTTGTCGCCGGAGCCTACAGTGAGGCGACTGCTTCTTCCCGCCAGCCTGCCAACGATGTTGTTCACAGCGAAAATGATCAGTCTGCCTATCGCTATCTGAGATTGGCCAATGAACTTCAGGTCTTGCTTGTCTCCGATCCCGGTGCTGACAAGGCTGCGGCGGCGCTGGATGTCTTTGTGGGCAGTTCGCATGACCCTGTACAGCGTCAGGGTCTGGCACATTTTCTGGAACACATGCTTTTTCTCGGCACGGACAAATACCCTGAGCCCGATGAGTATCAGGCGTTTATCGGCCAACACGGTGGGCAACACAATGCCTACACGTCTTTCGAACACACCAACTATTTTTTTGATATTGATTCGGCGCATTTTGAGCCGGCCCTGGATCGTTTTTCCCGTTTTTTTGTCGCGCCACTATTCAATGCAGATTACGTAGAGCGTGAAAAGAATGCAGTACATTCAGAGTACAAGGCGCGGATCAAGGATGATTATCGCGGCCAGATGGATGTCTACAGCCAGGTCGTCAATCCAGCGCATCCGGCAGCCAAGTTCAGTGTGGGTAATCTGGATACCCTGGCCGATGAAAAAGGCCGGCTGCGACAGGACCTGCTCTCCTTTTACAAGGCTCACTACTCCGCCAACCGCATGGCCCTGGTGGTTTTGGCGCCGCAGCCACTGGATCAGCTGGAAGCCATGGTCAAAGAGCGTTTCACTGCAGTGCCCAATCACGCCAGTCAGCAACCGGTGCATGGCAAACCGCTATTGAAGCCGGGCGAAGCGCCTAAGCTGGTCTCAGTGCAGCCCGTTCGCGAGATGCGGGAGCTGTCCCTCACCTTTCCCCTGCCGGCTGTGGATCAATACCAGCGGGAACAGCCGCTCTCCTACCTTGGTAATCTGATCGGTCATGAGGGTAAGGGAAGTCTGTTGTGGCTGTTGAAAAACAAGGGTTGGGCCGAAAGCCTGCGGGCGGGACAGGGTATTTCCGATACCAGTGGCAGTAGCTTCAGTATCACTGTTGGTCTGACAGCAGATGGTTATGCGAACTGGCAACAGGTGTTGTCGCTGGTATTCCGTCAGATCGCGCTGGTTGCGGATGAGGGTATTGCCCAGTGGCGTTTTGACGAGCAGGGCGCGCTGGCAGACATGCAGTTTCGCTACATGGAACAGGACGATCCGGTGCACCGGGTCAGCCGTCTGGCCAACCGTCTCCACCAATATCCCCATACCGAGGTAATCCGGGGGCCGTATCGCATGGATCGCTTTGATGCCGGGCTGATCGCTGACATGACATCCCGCATGACAGAGAAAAATGCCATGGTTCTGCTGGCTGCCCCGGAAGTCGAAACGGATAAAATGACGGTTCTCTACCAGGTGCCTTACAAAGTTGAACCGCTGCCGGAACTAGCTGTGATTTCCGCAGCTGTCGACTTGAAGTTGCCTGGAAAAAATCCTTTTATCCCCGAGCGCTTTTCGCTGAAACACGCTGAAAAAGTCGCTGAACCAGGGCTGGCCAAGCTATTGGTCAAACACCCCGGATACCGGCTTTGGTACTATGCCGATCATTTTTACCAGGTGCCCAAGGCACAGCTTTATGTGGCGGTTAAGACCCCTGCAGTGGAAGGGGTGGGCAATGCGACAATGATGGATTTGTACCTGCGCGCAGTTGAGCGTTCGCTCAATGAAGTTAGCTATGAAGCTGCTTTGGCCGGCTTACGCTATGGCATCAATCGTCGCCCAGATGGGCTGGGTTTTATGATCAGCGGATTTGATGACAAGCTTGCAGTGTTATCTGCAGCCGTGGTGGATACGTTGCAATCCCCTGACCTCACTGATGAGCGGCTTGAGCTGTTGCGTCAGGAGTTGATTCGAAAATGGCGCAATAGCAGTCAGGATACGCCCTACATCCAGCTGATGCGTGAAACCGGTCTGTTGCTCAATACCACTGCCTGGCAGCCAACGCGATTGGCAGATGAGTTGGAAAAGCTTGATTTTAACGTTTTCCGGCAGTATGCAAAGACGATCTTTGATGGGGCTTCGCTGGAGTTGCTGGCAAGCGGTAATTTGCAAACGGAAGAGGTAAAAGCGCTGGCGCAATCTCTAGCTGGCCAGTTGGCATCGGGGGATCCGGCAGGGTGGTTGCCCAGGGGGATTACCCGGGTGCCCCCGGGGGAAAAAATCAAAGTGCCCATGTCCATTCCGCACAAGGACGCAGGAATCCTCCGTTATTACCAGGGTCGTGATGATACGGTAGCAGAAACGGCCCGGTTCATGTTTCTGCGACAACTGGTCAAGTCTCCCTTCTTTCACGAACTGCGCACAGAGCAACAGTTGGGTTATGTGGTTGCGGCGGTGGATCAGAGTCTGGATCGGGTGCCGGGTTTTGGGTTGCTGGTACAGTCCCCGTCTGCGCCCATAGCCCGGCTGCAGCAGGCTATCGACCAGTTTCTTGAGACCTTTGCCGATCAGCTGGCGAAAATGCCCGCCGATGAATTTGAGCGCCACCGCGCCTCTATCCTCACCAGTTTGACGGAGAGACCAAAAAGCCTTGCTGAGCAGAGTGGACGTTTCTGGGGTAGCATTGATCTGAGGGATTACCAGTTTGATTTGCGTCAACAGTTGATCGCCGAGGTCAAGGATCTGACGCACGCACAAATGCAGGAGGTCTACCGAGAGGTTGTTGTTACAGCCGGATTTTCAATGCAGGTTGATACTTCGGCAGCCAGCTTCATGTCGGGAACAGGTTTGACCGAAGAGCGAGATGCCTATCAACTGCCGGATGAAATGTAGTAAAACTATTTATTTTCACTCTCCGATTATTTTTTATAATATGTTTTATATCAAGTAATTATATTTTTTTATAGAGGGGTTTCGATTTTTTTCCGTTCAAGTTTTTTGTTGAATAAGTATTATTTGGTAGATAAACTACACAGATAAACTTGATAGTCCGGTAAACAGTTACTGTGTTGCCCTAACCATCAAATTGCCAGCCATCGTCGAAAAAGAAAGGTAGGTAGCGATCATGCAAGATGATATGGATCCCATTGAAACGCGGGAGTGGCTTGAATCGCTGGATTCCGTATTGAAGTTTCAGGGGCCGGAGCGAGCGGCATATCTACTGCAAAAACTGCTCGATCGAGCGACTGCCACTGGGGTGGGCATGCCACCGGCGATCGTTACACCCTACAGAAATACGATCCCGGTGGTCCGTGAAAAACGCATGCCCGGTGACCTGTTCATGGAGCGCCGGATTCGCTCGATCATCCGCTGGAATGCACTGGCTATGGTGATGAGGGCCAACAAAGATCCCGATGAGGGTATTGGTGGGCATATTGCTTCCTTCGCTTCGTCGGCTACGCTTTACGATATTGGTTTTAATTATTTTTTTCGGGGTAATCAGGGAGAGGAGCAGGGCGACCTGATTTACTTTCAGGGCCATAGTGCGCCTGGAATTTATGCCCGTTCCTACCTCGAAGGGCGTTTCGATGAAGATACCCTGGATAATTTTCGGCGAGAGGTGGATGGCAAGGGGCTCTCCTCTTACCCGCATCCCTGGCTGATGCCCGATTATTGGCAATTTCCCACGGTTTCAATGGGGCTTGGTCCCCTGCAGGCGATATATCAGGCGCACGTGATGCGCTACATGTCCGCTCGAGGGATGTCTCCGCGCGGTGATCGAAAGGTATGGGCATTTCTCGGTGATGGCGAATGCGATGAACCGGAAACGCTCGGAGCAATATCACTTGCCGGGCGGGAGCAGCTGGAGAACCTGATCTTTGTGGTGAACTGTAATTTGCAGCGTCTGGATGGACCTGTGCGCGGCAACGGCAAGATTATGCAGGAGCTCGAAGGGGTATTCCGCGGCGCGGGCTGGAACGTCATCAAGGTTGTATGGGGTCGGCTCTGGGATCCACTGCTCGAGAAAGACCTGACAGGACTCTTGCAGAAGCGCATGGATGAAACCTGTGATGGCGATTACCAGAACTACAAACACAATGGTGGTGCCTATACCCGGGAACATTTTTTTGGCGCCTATCCGGAGCTGAAGTCACTGGTTGAAGACCTCAGCGACCGGGACATCATGTATTTGAATCGAGGCGGACACGATCCGTACAAGGTCTACGCAGCCTATGCCGAGGCGATGGCCCACAAGGGCCAGCCCACTGTCATTCTGGCAAAAACGGTAAAAGGTTACGGTATGGGGGTGGGTGAAGCATCCAATGATACCCACTCTATCAAGAAGCTCGATCTGGAAGGACTCAAGTATTTCCGTGACCGTTTCGGGATTCCAGTGGCAGATGATGATCTGGAAAAGGTGCCCTATTACCGGCCACCCGAAGACAGTCCTGAAATGATGTATATGAAGAAGCGACGCGAGTCCCTGGGGGGGGCGGTTCCCTCGCGGCGGGCTGATTTTTCGTCACTTGACGTGCCTGCGCTGGATAATTTTGAGAAGTTGCTTGAGGGCAGCGGTGATCGCAAGATATCCACCACCATGACCTTTGTTCGACAGCTCGGGATGTTGGTCAAGGACAAGACAATCGGTGAGCGGATTGTGCCTATTGTGCCCGATGAAGCGCGCACCTTCGGTATGGAAGGCATGTTCCGTCAGTTGGGGATTTATTCCTCTGCTGGCCAGAAGTATGTGCCTCAGGATCGCGACCAGATCATGTACTACAAGGAAGACAAGCGCGGCCAGATTCTTGAGGAAGGGATTACCGAAGCCGGTGCAGTTTCCGCATGGATGGCGCTGGCAACGGCCTACAGCAATTACGATTGCCCCATGATCCCGTTCTACGTGTTCTACTCGATGTTCGGTTTTCAGCGTATAGGTGATTTTGCCTGGGCTGCGGGGGATATGCAGGCGCGGGGATTCCTGATCGGTGCGACCTCGGGGCGAACCACATTGAACGGTGAAGGTTTGCAACACCAGGATGGGCACAGCCACCTGTTGGCCA
>NZ_CBFHYF010000015.1:0-38821 GCF_965660005.1 Porticoccus sp.
ATAGACAAGCAACCCCGATGAGCTAACTCTCTCTTAAATCAGGCGTGGCCAAGTCCGGATTTCTTTGACGACATACACCGGGTTAAGCTGTTTATGGACAAGATAGACCAGCGCCAAAAGACCCCGGTGTTCTGCGCCACACAGGAACATGCCCTGGCAGTGCGCGATCTGATTAACCAGTATAAAACCAGCCGCGAGCCGAATTACTGTGTGCGGGTAACCGCCAATGACGGTGCCGAGGGCGAACGTTTTCTGCGCCTGTTTCAGGATAACGAGAAAACCATTCCCACCATCCTCACCACCTCGCAAAAGCTTTCCACCGGGGTGGATGCCCGCAATATCCGCAATATCGTTTTGCTGCGCCCGGTGAATTCGATGATCGAGTTCAAGCAGATTGTCGGCCGCGGCACCAGATTATTCGATGGCAAGGATTACTTCACCATCTATGACTTTGTAAAGGCCTATGAGCACTTCAACGACCCGGAATGGGACGGCGAGCCGCTGGAGCCGGAAGCCTGCAAGCGCTGTGGCAACATTCCCTGTAGCTGCGAAGTGGCGCCACCCAAGCCCTGCCCGGTTTGCGGCCAGACCCCCTGTGCGTGCGTGCGTCCAGAACCGGAAAACTGCCCCCAGTGCGGTGAATACCCCTGTGAGTGTGAGAAGCGTGTTAAAACGAAAATCAAGCTGGCCGATGGCAAGGAACGCATGATTCAACACATGAGCTCCACCAGCTTCTGGGGACCGGATGGAAAGCCCCTGTCAGCCACACAATTTGTCGAGCAGCTGTTTGGGCAACTGCCCGAGTTATTCAAAAACGAAGATGAGCTGCGCAGCACCTGGAGCCAGCCACAAACCCGCAAGAAGTTGCTCGAGGGACCGGAAGAACGCGGCTTCGGTGTCGAGCAGTTGCGGGAAATCGGCAAGATGATCAATGCGGAGCAAAGCGATCTCTATGATGTGCTTGCCTATATTGCTTTTAATCATCCACCGCTTAGCCGCGCAGAGCGCGTCGATTCTCACCGTGCGGCCATTTTTAGCCATTACAGCGATTACCGGCAACAGGAATTCCTGCAGTTCGTACTCGGCCATTACGTCGAACGTGGCGTCGGTGAGCTCGACCTCGAAAAACTGCCGCAGTTGATCGAGCTGAAATATCACAGCATCCGCGATGCGGTAAACGAACTGGGTGAGGTAAAAAATATTCGGGATGTGTTTGTGGGATTTCAACGGGATTTATACTGATAACAATTTCACTCAACCCTGTTTGGGCTAACGGGGCGCTTGTTTGTGTGTGCCCCGCAGCTTGCGCGTTGGTACTTGGCCAAAATGTGCATTAGTTGAGGTAATCGAATACCTGGGCAGTGTCGGTGGTGCGCAGAAATAGTCCCGGGTCTGAACTAATCCAAATAAGTGAGTGTCCCCTCAGGCAAACTTCTCATCCAGATACTTGGTGACTTCTGACTCGATCATTCCCCTGAAGGCGCCCATCAACAAACCGAGTTTTACATCCACCCTGATTGTTTTATCGTCAAAACTCACTCTGGCATCGATACCACTGTGCTTGTAATGAACGGTGTCGTCCTCCCAGCAATAGTCGCCACCATGTTTGGCTTTCAGTTTTTGCCCCAGCTCTTCCGTCATGGCGCGGACCTGCTCTTTCTCCATGGTGTGATTGCGTTCCAACTGAATATGACTCACCTGACTTTACCTCTCTTTTTATTATTTGACTGAACCTGCCCGAATCCCAAATGACGGCTACTGCTTCTCACGGAGCGAAAGCGCTGTGCAGGCTTCCATAAACTGCAATTGCTGTTCACCCAGATAGGGTGCCAATAGTGCCATAATCTGCAAAATGGCGCCCTGAATGAACTGATGCTGGTCGAGTTCTTTTTTACGCAAATTCTGGAACTGAAACCAGTGGGTAAAGATCAACATCATGTTGTCGGCCAACTGATCAATTCGGCTTGCAATCATCGTCCTATCCGTCAGCAGCCCTTCCTCCAGAAGCCCCTCCAGCAACCCGTGTATCCAGCGATACTGCTTTTCCACCAGCTTGCGGAACCGTGTATCTATACCGCGGTATTTGTGCAGCAGGTCTGTGGTATTCCGGAAAAAAAAGCGGTAGTTGAAAATATGTTCCAGCATGACATACAGATAGAGCCAGTGTTCTTCCAGACTGGCTTCCGCACTGCGGGAGTCCTGTAGCAGTGTTTCAATCCCGGCCTCAAACTGTTCATAGAGCTCGGTGACCATTTCCTCCTTTCCCTTGAAATGGTAATAGAGGTTGCCGGGGCTGATCTCCAGCTCATTGGCAATATCCACCGCAGTGAGATTGGTTTCACCCTCGCGATTAAACAGCTCCAGACTCACCAACAGAATATGATCACGCCTTTTCATCGACATCCCGCCTGTGCTGCAAAATAAATTTCACGATTTCGTAAAAGTCGTTTTTTTAGTATGCGTTTTCTAAAAATTATCACTAATGTGGCATGAAATTAAGCGTAAACACTCGAATTCAACTGCTACCGGAGATACTACTATGGCAGAACTTAAAAACACTATCGACAAAACTGAAGAACTGGCACGCAAGATCTGGCTGGCCGGACTCGGTGCCTATGGCCATGGCCTTAACAACATTCATGATGGCTATGAAAAAATGAGCGACCAGACACGTCGCTATTTTGACGATCTGGTTGCCCGTGGCACGAAAATTGAGGCGGAAGCCAAGACCAGACTGGATAAAACCGGTGACAAGTTCAAGGAAGCTGGCGATAAACTGAAAGCTCAGAGCGAAAAGTTAAAAGCCAAGGGTGAAAAGCTCAAGAAGCGTGGCAAGGATCTCCGCAAGGAAGGTATCAATCTGAATGTCAGCGCCAGAATCGATGAGATTCGTGAAAAAGTCTCTTCCAAAATGGTGATGCCGACGATTCCCTCCATGCCTTCGTTCCACAACAACGATCAAAAACTGGCTGAGCTGAATGCCAAGGTGGATGAACTGATTCGCACCATTAACAAGCTAACGGCCAAGCCGTCAGCAGCAACTGCGCCAGCTGCAAAACCTGCTGTAAAAAAAACGCCTGCCAAAAAAGTGGCAGCGAAACCGGCGACGACCAAACCGGCGGCAGCCAAACCCGCTCCTGTGGCTAGCAAACCCGTCGGTGCTGAGACGAAACCAGTATCGACTGCACCAAAAGCGGACAACCCTACAAACGCTTGATATTGTCTTACCCCCTTGCTCGCAAGAGCAACTAGTGCCCAAGGCCACATCCCATAGGCCTTCTTGACAGGCTGCCCTCACCGGCAGCCTTTTTTTTGCCGCCGGCCAATCTTTGGTAAATGAAGCAGCCCATTCACCAAAGTCCTCCATAAAACTTCGAGTGAATCGGAAATTGGTCTCAGTTATGAATTCTGAGTTGGCGCTATTTTTGTTAGAATATTGCTGTCGATCCCAACCTTGATACGACCTGGATCGATTTATTATTGGCTCACCAACGACCTCAACTGACAAGGTGACGTGCTTCTTGACTGATTCTCCCAAACGCCTTCCTTCCGCAAATCTGGCAAGACGACTGATGGCAATGTTATATGACAGTTTTCTGCTGCTGGGCATCAGTTTTGCGTATGGTGTCCTCCTGTTACTACTACGCCGGTTATTCGGTGACGATACCTTGCAGGCGCCACATAGTTCACTGCAATTATTGATCATGACGGGATGGTGGTTTTGTTGTGCGCTGTTCTTTGTCTGGTGCTGGCGTCGCTCCGGACAGACCCTCGGCATGAAGTCGTGGCGAATTAGGCTCATCGGCACGGATGGAGGGATACCCTCCTGGCAAGCTTGCTGGATACGCGCTGCCCTTGCACCACTATCCTTTGCCGCCCTTGGCACCGGCTATTTATGGTGTCTGGTGGACCACAACGGTGACTGCCTGCATGATAAATGGAGCCATACCCGAACAGTTTTATTGCCGAAACCACCAAAAGCGAAGAGCAAGAAAAATTTGGTGGCCAACTAACAGCCAACCTGGCAAGAAACAACTCAAGCCGCTCGGCGCAACAGTATCAGCCCTATGACGGCACAGACCAACGCGGGAATCACTCCCGCCAGCAGCGGGGGGAAACCGAAGACCACACTCGCCGGACCGAGCAGATCCTGAGCGGTACTGAATACCAGCCCCACCAGAACTCCGGCAAAAATCCGGTAACCCATTGTCACCTGCCTGAGAGGACCAAACACAAAGGAGATTGCGATCAGAACCAGGCTGACAATCGTGATCGGTTGCAATGCTTTGCGCCAGAACTCCAGTTGATATTTTGAAGCCTCCTGCCCCTGTCCTTCCAGATACTCGGTGTAATCATAGAGACTCCGAATAGCCAGTGATTCCGGCGGGAGGACAATCAAATAGAGCAACTCCGGTGATAACTGGCTATCCCAGAGACGCGTGGTAAATTCACCGATTTCTACTTTGCCATCCAGGAAGCGGGTAACCACACCTCTTTCCTCCAGCCAGTGATCTCCCTGAAAAGTCGCCCGCTCGGAAAAGCTGGCACTCTGAATTCGATGCTCATTATCAAATTGATAGCGAGTGACGCCAAACAGAACACCGCCGGGATACACCGCATTGAAATGCATGTATTCGTCGCCTTCCTTGTTCCAGACCCCGATATTGGTTTCCTGGGAACTTTCTCCTCCCTTGAGCACCATGCGCCGACTCTCGGCATACTGGTCGGTATAGGGAACCACAAACTCACCCAGTAGTGCGCCCAAAAAAATCAGTATCAGGATCGGCCGGGTCACAAACCAGACAATCCGGAGGAGGGAAACACCTGCGGAGCGCATTACCACCAGTTCAGAATTGTTGGCCAACACGCCGAGACCAATTAGGCAGCCGATCAGGGATGCCATGGGGATGTGTTCGTAAATCCGCCCAGGCAATGTCAATCCAACATAGATAACCACCTGAAAAAACGTGTACCTGTTGCCGATATCACCCACCCCGTCGATGACAGCACCAACGGCATCGAGAGTCACGATAACCAGCAGGACGATGGCAATCGCGGACAATACCGACCCCATCACATAGGAAGACAGGCACCCCATTGACTGATAGCCCGATTTTAAACTCATGGCTGGAATTCCACCGGTTTACGGACGGCCCGCGAGAGACGTTCAAGCTGACTGCCAACAGCAGACCAATTGAACAGCAGCACCGCTATACACAAAAACAGGATGTGGATACCCCACAACAGAGCCAGGGCAGCGGTGTTACCGTCTTCCACCAACCCCCTGGCACCGCTGAGCGACACCAGATAAACCATGTATAAAATGACCGCCGGCAAGGTCTTGGCAAACCGGCCCTGACGGTGATCTGTTTTACTGAGCGGAACCGCAAGCAACGCCACCACCAGCACCAATACCGGCACGGACAGGCGCCACTGAAGTGTGGCAATGTGCGATGGAAGATCAGAACCGATTAAATCTCCGGTTGCCAGCGTATCCACCTTGTCCCGGCTTCTTGGTTCTTCGGGCTTACTCAGACGCTGACCGTATTCTTCAAAGCGGGTGATCTGATAATCGGCATTGCCCGGAACACCTTCAATTCGGTAACCATCCTCAAGAACCAGATAGTTCGCCTCCTTCGGATCGGGACTGACACGGACATGCCCGGTGGGAGCAACAACCAATACCAGCTGCTTCCCTTCCACGGCATCGGGATTGTTTTCCGCAAGAAACACATCCTGCATTTCTTTCTGTTTAGTCACTTCTTCGGTGTAGGTGACACCACGACCGCCCTGCAGGGGATGAAAATGCCCTGCAATCAGACCATCCAGTTCGCCGCGTTCCTTTTGTGCCAACAACAGCGCTTCGGCCTTCCGCATCCCGGAGGGACTCACTTCCAGACTCAACCAGGCCACAATAGACGCAACGAACACCGCTGGAATCATGGTGTAAACCACCAGCCTGCGTACGCTCATACCACAGGCTCTCATGACAGTCATTTCACTCTGCACGTAAAGTCGACCGTAGCTGAGCAAGATACCGAGGAAAAAAGCCAGCGGCAGAATCAATTCGAGAAAACCCGGCAGGCGGTAACCGATAATAGCCAACAGTACACCGGCATCCATTTCACCCGCTGCTGCTCTCGCCAGGTATTTCACAAACCGGCCACTGGCGACCAGGATCAGCAAGATCCCACTGACAGCAAATGTAGAGATCAGCAGATCCCGGGCAATGTAGCGAAATATCAGCAAGTGTGGGTTCCTGTTATGCTCAACTGTCTGGCATTGGAGTTGTTCAACCAATTATCCAGAATTACACTGCTATTGTCTCGCACTCCCTACCTGTCAATGGAGATATCATGGAATTTAATACCTTTGTCGGTCAGCTCACCACCCGCAAAACCGAGTGTCTCGTCATCGCCTATGGTCCGAAGGGTCTCGACTGCTCTGACCTCCAGCAGATAGACCAGGCGACCGAAGGGCTGATAGCACGACTGATCAAAAAAGGTGATCTCAAATATGCCGATGGTGGCATGCAGCTGATCAATGAGCCAAAAGGCCTGGCGGCGGAACGACTGCTCATCTTCAGTGCTGGCAAGGAAGCGCTGAACGAGCATACCTGCCTCAACACCCTGTCCGCTCTGGCCAGCCAATTGGCCAGGTTACCGATCAAATCTGTCTCCATTTCCCTCGAAGGTATAGCCACAGCCGAGCGAGAACGCCCCTGGCAGGCGCAGCAACTGGCCCGCAAACTGGGCGAGGCGGCTTATTTGTTCAATCCTTTCAATACCAGGGAAAAAAAGCCAGCAAGCCTGAGCAAGGTTTCCCTGTTTTGCCCTGCCAAACAGGAGACGGGCGCGATGAAGCAGGTGCTGCACCTCGGCGGCGCCATCGCCAATGGCGTCAACTTCAGCCGTGAACTGGGCGACCTGCCCGGCAATATCTGTACTCCCACCTACCTCGCCAGTCAGGCCAGGGCGCTGGCAAGCCGATACCCTAATCTAGATTGCAAGATCCTCAGCGAAAAACAAATGGCAGCACTGGGCATGGGTTCACTGTTATCAGTGACCGCGGGCACTGAACAACCGGCAAAGATGATTGTGCTGGAGTACAAAGGTGGCAAGGCCCGGAGCAAGCCGATTGTGCTGGTGGGCAAGGGAATCACTTTTGATTCCGGCGGGATCAGCCTCAAACCCGGGGCCGGCATGGATGAAATGAAATACGATATGTGCGGTGCCGCCAGCGTGCTTGGCACCCTATCGGCCATCGCCGAGTATAACCTCCCCCTGAATGTCACGGGTATTATCCCGGCGGTAGAAAATATGCCCAGCGGCAGCGCCACTAGGCCGGGAGACATTGTGACCAGCATGTCCGGACAAACCATTGAGATTCTCAATACCGATGCCGAAGGCCGCCTGATCCTCTGTGACGCCCTCACTTATGCCGAACGCTACAAACCGTCATTCGTGATTGATATTGCGACACTCACTGGCGCCTGTGTGATGGCACTGGGCAGTCATGCCAGTGGTCTTCTGAGCAATGATGACACCCTGGCAGAAGCGCTGGAAAATGCCGGCCAGACCAGTGGTGACCGGGTGTGGCGGCTTCCGCTGTGGAATGAATATGACAAGCAGCTGAAAAGTAATTTTGCCGATATGGCGAATATCGGCGGCCGGGAGGCGGGCACCATCACCGCTGCCTGTTTTCTTGGGCGGTTCACCAAAAGCTATCGCTGGGCACACCTGGATATCGCCGGTACTGCCTGGAACAGTGGCGCCAACAAAGGTGCCACCGGTCGCCCGGTTCCATTGCTGGTTGAATTTCTGACAGGACAGGTCAGCCAATGACCCATATCAATTTTTACAAGATAAGCGGCGGCTTCGACGCATCGCTGACACTGGCCTGCCAGTTGACCGAAAAAGCCTACCAGCAGGGCATTCAGGTATTGCTACACACAGGTAGCGAGGATGTTTCCCATCAACTCGACGGCATGCTCTGGTCGTTCCGGCCAACCGCCTTTATACCCCATGCCATAGAGTCAGGGCCTGCCTCTGCCGTCGCCATCAATCACGCTGATGACCCGGGTGAGCACCACGGGTTGCTGATCAACCTGGCCGACAATACACCGGGGTGGTTTTCGCGCTTTGAGAAAGCCATTGAGATCGTCTACGATGACCAACAGGTGATAGAACTGAAGCGTGCCCGTTTCGGCTTTTATAAACACCGCGGCTATCCGCTAAACTTTCACGATCTGACTAACAACAAATAGTCCTGATTGCCACGAAGCCGAATCATCTTCCCGGCGACCAGAGGTAGGCGCCATGCATCATGAACCCAAGGACCCGCGAAAGCAGTTAATCGACGAGCTCGACCAGCTGCGCTACACCCTTCACGAGAGCCCGGAGGTACAGCAGAATATTCCCATGCTGGATGAAGCCTTCGGCGACCTTGAAGACCCTTTCGAGCTGGATATCCCGATTCTTACCGACTCACTCGAAGATGAACAAGATCCAGCCGAAGTGTTCAGTGCAGGCAACAACCCGGTTATCCCGCAAATCTCGACGTCATTGCTAACCGAGCCTGTCGGTTCTGTTTCAATATCCAGAGACCCGGAGCTGGAACATTTACTCGATGAACTGGTGGCAGAATACCTGCCCATCCTGGAACGTCAGCTACGGGAAAAGCTGCGTCTGGCACTTGGCCAGGATTCGACGGAGGGTGACGAAAACCTCGTCGACGCAAGCTAACTGGCCCTTTATAATCCCCGCCTTTACGCTTATTTGCCCCCACAGTGATCCGCCATGGCGGTGTCGTGTTTTGCCAAAAACCCCTACGAGTGCGCATGGAAAAGATCTACAGTCCCCAAGATATTGAATCAAAGTGGTACCAGACCTGGGAGCAACGAGGTTATTTCAAACCCGGCTCTGACCCTCGGGCAGAACCTTATTGCATCATGATTCCGCCACCCAACGTCACTGGCAGCCTGCATATGGGCCACGGCTTCCAGGAAGCCATCATGGATGCACTGATCCGCTATCACCGTATGAGCGGCAAGAACACACTCTGGCAGGTAGGGACCGATCACGCAGGCATTGCCACCCAGATGGTCGTGGAACGGCTACTGGACGCGGAGGGCACCTCCCGCCACGAGCTGGGTCGGGAGAAATTCATTGAAAAAGTCTGGGAATGGAAAGAGCAGTCCGGCGGCAATATCACCCGTCAGCTGCGACGTCTGGGGGCATCCCCGGACTGGTCGCGGGAACGTTTCACGATGGATGACGGCTTCTATAAAGCTGTGCAGGAAGTCTTCATTCGCCTCTATCGGGACGGTCTGATCTATCGCGGCAAGCGGTTGGTAAACTGGGACCCGAAACTGCACACCGCCATCTCCGATCTGGAAGTCATTGCCGAAGAGGAAAACGGTCACCTCTGGCATTTCAAATACCCACTCACCGATGGCAGCGGCTTTCTGACCGTCGCCACCACCCGCCCGGAAACCATGCTCGGCGACACCGCCGTGGCAGTGAACCCAACGGATGAACGCTACACGTATCTGGTGGGCAAAACCGTCACCCTGCCTCTGACCAATCGTGAAATCCCCATCATCGCCGATGACTACGTAGACAGCGAATTCGGCACTGGCTGTGTCAAAATCACTCCCGCCCATGACTTCAACGACTACGAAGTGGGCCAGCGCCACAGCCTGCCGATGATCAATATCTTCGACCATAATGCCCACCTGAACGAGCAGGTGCCTGAAGCCTATCACGGCATGGACCGTTTTGAGGCCCGTAAGCAGATTGTCACGGATCTCGACAGCCTGGGGCTGCTGGAAAAAATTGACGACCATAAACTGAAGGTCCCCCGCGGCGACCGCTCCGGTGTTGTGATTGAGCCCTACCTGACCGACCAGTGGTACGTGAAAACTGCACCGCTGGCGGAAAAAGCCATCGACGCAGTGGAAAACGGCAGTATCCAGTTTGTGCCCAAACAGTACGAGAATATGTACTTCTCCTGGATGCGCGACATTCAGGATTGGTGCATCTCCCGGCAGCTGTGGTGGGGCCACCGCATCCCCGCCTGGTACGACGAAGAGGGCAACGTTTACGTAGGCCGCAGCGAGGAGGAAGTGCGCCAGCACCACGAGCTCGGTGATATTGCACTGACCCAGGACGAAGACGTTCTGGACACCTGGTTTTCCTCCGGCCTGTGGACCTTCGGCACGCTGGGCTGGCCGGAACAGACTGCCTTTCTGAAAACTTTCCACCCCACCAGCGTGCTGGTGACCGGTTTCGATATCATCTTTTTCTGGGTGGCCCGGATGATCATGATGACCCTGTACTTTATGGATGAGGTGCCGTTTCGCACCGTCTATGTACACGGGCTGGTACGCGACAGTCACGGTCAGAAAATGTCCAAGTCCAAGGGCAACGTGCTCGACCCCATCGACCTGATCGACGGGATCGAGCTGGAATCCCTGCTGCAGAAACGCACCGCCGGCATGATGGTGCCGCAACTCCGGGAAAAGATCGAAAAACAGACCCGCAAGGAGTTCCCGGAGGGTATTGCACCCTATGGCACAGATGCCTTGCGCTTCACCTATTATTCGCTGGCATCGACCGGACGGGACATCAATTTCGATGTAGGCCGAATCGAGGGCTTCCGGAACTTCTGCAATAAAATGTGGAATGCCGCCCGCTATGTACTGATGAATACCGAGCAGCAGGACTGCGGTCAGGACAACAGCACTGACTACCAACTGAGCCTGGCAGACCGCTGGATCATCGGCAGGCTGCAACAGGCTGAAAAGGCGGCAACTGACGCCATCAATAACTATCGGCTCGATCTGGCGTCACAGGCTATCTACGAATTTTTCTGGAACGAGTACTGCGACTGGTATCTGGAGTTGTCCAAGCCAGTTCTATGGGATGACAACGCCTCACCGGCCCTGAAAAAGGGTACCCGTCGCACGTTGGTCAGAGTATTGGAAACGACCCTACGACTGGCCCACCCGCTAATGCCCTTTATTACCGAGGAAATCTGGCAGCAAATCAAGATGCTGGCCGGAGCGGAGGGCGACACCATCATGTTGCAGTCTTACCCCCAAGCCAATCCAGACCGTATCGATGAAACCGCCATTTCGGATATCGAATGGCTGAAGAAAGTGATCATCGGTGTCCGCAATATCCGTGGCGAAATGAACATTACGCCGGCAAAACATCTGCCCATTTATTTCAATAATGGCTCCACCGATGACTTGCGAAAACTGGACGAAAACCGTCAGTTCCTCGCAAAACTGGCCAATCTGGAGTCCATTACTTGGCTGCAACCCGGTCAAGAAGCACCCATGTCTGCCACAGCGCTGGTGGGCAATATGGAAATTCTGGTCCCCATGGCCGGGTTGATCGACAAAGATGCGGAACTGGCAAGGCTGTACAAGGAAATCGACAAACTGCAGCGTGAACTGGAAAAGGTACAGAACAAACTCGGCAACGAAAACTTCGTTGGCAAAGCACCGGTCGAGGTCGTTGCCAAGGAGCGGGAAAGAATGGCCGAAATGGAAGCAACACTGAGGAAGCTCTCCCAGCAATGCACCACCATCAAGGGACTCTGAAACGGTTTATCTGCAGCTGCCTGTCTTCAGGCATTCACCGGGTCAATAGCCACCGCCGGTGAATCCTGGGGGGATTCACCTTTTATTTCGGATGATAGGTGGCCCACCATGATCACCCTGTTTTTCCCCTGGCGTTTGGCCTCGTACATGGCATCATCCGCAGATTTCAACAAAACCGACAAAGGCACATCCTGTTGCTGGGCGGCAACCCCCAGACTCATGGTCAGTTCAATCGGTTCGCCTTCCACCAGAATTTTACTGGTCGACACGCAGTCGCGGACTTTCTCGGCCAGCACTTGAGCACCTTCTGCATCGGTACCGGAAAGCAGCAACAGAAACTCCTCACCACCCCAGCGAACGGCCAGGTCATCTGTTCGAATCAAGCTGCTGACGAGCTTGCCCACTGTCGCCAGCACCTGATCGCCAACGTCATGGCCATACCGGTCATTCGTCTGCTTGAAATCGTCCATATCTCCCAGAATCACTGCATAACTGCCCTCTCCCTGGGTGCGGCGTTGCTCCTGTTTGCCCAGGTACTCCCTGAACCCACGGCGGTTGGCGAGACCGGTTAACTCGTCCGTGCACGCCTGCGTATCAAGCTCAATCCAGGTGGCCTGCAACCGCTGCCCGGTCTGGTGGCGGATGGACTCTACCGCGAAGGAAATCCAGGCCAGTATCAGATAGGCCGCCCAGAACCGAAACAGCATCTCTACTGAGTAGGGGGACGTATAAAACCTGTTTGGCCAGAACAGCAGCCATGTGGTGCCACTGATCAAAAGCAATACCAGAACCAAACCCCGCTGATACCCGAGCAGATGAAAAAACAACGGCAACATCACCAGACACGAGAGCAGTCCGGACCACTCCACGTCTTCGACCAACAACCAGAAAAAATGCAGGGATACCATGATGACCAGGGTCAATCGGAGTATGACGGCTGTCATGCGAACACTGGCGCCACCCTTTTTGAGTAGCAGAATATAGAAGAGGGTGATGATCAACCCGGCTGCGAGGGTAACCAGATTCGTCCACACCGGCCCCAGCCCTGCATACAGATCCCAGAGCGACAGGGCCGTCATCACCAGCCCGCTGGTCAGCATCACCAGCTCGCTGGTCAGCGACTGCCACTGGGTTTGCGCATCGGCTGCAGCGGACTGCGGGGCACGACTGACTTTGTCGAGCCAGTCCGGCTTTTCTCGATTCTCTGACATCCCCGACATAATCCCTTGCTCTCCATGAAAAAATACCCGCTTGAAAACGGATACCACGGTATTATTGATGATACCCGAAACGTACCAGGCTGTTGGTAGCCGTTTTTGCAAACCTGTTACTCAGCCCACCCCAGTCAGAAACCCTTTGGTGATTTCATACAACAGCAAAGGAATCAGCGTACTACTCGGGGCGCATATGTGGAAACAGCAACACATCCCTGATTGACGGTGAATCTGTAAGCAACATCACCAGGCGGTCGATACCAATCCCTTCGCCGGCAGTGGGTGGCAAGCCGTACTCGAGTGCACGGATATAATCTGAATCATAGTGCATGGCTTCGTCGTCCCCGGCCTCCTTTTCTGCCACCTGGGCACGAAAACGCGCCGCCTGGTCTTCTGCATCGTTCAGCTCGGAGAAGCCATTGGCAATTTCACGACCGCCGACGAAAAACTCAAAGCGATCTGTGACAAAGGGATTGTCGTCGTTGCGGCGGGCCAGCGGAGACACTTCGGTAGGGTACTCGGTAATAAATGTCGGCTGGTCGAGGCGGTGCTCGACAGTCTTTTCGAAAATCTCGATCTGCACCTTCCCCAGTCCCCAGTTGTCCTTGAGGGGAATATCGAGATGTTCAGCCAGTTCCCTGGCACCCTCCGTGTCGGAGAGCGCTGTTGCACTGATATCCGGATTGAAGTGGAGAATCGCATCGAACACCGACAGGCGACGGAACGGCCTGCCAAAGTCGTAACGGGTTTCCTGCAGCACTTCCCCCTCGGCATTTTTGACGGTACTGACAATTTCAGTGGTACCGAGCACCTCAGTAGCCAGATTGAGCAACATGTCCTCGGTCAGGTCCATGAGGTCCTGATAATCTGCATAGGCCTGATAAAACTCCAGCATGGTGAATTCTGGGTTGTGGCGGGTCGAGAGTCCCTCATTGCGGAAATTGCGATTGATCTCGTAAACCCGCTCAAAGCCGCCGACCACCAGCCGCTTGAGATACAGCTCCGGTGCGACACGCAGATACATATCGATGTCGAGGGCATTGTGATGGGTCACAAATGGTTTGGCGGTAGCACCGCCCGGAATCACCTGCAACATGGGGGTTTCCACCTCCATGAAGGCCCGGTTGTTGAGATAGCGACGAATAAAATCAATCACCCTAGACCGGGTGCGAAACAGTTCCCGGATCTCCGGGTTGACAATCAGATCCACATAACGCTGGCGATAACGCAGTTCCTGATCGGCCAGCCCGTGATACTTGTCAGGCAGCGGGCGCAATGCCTTGGTGAGCAACTGGAACTGCTCCATATTGACGTAAAGATCGCCCTTGCCCGACTTATGCAGTACCCCGGCGACTCCGACAATGTCGCCAAGATCTACACCTTTGGCAAAACTGCGCGCCTCCTTGGTAACGTAAAGCTGAATCGTCCCAGAGGCATCTTGCAACACCATAAAGGCTCCGCGATTGCGAATGACCCGCCCGGCAACACTGACCTGGTGATTGCCGGACTCGAGGGCTTCCTTGGACTCATCACCGTAATCGGCCTGCAGTGATGCCGCCTGATTCGCCGGACGAAAATCATTGGGAAACGGATTGCCACCGACCGCTTCGGCCTCGGACCGAATAGTGGCCAGCTTGGCGCGACGCTCGGTGATCAATCTGTTTTCTTCTGCCTGATCGTTGGTATTTTTTGGTGAATCTGTCATGGCACCTGCAACATGGGTTGGACCGGCATCGTTATCACAGACCGGCTTTGAGTGAGGCTTCAATGAAGCGATCCAGATCACCATCCAGCACGGCCTGGCAATTACTGGTCTGGACGTTAGTGCGCAAATCCTTGATGCGCTGGTCATCGAGCACATAGGAGCGAATCTGGCTGCCCCAGCCAATATCCGACTTGCTGTCCTCCAGGGCCTGAGCGGCCTCACTGCGTTTCAGCATTTCCCGCTCATACAACCTGGCGCGCAACATTTTCCAACACTTGTCCCGGTTCTGGTGTTGGGATCGCTCGCTCTGACAGGACACCACCACCCCGGTCGGTTCGTGGGTCAGGCGCACTGCCGAATCGGTCTTGTTAATGTGCTGACCACCGGCGCCGCTGGCCCGATAGGTATCCGTCCGGACGTCGGCGGGATTGATATCGATTTCCACATCGTCATCGATTTCCGGGGAAACGAATACCGAGCTGAATGAGGTGTGACGGCGGTTACCGGAATCAAACGGCGACTTTCGCACCAACCGGTGTACACCCGTCTCGGTGCGAAGCCATCCGAAGGCGTATTCCCCTTCAAAAAGAATCGTTGCACTCTTGATACCGGCCACTTCGCCAGCAGAACATTCTTCGAGCGTGGTTTTAAAGCCCTTTTCATCGCCCCATCGCAAATACATGCGCAACAGCATTTCCGCCCAGTCCTGGGCTTCGGTTCCACCGGAACCGGCCTGAATATCCAGAAAGGCATTATTGGGGTCCATCTCACCGGAGAACATCCGGCGAAATTCCAGTTTCTCCAGCTGCGCGGTGAGCTGCTCCACTTCGGACTCAATATCCGCCACAGCGGCGGCATCGTCTTCCTCCACCGCCATGTCGAGCAGGTCCCTGGCATCGGCGATGCCACTGTCCAGCGCTTCGATGGTTTTGACGATGATTTCCAGCGACGAGCGCTCCCGCCCCAGTTGCTGGGCCCGATCGGGATCACCCCAGACATCCGCAGCGCCAAGCTCCAGCTCGACTTCGGTCAGGCGATCTTTCTTGTCAGCAAAGTCAAAGATACCCCCTGAGGACATCGGTGCGAACTTGAAGGTCCTCGAGGGCGTGACGAAGTGGACTGATTTCCATGAATAACGGCCAGAATTGTAAGAAGAAAACGAGGCGGAATTCTAACGGATTCCTGCCCTGTTCTCCAGAGATGCATCCGTCTGCCGCATCTGAGCGTGCCACAAAGCGATCCACAATCGACTTGCTTACGTACAGATATGACTAAAAAGTAATTCCCAGATAATTTTGGCACTGGCTGGATGATGATTTACCTGATGGTTGCCAACAAAAATAAAATGGAGAGAAACCCATGAAATTCCCGGCTCTGACGCTTGCAGTGATAACCGGATTCGTGTCATTGCCAGCATTTTCAGATACTTACAGCTGGCAACAGGGCAGCGGACTGTCACCCGCTCACCATCAGGACCCTGTCATCTGGGATATCCAGCTAAACCGTGATGACGGCAACAATCATCCACTCGACAGTCAGGCCATTGCAGAGAATTTCATCTTCGCCGTGCAATGGTCAATTCTCTGGGAAACCGCATCTCTCTGGACAACCCCCAGCGACGAAAGTACCCCCCGGCACGTCCTGCTTCTCCATGACGACCAGCACTTACCGGACAGACACCAGCAGGCGGGGCTGGAAGATGAGCAGGAAATTTACCTCGGTGCGAAAATACTGTTCTGACGGTTTCAGATATCGAGATTACCCAGCACCTGCAACGGAGGTCGACTCACTGCCTTCCGTGTGTAGAGGACACCGAGCAAGCCAATCAGCAGCGCTCCTGTCAGAGGACCCCACAGCCACAGTTCAATATGGACCCCGAAGGGCGCCTCGAACATACGCCGCTGAAGCAGGAACAATGCCAGCTCTGCACCAACAGCGGCTAGCAACCCCGCCAGCGCACCCAGCATACCAAATTCCACCGATTGCACTGTCAATATGCGCCGGGCCGTACTGCCGAGCGTGCGAAGAATAGCGCTTTCCTGCAGCCGGTCGGCCATCGACAACTTTACGGCGGCCAGCATCACCAGCACCCCACAACCTAGAATCAGCAGTGTCATCAGCTCCAGTCCGTGGGTTACCTGGGTCACCATGGAGCGAATTCGTTCAATCACCATATCCAGCTCAATCACCAATACTGTGGGATACTGACTGAGCAGTTCATTGACGAACGGTTTCTGGTCCGGTGGCAAATACAGGCTGGTCATAAAGATTCGCGGATACCTTTCCAGATATCCGTCGGGAAACAGCACATAAAAATTGGGGGTCATGGTGTCCCAATTGAGGCTGCGGATACTGGTAATGATTCCGTCGAAGGTGAGTCCGCCCACACTAAAAGTGAGACGACTGCCCAGCGTCACGCCGATCTCACTGGCCAGGTCCTCCTCAATTGACACCGGTGCCATATTCTCGCCATGGCGTTCAGTGAAGTCGGACAGCCCTCCCCACCACTGCCCTTCTTCCACCCTGTTGCCCTCGGGCAACTGATCGGTCCAGCTCAGATTCAGTTCACGGCGCAGGGCATTATTCTGCTCCACCAGCTCGTCGGTGGGCGGCTGACCATCAATCCCGGTGATGCGCCCGCGAACCATGGCATACCATCCCACAGTGCTGAGCTGGTTATTTGCCAACAGGTGTTCCACACCCTCCAGCTCATGGGGTGCTACATTGACCAGAAAATGATTGGGTGCATCGTCGGCCAGTTGCCAGCGCCACTGCTCCATTAACGTGGTGCGGACCATCACCAGAGTCATCAGAATTGCCATGGCCCCGGCAAAGCCGGTCAACAACACCAACGTTTGTCCACGTCGACGCCACAGATTGGCCAGAGCCAGCCGCCACACGCTGCCGGCCCGACTGCCCAGTCGCCGCGCCAGATTCAATAACAGCCAGCCGGGCCCCATCACCGCCAGAGCCGTCACTGCCAGTCCCGCCAGAATTGCCAGCGTGAGGGCGAGACTCTGGCTATACCAGAGCAACATCAGCACGATGATGAGCAGGCCAATAACCAGCCGCCTCAACGCGCTTACCGGATGGACAGGGATATCTTGCCGCAACACCGCCAGTGGCGACAGGGACGGCAAGTGCCAGAGGGCCGGCAGGGCAAAGCCGACCAGACAGAGCATGCCTGTCGCCAAACCCACCAGCCAGGGTCGCCAACCGGCTTGGGGCAGGCTGACCGGCAGCAGTTCGCGCACCACAAGAATCAGCCATTCATGAATCAGCCAGCCAATCGCCAAGCCCAGCAGTGAACCCGCCAACGCCAACCAGAATATTTGCTGCCAGTACAGTGTCCGCACCCGACGCGCCGACACACCCCAGCTTTTCAGCAACGCGACCGCCGCCGTTTGCCCGACAGCGTAATGGCGGCTCGCCAGAGCCAGGGCGATACCTGCCAGGACAACGCCCATACTGCCGGCCAGAATCAGAAATCGCCGTCCCTGAACCAGCGTATCGGCAATACCCGCCTGCGCTTCGTCGGGCGACAAAAGCCGGTCATGGCTATTCAGTTGCGGCTCAAGCCAGGCGAGATAACTGACCAGATCCTTGTCTTCACCGGCCAGCAACAACCGGTAATCGACCCGGCTACCGGGCTGGACCACACCGGATGCGGCCAGATCCTGCCAGTTCATCAATACCCGGGAACCGAACAGCGAGAAAGAACCACCGCGATCCGGTTCTTCGACAATGACTTTGGTGACACGCAGAGTCACCTCCCCCACATCCAGTGAATCGCCCAGTTCCATTTTCAGAATGGGCAGAAGACGGCTGTCCACCCAGACCTCACCTGCGGGTGGACCGCGGTTTACTGACTCAAAAAACTCGGGGGCTGTTACAAATGGGCGCTCGGCCAGCATCAGTTGGCCGCGCAGGGGGTAACCGGACTGTACGGCTTTCACCGCCGCCAGATGGTTGTTGTCCCCGCTGTAGACCATGGAGGCAAACAGCGCCATCTCTACGGTTTTCAGGCCATCATTGGTAGCACGCTGCAACCAGTCATTCGGGATAGCACGGCTGCTGCGAACCTGGGCATCCGCTGCCAACAAGTGACTGGCCTCTTTGACCAATGCCTGCTCTACCCTGTCCGCCAGCAGAGCAACCCCAGTGACCACCACCACTGCCATGACCAGCGACCAGAAAATCAGCGCCAGCTGACCACCGCGCCAGCTTCGCCACAAGAGCTTCCAGGCCATCATTCCGGCGTACCCGACAGCACCGCCTCGCTCTCCACTAACAGGCCACCCTGCAGCATCACACGCCGGTGACAGCGGCTGGCCAGCGTCGTCTCATGGGTCACCAACACCAGTGTCGTACCCTCTTCCCGGTTCAGCTGGAATAACAAATCATTGATGGTCTTGCCGGTCACCGTATCGAGGTTACCGGTGGGCTCATCGGCAAACAGAATCCTGGGCCGGCTGGCAAACGCGCGCGCCAGGGCGACACGCTGCTGCTCACCGCCGGACAACTGACGGGGGTAATGGCTGAGCCTGGCGGTCAACCCCACCCGATCGAGGTAGCGGCGAGCAGTCTCAGTGGCGCTGTTATCGCCACGCAACTCCAGCGGCAACGAGACATTTTCCAGCGCGGTCAGACTGGGCAGCAGATGAAATGACTGAAAGACAAACCCCACATAGCGGGCACGCATCGCGGCCCGGCCTTCCTCGGTCATGGCCGTAATATCCTCCCCATTTACCCTGACCACTCCGGCGCTGGGCGTATCCAGCCCTGCCAATATACCCAGCAGGGTCGATTTTCCTGATCCAGAGGGCCCGACAATCGCCAGTGCCTCTCCGTCGACAACGGTCAGGTTGATCTCGTCCAGAATCCGCAGGATACCCTCGGAAGTACCCACTTCTTTGGTAATATGGTTCGCTTCAATCATTGATTACTTCCATTTGCCAACAAACGCCATACACTGTAACAGTTGTCTGCCACCCTCAAGTTTTTTGCCATGATCCGCTTTTACTTTGCCCTGATTTTATCGTTTGTTTTACTGCCCGCCCACAGTGCCACCCTGTTGGTTCTGGGCGACAGCATCAGTGCCGGTTATGGTATTGATGCCGGCAAGGGTTGGGTGGACCTGATGCGAGATCAACTGGGTGATGACCACCGGGTAGTCAATGCCAGTATCAGCGGCGATACCACCGGCGGTGGCCTGTCCAGGCTCGACACCCTGATCACCGAACACGAACCGGATTTTGTGCTGATCGAGCTGGGTGGTAACGATGGGTTACGCGGTTACCCGATTCCTCGCATGGAGCAGAACCTGCGGGCCATGATCGACCTCAGTCGCGCCAATGATACTCAGCCCATTCTGTTTGCCATGCAAATGCCGCCCAATTATGGCAAGCGCTACAGCGATCAGTTCGCTGATGTTTTCCCGAAACTCGCCGCAGAGGAACAGGTGCCACTGATCCCCTTCATCTTTGAGGACATCGCCACGGATCAAACTCTGATCCAGGAGGATGGCATACACCCTACCGAGGCGGCACAGCCACTGATCACCGAACGCGCCATGCAGTTATTGCTGCCACTTCTCAACGGTGAAGCGCCCTGCCATCAATGAGTAGCCAGACTCATCTGACCAGCAAAACTCTGTTAGAATCCGCAACCTTTTCCTCTGCCCAGCACACAGGCCACCAGCTGCATGACTTTGATCCGGATCGACGATATTTCCATTGAATTTGGCGACGTGCCCCTGCTGATCAATGCCCAGCTTACGGTGGAATCCGGTGAACGGATTTGTCTGATCGGGCGCAATGGCACGGGCAAATCCACCCTGCTGAAAATCCTCACCGGACAAATCAAGCCCGACCACGGCGAAATCCACTTCCGCCGCCACCTGCGCATCAGCCAGCTGGAACAGGCTCTGCCGGGCGGTCTGGAACGCAATGTCGCGGATGTGGTGCGGGAGGGCCTGGCCGATCAGCAATCACTGATCGACCGGTTTTATCACCAATCCCAGCAGAGTCCCGACAAACAGGGGATGCAGGCGATGGAAGACCTGCAAGCCGAAATTGATGCCGGTGGCGGCTGGCAGGTGGACAAACAGGTGGAAACCATTATCAGCCAACTGGAATTGCCCGCCCACAAAACCCTGGCGGAGTTGTCCGGCGGCTGGCGCAGGCGAGTGGCATTGGGTAAAGCATTGGTGTCCAATCCTGACCTGCTATTACTGGATGAGCCGACCAACCACCTGGACATCAGCACCATCGAATGGCTGGAGCACCGTGTTCGCAGCTTTCAGGGATCAGTCATCTTCATTACCCACGACCGCAATTTTTTACAACGGCTGGCCACCCGCATCTTCGAGATCGACCGGGGGTATCTGGTCAGCTGGCCCGGCAACTACCAGAATTATCTGACCCTCAAGGAACAGGCCCTCGAGGAAGAAGAAAGCCGCAACGCCCTGTTTGACAAGAAACTGGCGGAAGAGGAAACCTGGATCCGCCAGGGCGTCAAGGCCCGGCGCACGCGCAATGAAGGCCGCGTCCGTTCCCTGCAGGCCATGCGTCAGAGCCGCGCCCAGCGCGTCAATGTGCAGGGCAAGGCCAAAATCACCGTTGAAACCGCCGAGAACTCCGGACGCAAAGTGATCGAAGCGCGCAGTGTGTGCCACGGCTATGGCAACGAACAACTGATCAACGATTTCAAGATCAAGATCATGCGCGGTGACCGTATCGGCTTGATCGGCAACAACGGTGTCGGCAAGTCCACCCTGCTGAAAATCCTGCTCGGCCAGATAGAACCCGATGAAGGCTCGGTCAAACTGGGCACCAATATTGAAATCGGCTACTTCGACCAGATCCGGCGGGAGCTGGATACCAGCAAGACCATTGCCGAGAACGTTGGCGATGGCAAAGAATACATCCGTATCAATGGCAAGGAACGCCACATCATCGGTTACCTGCGCAACTTTCTGTTCTCGCCCAAACGTGCCATGACCCCGGTCAGCGCTCTGTCCGGCGGCGAGTGCAACCGGGTGCTGCTGGCCAAGCTGTTTACCCGTCCCACCAATCTGCTGGTACTGGACGAACCCACCAACGACCTCGATGTGGAAATGCTTGAGGTGCTGGAAGAACAACTGGTGGAATACCAGGGCACCCTGATCATCGTTAGCCACGACCGGGAGTTCCTCGATAACGTGGTCACCAGCGTGCTGGTGTTTGAGGAAGACGGAAAAATCGAAGAATACATCGGTGGTTACAGTGATTGGATCAAACGCGGCAAACACCTCAAGATTGCCGATACGCTCGACCACCCCTCCGGCCACCTTGTGGATCACGAGACCATCTCAACCGCGGCAGCGAACAAACCTGTCATCAAACTGAGCTACAAGTTCCAGCGGGAACTGGACATGCTGCCCGATCTGATCGACCGACTGGAAACGGAGATTGCCGCGCTGGAAGAACAGACCGCAGATCCCGACTTCTTCAACCGCCCTTTCACCGTAACCCAGCCGGTGCTGGACCAGCTGGCAGAAAAACAACAGACGTTGGATACGGCCGCAGAGCGCTGGGTGGAACTGGAAGAAATGAAGAGTTAATTTACCGAAACTGATCCACAAAAATAAAATTGCTTTTTTTGTTTCCAGCAACAACATTTTTGCCAGTCTAATCATCTGAGTTTTTCATAATAATCATGACCAAAAGTCATGCTTTCAAACATGGCCTTTAGATAGCCCTTTCTAAAAATTCTCACCATTATCGACTCAATGCCCAGGCAAAAGCCTTTGACAGAAACGTGCTTTAACGACTTTTTAATCACCGGGCGCCCGGCGCTCTGCGGAGGATCAGTCACGAAACCGAAGGAGACACGGCCAACTGCCTTCATTCTGCGCCTAACGTCCCTCTCGCCCATTACATTTTCAGCAACCAGTCAGTCGATATAGCGAGTTCAGGCATTCAAAACTTCACTGCGAGGAATGACCATGACAAAGCATTTTAATCACCTGTTAACCAGGGGCATGACCGTTGAAGTTACCGACCCCAAACACCCCAAGTCAGTGCACCCAGCCACGTTTCTGGGTCAGGTGTGCTATTGCCGTCAGGATCACGTTCTGGTGATGGACACCGGGAAACACGCCTACGATGTGGTGTGTGTCCTGCCCACGGGCTTTGTCGAAACCCTGGGCACCAATCTGGATATACCCACCGCCAACCATGTGCTGCACCTACTGTCCCAACCCGGTCGCCACCAACCGCTGGCGGCTTGAGCACGGTCAGGGGCAATGCTTACAAACACAACCGAAATACCCCGCTACCATTATAGGCAGCGGGACTATTTAGCCTTGAATCACTACCCGGGAACGGAAACCTTCGACCAATTGTAATAACTCGCCCACTTCACGCTGCGGGAAATTCGCGTTATTGAACGACACAGCACATTCGTCGAGAATCACATCAAATTCCCCATCGGTGATTTTCAGAGAGTCATCCACCTCACCAATCTGAACAGGGAACAGTACCGGACCGCCGGTATACTGCACAGCCCAGGCGGTCAGCGCCACTTTGGCACTTTCTCTTGAGCCGATGCTTTCATGAACCTTTTTCATTTTTGGGTTCGCATTCAACGTCTCGTTCAGGTACAGGCGATCCACCAGATCATTGACCGTCAGAGCAATCGGATACACACCACCGATCCGCTCAAACAGCGTCCTCTCAGGCTGGGATTTTGCTGGCGGTGAGAGCAGCAACAAGCCGGCCAGCAATAGGGCAATAGCAGATAGCAGCAACACTCTGGCCGGGTTGGTGGCAGAGCCTATAGAACACTTCATTGGCGATCCCTTAAGAAGATAAACATGACAAAGCTGTCAAACAAAAGGCGGAAGATCTTACCCGACACACACCCATGTTGACGCCAATAGTACTCCTCTCGGGCTGCTTCACCATCATTATGGAGCCTATCAATACCCCCAGCGGCCATCAGTTATATAACGTTAGCAAGGTGCTCCACCAGCAACTGCACCGATTCCCTACCCCGCCACAGGTTGATATCCAGCTTGTAGACAATCTGCACCTTATCCACCGCCGGGTTGGGCCAACGCTCGGTATCCACATTGAAGGCGATGGCGTCAATCAGCTGATTTTTTGATGCATCGGTTGTCAGTACCAGTTTGAGGTGTTTTTCACCGACGATGCGCTGCTGCACGACATGAAATTCGCCCTCGAACAGCGGTTCGGGAAAGTGCTGCCCCCAGGGGCCGGCCTCCCGCAGTAACTGGGCGGTATCGATACTGAGCTGGTCGGGATTGAGTACGCCGTCGGTGAGGATTTCCGCTTCCATATCTGCCGGGGTGAGCAGTCGGCGTACCTCTGCGTCAAAGGCATCGACAAATGTCGGGTAGTGATCCTTGGCAAGACTCAACCCCGCCGCCATGGCGTGGCCACCGAATTTACTGATCAGGCCAGGGTGGCGACTGGCGACTGCATCCAGAACATCACGGATATGCAGGCCCTTGATGGAGCGGGCAGACCCTTTGTATTCGCCGTTGTCGGCATCGGCAAAGACGATGACCGGACGATGCACCCTGTCCTTGATGCGCGAGGCCAGCAGACCCACCACCCCCTGATGCCAGTTGGCGTCGAACAGACAGAGCCCCCAGGGTAACTGTTGTTCGTCCAGGTGTAATTGCTCCAGCGCCACCAGTGCTTCCCGCTGCATATCGGCTTCGATTACCCGGCGGTCACGGTTCAGTTCATCCAGTTGCAGGGCGTATTCCCGGGCCAGATAGGGGTCGGTTTCAAGCAGGCACTGGATGCCGATGGACATATCATCCAGCCGGCCGGCCGCATTGAGCCGGGGCCCAATGGCAAAACCGAGATCCGATGCCACCAGGCGGCTGGCATCGCGGCCGGCAAGATCCAGCAGTGCCTGGATACCCGGCCGGGATTTCCCCGCGCGAATACGCTGCAAACCCTGGTAGACCAGAATGCGATTGATCGTATCGAGAGTGACCACATCGGCCACAGTGCCCAGTGCTACCAGGTCTAGCCATTCAGCCATATTGGGTTCCACCCGTTGCTGTTCCGCAAACCAGCCGCGTTCACGGAGCCGCTTGCGAAGGGCGCTCATCAGATAGAACACCACCCCCACTCCGGCAAGGTTTTTGCCGGGAAATTCGCAACCGTGCTGGTTCGGATTGACGATGGCGTCGGCTTCGGGCAATTGTGCGCCGGGTAGATGGTGATCAGTGATCAGCACTTTGATACCGGCATCTTTCGCGGCCTTCACGCCACTGACGCTGGAAATACCGTTGTCCACTGTGATGATCAGGTCCGGGCTCTGCTGTTTGGCCAACTCGACAATTTCCGGGGTGAGGCCATAGCCGTATTCGAAGCGGTTGGGCACGATATAACTCACCCGGGAAAACCCCATGGCGCTCAGTGCCAGGAGGGTCAGCGCCGTGCTGGTGGCACCGTCGGCATCGAAGTCGCCAATGATGAGGACCGCCTGCTGTTCACTGATGGTCTGTTCCAGAAGTGACACCGCCTCGTCGATGCTGAGCAGGCCCTCCGGCCCCGGAAGCTCCTGGAGCGTTCGCATCAACGCCCGGTCGTTCTCGGCACCCCGAGCCGCATAAATACGCTGCAATAACGGTGGAACAGCCGGGCTGAACTCGCATCTCGACAGATCAGCGGTGCGCCGGGTGATATGAGGTATCGTCATGGCAAGGGGTTCCACATCACAAAGTATTCCAGATCCATTCTATGCAGGGAGCATTTCAATCCGTTGCCAATCCGCTATGATGAATTGATGATAACAACAGACCGACATTGTAAAGCAGGCTGGTATCAGGAAGCACACGAGCCGGCGATGCGATGGGAAAGGAGATGTTTTACCGATGACCGATAACTCTTCGTACAAGCATTGGCAATTGAAGCGGGATAACGAAAATATTGCCTGGCTGGCAATCGGCCGCTGCGATGAGACCGTCAACACCCTGAGCAGTGACGTGATGCAGGAACTGGATACCATCCTGTCGGAACTGGAAACGGCCCTGCCCGCCGGGCTGGTCATTTATTCATCGAAAGCCAGCGGTTTTATCGCCGGTGCGGATATTCGCGAATTTGAAAAGCAGACTGACCGCGATGCGGCAAAAGCCGGTATCGAAATGGCCCACCGGGTCTTTGCCCGGCTGGAGGCACTGCCCTGCTATACCGTGGCGTCTCTGCATGGCTTTTGCCTCGGTGGTGGACTGGAGCTGGCACTGACCTGCAACTACCGGGTGGCACTGGATGCCGATAGTACCCGGATCGGTTTCCCGGAAATCCAGTTGGGGATTTTTCCCGGCTTTGGTGGCACCGCACGCAGCATACGCCTGCTGGGCGGCCGAAAGGCACTGGAGTTGATCCTCAGCGCCCGCTCTCTCAGGGCCCGTGCTGCCCGCGCGCTGGGGCTGGTGGACAAAGTGGTCTCGGAACACGGCAGTCTGCACTGGGCAGCGCGTAAAGCCATTGTCAAGCAGCGCAAAGGACACCGGGCCAATCGACTCGAACAACTGACCAGCCGGCCGGGTATGCGCCAGATTCTGGCTAAGGTCATGACCCGGGAGGTGGCTAAACGGGCCCGTCCGGAACACTACCCTGCGCCCTACACCCTCATCGAGCTCTGGCGTCAGGTGGGCAACAACTTTGAGGCCATGCTGGAAGGCGAGGCCGATAAAGTCAGTGAATTACTGATGGGTGACACCTCGCGGCACCTGCGGCGGGTTTTCCGTCTCCAGGAACAATTGAAAGCGCTGGGCAAACCCGATGAGACCACTGTCAACTGGCGACCCCATCGCGTTCATGTGGTTGGCGCGGGTGTCATGGGCGGCGACATTGCCGCCTGGTGCGCACTGCGGGGAATGGAAGTCACATTGCAGGACCGGGAAGCCAAATACATCGAGCCTGCCATAAAGCGGGCCGAACAACTGTTCAGGAAAAAACTGCGCAGCCCGGCACAGGTCTCGGCGGCGAGCAGTCGCCTGATCGCCGATGTGGACGGAGAAGGTATTGCCCGGGCGGATGTCGTAATCGAGGCGATTTTTGAAAATCTGGAGGCCAAGCAGCAGCTCTTTAAGGATTTGGAGAAAACAGCCCGGGGCGACGCTGTATTGGCGACCAACACGTCCGCCATTCCGCTGCATGAAATTGCACTGGGCTTGCAGCAGCCGCAACGGCTGATTGGGCTTCACTTCTTTAATCCGGTGGCAAAAATGCCGCTGGTGGAAGTGGTGCGAGGTGAGCAATCCAGTGCCGTTGATATTCAGAAAGGTTGCCTGTTCAGCAACCGCATCGGCAAATTCCCCCTGCCGGTCAACAGCGCTCCCGGCTTCCTGGTCAATCGCGTGCTGGCGCCCTATATGCTGGAGGCGATCAATCTGCTCGAGGAAGGACACAGCATGGCCACCGTGGATGAGGCAGCCAAACGCTTCGGCATGCCGATGGGACCAGTTGAACTGGTGGATACCGTCGGACTCGATGTCGCACTCAGCGTGGTCAAGAAACTCGCACCGGACAGACAGGAAGCCATCGCAAAACTGGAGGCACTGATTGACGAGGGCAAGCTCGGCAAGAAATCCGGCGAGGGCTTTTACCGGTGGAAGAAAGGCAAGCCTGACAAAGGCAAAGCCAGTGATATGGTGGCCATGGACATTCTCGGCGACCGCCTGATCAAACCCCTGTTGGCCGAGTGCCAACACTGCCTAGATGATGGCATTGTCGACAGTGCCGACCTGCTGGACGCCGGGGTCATTTTCGGCACCGGCTTTGCCCCCTTTCTCGGCGGCCCGATGCATTACCTGGAACACCAGCAGTCGGAGGTGAAACCATGAGCCAATCCAGAACCCTTCGCCCGGTAGCCATTGTCGGGGCGAACCGTATTCCTTTTTGCCGGGCCGGGACCGGCTACGCTGATCTGACCAACCTCGATATGCTGGTCAGTGCCCTGCAAGGGCTGGTGGATCGCTATAACCTGCATGGGCGGCAGATGGATGAGCTGGTGGCGGGCGCTGTGATGACATTCCCGAAGGATTTCAACCTGGCCCGCGAAGCACTATTGAGTACCGGCCTGTCGCCACTGACTCCCGGCATCACGCTCCAGCAGGCCTGCGGCACCAGCCTGCAAGCGGCCTTTGGCATCGCCTCGAAAATCGCCTGTGGGCAGATTGAGTGTGGCATTGCCGCCGGTACCGACAGTGCCAGTGATGTGCCTGTGCTGTTTTCCAGGCGGTTTTCCCAACGGCTGGTGGCCCTATCCAAGGCAAAAACCACCCGTCAGAAACTGACGGCTTTGAAAGGCTTTCGCCCTTCAGAGCTCGCACCGGTGGCTCCCGCCATCACTGAACCGCGCACCGAACTGAGTATGGGCGAGCACTGCGAGTTAATGGCGAAGCAATGGCAGATCAGCCGCGAAGCACAGGATGAACTGGCGCTGGCCAGCCACCACCGCGCCGAGTCCGCCTACAGCAACTGTTTTTTCGATGACCTGCTGAGTCCCTGTGCAGGCATGTTGCGGGATAACAATCTGCGCCACGCCCTGACACTGGCGCAATTGGAAAAGCTAAAGCCGTCTTTTGATCGCAGTGCCAAAGGCACTCTGACTGCCGGTAACAGCACGCCGCTGACCGACGGGGCCGCCACCCTGCTGCTGGCCAGCGAGGAATGGGCTGCCGCCAATAATCTGCCCGTGCTGGCACGTCTCACCCACATGGAAACGGCTGCGGTCGATCATGTGGGTGGCGAAGGCCTGCTGATGGCACCCACTGTGGCGGTGGCCAGAATGCTGCAACGTGCCGAACTCAGCCTGCAGGATTTCACCCATTATGAAATTCACGAGGCCTTTGCAGCACAGGTGCTCTGCACGCTCAGGGCCTGGGAGTCGGAGGAATACTGCCGGGATAGACTGGGGCTGGGCAGGGCTCTCGGCAGTATTGATCGCAACAAACTCAATATGACCGGCAGCAGCCTGGCGGTCGGCCACCCCTTTGCCGCGACTGGCGCACGGATAGCCGGCACGCTGGCAAGGCAATTGGAGTTGGCGGGACAGGGTCGCGGCCTGATTTCGATCTGCACCGCTGGCGGTATGGGCGTGGCGGCCATTCTGGAGAGGTAGTTGCAGCGCCGGGAGCCGCTAATTTTCTGCCAACGGTCTCTCACGCTCGTCGGTTACTTTAACCCGTCACTTCAGACCAGTTACTTCGAGCTTCCGTCAGATCCGGCAGCCCTGTTAAGCAATCGCTTGATGGCCTTGCGGCCAAAGCGGCGCTTGAAGGCGGCCTTGAAGTCGTAAAGGTAGAAGGGGATGCGGTAATGCCATGGAATAGCACCTCCGCTCTCAGGCCGTTGCAGATACTGGCCGATCAACTCCTCTCGGCCGGCCCAATGCAGCTTGTTGCAGACTCGGGACAGATCGGACAGTCGCTCCATCATTGTGGCACCGCGATTGAAAAAACGCGCCCGGTTAATATCGATCAGGGTGAACTGAAGCTCTCCGGTGGGTGATTTTTTAATGAGGATGTTGCCACCGGAAAGATCCCGGAAATAGACTCCCCGGCAGTGCATCTCAAACAGGAAACGTCCCAGCTCCCGGTAGGCCTGCTCAGCGGGAATGTCCTGAAAGCGAGTGGCACCATCACGAAATGCCGACAGTATTTCCCTGGCTGTAAAATCTGTGTCGACCCGATCACAGATAAAGTAATTCTCCAGCAGACTCCGATCACCGACTTTTTCGAAGTAGGCCACCGGCATCGCCGTGGGGATACCCCTGCGCAATAACTCTGCAGCGGCGATCCAGCTGCGGCGGGCTTTTGAGGGCTTTTGTCTGTCGAAAAAGCGCTTGTGGGGATGAATTTTCAGCGATTTTTTTGCCACAACTGCAGTGGCCAGTACATCCTCGACTGTCCAGACAGCGTTGCGGGCACGACGCAACAGGGTCTCCTGGGTGGCGCCAGGCAGGTGATCCGGATGCAGACTTCTGAAACGCCCTTCCGCTTCGACCGGGCTACCGGCCATCAACATACCGTGCCACTGATCATCGTTATACACATAGTATTCCTGACCGGGAATATGGCGGTAGATATGCTCTGTCTGCTTGAAGTCGGGCTCGACCAGCTGCACATCTACTGTGGCGGGCCAGGTCAGAAACAGGGGTGCCTCTGAAATCAGTTGTGGCTTACCTGTCAGGTGATCACCTTCGCGATCGAGTATCTCACTGGCGTCGATATCGCCCTCGCGATAACAGGCATGGAGGGGGAGCGCCTTGCCGTTTTCTATCCAGACCACATGAACCAGGTAGCGGTCGTCACGGAAGACATGTATCTGCAACCCGCCTGTGGTGGCCAGCGCACCCTCGTAGCGACTGCCGGAGATTTTCGCGATAAAGGTTTTCATTGCCCGGAAGGCCGGACGAATTCGGTAGCTGGCCTCATCACCGAATACACGATGGTAATGCGTTACCCTTTCAAGCAAAGGGTAAGTGCCGGTGTCATCATCAATCAGTCCCTCGCGATTGCACAGCATCGGGCCCCAATAAATCTGACGCATTGACCCGGAGGCGGCACATAGCACCATATATCGGGTCAGGTAGTCCGCCATCTTTTGTTCACTGTTGACCAGCACACGTTTGATGCGGGGCAGCGTCCAGAAGGCAGCGGGGGACACCAGCTCATCGATACCAAAGTCACTGGTGATTTTCTTGAGAATCCGGCATTTTTTGACTAGATTTACTTTGACAAGTTGCCCGATCCAGCTACCCAGCAAGCGGTGATCAAACCGCTCCGGCTCCACTACCCGTTCACTGAAGAGGTTGTTGGTATGTATATCGGGCAGTTTGCCGTCCTGTTTTAAACGGGTCAGTACAGCGATATTCCAGAGTGGCTCAAAATCAGTGATATTTGGGCCGACCAGCCTGATATTGCGGGATTTGATTTCATCGTAGGCAATGCCCCAGCTGGTAAAAAAACTCTCGGTGTCGTAGCCGGACCAGCGACGGCGATTGATGGTTGAGCCAACCTCGATTGCCCACACCTTTTCACCGTAACAGGCAACAGTGGCACTGACAAATTCACGCCACGCCGCCTGTCCTTCGGGACTGGCAATTCGCTTCACTTCCTCAAACGGTTGTACAAGATGCAACAGAACCTGAATGTCGGTGGCCAGCAGGCGATCCAGTAGCCGGGCGACCGGACCCGCCATATCCCCATAGGTAAAATCGACGCGAACCTGCCTGATGCCCAGTTCGGCGAGACGCTCCAGCACGTAATCATCCACCAGCGGGCTATCCGCGGTCGTGACACCAACCCCCACAAAGTCGGCCGGGACAGTATGCCCGGCAACAGGCAGGTGCCCTCCCGCCACCTGAATTCTGCCTGACAATGTATAAGGCACAGCAGCCAGTATGAATTTGATGTTCATGATGTCACCGCGCACCTTCCGGAATGGAAACGGCTGACACTGGCGTGCCGGATGGACGGGAATTGATACATGCTCCACTCGTCATTACTTCGCCGGGGAGACTCACAGCAATTGAGACTGGCGGATTGAATGGCAACTGGCCCTCCTGACAGCAGATGAAGCGGTGTTTTGATTTGCCGGAAACCGCAAAACCGTTATGACTTGCCATGCACTGTTATCAGTTATTGTGGTTGGCAAGGGTATCAGATTCGCTGCTGAGTAGCAGCATCGATCAGCACCCCTCACGGACCAGGTGACACTGAAAACGCTACTGGCCAGAACGCATACCCACCGACATACCAACATGGGTTAATTGAGAATACATCCAGAGCAAAAACTATTGCGGAGAGAACCGGTAGAACAGATTTGGCTCACTGACGATATAGATATTCAGTTCGCTGTCTACGGCCACGCCCTCAGCTTGGGGGATAGTGTTCTCCAGACCACTCCTGCCAGCTCGCAAATCCAGCAGACTGATGGATTTTCGCTCGTCATTATATTCCACCAGCATATGGGATTCATCGCTGAGAAATAACTCGTGCCCCACTCCCCTGACATGAGTAATCGACGACAGGTCCCGCATAAAAAGCTCCGGTGAGCCGGGTGATTTGATCTCCCGAATACCGACATTCATCGGCTCACCCACAAGGGAATTGACGAACCCGGTAACTTCGATCACCCGCATTGGATTGCGCTCTTTCACCACCAGTAGCCGCTGCCCGTCATCATCCCAGGAGAGTCCCTCAAAACCCTTGTTGGTGTCACTGCCGATCCCCACCACCAGGGTTGGAACACCCTCGATATTGACGCTCTCCACGTCGTCCGGAATATCGACGACCAGCAAGCGGTGGGTGCGCTCTTCGGCAATCACATAGCGGTCGCCGCTGACATGTGTAAAACCCTCCATGTCCCTGACACCCCCGATCCGGATTGCCCTCAACAACCCACCCTCGAGAGACAGTTCCACCACCACCGGATTACTGTTCAACAGTGCCCAGAGGGTGTTTTTCTCTGGGTTATAGGTCAGTGCCGAGAGATCGTCCTCAAGCGCCGGGATTGTCTTGCCATCTATGGTTACGCGATAGCGCGACAGATCCATCGCGCCCTCGAGCAGCACGGTGTTGCTCAGGCGAAAGGCGTGCCAGGAAAGGACACCGGTGTGCCAGGCATTGAGCATAGGTTTGTAGCCATAGATCAACAGCGCAGTGACGCCGAACAACACACCAGCGACCATCAATAACCGTTTCATAACCTGGCCTTTCATCAATAGTCCGCACACCCATCGGAGCGGAGAACGCTGGGTATTATGGAGAAAACCAAAGCATTGTCCATGCGGGAATGGATTGATGACTGAGTCTGCAGGAGCATGACTTCCTGAGTCGGACAGAATGTGAGACATTCCGTGGAACTCCACAGAAGACTGTCATTCATCTGTCATTTAAATGTCATACAAAGGTATTCAGGACACGCTATGCTGATTCGGCAAAACGTCATAAATCATTGCAGATAGCATCAGGTCGCGCATGAAAAAATACCCAATTTACCCAAAAGAACTGAGCTGGCTTGCCTTCAATGAGCGTGTCATTCAGGAAGCTGAGGATGAAGAGAACCCGGTGATTGACCGGGTGCATTTCCTCGGTATTTTTTCTGACAATCAGGATGAATTTTTCAAGGTTCGAGTGGCTGATGTCAGACGCAAAGTACTGATTGAACAGATCGCGGGCTCGGCAAAGGACAGTAAACAGCTGTTGCGCGATATCAACAAGGGGATTGCCAAGCTATCGGTACGATTTGACCGTGCTTTCCAATCGGTACTGATAGAGTTACAGAAACGGCGTATCTATTTTTTAATGCCCGAGGACCTCTCTGCCAGCCAGGGTGAATGGGTTCGCGAACATTTTCGCGCACAGGTATTACCCCGTATTGTGCCGATCCTGGTCACCCCGGAAATCGATCTATCGAAAGTGCTGCGGGATGGCGCCAACTACCTGGTGGTGGAAATTGGCATGAAAGAGGGGGTCAGTTATGCACTGCTGGAAGTGCCGGACACCAGCAGTCGTTTTTTGAGATTGCCAAATGACCAGAGAAATCGTCGTCGGCATTTTATGATTATCGATGAGGCCATTCGGTACTGCCTGGATATGGTGCTGGTGGACTTTTTCCGCTATCACAGCCTCAATGCCTGGTCGATGAAGTTTTCCCGGGACGCCGAGTACACACTCGACGATGAAATTGACCGAAGTCTCGTGGAAAAAATGTCGATCGGGCTAAAGCAACGCCTTCAGGCCAATCCCGTCAGGCTCACCTTCGACCGGGAAATGCCTACCGAAATGATTGACATGTTAAAAAGCAAGTTTGGCTTTGCCAAAGGCGACAGCATTATTTCGGGGGGCCGCTACCGCAACTTTCGCGACTTTATCGGCTTTGCCAATCCCGGCGAAAAATACCTCGCCAGCCCGCCAATTCCCGCCCTGTCTGTCAGCCAGTTTGACCGCGCCAAAAACACCTTTGATGCGATTGACCAGGGCGACATCCTGCTCTACTACCCCTATCAAAAATTCAATTATTTTGTGGAATTATTACGCCAGGCGGCATTTGACCCCAACGTTATCTCCATAAAGATAAACATCTATCGGGTGGCAAAAGACTCCAGGGTAGTGGAGTGCCTGATGGATGCGGCACGCAATGGCAAGCAGGTCACAGTGAATGTGGAACTGAAAGCCCGCTTTGATGAAAAGCAGAACCTGGAACTCTCCGAAAAACTCGCCGAGGCGGGTATCACAGTCATGCTGGGCGTACCCGGCCTCAAGGCACATTCAAAGTTGTGTCTGATTGCCAGAGCAACCCAGGATGGAGAGCAGTTCTACGCCCATATTGGCACGGGCAACTTCAACGAGAAGACCGCTGAAATTTACACGGATTTTTCCCTTTTTACCTGCCACCAGAATATTTGCGATGAAGTGCGCAATGTCTTCAACTTTATTGAATACAGCTTCAAGCACTACGACTTCAAATACCTGCAGGTCTCGCCCTTCAACAATCGACGAAAAATCCGCGCACTGATTAACCGTGAGATTCATGCTGCAAAATCTGGCCGGAAAGCCGTTATCAGCCTGAAGCTCAATAATCTGGTGGACGACAGCATTATCAGGCAGCTCTATGCGGCAAGTCAGGCCGGCGTCAAAATACGCATGATTGTCAGGGGAATGTGCGCGCTTAAACCCGGCATCAAGGGATTGTCAGACAATATTTCGATCATCAGTATTGTGGACCGGTTTCTGGAACACCCCCGCTGTCTGGTCTTCCACAATGGCGGCGACCCCGCGGTTTATCTGTCATCGGCGGACTGGATGACCCGCAACCTCGATTACCGGCTTGAAGTGGGCGTACCCATTCTGGACGCCACCTTGAAAAAGCGCGTGATTGATATTCTGGAAATCCAGTTCAGCGATCGCTGCAAGGCCCGCGTTATTGATGAACAGCAAAGCAACACCTATGTAAAACGGGGCAACAAGAAAAAAGTGCGCTCACAAATGGCTATCTACGACTATCTTAAAAAACTGAAATAGGTGTCGCTGCTCTCTTCTCCCCGGTTAACGGCGGATATGTTCAGCCATGTATTGCTGCACCGACGCAATCTCGTTGGGCTGCACGGAATATCGCTCCTCGCGTTCAAACAGATCGGCCATGTGATGCGGCAAAGGTGGATCCTGCTGGTATCCGGCCTTGCGCACCGCCTCGGGAAATTTTGCCGGATGGGCCGTGGCCAGACAGACCATCGGAATATCCTGGCGGCGGCGTGTATGACGCGCTGCGGCGATGCCAATAGCGGTGTGAGGGTCGAGTAAATAACCGTTTTTCAGCCACATATCATGAATGACCGCCACCATGGACTCATCATCCAGTCGGTAGCTGGTAAACAGCTTACGCGCACTGGCCAGTGCGGTCTCGCTGAGATGCAGATTGCCGGTTTTTTTGAAGTCGGCCATCAGGGCGGCAAGAGCTGCCCCATCCCGGTCATAAAGGTCGAACAGCATCCTCTCGAAATTACTCGATACCATGATATCCATGGATGGCGACAAACTGTGAACCAGCTGGTGCAGACTGTGGTCATTGGCACTGATACAGCGGTGCAGTATGTCATTGGCATTGGTGCCAATCACCAACTGATCAATCGGTAGACCCATGCGACTGGCCAGGTAACCGGCAAAAATGTCGCCGAAGTTACCGGTGGGCACAGAAAACGCCACCGGGCGATGGGGAGCACCCAGCGCCAGTGCCGCATAAAAATAGTACACTATCTGGGCCATGATACGCGCCCAGTTGATCGAGTTGACTGCCACCAGCTGGCGCCCTTCCGGCAGGAAAGACTGATCACTAAAACTGGCTTTCACCATGTTCTGGCAATCGTCGAAGTTACCCTGCAGGGCAATGTTAAAGACATTATCTTCCAACACCGTGGTCATCTGGCGGCGCTGTACTTCGGACACCCGTTGATAGGGATGAAGAATAAAGATATCCACGTTGTCACTGTGGCGACAGCCTTCAATCGCAGCCGAGCCAGTATCACCGGAGGTGGCTCCCATGATGGCGACACGCTGGTTGCGCTTCTTCAGCACATAGTCCAGCAGGTGACCGAGGAATTGCAGGGCAAAGTCTTTAAAGGCCAGCGTCGGCCCCTGAAACAGTTCGAGAATAAATTCGTTGTGACCGCTTTGAATGAGAGGCGCGATGGCATCATGGCGAAAGGTGCTGTAAGCCTTGTCGATCAGTTCCCGTAGCGTATCATCCGGAACCTCACCGGCCATGAACGGGGACATCACCCTGAAGGCCAGCTCCTGATAGGACAGGCCAGACCAGCTGGCAATTTCTTCCCGAGAAAACTGTGGCAGGGTTTCCGGCACATAAAGACCGCCATCAGTAGCCAAGCCGGCCAGCACTGCATCTTCAAAACTCAATACCGGGGCCTGGCCGCGGGTGCTGATATAGTTCACGTTTGATACCTGTTCTGTTCTTGAAACGGAAAACGCTAGCTCAGCGATTCCACACGAATCCTGACAATATTACCCTCGGTGGTGGGCAACTGTTGAATCTTGTCTACCGCTTCGTCGAGTTTTTTCTCCACGGCACGGTCGGTGAGAATAATCAACGGCACATAGTCCTCACCATCATCCGCCTCTTTCTGGATAACGGCCTCGATACTGATTTCGGCATCGCTGAGAATCTGGGTAATCTTTGACAAAACCCCCGGCACATCACGTGCGGTGATACGCAGATAGTAAGCGGTTTCGACCTGTTCGATAGACAATACCTGGATATCGCTCAGCTGCTCTGGCTGAAAACCCAGATGGGGCACCCGATGCTCCGGATCGGCCGTCAGGGTACGGGCAAGATCCACAATATCGGCAATCACCGCAGAGGCGGTAGGTTCCGCCCCGGCACCCGGGCCGTAATATAGGGTTGGGCCCACGGCATCACCTTTGACCAGCACGGCATTCATGACACCATCGACATTGGCAATCAGTCGCTTGCGGGGAATCAGGGTGGGGTGAACCCGCAATTCAATGCCGCCGTTGTTGCGACGGGCAATACCCAGATGCTTGATCTGGTAACCGAGCTGCTGGGCGTAGGCCACATCCCGGGTATCCAGCTGGCTGATACCCTCGGTAAAGACTTTTTCAAATTGCAGCGGAATACCGAAGGCGAGAGAGGCCAGAATAACCAACTTGTGGGCCGCATCAATCCCTTCCACATCAAAGGTCGGGTCTGCTTCTGCATAGCCGCGCTGCTGAGCTTCCACCAGCACATCCTCGAAAGCCCGGCCTTTGTCACGCATTTCTGTCAAAATAAAATTGCCGGTGCCGTTGATAATCCCGGCCAGCCATTGAATTCGATTGGCTGCAAGCCCTTCCCTCATTGCCTTGATAATAGGAATACCGCCTGCCACAGAGGCTTCAAAGGCGACAGTGACACCCTTGGCCTTGGCCGCATTAAAAATTTCGTTGCCGTATTCGGCAATTAACGCTTTGTTCGCCGTAACAATGTGCTTGCCATGCTCAATGGCATCGAGAATCAATTCGCGGGCGACCGTAATGCCACCTATCAGCTCCACCAGAATATCGACATCGGGATTGCGGGCAACGGCAAAAACATCACCGGTAACCGGAGTGTCGCCCAGATTGCAGGCAGGATTGGGGCGTCTGCTTGCCACTTGAATTATCTCAATACGGCAGCCCGCCCTGGCATTGATCACATCGCCATTGCGCTGCAATACGTTAAATGTACCACTGCCTACCGTTCCCAGGCCGCACAGGCCAACTTTTACTGAGTTCAATCGATTTGCCTCGGTATTAACCGGTTTGATCCAGAGCCAACTGGGGTAATACTGTTTCAGCCCGCAACAGGGACGCTGGTGCGGCAATGCCACTAAAGCAGCAACTGCGAGATCCATTCACTGTGCAAAAATGCAAAAAACGTACACAGACCAGCGCGCTGGTGAAGGTTCGCAACCTTAATTGGCGGTAAAGGGACTGTCAATCTGCCCGCGATGATTTGGTCACACCGGTTATCACTCTCTAACCATCACTTCCATCATCAAGCCCCATAATCGTGAGCAATTCGCTCGCCGGGCTGTAGCCAGGCAACAGGGCACCGTCTTCCAGAATGAGCGCCGGGGTGCCGCTGATACCTATTTTCTGACCCAGCTCGTAGTGACTGGCAACGGGGTTATCCACGCAGACGTTCTCTTTTATCGGTTCGCGGTTTTTCAGTGCTGTCAGTGCGGCCAGCTTGTCTTTCGCACACCATGCTGAGGCCACCTTGCGATAGGAGCCAGAATCCAGTCCGGCTCGCGGAAAGGCCAGATAACGGACCTCCACACCGGCCATATTCAATTCGGGAACAGCTTCAACGTGGAGTTTTCGACAATATCCACAATCCACATCCGTAAAAACATGGAGGACGTATCTCCGCGTATCCACAGCGGGAAAAACAATCATGTCTTTCGTTGCCACCGTACCCAACATTTCTTTGCGCAATTTGGCCGCAGCCAAATCCTTGACCGGCACGAACATTCCGGGACGGGTTTGATACATGTCCCCCGTAATAATGTAATCCCCGGTTCTGTTGGCATAGAAGAATTGGGTACCATTGATTCGCACGCGGTAGAGCCCATCTATGGGGGATGCTTCCACTGCACCATATTCCAGATCAGAGCGGGTTTCCTGTAGCTTGTCCAGGATGGTCTTGCGTACATCTTCTGATACCTCGTCAGCAAAGGCTGCAGGTAACAGTATCAATGCGATTGTCATGCCCAGAATTTTTTTGATCATCACAGGTTTCTCTTGTCAAATTCAGCATCGGGAATCAGATATTGAGTCTTCATCGTCACAAGGGTTCACTCACCCCCTCGGATGGTGCTCCGCATGCAACGCCTTGATACGGGTATTGGCAATGTGGGTATAGATCTGTGTGGTGGAAAGATCACTGTGCCCAAGCAGCAATTGTACCACCCTGAGATCGGCTCCGTGGTTCAGCAAATGGGTAGCAAATGCGTGGCGGAGTGTGTGTGGCGAGAGAGGTTTTTCAATGCCGGCCTGGCGCGCGTAACCTTTGATCCGGTGCCAGAAGGTCTGCCGGGTCATCTGTCGGGCGCGACGGCTGGGGAACAGCACGTCACTCTGTACCGCGCCCAATATCAGGGGGCGTGCTTCTCGCATGAAGTGCTCCAGCCAAATCATCGCCTCCTCGCCCATCGGAACCATGCGTTCCTTGCCCCCCTTGCCCGTCACTCGCACTA
>NZ_CBFHYF010000016.1:0-36751 GCF_965660005.1 Porticoccus sp.
AGCAGATGGCGAGTGCGGTACAGTCTGCCATGCTCAGTACGGCCGAACGAAAAAAACTGGCAAAACAGAAAAAGCGGGATATGAAAAAGCGCCTCAGGAAAGACTCTGGAAAGGCTCGGGTATTTCTACTGGAGTTTAAGGGGGATCTGCGTGCTTCGGCGGTGGCAAGCCTTAGAGAAGAAATTACTGCAGTTTTGAGCCAGGCAAAACCGGAGGACGAAGTCATTGTTCTGTTGGAAAGCGCCGGTGGAATGGTACACAGCTATGGTCTGGCAGCCAGTCAACTTGACCGTATTAAAAAACGGGGTATTCCACTCACGATTTGTGTCGACAAAATAGCTGCCAGTGGTGGTTATATGATGGCTTGTGTGGCGGATAAAATCCTCGCGGCTCCTTTTTCCATGATCGGTTCCATCGGCGTGGTTGCGCAGATCCCCAATTTCAACCGACTGCTCAAAAAACACGATGTGGATATGGAATTGCATACGGCGGGTGAATTCAAACGAACGCTGACGATGTTTGGGGAAAACACCGAAGAGGGGCGTGAAAAATTCATTGAGGATCTGCAGGAGATTCATGACCTGTTCAAGGATTTTGTTGGCAGTCACAGAAAGAATGTGGACGTCGATAAAATTGCCACGGGGCAGGTCTGGTTGGGTACCCGAGCCCTAGAAATGTCGCTGGTGGATAAGCTCATGACCAGTGATGAATACCTGGTTGACCGTTCGAACGAGGCTGATATCTATCAGGTCAGCTATCTGGAGCACAAGTCTTTGCCGGAAAAGCTCGGACTTGTTGCGGAAAGCAGGGTCGACAGCCTGTTGCTCAGATGGTGGGACCGGTTATGCCACAGCCGTTACTCTGTCTGAGCAATAGCCCCATTTTTATCCGGTCAATTGCGTCGGAGCTTTTCACTCACCGCGATCGGATTGGGGAAATTGAACGTGACAATATAACTGGATACCAGGAAGGTCAATATGGCGGCAGCCTGTATCAGGTGTGATGCCATAACCCCGATCAGCGAGGCATTAAAGGCTACATAGGCGATCAACAGGGAGAACTCGCTGATTTGTCCGAGTCGGAAACCGAGATCCCAGGCCAGCACTTTTTTCTCACTCTGGCGCTCAAGCAAGACCCGAAACACCACGGGTTTGAGGATCAACATGGTTATCCCGAGTATCGCCGCCGAAAGGGCGATCTCCGGGAGCAGGCCGAGATTAAAGCCGGCGCCAAGGGAAAAGAAAAACATAATCAGGAAAAAGTCCCGAAGCGGTTTCAGTGTCAGGGCAATATGCTGAGAAATGGGGCTGGAAGCGATCGTTATACCAGCCAGAAAAGCGCCAATTTCCCGCGACAATCCGAGCACCTCTGCCAGTTCAGACAATCCCATGCACCAGCCAATGGCGAGCAGGAAGATATACTCGCCCATACGGTCAAACTTTGCGATCAGTTTGAGTAGTACCCAGCGCACGAAGCCCCAGGCAAACAGTATCAGGAGGGGCAGGGAGAGCAGAGTGATGCCGATTTGCGTGATATTGATTTGCCCGCTATCGCCACTGAGTAGGACCAACAAAACAAAAATGGCAAGAAAGTCCTGCATCAGCAGTAAACCGATCATCATTTCGCCAATATGTCGGTGATGCAGAATTGTAGTAGGCAGCAGCTTGATACCAATGATGGTGCTGGAAAACATCATGGCTGAGCCGATAATTAATGATTCAGTCGCTGTGAAGTCAAGCAATCGCGCAATCAGGTAGCCGACCCCGGCAAAAACGAGCGAACTGATCAGGGTTACCACAGTAACCTTCCTGAAGGCACTGAGTAGTGATTTTGGTTGTAGATCCAGGCCCAGCAGGAACAGCAGGAAAATAATACCGATTTCAGAAATTTCTGACAGCAGGTGCACGTCCTGTACCCAGCCAAAACCGTAGGGGCCAATCAGTGCGCCCAGGGTGATGTAGGCGACGAGTAAGGGCTGTCGGCCAAAAATCGCCATGGAGGCAATAACGGCCGAGCCAGTAAAAATCAGGAAGAACGATTGAAAAAAGGTTTCTGACATAAAACCACTCCAGAATCTGTATTGTGCGCGATGGATTCTGGAGCGACAAGTCTGTCTGCTGTGAAAGCATTGCCGGCAGAGGCTGCTCTCTGCGCTACTGTTTTATTTTTGAGCAGGATGATATCGGATAATCATGTTACTCGTCGCGACGGAATAGTGGGTTGGGGTCGTCCGTACCAGCCTGATAGGTAACACTGAAATCATTCAGGGATTTCAGTGCCTCTTCCAGATCGGTCCCTTCCCTTGGCTGAAAAGCGTCGAAACCGCAGCGTTTCAGGTAAAACAACTGATCACGAATGACATGGCCGATAGCTCGCAGCTGACCATTGAAGCCATAGCGCTCACGCAACAACCGGCCTGCAGTAAAACCGCGCCCATCGGTAAACGAGGGGAAGTTGATGGCGATAACCGGGAACATATTGGCTTTGTCACCGATATCTTCTACCTCTTCATCGCTGTCTATCCAGATGCCCAGTACCGGCAGGCGAAGGTTTTCTGAATGTTCCAGCCAATACTGCATGGGTAGTAGCAACAGCTTGTTGGCTGGTGGCTCTCCCAGAAACACTTTGGGGAGAACTTCCCATTTGTCGTCGACAATTTTGTCCTTAATGATGATCTTTGGCATAGACGCTCTCCTTGAAGGGATCGAGACCAATGCGGCGACAGGTATCTATGAACAGTTCGTCCCCGCGGCGGTTTTCTAGATACACATTGAGAATTTTCTCAATCACGTCGGGCATTTCCTCACGGCCGAAAGAAGGGCCCAGTACGTTGGCCAGTTCGGCCTCTCTGCCCGCGCTGCCTCCCAGTTGAATCTGGTAGAATTCCTCGCCCTTCTTGTCGACGCCGAGCACCCCGATATTTCCTACATGGTGGTGACCACAGGCATTCATACAGCCCGATATGTTCAGTGTCAGATCACCGAGGTCATAGACATAGTCCATATCATCGAAGCGGCGCTGGATGGCTTCAGCCACAGGGATCGATTTGGCGTTGGCAAGGGAGCAGAAATCGCCACCGGGACAGCAGATCAGGTCGGTCAGAGTGCCGATATTGGGTGTGGCAAAGCCAGCCACCTTGGCTTTTTGCCAGAGTGCAAACAAATCCGATTTTTTGACATCGGCCAATACCAGATTCTGATTGTGAGTGGCGCGAATTTCACTGAAAGAATATTGATCTGCCAGATCGGCGATGGCCTCCAGCTGGCTGTCAGTTACATCCCCGGGAGCCACACCGGTAGGCTTCAGCGACAGAGTGACGATTTGATAGCCAGGGATCCGATGGGGATGGGTATTGCGCTCCAGCCAGCGGCTGAAAGCTTTGTGTTCCTGGGCCAGTTCCCTGAGTGATGCTTCTGCGTTGGCATCGTCCAGTGATTCATAAGCCGGTTCGGTAAAATAGGCTTTTACCCGTGTGATCTCTTCAGTGGTGAGTGTTGTCGGACTGTCTTTTAAATGGGCCCACTCCGCTTCAACTTTTTCAGCAAATACGGCTGGCGTCCAGGCGCGCACCAGAATCTTGATTCTGGCTTTGTACTTGTTGGCGCGGTTACCGTAGCGGTTATAGACCCGCACAATGGCATCCAGATAGGTCAGCAGGTGTTGCCAGGGCAGAAAGTCGCGAATAACACTGCCAATCACCGGCGTGCGTCCCAGGCCACCACCGACCAGTACCTGAAAACCGATCTCCCCGGCATCACTCCTGACAATTTGCAGACCGATATCGTGAACCAGGATAGCGGCACGATCCCCTTCGGTACCACTCACGGCAATTTTGAATTTGCGCGGCAGAAAAGCGAACTCGGGGTGGAAGGTCGACCATTGGCGCAGAATTTCACACCAGGGGCGAGGATCTTCAATTTCGTCGGTAGCAACACCGGCAAACTGGTCCGATGTGATATTGCGAATACAGTTGCCGCTGGTTTGGACGGCGTGCATTTGCACCTCTGCCAGTTGAGCCAGGATGTCAGGCACTTCCTCCAGTTGAGGCCAATTCAGCTGGATATTCTGCCGGGTAGTGATGTGGCAGTAGCCTTTGTCATAGGTCCTGACGATGTCGGCAAGCTTGCGCAGTCGTGTTGAGTTCAGCAGGCCGTAAGGCACAGCAATTCTGAGCATCGGTGCCAGGCGCTGAATATAGAGACCATTCTGCAGACGCAAGGGCAGGAACTCCTCATCGGTCAGTTCGCCCACCAAATAACGGCTGGTCTGGTCGCGAAACTGGGCAACTCGTTCTTCAATAATTTTTTGATCGTTTGCGGTGTATTGGTACATAAATTGTCAGGTTTTCAGCAGCTGGACAGAGGAAAAGCGCGAATTCTACAGGTATTCCTGCAGGCTGTCAGTGGGATGTGGATGATAGCGCCCGCGGGGTCAATTTTGAAAAACTTTTTCTCTATAAGCACCGGCCGTTGGGGAATAACGGGGCTGAGGTGATTATCGTGGCTGGGACAATTGGCCCTCATGTTGCTACAATGCCGTGCGCCGTTTTTATCAAGCCATAGAGGGTTAAAAAATGTCTGACCAAGCGGAAGTAGTCCAATCTGACGAACACAGAAACGATGACAGTTGCGTCGATGCCATCGCCACTGTTGCGGCCGTAACGATTGTCGTGTTGGCGGTTATCTTTTGGCTGACGACTTTGTAGGTTCGAAGCACGGGGAATACTAAAAAAGCGGCTCCATGGGCCGCTTTTTTCGGTCTGATGCCTAGATACACTGGCTACGGAAGGGGTTTCTCTAGATTCCAGCACTGTTTAGCACCAGTTTTACCGCCACCACCACGCAGAAAATGAACAGCACAGTGAAAATCAGTCCTGACGCGACATAAGCGTAAATATTGCCATGTTTGAAGTCCCGTTCCCGGTTTTTGTTGCTTTGTACTCCGAAAAAAGCAGCCAGAGTGCTGAATACAATCTGCCAGAAACCAGGCTTTTGATCGTTGTCATCATTCACGCTCAATCCTCCAACACCGGACTCAGCCAGCGTTCCATTTGTTCGATAGGCACACCTTTTCTTTCGGCCAGACTTTCGAGTTGATCCCGCTGAATTTTCCCGGTATTGAAATATTTGGCGAGTGGGTGGGAAAAATAAAATCCGCTTACTGAAGCTGCAGGCAGCATGGCGAAGCTCTCGGTCAGGCAAATGCCCGTTTTGGCAGTGGCATCAAGTAGCCTGAAGAGCGTTTCTTTCTCGCTGTGGTCAGGGCAGGCCGGGTAACCCGGTGCAGGTCGGATACCGCGGTAGGCCTCTTTTATCAGCGCTTCTGTGTCCAGTGCTTCATCGGCAGCATAGCCCCAAATCTCGGTTCGGATACGCTGGTGAAGCCGCTCCGCGAACGCCTCGGCAAACCGGTCTGCCAGCGCTTTGACCATGATGCTGTTGTAGTCGTCGCCGTTGGCTTCGAATTCCCGGGCCAGTTCATCGGCACCAATGCCAGCTGTGACTGCGAAGCCGCCGATATAATCCTGAATACCGGTTTCTTTCGGCGCCACATAATCTGCCAGTGACATCAGCTGTGGCGGAGTCCCCGGTTTTCTGGTCTGTTGGCGAATCTGGTGCAGCGTACCGAGTACATCGCTACGTGATTCGTCGGCATAGACTTCAATATCGTCGGCGTTGATGGTATTGGCCGGCCAAAGTCCAAATACACCACTGGCCTTGATCAGTTTTCCGCCGATTATTTTTTGCAGCATTTTTTTGGCATCATCAAACAGGTTGCGTGCCGCTTCACCGACTTTATCATCATCAAGGATTTTTGGGTATTTGCCCGACAATCCCCAGGTGATGAAGAAAGGTGTCCAGTCGATCATTTCCACCAGTTCTTCCAACGGGTAGTCCTCCATGACCTGTACACCCAATTTGCGAGGTACCGTCGGTTGGTATTTTTTCCAATCGGTTTTAAGCCCTGCTTTTCGGGCATCGCTATAGGGAAGAATGGTTCCGCGTGGTTTGCGGTTGGCAGTGCGAATCCGGACCTGCTCGTATTCCAGTTGGATGTCTGCGACAAAGGCATCGCGCAGATCTTTGCTGAGTAGCTTGCTGGCAACACCAACCGCTCGGGAGGCATCGGGCACGTAGATAGTCTGATTGCGCTGGTACTTCGGGTCAATTTTAACCGCAGTGTGGGCCTTGGAAGTGGTGGCGCCGCCAATCAGAAGCGGGAAATTCAGTTTGCGTCGTTCCAGTTCGCTTGCGATATGAACCATTTCGTCGAGCGAGGGGGTGATCAGTCCTGAGAGGCCAATAATATCCACGGATTCCTTGAGTGCGGTATCAATAATTTTGTCGGCGGGCACCATGACACCCAAATCGATCACTTCGTAATTGTTGCAGCGCAGAACGACACCAACAATGTTCTTGCCGATATCATGGACATCGCCCTTGACCGTGGCCATCAGAATCCTGCCATTGGCCTGGGCACCTTCCTCTTTTTCAGCTTCTATGAAAGGTTGCAGGTAGGCGACTGCCTGCTTCATCACACGAGCGGATTTGACTACCTGGGGCAGGAACATTTTCCCTTCGCTGAACAGGTCGCCAACGACGTTCATGCCGTCCATCAGCGGACCCTCAATGACGTGCAGTGGCCGTTCAGCCTGTTGCCTCGCCGCTTCCGTATCTTCTTCGATGTGGCTGGTAATTCCTTTTACCAGCGAATGTTCGAGTCGTTTTTCAACTGGCCAGGTGCGCCACTCCATATCTTCCTTGCGCTCTTTGCCTGCGCCGTCGCCTCGGTATTTTTCAGCGATATTCAGCAGGTTTTCCGTGGCTTCGCTATGGCGGTTGAGAATCACGTCTTCAACCCGGTCCCGCAGCTCATCGGGTAAGTCACTGTAGACAGCCAGCTGCCCGGCATTGACGATACCTATCCGCAGCCCTGCCCTGATGGCGTGGTAGAGGAAAACCGAGTGGATTGCCTCTCTTACCGGGTTATTACCTCTGAACGAGAAAGAGACATTACTGATGCCACCGGAGATCAGGGCGTAAGGCAGGTTTTGTGTAATCCAGCTTGAAGCCTCAATGAAGTCCATCGCGTAATTGTTGTGTTCATCAATCCCGGTGGCCACTGCAAACACATTGGGATCAAAGATAATGTCCTGGGGTGGAAACCCTACCTGATTCACCAGAATGTCATAGCAGCGCTGGCAGATTTCCTTGCGTCTTGTCAGATTGTCTGCCTGGCCGTCCTCATCAAACGCCATGACCACCACTGCCGCGCCATAGCGCAGGCAGAGTTTGGCCTGTTCGACAAAGGACTCTTCGCCCTCTTTGAGACTGATCGAGTTGACCACGCACTTGCCCTGGGCCCATTTCAAGCCGGCTTCGATTACGTGCCATTTTGATGAGTCGATCATCAACGGTATGCGGGAAATGTCCGGCTCCGATGCCACCAGTTTGAGAAACGTGGTCATGGCCTCGACGGCATCAAGCATGCCCTCATCCATATTGACATCGATGATCTGTGCGCCGTCCTCCACCTGCTGCCGCGCCACTTGCAGGGCGGTGTCGTAGTCACCGTTCATGACCAGTGATTTGAAGCGGGCCGAGCCAGTGACATTGCAGCGCTCGCCCACATTGACGAACAATGATTCGGCAGTGATATTGAATGGTTCGAGGCCGGAAAGACGACAGGCAGGCATGATTTCCGGCACCTGTCGAGTGGCCTTGCTGGCCACAGCCTCGGCGATTGCCCGAATATGCTCAGGGGTGGTACCACAGCAGCCCCCCAGAATATTGATCAGACCACTTTGAGCAAATTCTTCGACAATTTCAGCCATTTCAGCGGCACTTTCATCGTATTCGCCAAACTCATTCGGCAGCCCCGCATTGGGGTGGGCGCTGACCAGGGTGTTGGCAACCCGCGATAACTCCGCAATGTGTGGGCGGAGTTCCTTGGCGCCCAACGCGCAGTTGAGCCCGATCGAAAACGGTCTGGCGTGGGCCAGTGAATTCCAGAAGGCTTCGGGTGTCTGCCCTGACAGGGTGCGGCCACTGGCATCGGTAATGGTGCCGGAAATCATCAGGGGCAGCTCTGTACCGAGCTTTTCAAAAACTGCCTGGACCGCAAAAACCGCCGCTTTGGCATTCAGCGTATCGAACACTGTTTCAATCAAAATAATGTCCGAACCACCGGCAATCAGCCCCTCAGTGGCTTCCATATAGGCTGTTACCAATTCATCAAAATTGGTGTTTCTGGCACCGGGGTCATTGACGTCTGGAGAAATTGAGCAGGTCCTGCTGGTGGGGCCGATAACGCCAGCTACCCAGCGGGGCTTGTCCGTTGTGGCGATGGCATCGCAGGCTTCTCTGGCGAGTCTGGCACCCGCTTCGTTTAATTCGCGAGCAAGAGATTCCATGCCGTAGTCCGTCATGGATACGGCGGTGGAATTAAAGGTGTTGGTCTCGATAATATCTGCGCCGGCTTCGAGATAGGCTTTGTGAAGCGCACGAATTGCCTGCGGTTGCGTCAATGAGAGCAGGTCATTGTTGCCAGCGACATCCCGCGACCAGTCGGCAAAACGTTCTCCCCGATAATCGGATTCGGTAAAGCGATGAGACTGAATCATGGTGCCCATACCACCATCCAGAATCAGGATACGTTGTGATGCCGCAAGGCGGAGAGCGTCGATGCGATTTTGCCGATTATTCAAGGTTTGCATCCCTATGGCTTGGGGGTAAAAAAGGCCCGCCATTCTAGCAGATTTATCCGCTCTTTCTCGGCTTGCCGGGCTTTAAAGGCCCGTTAGTGTACAGTGCCGATATAAAAAGCGGTGATTGATTGTCGCGTTCAGACAAGACTGCTAGAATACATGACTAATTTAGTCAGGTATATCGATCAGGTTGTTCCCATGCTGAGTATCACTATTACCGAATCCGCCGAACAATATCTGGCGGGACTGTTGGCCAAGCAGGATTGTGAAGGCATTGGCATCCGTATGTTCGTGACAGACCCCGGCACACCGAAAGCAGAAACCTGTATTGCCTACTGTCGGCCGGGTGAAGAGCAGGAGCAGGACGAGGTGATGGAGCTGGGCAGTTTCAAGGCGTATTTTGATCACCGCAGCTTGCCGTTTCTTGAAGATGCCAAGGTGGATTATGCCGATGAAAAGTTTGGTGGGCAGCTAACCATCAGAGCGCCCAATTCGCGCATGCCAAGAATCAATGATGACAGTCCGCTGGAGGATAAGATTAACTACCTGCTGTACAACGAAATTAATCCTGGACTGGCCGCCCATGGGGGAGTTATCAGTCTTGAAGAAGTTGTAGATAATGTGGCGGTGTTGCGCTTCGGTGGTGGATGTCAGGGTTGCGGTATGGCCGATGTGACTCTCAAGGAAGGTGTCGAGAAAACCATGCTGGAAAAAATTCCCGAGCTCAAAGGTATCAGGGATGTCACCGATCACTCTGATCGGAGTCAGGCCTATATCTAGAGCTGCAGCATGGTCTTTGTTTAAGTGCAACCTTAAAATAACAAATCAGTTGGTTCTTAATAAATCGGCAAGGAGCATTCTATGCCCAGGTTGCCAGAATTTGATAGGGAGGAAGTGCTGGATAATGCGCTTCATCTGTTTTGGTCGGACGGCTATGAAGCCAGTTCCATCAGCAGACTTCTAGAGGTTATGAATCTTAACCGAGGTAGCCTCTATGGCTCTTTCGGCAGTAAATCCGCACTGTTCAGTTCAGTGCTCGACCATTATATGTCGTATCTTCGGTGCCAGTTTTTTAACAGCACGCTGGTTAGTATCGAAGATCCCTGTCAGGCAATCACCGCTTTTTTTGACAAGGCATTTCTTGAGCCCGATCAGGATCAACTCACCAATGGTTGTCTACTATTTAATGGGATCTCCGAGCTGAGCAACAATAAACCCGAACTCGCGGGTAAAGCCCTAGGATCGATACACTGGATTCGCCAATTATTCTATACTCGGTTGTTGGAGGCCAAGCAGTCTGGCATGGTCGGTGAAGAGCAGGATGTTGATACGTTGGCAGATTATCTGATTGCGCTGCTGGCTGGCTTTCGCACCCTGTGTAAATCCGGCGCAAATGCAGAGGTATTAAAGCGTGTCATCGATGCTGGACTAGGTACAGTTTTCACTAGATATATAATATAAAAACATTAAAAAACGGGCTATTAGGCCCGTTTTTTAATGTTTTTATAGAAGTCTATTGGCCGCTTTTCAGCGGTGCGGTAAAACGGCCTTGAGCTTGTTATGCATACCGCGTAGTGCGGCCTCTGTAGAATCCCAACCGATACAGGCATCAGTGATTGATACCCCGTACTCGAGATCACTCAGCTCAGCAGGTATTTTCTGGTTGCCAGGTTTGAGGTTGCTCTCGATCATCAAGCCAATAATCGATTTATTGCCTTCCAGAATCTGATTGGTCACATTGTCCATGACCAGAATCTGCAGGTCATGATTTTTGTTGGAGTTGGCGTGACTGCAATCCACCATGATATTGGGCGTAATACCTGCTTTGCTCAGTTCCTGTTCTGCTAGATTGACGCTAACCGAGTCGTAATTGGGCTTGCCGTCGCCCCCCCGCAAGACAACATGCGCGTAGGGATTGCCTGCAGTGGTAATAATCGCCACGCTACCCTCGGCATTGATGCCGAGGAAGCGGTGTGGGCTGGCAACGGATTTCAGCGCATTGATGGCCACACTCAGGCTGCCATCGGTTCCATTTTTGAAGCCAACCGCACACGACAACCCGGAAGCCATTTCCCGGTGAGTTTGGGATTCAGTTGTTCTGGCACCGATAGCAGACCATGAAATCAGATCCTGAATATATTGTGGTGAAATGGGGTCGAGAGCTTCGGTTGCGGTTGGCAAGCCCATTTCGGCAATATCCAGTAACAGTTTGCGCCCCACATGCAGACCCTCGGAAATCTTGAAGGAATCATTCAGGTAGGGGTCGTTGATAAGTCCTTTCCAGCCGGTGGTGGTGCGGGGTTTTTCAAAGTAGACACGCATGACAATGAACAGTGAGTCACTGACTTCATCGGCCAGTTTTTTCAGTCGCGCTGCATAATCCAGAGCGGCCTTGGTGTCATGAATAGAGCAGGGGCCGATGACCACCAGGATCCGATGATCCCTGTGGTTAAGAATATCCTGAATGACCTGGCGGCCCTCAGTGATGGTTTTTCGGGCAGCATCGGACAGTGGCAATTCCTGTTTCAAATCTCTGGGTGTGACCAGCACATCCTGAGAGAGAATATTGATGTTATCAACAGCGTTGGTCATTGGTTTCTCGAATCGATAATGGTTCAGTCAGCCGATTATTCTACATGAAATCCCGACTGTGTTGGCACTTCGCAGGCCTGGCGGATGGGATGATATGGTGTGAGAGGGCAACAAACTGCTAAAAATACTCAGGGAATGAGCTCGATTGTCTGCAGTAATGGAAAATACAGTGCCTTCTGAACCGGTATTGCACCGGGGTCCTCAAATAGCCGCGCATAGCGCTGCAGTTGTTCCCGGTATTGAGCCACCTGCTGCGCCAGGAATTGTTGAGTGGTCTGTCCGGTTCTCGGACTGGCGGTTTTGTAATCGATGATCCAGCGAATCTCCTGGTCGACAAAACTCCGATCGATGACAGCGGTTTTCGGTTCTCCGTTCGCTGCAATGTAGTCAATCGCCAGTTCGGTGGCACTGTCCGGATGTCGGTTGTCCAGAATCCATCTCGCCGTTGGATCACTGAGGCAGTTTTCTACAGCTCGCTCTAATACCGCCAATGGTGATGTGGTGTCACAAAGTCCGAGCTGCCGCAACTGAATGTTCCAAAAAGGCATGCGTTGCCGGATGGTTGACGTGGACCATTGATCAATGCCGTCAATAACCATCTGCCGCAAGATACGGTGTAGTACGGTACCGGTATGGCGAGCTTCCGGTGTCGGGCTGGCGGTGTCCAGTTCAGCTAGCGTCAGAGCTTGTGTCACGACGGTTGGTGGCGTTGTTTTCCCAGTTCCCGCGGTTGGTGGCTTCTCCCAGTCAGCCGGGAGTCGGCGTAGAGAACTGAGCACGGCTTCATGGGCGATGACAGGTTTGCTGTTCACGAGGGGATAATCGTGCCACTGAATCCATGTGGATCGGTTTTCAATGTCGGTTTTCAGTGCTGGCCAAAGGCTCTCCAGCAGGCTGCCGGCAGCCGGTTTGTCTTCAGACATGGTGCAGAGGAGGTGCAGATGGCCAACGGCACGGGTGGTCGCAACATAGAGAACCCGCGCTGTTTCGAGTCTGGTTTTCAGTTTTCGCTCGCGATCGAGGAACTGATAGAGAGGATCACTCTGTTGATCCGTCCGGGACAGCGGGCTGATCAGCAGTTGATTTTCTCCGTTGATACCGGTGCGCTCCTGCCACAATAGCAATTGCCTGTCTTCTCCCCGGGATTTTCGATTCAGACCTGGCAGGATGACTGTATCAAATTCGAGTCCCTTGGCTTTGTGTATGGTCATCACATGGAGATTGCTGTCTGCCCCGGCATCCGCCTCGGCATAGAGTGATTTGACCGCTTTTTCAAAGGTGGGCCAGTGCTCGATACAGCCTGCCGTCTCATGTTTTTCCAGCAAGTCAAAATACTGGTTACAGTGTTGCTGGTCTGTTATTGCGTTCAGTGCCGCCTCTCCCCCCAGTGCGCGCCAGGTTCCCTCTACCCAGCAGCGTAGGGGCAGGCGCTGACGTTGTTGCCAGGCGGCCATCAATGTTTTGCTGACCCGTTGCAGAATTTGCCGGCCGGTTGAGGATAATCCGGGTATGTCGGTTATACAGTTCATCTGGCTCAGCAATAACGGAAAACGCGCCTGCATGCCTTCGTCATCTGTGCTGACGGCCTTTGCCGTGCTGAACGTGAGCAAATCCGCCATGTCCAGTCCGCACCAGGGCGCCCTGAGCAGAGCCAGCCAGGCAATCCGGTCAGCAGGTGACAGAAGTGCGCGGGTCAGGGACATCAGATCGACCACCGGCATACGGTTGCCGAGCGGGTCAATATCCGTCGCCTGCCAGTGGTGTCCTGCTTCCCGGAGTGCGGCAAGAATGTCGGGCAGATGGTTACGACTTCGAACCAGGATGCCGATCGAACCCTGTGGGTTGCGTTTTTTGGCGGCATCGACCAGCGCCACTATCCGCAATGCCTCAGGGCCGTTATCGGGGGCATTGATGAAGGCATCAAGGGTGACGGGCTGTTCCGGTAGCACACCGCGAAAGGCAATGGCCGGGTTGTAACTGACGGCGCCACGACCGATTTCGTCACGTGCCGGGAAAATGCCAGGAAAGGTGTCGTTCACCCAGCGGATGAGGTTTTCCTGGGAGCGGAAGTTGACCTGCAAATCCAGTGCTTCGAGTTGCAGTTGGCCGATGGGTAGTGTTCGAGCCTCCAGAAACAAACCCACATTGGCGTTGCGAAAGTTGTACAGCGATTGCATAGCATCGCCGACGATGAACAGCGTGCGTCCGTCATTCTGTTCCCAGCCGGCGATCAGACGTCGCAAAATCTCAAACTGTACCGAGGAAGTGTCCTGAAATTCGTCGGTTAGAATATGTTTTATCTGGTAATCCAGCCGCAGTGCCAGGTCGGTTGGTTCCTCTTCGGGACCCAATGCGCCCAGTGCAGCCAGGGTGATTTCAGTAAAATCACAAACCCGGTGCTGCTGGAAATGCAGGCTCAGTGTCGCCGTCAGGGTGGGAAGCACATAGGTCAGGGCATTCAGTGCCAGCCACTGGTTTTCTTCATAGAGGGGTTCGGGCAGTGCTCGAATATCTTCCAGTAATTCTTTCAGTCCGCCGATGGTTTGTAATTGATCGACCAACTGGGCATGGCTCGCCTTTTGCTGTTTGGCCAGAATCTTGTCGCCGTTGACCTCGGTTGGAAAGCCCGTGTTTTTGTCCAAACGGCTGCGCCATTTTGGTTCCTTGGTCAGCAGAAGCTCGCAAATGCCCAGCCAGATTGGCATATCTTCGGCGTTGTGGCCGGGTAACGCTGTTATTCCCTTGCACCAACGGATAGGCTGATCATTCTTGTCTGGCGGCAAATGGCTGCCAGCGTAATCGGCCAGCAGGGCCACTTCGCTGGCAAAGGGTGCCAGCAGAGTGGCTGCAGCTTCCAGCGTTTCTTCAATCACATTATTCAGAAACGACTCCAGGTAATCCCGGGCATTTCTGGCAAAAAACATATGGGATAACCACTGCTCGCGTTTTTTCAGCAATGCAATCAGCAGCTGCTCCAGTTTGTTGAGGTCGTTATCCAGATGCTGAAGGAGGGTCTCGACGGCCTGTCCCTGGGGTGTTTGCTGCTCCAGCTCGCGGAGCAGCCATTTGGCAATGACCAGGCGGAAATGAGGCTCCGGGTCTTCCAGCGGCTCGGCATAGTCGCCGATACCGCTTTCCGGCCCCAGTTGCTGGGCGAGGTTGAGGCAAAATCCGTCGATGGTCTGGATTCGCAAACGGTTTGGCGACTGGAGCAGTTGCCAGTTTTTTTCCCGATCTCTGGCAAGGGCAGCGGCCGCGAGTTGCAGTGTGGTTGCCTGATGGTCGCTCTCCGGGCGGGAAGGGTTATCTGCCAGCGTCAAGGCCTGAATAATGCGATGTCGCATTTCGCCAGCCGCTTTCCGAGTAAAGGTCATACAGAGGATTTCCTCCGGCGCGCCCACTGTTGCCAGTAGCCCCAGTACCCGCTGGGTAAGCAATTCCGTCTTGCCGGAACCGGCCGGTGCGGCCACGGCAAAAGACCGCCTCGGATCCAGTGCCCGCTGGCGTTGTGCCGCATCTGCCACAGTCATGCGTTGTCCTCATCTATAAATAGCTGCTGCCTTTCTACGACCCGATTCAGCGGTTCCAGCTCGGTTTGATACTGTCGGGCGAAGCTGTTATGGAAAGAGACAGCGGCATAACCGGTCTTGAATTCCTCCACCAGGGTATTTGCGGCCTGTTGCCATTGATCCACCAGGGCCTGCCAGCTTTCCGGCTCTTTCCTTTTGCCACTGGGAGGCGCGATGCCAGCCAACAGGCCGTCGGTCTCGGAAAAGCCGGTAAACAGGAGTTCCGACGGGTTGATGCGGGCAAAGCAAACGGCGGATGCGGGTATGTCACTGCACAGTAAATAAAGCGGCAGTTGGAGATCCTCTGGGCGATCACCCAGCCACTGACTGGTTTCCGCTTTGCCGGTTTTGTAGTCAATGATGATCTTCTGGCCGCTGGCCAGAAGATCAATCCGGTCGATGACCATACGCAGCGGCAGTCCAGAAAATTGTGTGCTCTCGTGCTTTTCGAGCGCTACCACGCTAAAGGCCGGGCGCTGCTTTTCAATGGATAGCCATTGACTTAGCAAATGTGTCAGCCGTTTTTGTTCGATGCGGGTAAACGCCTTGCCGAACAGGTCCGCCCGTTGCTTTTGCCAGGGTTTCAGAACAGCGTTCACGGTTGACTCGATCAGTGAAGCCAGTTCCGGTTCGGACAGTGCCAGCAACTGTTGCTGGTTTCTCAGGTGCTGCCAGAGTTGCCTCAGACATTCGTGGATCAGTGAGCCCCGATCACCTGCATTGAGGCCGATGGACGGTTCCCGGGGTTGCTCTGCCCCCAATCGATGAATGGCAAAAGCATTGAAGGGGCACCCGGCCTGATTTTTCAGGATACGGGTGCCACCCCTGATCGCTTCTTTTACTGTATCGAGCGGTGGGGCGAATTCACAGGAAACCATTTCCAGTGTGACGGAATGGGTTGCCCGACCGGTCTTTCGGGGCAGCTTATCCGGCTCTATTGTCGGTACTCCGGCAATCAGATTGGTGGGTTGCAGTTGCTGCTCACCATCAAACTGACTGTAACTCAGGATTACTTCGGGTCCCGCCCTCATCAAACCAGTCAGCCGCAACTCTGCCAGTTGACGCTCTCGTTCGGGGTCAGTTCTCGGCATGGCGAATTCCCGCTGCAGGCCAACCGGCAGCAACGGATTGAGTGCCGTGGGTTGTGGCCAGCGGCGGTTGTCGAGGCTCATAACCCAGAGGTGGTCGAAATTCAGGCCAGCGCCTTCGAGAAGCCCTAGAACCTGAATACTGCTGTCGGCTGTTTCGGCCTGAAAGACGGTGTTACAGGCCAGTTGTTGCAACTGTCGCAGTGCTTCGCTCAGGTTTACCTTGCAGTTCAGCTGATCCAGCGACTGGTATTGTTCCAGCATGTCCAGCCAATGCTGGCGCTGCTGGTATTCTTCACTGTCCAGTGTACGTTTACCGGGCCAGCCCAGTGTGGCCAACTGTTGTTGGAACAATGCCAGCCACGCAGAGAATCCGGCAGTCGCCGGCAAGGCCCGGCGCAATACATCCATTTGTGACAATCGTTGACTCATGCCGGTGTCGATAACTTTCTCTGCCTTGCTGACCAGATAGCGGAACTCGCTGCTGCGGAGTGAGACTCTACCCTGCTTGCGCAACAATAACTCCGCTCTTGCTCTCGATTCGGGAGACGGGTCGCTCCAAAAGGGTGCGTTGAGGATGCGACAAAAGTCAGCCAGTGGTAACTCGGCCCGATTGAGGGTCAACAGTAGCAGGGCTGAGGCAATCAGCGGTGTTTCAGCGAGCGCTATGCCCGCCGATAAGTTGAATGACGGGCCTGTTCTGGCCTGTTCCGGCTCACCATAACCCGGTTGAAGGCGGGTTTGCAGGATACGTGCAATTTTGTTGCGCAGTTTCGGTAACTCCGGGACAAGAATGCCAATACGAGCTTCAGGTGTAGCCAGACTGCGAGCCACTGCCCAGTCAGCGGCGGCGGTCAGCTCAGTTTGCTCATCGTATAACGCGACCTGTTGTGGTTGTGGCTGGCCAGGTTTTGCCCTGGCAACAGTAAGGTTGCTGCTGATCTCTTCAAGCAGTTGACGGTGTAGTGGAGTCAGGGTATCAAACCCGCAGAGTGTGATGGCCGGAATAGGGGGCAGAATACCGCAGCCATATGCATTCTGGAGTATTTTGATCTTCTCTGCAGATGTGATCAGGCCGTGTTGCCTGAGCTTCTGACGAAAATCACTTATCCACCGCCACAACAGCGGGGCTTCCTCCTGTAGGCGGGCATCCGGTATCAGATGACTCTGGCTATTGGCATAACTGTTACTCGCCAATCGGGCAAAGTTTGCCGGCCATGCCGTAGCAGGTCGTTCATGGTCTTCTGTAATCACCTGCTCCCACAGGAATAGCTCCATGGCGGTACTCAGCCCGGAACCCGCTGTCGCCTCGTTGAAACCGACGTCACAGCAGCGCAACCACTGTTCATGAATCCATTGTTCCAGGGCGTACACTTTGGGCGCGGGCCAGCGCAAGGCGCAGGATTGATGCCAATACCCCCAAGCCTGGCGAATTTTGCTGGCGAGTCGATTATTGGCGGTAAGAATCAGTGCGCCGTTACCGATATCTTCCCTGAGTGGATCAATGTCAAAAAGCGGGCGCATCATGGTGGCTTTCTTTGTTATCCTTGAATCATCTTTCATGATCGCACAACCCTCAATGTTTACCAAAACAGTGGTGTGATTGTGCTGTCTGCCAGTACTGAATATCCGTTATAACCGGGAAATCTCATGCTTCTGACTCTGGATACGTTTTTATTACTCGCGAGCGGCTTTGTAGCCGGGGTTCTGCTGGCTTTTTTACTGTTGCGCCAGCTGTCGGAAAAACAGCGTGCAGTGTTCGAAGTAACCATCGCCCGGTTGGCAGAGGATCTTGATAACCAGCGCAATCGTCTTGTTCAGCGCGAGACAGAGCTCGGCATGCTGAATCGAGACAAGGCGACACTCGAGGCGCGTCTCGAGGGTGAGAAGACCCGCTATGAGGAGCAGTTGCAGCTTCTCCGTCAGGCCCGCGAGTCATTGGTTCAGGAATTCGAAAACCTTTCCAACCGCATCTTTGATGCAAAACAACAAAAATTTACGGAGCAGAGTAGCAGGACACTGAACAGCAGCATTGATCCCCTGAGAAAAGAGATTCACGATTTTCGCAAAAAAGTTGAGGATGCCTACGATAAGGAAAACGCTGAGCGCAACAAGTTGGTGGGGCAGATCGTGGAGCTGCAGAAGCAGGCGCAGAAAGTAGGGGAAGATGCTGTTCTGCTGGCCAATGCATTGAAGGGCGAAAGCAAGTTTCAGGGGAATTGGGGAGAGGTCATTCTGGAGCGGATTCTCGAGCAATCCGGTCTGACCAAGGGGAGGGAATATGAAACCCAGGTGGCATTGAAGAACGAGGAGGGCGACCGCCGAAACCCCGATGTCATTATTCATTTGCCGGATCAGCGGGATATCGTGGTCGACGCGAAGGTGTCACTAACAGATTATGAACGGTATTGCCGGGCAGAATTGCCCGAGGAGAAGCAACGCTGTCTTAAACAGCACATCCTTTCCCTGCGCACCCATATCAATGGCCTTAGTCGCAAGGCATACGAGCAGCTTGAAGGGGTGAATAGCCTGGATTTCGTGCTGATTTTCGTACCGGTTGAAGCGGCTTTCATGCTGGCGCTGGAGCATGATCACACGCTTTTCCGCGACGCCTATGACAAAGGGATTATCCTGGTAAGTCCCTCCACTTTGCTGGCAACATTGCGAACCATCCACAACATCTGGCGTTATGAGGATCAGAACCGCAACGCCCAGCAGATTGCCGCCGAGGCGGGCAAATTGTATGACCAAGTAGTGCTGGTTGTAGAGTCGCTGGATGACCTGGGTCGGTATATCGACAAGAGCCAGGATGCCTGGCAACAAACCCGTAAACGTCTCGTCGATGGCAGGGGCAACCTGATCAAAAAATTTGATGACATCAAAAAACTGGGCGCCCGTACCAAGCGTTCCCTGCCTGATGACCTGGTTGAGCAGGCCAGCGAACAGGATGAGGCGTCATTTCCGGCCAGCCTTCATCAGCAGGAATAAATAACCGACACGGCTTTATCGACCGATCACCTGCATTTGGTCGTACAGCTTTCATGGGAGTTAGCAATGATACTTATTATAAGTCTGGCACTGGTTGCTTTGGTTGGACTGAGTGGCTATGCCTTTTACCTTTACCTGCAGCTCCGCAAACTGAAATCCACAAAGAATGCCCGGGACAAACTGCTGGCAGAAGAGCAGGAAGAGCGCAAAAACCATTATCACAACAGCATAAGAGTGATTGCCTCGGCTATAGAGGCCGATCAGGTTACGCTCACAGAAGGCGCTATCCGTATCAGTATGATGGCTACACAACTGGATCTTCCCGAGCATGAGCGGCAGCACTTCCAGGTATTTTTTCAACTAACGGAAGCCACGGCGCACATCCCGATTCTGGATGAGTGGCAAAAGCTCAGCACCCGTGAAAAACTCCGCTATGACCGGGAGCGGGAGGAAATCGAGACAAAATACCGGGAGTTCGCTGTGAGTGCAGCAAGGATATTGTTGAACAAAAAGCCTGACCAAAACCAGGAGACGCTTTTTTATCCGGTTGGAAAACATTAGCGGGGCGTCAGCCTCGGAATCCCGACTTTAGCCGAAGGAATCCGTGTCCAGCCTGTTTCGACGAGTCCGGATGTTTTTTAATCGGAAGGGCTCCCTCGGCGCTCTTTCCCTGTTCAGCCCTTCGGCAAATACGGAATCGTCTTTGCTGCATCAGTATCATCAATCACATGCAAGTTGCTGATACTGCCTTTAATTCTCGATTCCCGGAAAGCTCGGTACTCGGGATCATTGATAAATGCCTGAAGATTGGTCATGTCAGGAAACTCAACCAGGGCGATCATGTCTGCGTTGCAGGGTGTTCCTTCAACGGTACTGATATTCGCACTGCGAGACAGGTATTTGCCGCCGTGTTTATGGACGATATCGTGTACGCTAGTGGCATAATTTGGTATCCATGCCTCATCGGTCACGGTGACATCAGCGATTAAGTAAACGGCCATAATTCATGCTCCGAAAGAATCTGCTGTTTTGGTTTGTGTTTAACTCACTCTGGCGGCCAACAGGCATATCCCAAGCCATGTGAAATAGAGGGGTATGCAGAATAACAGTACTCGCCAGTTTGATTGAAAGCTGAAGCGAATGGAGTGTGTGATGGCATCCTTGCGCAGCTGCCAGGTAACGGCCATTTGCAATGCCACCAGTGAGTAGACGAACTGAATGGCGATACCAGGAAGTTCGCCAGGCAGCATGGGAGTGAAAACCAGCAGTGCCACGATAAATAAAAAACCAAACGCCAGTGTATTTCTGGCAGCCGCTGCTTTCTCCAGAGTATGAAAGTTATTCCACAAGAAATAAACCATGGCGATGGGACCGCCCAAAAATGACCCCAGTCCGATCTGCAGAGGCGAATAGACCGCCGGTTTTTTAATCACGATATCATTCACTGCATTGTTTCCAATTAGACTGAAGCCAAGCTGGCAAGGTTGTTGCTGGAATTTGGGGGTCGATCATCTTATTGCTTGTTTTCTCCACGGATCAGGCGAAACAGGTAAATGGCGGCAACGCCCAGAAAACCCGAACAAAGCGTGATAAAAGCGGTACTGCACCAGAAAATAAAAGGCGCTCCCTTGCCGTGCAGGACCAAATCGCCAACCGTTAATGCTGAAAAAACTGCCAGCGGTGCGCTATAAGCGAGGGCTGTCAGCATGCCATCGCGAAGGTTATATGTGGCGCTAAAGCCGGAGATGAATGTGTTTGACAACAATCCGATGACACCTGCCGTTACCATCCAGGGAAATTGCATGCTGAGCATGGACAGGTAGAAGATGAAGAAGGTTGCCAGTCCGATGAGAGAGGCTTTGATTGGTTGCATAGGCGTGAATAACTGTCCAGAGTGGTGAATTATATCGGAGTCAAATGAAGCTGTGCCACTAGGCTGTAATAAAACACGAGATTTGCCGCCAGTGCAAATTGCCCAATCAATGGTGTCTTCAAGAGATGTTCGACGTCGCCCTCGTGTCACCGGCTTTGTTGAGCCCTACACTAAAAATCAGTACGTTCCCGGCACCGATAGGCCTAGATTTTTGTCGAGATGCCCATTAGACTCCCTATCCTCAAGGCACTAGTGCCCGTTTTCTTGTTCAATATCCAGAGGGAGTCGACATGAATTTTGTAAAATTATTTGGTGTTTCGGTATTAGTATTGGGCCTGGCCGCTTGCGGAGGTTCTGACAATGGTGCCAGCGAAGAGCAGGCAGCGGCAGCGTTGTCTCCTGAAGAAATTGCTGCAGCAGAAGCCAAGGCCAAAGAAGAAGAGCTGAAAGCGATTGAAGAAGCAAGAATTGCTAATGAAGAAGCGAGGAAAAAAGCTGCTGAAGAAGCGGTCCCTCTTACCAAAGATAAAATTCTCCCTGAAGGCATGGTGGAAGGCAGTGTTGAGCACTCCATCTGGTTGAACAATCAAGGTCTATAAAATACTAAAAATAGCAGGTCTGCTCTGGAATTATGCTGGCATTCAAGCTGGCACCTAAGCAGACCTGCTGTTTTTTATCTACACCCTGTCTTCTTCAAATCTGTATTGCACGGCGTCAGGCGAACCATTATTGGTTTCCTGAACGTTATCCCTGCCAAACAATTACCTGTTCTCGTATTACTGATTGAGTCCCGGTTGTTCCGCCTCTTCTGCCGGTACACAGGGGCGACCACTTTGTTTTCTGACGGGACATCCTTTCTTGACATGTTGGCGTGTTTCGATAATTGATTCGATCGCCGCCCGAGGGTTGCTGTCGATGTTTTGCCGGCAGTAGCTGTCCATCCATTTGGCGACCTCTGCATCTTTTTCAGTGCCAAGCACCCCATGAGGGTGTTTCCCGGCATATTTGTATTCGTTATACCCTGCCACAAAGCCCTGTAGCCAGTTCAGCGAAGGCTCATGGTTATTCTGTCGACGGACTTCTATCCATTCAGCGCAGTTTTCGGCAACTTTTCCGGGTGACGCATAGAGCGCTGGTGTGGCTAACAGTCCTAGTGCGAGCACAAAATATTTCATCTAAGGGTTCCTGAGTAAGGGGTGGAATCTGGCTTCAGCCTATTGAATGTCACATTGAGTTCACAGGAATTCAAGCAACTTTTGCCGTCAAGGGCAACCGGGTTTTTAGATTCGTGGTTGGTCGGTGGCATCAGTTGATGCCGGTGGCCTGATTGCCGGATCTCTTCAGTAGCACCCCGCATTCGAGGTGATGGGTGTAGGGGAATTGGTCAAAGGCAGCAAAGTGTTCAATTTGATGACTGCTGATAATGGTCTCCAGATTCTCTTTCAGGGTTGTCGGGTTGCAAGAGATATAGAGAATATTATCGAACTTCATGGCCAATTGAAGCGTCAGTTGGTCCAGGCCCGCTCTTGGTGGATCCAATAAAATGGTGCTGAAGGCGTAGCGTTGCAAGTCGATATCCTGTAATCGACGGAACGGGCGAACACCATCCAGGGCCTGGCAGAAGTCCTCACTGGACATTCTTACAATGGTGACATTTTCAACTTCATTATTGTGCAGATTCGTTATCGCCGAGCGCACCGAAATCTTGGAGATCTCCGTTGCCAGTACACGATTAAAGTTTTGTGCCAGGACACAAGTAAAGTTGCCATTTCCACAATACAGTTCCAGCAGGTCTCCACCGCAGTCGGTTGTTTTATCCAATGCCCAGGCCAGCATCAGTTGGTTGATACCAGCATTGGGTTGTGTAAATCCGCCTTCTACCTGCCGGTAGTGATAATCCTTGTCGTGGACATGCAATACTTCCAGAACATAGTCTCGTTCAAGCGTGATCTTCTGTTTGCGGCTTCTGCCGATGATAGCTACACCGATACGTTGCTGGAGAGCTTCTGCGGCCTGCTGCCAAATTTCATCCAGTTTCTTGTGATAAAGCAGGGTGATCAGTGCATCGCCACTCAGTGTGGTTAAAAACTCCACCGAGAACAAACGGTTGCTCAATATCAGAGACGCATTGATTTCTTTGATCAGAAAAGGCATCAAACGGTTGATTAATCGTGCGCCAATCGGAAAATCCGTGACGATATAGGGTGTTTTTTTGTCTGGCCGGTTCATGGCAAAGTGCGCACGGCCATTTTCATGCCAGATGCGAAATTCGGCACGCATCCGAAAATGTACTGACTCTGATGGGTAGACCGCTATTTTTTCAGGGAGTGGAATATCACAGAAAGTGGCACGGAGTGCGGTGAGCTTCTCGTCTAGTTGCTGCTGGTAGTTGTCGAGATTGATCGATTGCACCGGGTTACCTTACCCTCGGGGGTATGTACTGAAATGTCATATTGCAAAGAATACTCGCCCGGAAGTGGAGAGTAATCAGTTTGCAATCATTGCTAATATAGGGAAAACAGATTATTTGGTTTGTTCTCTCAATCGACGCTGTGTTTCGAGATAGCGTGGCATCGGGCCAATATCCTCATACACCTCATTACCCTCTTCAATACGGATAACCCTGGATCCCGGTATATAGGGCATTTCGGCCTCCAGCGTTTCCAGTGCAACGTGCAGCAAATGTGCGGCTATTTCGTTGGCGGGCAACTGGTACATTTCAGAAAGAGCCTGTAATTTGATTTGGTCTGGTTCATGTACTGTGATTGATGTGGGCAGTAAATCAGCATTTTCGGCTGATCGCTTTTCCCAGTTTTGAAGAAGCTGGGAAAAGGCCATCGAGCTTCCCTGATAGTTCATTGTCACCTCGTCTACTGGCACTGATCAAAATACGTCAACTTAATGTAAAACATCCGGTTCCAAAAAGGTACGATTTTTCAAAGACAAAAGTGGTTCAAATGATGATCACGTGAGGTTAGTGAGCCGAAGACGGGGCAGCATGACACGCATCTACAAATAATGGACAGGAACAGGATAGAGCCGGAGTCTGGACTGAAAAAATACGTTACCTGCGATTGGCGATTTAATAACGGCAACCGAAAACATCAATTAAGCCAATTGAAACAATCGGTAAACAAGCAATGTGCCAGTCAACTGGGACAGCCCCAAAGATTTGTTGATTCTGAAGGCGGAAAAATAATTAGTGCCTATACTTTAGATAACGATTAGCCCCATTAGGTTATCTTGCGATAAATGGGTTGGGTAGTCGGGTGATTGCGTACCTTTCTGGAGAAAAACTTATGAAGCGCTATTATTTTATCAGTGATGAGCTGGACGAGTTGGGTGTTATTGAGCGTGAACTGCAGGGCCATGGCATGACAAAACCACAAATCCATGTCCTGAGTCAGGATGATGACGGGTTGGCTCACCATCATTTGAATGATGTGGCATCTTTATTGCGAAAAGATGTGGTTAGGGCAACAGCAGTCGCTGGAGTATTTGGCTTTCTCAGCGCTGTTCTGGTGATGTCGTTTGCCGTTTTCTCCGGTGCCACTGCATCGATTGGCTGGAGTCCATTTGTACTGCTGGCTCTCGTCGTTATGGGGCTCATTACCTGGGAAGGTGGCATGTGGGGGATTCAGCAGCCTAACTCCCGTTTTAAACGTTTTCAGGGGGCTTTGGCAGAGGGCAAACACATTCTTTATGTGGATGTGAAACCCGCTCAGCGTTCAATCCTGATGAGTGTTCTTGAGCGACACCCCGGCTTAAAAAGTGCCGGTAGTGAGGAATCACCTAATGGGTTGCTGATCAGTGCTGAAAACGGAGCACAGCGTTTTGCAAAATGGGCACCCTGAGACGTCGGGACAGTCAGTTAGCACTGCATTTAGCTGTTGTGAGTTGATGTACGCTGCAGGCTGGCCCGGCATTTAATCGGAAGCACTACGTTGTTGTTGGGTGGGGTGTTTCCAGTTCACTCGTTTTGGCGGCGAGAATAAAATCATTGTGATGTAGCCCGCGGATCTTGTGACTCCACCAGGTGACCGTCACTTTGCCCCATTCAATCAATATGGCGGGATGATGCTGTACCGCTTCCGCCAACTCACCAACGTAGTTGGCAAAGGTGAGTGCCTGCCGAAAGTTGCCAAAGTTAAAAGTCTTCTCAAGTTGCTTGATGCCGGCTCTCTCCAGCACAGTCCAGCCGGGAATCTGTTCCATCAGGGAAGCTATTTGAGCGTCTTCAACCTTGGGTGCATCAGCGCTACAGGCTTCGCAATGTTCTTCTGCTAATTTCATGACAATTGCTCCATGTGCTTACAGGCAATTTTTCGGTGGCGGTAAACCGGCCAATCGAGCAACTTGTTTGGCCGGATTTGGCGGGAACAACTGCATCAGATAAATGCTCCGCGCTTTGCGGATATCCAGATGCTCGGCCATAAATTTTATCAACGGCCGCATGGATGGTGAAAAGCCATAGGTGGCATAGAATTGTCGTGCCAGCAGAATCACTTCGAGATGGGCATCCGTTAACGGCATTTCAGTCTGGGCGGCTTCCTGGCGGATCTGATGTTCAGACCAGCCAGGAAGTTTTTTGAGATGGTTGTTTGTTGTGGTCTCTGTCACCTGAGATCAATCGTTGTTCATGCCAATCAGGTGAAGAAGACTGGTGAATACGTTGTAAATCATCACATACAACGTCACGGTGGCTGAAATGTAGTTGCGTTCACCGCCATGGATAATGGCGCTGGTCTGCCACATGATAATGCCGGAAGAGATCAGCAGGAAAATGCACGACAGCGCCAGGGCCAGCCCCTGTATTTGCAGGAAGATATTGGCGATGGCCGCAACGAATGCCATCAGAATGCCAACCATCAGAAAACCGCCCATAAAAGACAGTTCCTTGCGGGTTATCAGCACGTAACCGGAACAGGCGAGAAAAATCAACGCTGTTCCCCCGAGAGCGGTTATCACCGGCTCGGCACCGGAAGTCGCCAGATAAAAGCTGATAATCGGACCTAATGTAAATCCCATCCAGCCTGTCAGGGCAAAAACCCAGAGTAGTCCGGCAGAGCTGTTTTTGTTCTTTTCAACCATCCAGAGACAAATAAAGAAAGGCAGGAGCGTCCAGAGCCCCATATAGGGAGCATTGACCGCCATTGCTACGCCACACATGATGGCACTGAACGCCAGTGTCATGGCCAGGAGTGCGTAGGTATTGCGCAGAACCTTGATGACCGAAGGGTCGAGTGTTGTCGAAACGACTGCTTTATCGTATGCCATGGCTTTTTGAGCCTCCTGAGTTTTGAATTTTCATATTTGACATATCTTACAAGCTGTAAGTTTCAAAGCAATGATTACCGGTCGTAATTTTATTGGTATGGTCTATCTATTATTAAAAACTCCTGGTACCCGACATTCAGGGGTGAACAGGCGTCGATGGTTAGTCTTCCTCGAAAAAGCGCAAAATTTCCTGTTGTCGGGCCAAACCATCCTGATAGCCCAGCTCCAGAAGCTTGCGGCAGAAGCCTTTTGAAAAGAGCAGGTAACTGGCCGTATTGACACCGCCACCCCGGGCTGTGGCCCCGGTGAAACGAAGAAACAGACGAATACTGACGGGTAATTCATCCAGGTAATCGCAGGCAATCTTGTCGATGGGCTGGGAGGGCAGGATGGCCAGAAATTTGACGGGCTTGAGATCGTTCAGGCCGTGTTTCTCGCGCTCGCTATCTGACAGATGTTCCGCGAGACGATTGATGTTCTTCAATGTTTCCAGGTCGCTTTCGATACTGTCGATAAATGCACTGCTGAGCATGTGGCCAACGATCTGGGCGATGGAAGGCGAGTGATCAATGGGGAGTGACCGATTCTTACCATTGGGTGAATCGCTCACTCCGATCACGAATACCTTGTCTGCGCCGAGGTTTAATGCCGGGCTGATCGGTTTGAGCTGCCTGACGGCACCGTCACCAAAAAACTGGTCCCTGATCTGGATGGCCGGAAACAAAAAGGGAATGGCCGACGAAGCCATGAGGTGGTCAGTGGACAGTTCGGTACGCAGTCCCAGTTGCCGCGAAACAGCCCAGGGTTGGTGACTGTCGGAACCTTCAAAAAAAGTGACCGATTTGCCGGTACTGTAACTCATGGCGGTAATGCTGACAGCGTCAAGTTCCCCACTATTAATTGCTTCCCGGATGTGACGAAACCGTACGTAGTTATCCAGCAATTCCCGCAATGGGGTATTGTCCAGTAGTGCTTTCGGCTTGCCCAGAGCGTAGCCACTGTGAAAAAAAGACAGCAACATATGAATGCTGTTTTTAAGTACACCAAAAAAGTCTGTGCGATAAACCTTGGTGGCATCGAGCTGACGCCAGATGGCTTCCAGTTTTTTGATCCTAAGGCTGAACGGACCCGCCCGTCCCGCGATAGCCAGAGTATTGATAGCACCGGCTGAAGTGCCACAGATGATGGGAAAGGGGTTTTTGACGTCTTTCGGCAAGGTCTCTGCAACCGCTTTCAGAACGCCCACCTGATAGGCGGCCCTTGCTCCCCCGCCCGACAATATCAGACCTACTTTGGCAGGTTTGTCGTATTTACCCATGGTTTGTGCCAAAAAAGGTTAGCAAATTGGTTTCCACCATTCTCGGTTGTTGAATCATCAGCACGGGAGGGAAATACCGGTGGATGAATGACTGGCAATTGAAAACGTTTATTTGTGCGCTGGTATTGGCCAGACGGGTCACTATACTGGGCAAATAATCTGCTACCCGCAAGGTGTCTGGTGACAAGGATGTCCCAAATGTCAGCTCCCTATTTTTTTGCCGCTGGTATCTTCAGTGTCGTTTACTGGCCCCACCTCCCAGCTGTGCCAGTGGTTTTGCTGCTCATGCTGGGTGGCTTTTTACTGCACTATTGCTGGCCATCATTCTCTGTTCTGTTATTGGGTATTGTCTATGGCTTTTTCTGGGGCCATTACACACTGGGGCACCAGCTGCCCGACGAACTTACCGCCACAGATATCACTATTGTTGGTGAAATTTACAGTATCCCGGTGCGGGACGACCGCCGGGTGCAGTTCAAGCTTCGACTGGATGAAGCTTCGACCAATCTCAAGTTACAGAAACTCCGGCTCAGTTGGTATGGCGAGGAGGTGTTTCCGGAACCTGGGCAGGTCTGGCAGCTGCAAGTCCGGCTTCGGCGCCCGAGAGGCTATGTTAATCCGGGTGGCTTTGATTATCAGGCATGGTTGCTTCAGCAGGGTTTCTCGGCCACGGGTTATGTCAGAGCATCCCCCCAGAACCGGTTAATTGAGCATCGTTGGTCCTTCGACCGATTGCGCTATCAACTGCAACAGAAGATGATCAATAGCAATTTCAATGAAGACGCGCAGGCACTGATGTCAGCGTTGACCATTGGCGACCGATCGCTTATCTCAAACGATTTGTGGTACCGCCTTTCCCTGCTGGGCGTTATCCATCTTTTGGTCGTCTCCGGTCTGCACATCGGGTTCGTGGCGGCGATGGGGTACGTTGCAGGCTCGCTGCTGGCCAGGTGTTTTACCCTGCTTTGTCGACCGATGAATCTTTGTCGACCGATGAATCTTTGTCGACCGATGAATGCCCGTTACTCGGGGGCTGTCCTGTCCCTTGTGTTCGCGCTGTCATACAGCGCATTGGCCGGGTTCAGCCTGCCAACCCAGCGCGCATTGATCATGGTGATGGTGGCTCTGGTTGCACTTCTGGCAAATCGCTATATTGGCAGGGCAATGATCTTTGGTCTGGCATTGGCCGGTGTTGCCTTGATAGACCCTCTCGCCATCATGGGAGCGGGGTTCTGGTTGTCGTTCGGTGCTGTGGCGGGGTTGTTGTGGCTGGTGCCGGTGGTGAAACACGTACCCAAATGGCAGTTGTTTTTCCGGGTACAGTGGCTGATGTTCCTCCTGTTGATCTTGCCGTTGGCTTTCTGGCAGTTGCCGGTGGCCTGGTTCTCGCCCTTGGTCAATAGCATAGCCATTCCCTGGATCAGCTTTCTGGTGGTGCCCCTGTGCCTGTTTGGCGTGGTGATGATACCTCTTAGTCCCGCTATGGCCGAATGGCTTTGGTGGTTGGCAGGAAAACAGCTGGAAGGGTTTGTCACTCTGACAGCCAAGCTTGCAGTCCCTGCATGGTTACCACTTTACCCCCCATGGCCAATGACTGGAATGTCATTATTACTGATGGTCTGCATTGTGGGGCTGGTTTTGTTGCCCAGAGGAATACCCGGTCGTTATCTATCGATTCCCCTGGCAATTGCATTGTTTTGTCTGCCGTCAGGTCGTCAGGAGCTTCTGACTGTTACAGTTCTAGATGTGGGGCAGGGGCTCTCGATTGTGGTGCAGACCAGGAAACATACACTGGTTTATGACACGGGACCGGGCCATGCCAAGAGTTACGATGCGGGCAGCGCTTTGGTTGCACCATTTCTGCGAAAGGGGGATGTTACCGGGTTGGATACATTGGTCGTCAGTCACAGTGATAACGATCATGCTGGTGGCATTGCCGGATTGATGCGGCATTACAGCCCGGCCATGTGGTTGGCCGGCAGCCCTGCTGTCGAAGAGACAGTTTCAGCCCCTGAACAATGTCGAGCAGGGCAATTCTGGGCATGGGACGGGGTAGAATTCCGGATTCTCCATCCGGCCGATGCGGGGGAGAAAAATAATAACAATCACTCCTGTGTGCTGGCGATCACCTATTTAGACCAGGTGATTCTGGTGCCGGGTGATATTGACGCAACAGTGGAACGCCGACTATTGCCAGAATTGCAGCAGATACAAGCGGGAAAAAAGCATTTTGTGTTGCTGGCAGCCCCCCACCACGGCAGCAACACCTCATCATCGCAACAGTTTCTGGAGGTGACAAATCCACAACAGGTGGTATTTTCCACTGGTCATCGCCACCATTTTGGTCACCCCGCAGAGCCGGTAGTGCAACGCTATCTAAAACGGGGCGCAACCCTCTGGAATACTGCAGAGCAGGGTGCGATAACTTTCCGTTGGCAGAAAAATGGTGAGTTTTCCACGACCGCACAGCGCACCCACGCCCGTCGCTATTGGTTTTGACATTGTGGACGAATTTTTTATGAACGGTGTCGCGTAAATACCAAAATAACAGGCATATAGAGCGTATCTGCTGCTTAACATGGCTGTTTAGTACTGCGCCATTCACTGATTATGGTAAAGTTTTCGCCGTTGTTGCGGTCTGGGGACAAACGTGTACGAACTGATGATTGCCGGCGGCTGGTTGATGTTGCCAATTCTACTTTCCTCTATCGTCGTGATAGCCGTTGCCTTTGAGCGCTACTGGACACTGCGTCGAAATAAAGTGGTGCCACCAACGTTGCTCGGGCAGGTGTGGCACTGGATGAAGCAGAATCAATTGAGTAAGGAAAATCTTCATCAGCTGCGCAGCTCATCACCGCTCGGTACCATTCTGGCCGCGGGTATCAGCAATTCTGGCCACGGTCGCGAGGTCATGAAAGACAGTATTGAGGAAGCTGCAAACCAGGTAATTCACGATCTGGAAAAAAATCTCTCGCCACTGGGAACGGTCGCAGCCATTGCGCCATTACTCGGCCTGCTGGGCACCGTGATTGGCATGATTAAAGTGTTTACGGCGATCATGATTGAAGGCACCGGAAATGCCGGCGTGCTTGCCGGCGGTATTTCAGAGGCGCTGATTACCACAGCGGCGGGTTTGACGGTGGCCATTCCGGCGCTGGTATTTCACCGTTTCTTTGAACGACGGGTAGATAGCCTGGTGGTGGAGATGGAAAACCAGGCCATTAAACTGGTGGATGCCATCCACGGTGATCGGGTGATGCGCAGCGACGAGAGCAGCGCCGAGTGAAGTTCCGCAGGCAGCGCAAACTTGAGAATGGCGTCAATCTGACACCATTGATTGATGTGGTCTTTCTGCTGCTGATTTTTTTATGGTGTCGACGACCTTTACCCGGGAGTCTCATCTGGTGCTTGATTTGCCTGAGGCTGATGGTTCTCTGACGGAGTTGCCACCCGATCAAATTGAAGTGCTGATCGACAGGGACGGCGCCTACAGCGTCAATGGACAGTTATTGATCAACCGCCAAATCGAGACTCTGATAAAAGCACTGAAAGATGTTTCCTACGGGAATACTGAGATGCCCCTGATTATTACCGCCGATGCCAATGCAACCCATCAGGCGGTGGTTACAGCGATGGATGCTGCAGGTAGAATGGGCTTTGTTCATCTGAAAATCACCACAATACAGCCCGACGGCGAATCCTGAGGAGTCATAGTGGCAAGTACCATTCCCGATACCGAACACCCTGAGATGTCCGGTCTGCAGGTCTATTTGCGTTTACTGTCCTATCTGAAGAATTACTGGGGCATTTTTCTGCTCAGTATTCTGGGCCTGGTGTTGTTCTCCGCCATGGAAGTGGCTTTTATAGACCTGTTCGGCTATACCGTTAACGCGATCAATGCCATCTCTGGAGAATCGGCGGCTTTGCCCGGTCAAATGACGGACATGGGGGAGGGATCGACGTCCTGGTTGGCGGGTTTGCTGGGTGGTGACGATGCGCTCGCTGAGAGTCGCTGGATTATCCCCGTGATCATGTTCATGATTGCGATCACGCGGGGCATTGGTTTCTTTGTAGGCGGCTATTGCATGACCTATGTGACCCAGATTCTGGTTCACAATCTGCGCACCCATTTATTCAACAAGTATACCTCGTTACCCAGTCGATTCTTTGATACCAATATGTCTGGCCACCTGATTTCCCGCATCACTTTTCATGTGGCTCAGGTGACCCACGCCGCCACTAATTCACTGAAGGTCATCATCCGTGAAGGTGCCTTGGTTATTGGCCTTATCTCATACCTGTTTTACCTGAACTGGCGCCTGGCGGCGATTTTTGTCATCGTACTGCCGCTCATCGGTGCAGTGGTGGGCTATGTCAGTAATCGGTTCAGGTTGCTGAGTCGTCGTATTCAGTCATCGGTTGGCAACGTGACCCATGTGACCCAGGAAGCGGTCAGTGGTTATCGTGAAATGCACCTGTTCGGTGGTGTCGAATACGAGCGTGACCGCATGCACAATGCCAGCAACTACAACCGCCGTCAGCAAATGAAAATGGCTGTGGCGGAGGGTATCAGCACCCCGGTCATTCAGCTACTGGTAGCGATGGCCCTGTCTCTACTGATGTGGCTGGCGCTGGACCCCAATGTGCTGGCCAACATGAGTGGTGGGGAGTTTGTCCAGTTTCTCGGTTCAGCTGCACTGCTGGCCAAACCGATTCGCCAATTGTCCGAGGTGAACAGCAATGTTCAGAAAGGCATCGCCGCGGCGGGCACCATTTTTTCAACGCTCGATGAGCCCAACGAGCCGGATCTAGGCACGGTAGAGAAGGCACGTGTCGAAGGGCACTTTCAGTTTAAAAATATCAGTTTTGCCTACTCCGAAGAAGCCGGCAACGTGCTGAACGGTATTGATCTGGAGGTTAAGCCTGGTGAAGTCATAGCGTTGGTGGGCCAATCCGGCAGTGGCAAAACCACTCTGGTGAACCTCATCCCCCGTTTTTACAACCACCGTGAGGGAGCGATTCTGCTGGACGGGCTGGATATCCGGGATTACACCCTCGACAATCTGCGCAGCCATATTGCATTGGTGTCGCAGAATGTGACGCTCTTCAATGACACGATTTACAACAATATCGCCTACGGTTCACTGGGTAAAAATCCACCTTCTGCTGTGCGCGAAGCCGCCGGCGCAGCCCATGCACTGGAGTTTATCGACCGACTGCCGGATGGGTTTGATACCCAGATCGGTGACGAGGGCATTATGCTGTCCGGCGGCCAGCGGCAGCGGCTGGCGATTGCCCGTGCACTGCTGAAAAACGCCCCGGTATTGATTCTGGACGAGGCGACCTCAGCCCTCGATACCGAATCCGAGCATCACATCCAGAAAGCGCTGGAGCAGGTGATGAAGGGGCGTACCACCTTTGTCATTGCCCACCGCCTCAGCACCATCGAGAACGCTGATCGCATTATGGTAATGGATAAAGGGCAGATCATTGAGCAGGGCACCCACAGTGAACTACTGGCCATGAATGGTCGTTATGCACAGCTGCACCAGAAGCAATTCAATGACGAACCCCATCTGGCCATCTGACCGGGCGTTGCGGTCATGAATTTCCGAGAGTCGCTGGAAAGCGCCTGGTATCGTTCCTTCAGCTGGGTCTTTTTGCTGTTGCCTTTCTCCTGGTTGTTCAGGGCAGTGAGCGGCAGTCGACGTTTTTATTACCAGCGGATTAACTCCCTCTGCCCATTGCCGGTTCCCGTGATTGTTGTGGGTAATATCAGCGTGGGTGGGACCGGGAAAACGCCATTGCTGGCCGCGCTGGTGGTTATTTTTCAGGCACAGGGTTACCACCCGGGGATTGTCAGCCGTGGTTATGGCGGTTCGGCAACCCGTTACCCGCTGCTGGTTAGTGAGACCTCTACACCAGACAAGGTGGGGGATGAACCCCTGTTGTTGTCATCACTATGTCCGGTGGTGGTGGATCCGGACCGTTATCGGGCAGCCCGATACCTGTTGGAAAATACGGACTGCAATCTGATTTTCAGCGACGATGGTTTGCAGCATTATCGACTACCCCGCAATATTGAAATTGTGGTCATCGACGGCGAGCGCGGCATAGGCAATGGCCATTGCCTGCCTGCGGGGCCGCTGCGGGAGCCACTGTCACGGCTGGAAACAGTCGATTTTGTGGTGGCAAATGAAACGGTGGCCAGCCTGTCGATTCCCCACCAGGGTGCGTTCAAGTTGTTACCCGCTCACTTTCGGCACCTGGCCACTGGCGAATCGGTGGATGTCGACAACTGGTCCCGCGAACGCAGGGTGCATGCCGTTGCCGGGATTGGAAATCCCGCCAGATTTGCCCATACCCTCACATCACTAGGATTTGAGCCGATTCTCCACCCGCTGCCGGACCACCACCGGTTTACGGGCGAGGAGTTGTGTTTTGAAGATAATCTGCCGGTTATTATCACAGCCAAGGATGCGGTAAAGTGCGCTGCCGATTGCGATGATAATGTTTGGGTTCTGGATGTTGAGGCTTTGCCCAATCCGCAATTTATAGAACAATTGGCAAGGGCCATCGGGAACCCGGTAAAACCCGTAAAAACCATTTGATGACAACCCTGTAGAAAACAATTGAGTCGCTATGACCTTTACTGTTGTGATTCCCGCCCGATTTTCCTCCACTCGCTTGCCGGGTAAGCCACTGCAGGATATCGCCGGTAAAACCATGATCCAGCGGGTTTATGAACAGGCCTGCCAGAGCAGCGCTGACCGGGTGATTGTCGCCACGGATCATCAGCAGATTGCCGATGAGGTAACCCGGTTTGGTGGAGAGGTTTGTATGACGTCTCCGTCTCATCCATCGGGTACAGACCGTTTGCAGGAAGTGGTCGCACAATACGGCTTTGCCGAAGATCATGTGCTGATCAATGTGCAGGGCGATGAACCGTTGATTCCCCCTGCAGTCATCGACCAGGTGGCTGCAAACCTCATCAACAATCCCAGTGCGGGTATCGCAACACTTTGCGAACCGATCACAGACGAAGCGAGTTTCGCCAACCCCAATGTGGTCAAGGTCGTTACGGACTGTCAGGGCATGTCGTTGTATTTCAGTCGTGCACCGGTGCCCTGGCCACGGGATTTTTCCGGTGACCGGGTTGCGGCTATGTCTGCCGTCCTGCAACCGATGCGACATATCGGTATTTACGCGTACCGGGTCGGTTTGCTGAACCGGTTCGTACAATGGCCGGTGGCACCCATTGAGGCGCTGGAGTGCCTCGAACAGTTGCGTTTCATGTGGAATGGTGAGCGGATTCATGTGGCCAGCGCTGTGGCCGATGTGCCCGGTGGCGTCGATACCGAGCAGGATCTGCAGCGGGTCATCGCGATTTTCAGGGGGACGTTCGCATGAAGCAGCTGCGTGTGTTATTTGTCTGTCTTGGCAATATCTGTCGCTCGCCCACCGCCCACGGGATTTTTGAGAGGCGGGTGGCGGAGGCTGGTTTGCAGGACCGGATTCTGATCGACTCTGCCGGTACGGGTGATTGGCACGTAGGGCGTTCGCCAGACTCAAGAGCCAGTGCGGCTGCACTGAAGCGCGGTTACGACCTGAGTCACCTGCGGGCTCGTCAGGTGCGGCCAGAGGATTTTCTGGCGTTTGATTATCTGCTCGCCATGGATCAACAGAATCTTTGGGATTTACAGGCACTGGCACTGCCTGATTTTGCCGGTCATCTCGGTCTGTTTCTCGATTTTGGCAACAGCCCCCTGAAAGAGGTGCCCGATCCCTATGCCGGTGGTGATGAGGGGTTTGAAGCAGTGCTGGATCTGGTGGAGGATGCCACCAATGGTTTGCTGCATCATCTGCGCGGGCAACTGGATTAATGCTCGATATTCAGGCCGCCGTTTCACTGCAACCCCACAACACGCTGTCCCTGCCTGCCACGGCGGAATTTTTCTGTCGTATCAACACCCGCGAAGACCTGTTCGAGGCTCTTGAATGGGCCAGACAAAAAGGCATCCCTGTGACGCCATTGGGTGGTGGCAGCAATCTGGTGCTGGTCGATGATTTGCCGGGGCTGCTACTGCAAATAGCCATTCCGGGTATTGCATTGGCCTCCGGTTCGGAGGCCGGTGAGCAGCGCCATATTCGCATCGCTGCCGGCGAAAACTGGCATCACCTGGTGTTGCACACCCTTAAAAATGGCTGGTACGGATTGGAGAATCTGTCCCTGATTCCGGGCCTGGCCGGTGCGGCCCCCATTCAGAATATCGGTGCCTATGGCATCGAATTGAGCGAACTGTTTCACTCGCTGGAGGCGGTCCACCTGCCCAGCGGTGAGTTGCATACGATGCTGGCTGCAGACTGCCGTTTTGGCTATCGGGATAGCCTGTTTAAACAGGCGGGTCGCAACCAGTATGTGATTACCGCCATCACGCTGTCATTGTCTGTCCGGCCGCATTTGCGCCTGACCTATCCGGCCCTGCTACAGGCACTCGAAGCTTGTGATGAGTCCTCACTGACACCCGCCATGGTTTCTGCGGCAGTCTGTGCAGTGCGGCGCAGTAAATTACCTGATCCTGTCGAGCTACCCAATGTCGGCAGTTTTTTTAAAAACCCGGTCGTGACGGAGGGTCAGGCAGTCGCACTGCGTCAGCAGTTTCCCGATCTCGTGTACTACCCCCAGGCAGATGGTACCGTCAAATTGGCTGCCGGCTGGCTGGTTGAACAGACTGGCTGGCGCGGAGTGATCCGCGACAGGGTGGGCGTTCACGACCGTCAATCATTGGTGCTGGTCAACTTTGGTGGTGGCACTGGCGCCCAGCTATTGGCGTTGGCAGAGGAAATCAACGACTCGGTACAGCGGAAGTTTGCTGTGGCGCTGGAAATCGAGCCGACGATTTACCCCGCTCGGTTCAGAAGCTGATCGAGGGGAGAGCCCCATGAATTCCCAGTGATGAACCAGCATAGCCTGTTTGCCGCCGATCAGGATCCGCTCGATATAGAACTATCCGATGGAGCCCTGCGCTATTGGTCGCAGTTGATTCCAGTTCAGCAGGCTGATCAGTGGCAACAAGCACTTATGGAACAGGTGGCCTGGGAGCAGAGCAACATCGTGATTGCCGGCCGCGCAATGAAAATTCCGCGCCTCAATGCCTGGTATGGTGATGCCGGTGCCGACTATCAATATTCCGGGCGGCAGTTCAAGGCCACTCCCTGGCTGCCGGTACTGCGTGAAATCAGGGAGGTGGTTGAGGCGGCGGCGGGGCACAGTTTTAACAGTGCCCTGGTGAATTTGTACCGGGATGCCCGCGACAGTGTCGATTGGCATAGTGACGA
>NZ_CBFHYF010000017.1:0-32363 GCF_965660005.1 Porticoccus sp.
TGATCGATTGCCGCCAATTCACGGCTGATAACATCAAAGCCTTCCCGCAACAGATTTTCGTACAAATCGATGTCGTCAAGATTGCGAAAATTGAAAGCGGTGTAGTTTTTTTCAATATCCGCTCGGGTGATGTTCACGTCATCTGCTTCGGGGATACCCGGTAGCCCTGTCAGTATGCCTTTGGTTGATGGCGTGATCAGTAATTCAGAAAGCTTCTGGTCTTTTTTCAGGTTGTCCGGCAACTGGATGCCACAAAACTCCCTTTCTCCTTTGGAGTAGGCACGCCACATGGAGCCGGTGATAAATTGCCGACAGATAGCCTCAATCATTACCGGGGATGCTTTCTGAACAATCCAGACCAGAGGGTGGGGGATGTCCAGAATGTGGCTGTCTGCCAGCCCGTTCTCCCGGAACAACCGAAACCAGTGATTCGAAATCGCATTTAACGCCGCTCCCTTGCCGGGAACCCCATGCATACCGCCTTCACCGTGCCAGATGCAATCAAATGCAGAAATACGGTCACTGATCACCATGATGGCAAGTGGTGCATCGGGTGCTACATCGTAACCCTGTTGCTCTATCAGTCTTAGGCTGTCTTCTCTTGTAAGCCAGTAGACAGAGCGTACCTTGCCGTTGTGGACTGGCGCATCGGTGCGGATCGGGAGGTCATTGTTGACTGCGAGAACTTTGTCGGCAAGTTTCATGGTGATAGATCCTGTCAGCGGGCAGGTATGGTTATTTGTAGGGTTTGAATATCTTTGTTTAAGTTGGTCGACTCTCTTCAAGCAACGGATTCTAGCAGACGGGAAGCTATCAGTTACAGGGGAGATTTTTTCTTGCGATATCAGGTTTAGTCCGGGCGAATGGCATATTTGCCACTACCTTGAAGTGCAATAACCAGTGCCGTTACAAGATAAAGACCCTGTAATTCCAGCGCCCAGCCACCGTTTTTGGTCAGCTGGAAAAGCTCGCCGGCATGGACTAGCAGGATCGCCGCAATCATATTGCCAATCACCAGCAGAGCACCGGCCCTGGCGAAATACCCAAAAACAATCATCAGCGGTCCCAGCACTTCGCCAAGATAAATGGCATAGGCAATTTCTGCAGGAATCCCGAATTCTGCCAGCTTGCCACCGATGAAGCCTAAAGAATCCGGATTCAGTATCTTGGCAATACCGTGCAATAAGACGAGCAGCCCTACAGCGATACGCAAGACCAGTTTTGCAAGCTCTTCATAGTAGGTCATAACCAGTGATCTCCGGTACAAACGGGTTTGAAAAAGTAATTTAACGGGATAGTACCAGTGGGGCAATTCCTTTGACATGTATTCCGGACGGTTTCTTGGAGCGTTGCAACCTTCAGGTTATCATTGCGGCGGTATTTTAACTGACTCCCCCCGGGGTTCCTGTGGAGATAGGCAATGATTGTCAAACCGAGAGTTCGCGGTTTTATGTGTATTACCAGTCATCCAGTTGGCTGTGAGGCAAATGTCAAAGAACAGATTGATTACATTAAACGTCAGGGACCGGTAGATGGCCCCAAGCGTGTACTGGTGATAGGAGCTTCGACAGGATATGGCCTGGCTGCCCGTATCACGGCAGCATTTGGTTGTGGGGCCTCGACACTTGGTATTTTCTTTGAGAAGGAAGGTGTGGAAAACAAACCTGCCACAGCAGGTTGGTATAACTCGGCAGCCTTTCACAAGTTTGCCGACGGGGCGGGTATTTACGCCAAAAGTATCAATGGAGACGCGTTCTCCGATGAGATAAAGCAAAAGACCATTGACACGATCAAGGCTGACCTGGGGCAAGTGGATTTGGTGATCTACAGTCTTGCATCCCCTCGGCGACAGCATCCGAAGACAGGGGAGGTGTTCAATTCAACCCTTAAACCTATCGGGAAGAATGTAACGCTGCGCGGTATCAATACGGATAAAGAGGAAGTTCAGGAGTTTTCATTGGACGCGGCCACTGAACAGGAGATTGCCAACACGGTAGCGGTCATGGGCGGAGAAGATTGGCGGATGTGGGTGGATGCACTGATCGAAGCCGATGTGCTGGCAGCCGGTGCCAAAACGGCAGCATTTACCTATGTAGGTGAAAAAGTCACATGGGACCTGTATTGGCATGGCACGATCGGGCAGGCTAAAAAAGATCTGGACAAAAAGGTTGTCGAGATTCGTGAAAAGTTGGCGGCTGTTGGCGGTGACGCCCGGGTAGCGGTGCTCAAGGCGGTGGTGACACAGGCCAGCTCCGCGATACCGATCATGCCGCTCTATCTGGCGCTACTTTTCAAGGCCATGAAAGAGGATGGTAGTCACGAAGGTTGCATTGAGCAGCTGTATCGTCTCTATACCGAGTGCCTCTACAGCGATTCCCCACGTATGGACAGCGAGGGACGAGTTCGGGTGGACGAGCTGGAGCTCCGTCCGGAAATTCAGCAGCGGGTCAGTGAGGACTGGCTGAAAGTCACGAATGAAAATATGGCTGAACTGACCGACATCAGAGGTTACAAACACGAGTTTCTCAAGCTGTTTGGCTTTGATATTGATAGCGTGGATTACGAGGCCGATGTCGATCCGGTGGTACCCATCAGAGGCTTGATCTGAGCTTTGATGAGAGTTGGAGCGATTGTGGTGAATGTGTTCTGCAGGTGCTGGATTTTAAGCCGAACAGCGTGCTGAGGATCCGGCCCCTTATTGGCGGGCGGACTGTTGCCAGGCTTTTATCACAGCCTCTCAGCTAATGGATAAGTGCTGTCAGCGCGCTTTGCCATAGCGGTTTCAGATGGAAATGAATTTTAGATTGCCAATCGCTGCAACAGCACCTATAAGACATGTATGGATACCAGTATTCGCACGTTGTCTACATTATTCGATCAGCTGGGGTTGCCATCCACTGCAGCGGCTATAGAGCTTTTTATTGCCCTACACCAAGCATTGCCACCGGAGACCAGATTGGCTGAAGCACCATTCTGGAATGAAGCCCAGAGGGTGTTTCTGGAGGAGGCGATCTTTGAGGATTCCGATTGGGCCGAGCTGGTTGATCAGCTCGATTCTCGTTTCAGAATCTAGTGTATTCAATTTCAACCAGTCCCGCGCGTGGTTTTACCTGTCAACGTCCTTATAATAGGCCGCCCCTGCACAATCAGTAATCGGCATGAATGACAACCACGACTTCAAATGGAGTTACCTCCATCCCCGCTATTGGCTGACCTGGTTCAGCCTGGGCTGCTGGCGTTTGCTGGTGATGTTTCCCTATCCAGTACTGCTTTGGTTAGGTGGTGTTGTTGGCAGGATAATGTTCTGGCGCAGCCGCTATCGTCGAGAAGTTGCAGATATTAACCTGCGATGGTGCTTCCCCGAAATGGAAGAATCACAGCGCCAGAAGCTGCTGCGGGATAATTTCATCAGTTATGGCATTGCCTTTTTTGAAATTGGCATGGCCTGGTGGTGGCCCACACAACGACTCAATAAGTTGATCACCTTTGAGGGTCTGGAAAATATCGGGAGCCTGCAGGGTAGGGGTGCACTACTGATGGCCATTCACTTTACCACGCTTGAAATCGGTGCGTCTGCCCTGTCTGCGAGACATTCGATTGATGGCATGTACCGCCCTCATAAAAATCCTGTTTATGACTATGTGCAAAGCAAAGGGCGTCGGGTGCGGGATCCGTTCGGAGTGGTCTACCCGCGGGAAGACATTCGCGGTATGTTCAAGGCACTTCGCCAGGGCAGGATCATCTGGTACGCACCCGATCAGGATTATGGGCGCAGGCAGAGTGTTTTTGCCAGATTCTTTGGTGTTCCGGCAGCCACTGTCACGGCCACCGCCCGTTTTGCCAAAACTGGCAATGCTGTTGTCCTGCCTTTTACCCAAGTGAGATTGCCGGGTAGTCAGGGGTACAGGATTACGGTACACCCGCCATTGCCGGATTTCCCGACAGGGGATGATCTGGCCGATGCAGAAACAGTTAACCGGCAGGTTGAGAGGATGATACTTGAGCAGCCGGATCAGTACATGTGGATTCACCGACGTTTTAAAACCCGCCCTCCCGGCGAACCAAGACCCTATCCAAAGAACAAGTAGTCGCCTGTTAGCACTAAGCTCTAAGCAACTCTTGTTGCTGAAACCTCATGTATGGCCGGAACAGGGATCCATGCAATGCTCTATGGCCCGGCATATAGGTTACCTGACTGACGAAGGCCATCTTTACTGCCTCTTGTCATTAACCATGGCGTCAGCCAGTGCCTAATTATTTTCTTAATGCTTGTGCCATAGGTTGCTGGTCAGTACCATTACGCGTTCGATTTTTTCTGGCTATTTAGAGGCTCCTCCGATGATTACCGGCAGTATTGTTGCTCTGGTTACCCCCATGTTTCGCGACAATCAGGAAGTAGATTGGGATTGCCTGAAACGCTTGGTGGAGTGGCATATCGCACAGGGTACGAATGCGATTGTGGCCGTGGGGACCACCGGTGAGTCACCCACCCTCGATGTGCAAGAGCATATGGCGACCATCGCTGCGATTGTCGAGGATGCCGATGGTCGGGTTCCCGTTATTGCCGGCACGGGTGCAAACTCTACCAGAGAAGCTATAGAGTGGACGCATCGCGCGCAACAGATCGGTGCAGATGCCTGTCTGCTGGTAACTCCCTATTACAACAAGCCTACACAGGAAGGTCTCTATCTCCATCACAAAGCGATCGCTGAGGCTGTGGATATCCCCCAGATTCTCTACAACGTGCCCGGCCGTACCGCCTGTGATATGCTGCCAGAAACCGTGGCCAGGCTTGCTGAAATCCCTAATATTGTTGGCATTAAGGAAGCCAACGGTGACCTCAATCGTGTCGGGCAGCTGATCAGTATCTGCCCCGAGGGTTTTGCCATTTATTCTGGCGATGATTTTACTGCCTTGGAATTGATCCTGAGAGGTGGCCATGGCGATATCTCCGTCACCGCTAACGTCGCTCCGAGATTAATGGCAGAGATGTGCCGCTTGGCACTTGCCGGCGAGGTTAAGCCAGCGCAAGAAATCAACAGACGATTGATGCCTGTTCATGAAGCGATGTTTGTTGAATCCAACCCCATTCCGGTCAAGTGGGCTGTCGCCGAAATGGGTTTAATGCAACATGCCATACGTCTACCGCTAACCGAGCTGTCTGCCGCTTATCACTTGAAAGTGACCAAGGCACTTGAGCAGGCTGGCCTGTTGAGTGGTGTACCAAACATAAATTCGGAGTTCACTGAATGAAGGCGACACTGACAAAGGCATCAGTGATTTTAACGTTACTGGCAATGGCTGGTTGTGGGAATAATCTTGTTCGCGACAAAAGTAATGATTACCTACTTTCAGAGGAAGTCCCGCCCATGGTTGTTCCCGAGGGAAAAAGCTCGGGTGCCATCGGTCAACTTTATGATATCCCGCCGGTTCCGGATGCCGGGGCCAGTTCAGAATATTTCGTTGTCCCCCGGCCTCAACCGCTTTCTGAAAATGTGTTCGAAGAAACGGTAAAAATAGAGGCATTCTCAGGTGACCGGTGGATAGCCATTAACAAGCCTGCAGAGGAAGTCTGGCCGAGAATCAGAAATATCCTGTCACGCAGTAGTGTTCCAACGACACGGGTAGATGCCAGTAGTGGCATCATTGAAACCGGCTGGTTGCAGTTTAAGGATGACGAGCGCCTAAGCCATCGTTTTCGCTTCAAGATAGTCCCCGGGATCGGTGTCAACAGTACGGAAGTCAGCTTGCTGCAGATGTCCGCACCTATAGGCAAAGAAGGTGATGCAGGTTCCTGGCCAGAAAAGTCAATGGACGATTCTCGTGAACTGGAATTTGTTGAAATTGTTTTCAATTCTCTGGCAAGCGATATCAACAGTGGCAGCGTTTCGCTGCTTGCCCAGACCATTGGTGGTCAGGAACAGGTTGAAGTGGTGTCAACGGCGGATGCTGATCCTTACATCATGATGACCCTGGGTTATGAGCGAGCCTGGACATCTTTGGTGAACTCACTCTCACGTGGTGGTTACACTATCCTCGACCAGGACCGTTCAGCGGGCAGGTTTCAGGTTGAGTTCCAGGAAATTGTGGTTGAAGAGCAAGGGCAAACACTGAAAGAGTGGGTGCTCAATCTGGGCAATAAAGTAGAACAAGCTCCGCCTGTAGAGTATCAGGTGGAGTTGGTTCGCAACGAGCAATCAGTGGAAGTCCGGATAGCGAACAAGAGCCGGGAGAGGCTGGAACGCTCGCTTGCCATTAAATTGCTCAAGGTCATACGCGGCAATCTGAGCTGATTATGCGGTTTGCTTCATTGGGGAGTGGCAGCAGAGGCAATGCCACTGTTGTCGATGTCGGCTCAACCCGGGTACTGATTGATTGCGGATTTTCGATCAAGGAAACAGAGAGGCGACTTGAACGGTTGGGTATCCATCCTTCCAGGCTCAACGCAATTCTGGTGACCCATGAGCATTCAGATCACATTAGAGGTGTCATTCCACTGGCAAGGAAGCATGATTTGGCGGTTTACATGACCGCTGGCACTCATCGGGCTTTATCATCTACTCCTTTAACCGGTATCCACCTCAATCTGATAGACAGTCAGTCAGAATTCGTTATCGGTGATCTTGCTGTCACGCCTGTGGCTGTGCCTCATGATGCAAGAGAGCCGGTACAATACGTTGTCAGGGACAGCGATAACCTGTCTCTGGGGGTGCTTACGGATCTGGGAAGCATCACGGCGCATGTGATTCAACGTTTTAACCGGTGTGACGGACTGTTCCTGGAATGCAATCACGATATCACTATGCTGGCTAATGGGGCTTACCCGCCATCATTAAAGCGGCGCATTGCGGGTGCCTGGGGACACTTAAATAACCACCAATCATACGATTTTCTGAAAAATATCCAGACCAGCCAGTTACAACAGCTGGTGCTGGGTCACATCAGTGAGCAGAATAACTCTCTGGAAGCGGTGCAAGCAATGATGGGTAATCTGTCATCCCACCCCGGTTCTGTTCACTATGCCTGTCAGGATGATGGCGTTGACTGGTTGCAGCTATCCTGAGCCTTGATGCGAGTTATTCTCCAATAACCATTTCCATACTGGCTGCGCATCATTCATTCTACAATGTGAAAACTCCAGTCGGTCACCCAAAAGTACTATCTATCAGTTTTATATTGTCCACAATTACATTGATAACCTTAATTAAATGTTGGAAATTCGTCGTAAGTTATTGATTTAATTTTTTTAAATAACTAACTCCATGATTTTTAAGTATTTTATATTGTGGTTAAAAAATAGTCATTTTGTTCGGGTGCCCCGATTTGCGTGGACTTGCCCAAGTTTTACGAAAGTAGTACACAAAGTTATCCACAGAATTTGTGGGTAACTTTGTGTAACTATCTGGCCGTTATTGTCAACTGATCGGGCTGTCATTCGTTTGAAGTTAGCAATGCTTAGGGAGTTTTGTCTGGCCCTCAATTTGTTCTTTGAGGCGCTCTCCGTCGAGACAGTCCAGTGAGCTATTGCCCTCCAGAGAAATACTGTCCAGTTTGGGTAGGTAGAGTAATGGTTTTATAGTGGTGAGCCTGTTTTGTGCCAGGTTGACAAAGGTAAGGCCCGTGAAAATTTCAAGACCGGAAAGATCGGTGATACCCGCATTGGAACAGTTAAGTTGGGACAATTGATTCGCGCTGGTCACAAGGAGGTCTTTGATGGCTTGCTCAACACAGACAGCAAGGGCAGGATCCGGAATCCTGTAACCGGTGAACAGTTCGGGTGTTGTTAAAACAGGTTGCTCGTTAAAAGTGAAGATATATTTTTCGCAACCGCACAAAAGCGTGCTGATGAACACAATAACGATTAGGGCATACTTTTTCATAGGATTGGCAACCGCATTTTGTATTAAAGTAAGCCAATCAACCTTAAAGTTTTGGCTCTTCTGTCGGTAAGGATATAGTAATTTTTTGTTTCAGGTATCCAGGTTCAGTAGATTTTATTTTTTAATGAGGAAGTGAACATGAAGAAAATCCTGTTAGCCATTCTTGCCATCTCCCTGACGGCCTGTATGTCCACAGACCCCTATACCGGACAGCAGAAAACAAGTAATACCGCAAAGGGAGCCGGGATCGGCGCTGTCTCAGGTGCTTTGATCGGTGCAGCCACTTCCAGTAGTGGTGATAGAAAGAAAGGCGTTTTAACCGGCGCTGTGGCCGGTGCTGCTGTTGGTGGTGGTATTGGCTACTATATGGATCGTCAGGAAGCGGCACTTCGTGCAAAACTGGAAGGTACCGGTGTCCGAGTGGTTCGAGAAGGTGACAACATTCGTCTCGTCATGCCCAGCAGTATTACTTTCGGTGTGGATCGTTACGAAGTTCGTCCGGAGTTTTACAGTACATTGGAGTCCGTTGCGATCGTTCTTAAAGAGTTTGATAAAACCAATATTCGCATTGCAGGACACACGGATTCAACCGGTAGTGCAGAATACAATCAGACGTTGAGTGAGCGGCGTGCAGCGAGTGTTGGGCAGTTACTTATGAGTCAGGGGATTTTGAGCGGACGGGTGTGGACTACCGGTTATGGTTACCGCTACCCAGTTGCCAGCAATGATACGACTGAGGGTCGACAAGCCAACCGCAGGGTAGAACTCGAGCTTGTCCCGATCCAGTAATACCGGGCTCTCTCTGGCTATCTGCCCCCGGCCCGGTTTTGAACACCGGGCCGGTTTGCTTTCGAGACAGTTGTCGCTGCCGCTCCTGCCTATTGATTTGTGGGTACAGGACATCGTTGGTTGTCTTCCCGAGCGGCTGGCCATTGTTGTGGATGACAGGGGGTTATCGCTACAACAGTTTGGCCCAAAGGCGCCTGGGCCTGTTCGCTGCGAATTTGCCCTGGGTGCAGCTCGTCATCGCCGTCTGTATGGTGGAGGCAAAGGGCAGGACATCGCTAAAGCTACCGGCCTCAGTCACAGTGGATTCAGGCCACAGTTGCTGGACCTTACAGCGGGCCTGGGTCGCGATGGTTTCATCCTGGCTTCACTGGGCGCACAGGTGACCATGATTGAACGGAATCCGATTATTTACGAACTGCTTGCTGATGGGCTTTGCCGGGCTTGTGACGAGGCGGAGAAAGACCCCGCACTGGCGGAGATACTGCAGCGAATCAGGGCGATCTGCCAGGATTCAGTTGATTATCTGGAAACACTGCCGGGTCTACAGTCCCCCGATGTCATTTATCTTGATCCCATGTTTCCACCCAGAGAAAAATCCAGCAAAGTAAAAAAGGAAATGCAGGCTTTTCATCAGCTTGTCGGTTTGGATAATGATGCTGGAGACTTGTTGGCGACGGCGCTCAAAAAGGCGCGTTACCGTGTGGTTGTTAAGCGGCCGGCTTACGCGCCTATTCTGAGCGGCCCTGAACCGGGTTATACCCTCAAGGGAAAGTCAACCCGGTTTGATGTTTACCCACTGCAGAAACTGCCCTGAGTCCGTTGTGCTTCCTACCACTGATAGCCCAGTGAAATGACCTATTCTTCGTCTGCTCGCTTGTGTCCATCACTCGGCTGATTTACATAGTCAAAATCGTATCGAAACTCACTGAACAGATTGCCAAGCAGGGGTATTTTAATGCCGGTACTGCTCTCCGCCTGATTGTTGTTGACATCGCTCATAGCCCAGAGCAATTCATTTTCGTGAAACACCGTCATATCTGTGCCTGGTATCGGCCAATCCATACGCATTCCCCAGCGTCCAGCCAGATCTGTTTCTGAGCCCGATTCGTTATAGTGGGAAACCAGAACGGCTGCTCCCAACTGCAAATTCAATTTCATCTGATTGCCAAGGATGATCCGGCGGCCAAGGCCGCCACCCAGTTGATATTGCTCGTCAATGGCACTGAAACGATCTTTTGTATAACCCAGGCGACCGTAGCTGAACCAGCGTTCAGTAAAATCATAATTCAGCTGATAATTGGTTTCATAATGCTCATCAACTACATTGCCATCGGTTTTCTCCGACTCGGCCGACAGGTCGACTTCTTGTCTAAATTTATCATGCAGCCACTGTGTGTTGACAATGAAATCCAGATCCTCGGTATCGGTATTACCGTCTTTGCGGTTGAAGCCAAACCGAATGTCGCCAGTGAAAGTCTTTGGCGGTTCAGCTACGATAAGTGTCATCAAGGGTAGTGACGTTTGTTCGCCCCCATCGCAGTGCCCGGTAACAACCCCATCCATTCTCAGCGAGCAGTTGGTGACGGTCTCTTTCTCTCTCGTGACCAGTGGCATCGTGGCAGAAGAGCTGAATTCATGGACTTCGTGTTTGGGAATTTTAACCAGACCAAATATATCCGACTTCCAGATAACCTGCTTCTCGTTAATGGAATCAAGTTCTCCGTGGATAATATCTCCATTTTTCAGGGTAATTTCACCACCAAGTGACGGGACAGGTAACAGCAGGCTGAACAATACAATCAGGCGGTGGCTCAAGTTACTCATATCCGGCATTTTCAATCCTTGTGGGCTGTTTACCTTGGGTAGACAGGCACCCTACAAAAACCGGTATTGAATATCCACTAGACAGGCCGATATTTCAGGTATTGCGGTAATAAAATGAATGCCACAGCGGCAGGATATATTATTGATAACTGGGCAAATAATGTGATGTCAAAACAGCAGTTTTTCGAGAATACGCCGATAAATTTTTTGCAGGACTTCAAGATCATCGATATTGGTACACTCATTCACTTTGTGGATGGTGGCATTCACTGGACCGAGTTCGACGACCTGGCAGCCATGGGGAGCAATGAAGCGTCCATCAGAAGTGCCTCCTGCGGTCGAAAGTTTCGTCTCGATGCCAGCAACTTCGCGGATGCTGTTCACTGCAGCCTCTACCAATGGACCCTCTTCCGTAATGAAGGGCTGCCCGCTGAGGTGCCACTGGAGTTCATAGTCCAGCCGATGCCGTTTGAGGATGGTTTCTGTCCGAACCTTCAGTTGCTCGACCGTAACTTCCGTTGAAAAACGGAAGTTAAAAAGTACCTGTACAGTGCCCGGTATTACATTGGTCGCACCGGTACCGGAATGCATGTTGGACACCTGAAAACTGGTGGCAGGAAAAAAATGATTGCCGTTGTCCCAACACTCGGCGGCAAGGTCCGCCAGTGCTGGTGCCACCCTGTGAATCGGGTTGTCCGCCAACTGTGGATAGGCCACGTGACCTTGGATGCCTTTGACCACCAGTTCGCCTCCCAGCGAGCCGCGCCGGCCATTTTTAATGACATCACCCACGCGTTTGGTGCTGGAGGGTTCCCCCACCAGGCACCAATCGGGAATACTATGGTTATCCAGTAGCCATTGAACGACTTTTACTGTGCCGTTGATGGCCACACCTTCTTCATCACTGGTGATCAGGAAAGCGATTTGTCCGGGGTGCTTCGGTTGTGCGGCAACAAAATCTTCAACTGCTGTGATCATCGCGGCGAGAGAGCCCTTCATGTCGGCAGCTCCCCGACCGTAGAGTATGCCATCTTCGATACAGGGTGAGAACGGTGGATGTTGCCAGTCTCCCTCGGGGCCGGTGGGTACCACATCAGTGTGGCCGGCAAAACAGAGCGTTGGGCCACTGTCGCCGCGAACGGCCCAAAAATTATTCACGTCACCGAAGGGAAGCCTGGACACGCAAAATCCGATTGCTTCCAGTCGTTCAATCATGAGTTGCTGGCAACCCTCATCTGCTGGTGTTACCGAGGGACGTTTGATAAGTTCACAGGCCAGATCAAGGGTGGGGGACAAGGCGGTCATTGAATAATACTCAAGGTCGGTCATGACAAGTTTAACGGGCTGGAATCGGCTTAGCTACAGTCATTTCCTGCCCGTGGATTCCTGACAATGAAGTGACAGGTGGAAAATCAGCCCGATTGCTCCGGGTCGGGCTGTGTGGGCATGGCAATGACCCTAATTTGATGCGTGTAATGCCTCATTCAATTCGACAGTAGACTTATTGGTCAGACATTCCACTGCTCCGGTGCTGGAGTTGCGGCGGAACAGCAGATCATCCTTGCCAGCCAGTTCTCTGGCTTTGGTTTGTCCCACCGGCTGACTCTGGTCGTCCAGTAAAGTCACCTTGGTTCCGGCAGTGATATAGAGTCCCGCTTCCACAGTACAGCGATCACCCAGGGGAATGCCCAGACCGGAATTGGCGCCCAACAGACACTGGTGACCGATCGTAATGATGATATTGCCGCCACCGGAGAGTGTGCCCATGGTAGAACTGCCACCACCCAGGTCTGAACCGGATTTAACAAACACGCCCTGGGATATGCGGCCCTCAACCATGCTGGTCCCTTCGGTGCCAGCGTTAAAGTTTACAAAGCCCTCATGCATGATGGTCGTGCCTTCGCCGATGTAAGCCCCCAGTCGCACCCTGGCGGTATCGGCGATACGAACGCCGGCGGGAACAACGTAGTCCACCATTTTCGGGAACTTGTCTATACTGTCTACCAACAGGGAGGAGCCTGCCAGACGTGCCTGCAATTGCCGGGTCGGCAACTCTTCGATATCGATGGCACCTTCGTTGGTCCACGCGACATTGCGTAACACGCTGAACAATCCGGTCAAGTTTGTGGTATTGGGTTTTACCAGCCGGTGGGACAGCAGATGCAATTTCAGGTAACCCTCGGGTACAGAGGTCGGGGCATCGTCACCAGCCAGCAGCGTAGCAACGACGGGTCTGGCACTCTGTTGCAATTGTCGGGCGATAGCAGCCTGGTCGCTGGCCCCAGCAGTGCTCAGCGCTGCCGCCAGTTTTGACAGCTGTTCCGCAGTGATGTTGATGGCGGTATTACCGCCTTCATAGCCAAGTACAGACTTGATGGCAAAGAGAGTGCTTTCTTCCGGGTTTAGCAGGGGCTGGGGGTAGTAAACTTCCAGCCAGTTGCCACTATTATTCTGGGTGCCGATACCCAGGCCAAAGCTGTAGAGTGCGGTCATTTTTTATTCAATCTCCAAAATTACGGGTTAAAGCGCGAGGCGTAAATATCCGGTTTGAAACCGATTGTGATGTCACCCCGGTGTTCAAGTACCGGGCGCTTGATCATGGCGGGATATTCGAGGAGGAGGTGGACGATGTTGTCTGCGGAGACCTGCTCTTTGACGTTCGGTTCCAGTTTCCGCCAGGTGGTGCCGGCCTTGTTCAATAGCTTTTCCCAGCCGGCGGCGGCGATCCAGTGTTCAACCATCTGTATATCAAGACCGTCGGTACGGACGTCATGAAAACGGTAGCTGACCTGCTGTTCATCCAGCCAGCGGCGCGCCTTTTTCACGGTATCGCAGTTTTTGATGCCATAGAGAATGGTTTCGGTCATGGAGTCTGTCACGTGGTTGTCATGAATTGGCGTTATCAATCAGCAATGAACATCATCAGGTTTAAGCCGCGCGAAGGATAGCAAACTTGGGCCAAGCATTCACGGGAGACTGCCATGAAGACGATCGCATTGGTTCGTCATGCCAAGTCCAGTTGGAAAGATACCATGTTATCCGATCTGGACCGACCCCTTAACCGCCGTGGTAGGCTGAATGCTCCGGAGATGGGGCGCAGGTTACAGGCGCAGCCGGTTTCTCTGAAACGGGTTTTCACCAGTCCGGCGGTGAGGGCTACGGAAACCGCCGAGTGGTTGATGCCAAGCCTGGGGTTGAGTGCTGCAAATCTTGAAATAGTCACGGCCCTGTACACCTTCAATTACGAGGATATCCTCAGCTGGCTGAGGTCTTTGGATAGAGATGCCGACAGGTTTCTCCTGATTTGTCATAATCCGGCCATCACCGATATGGTGAATTTCCTCGCCTTGATGCAGGTCGAAAAAATTCCTACCTGCGGTGTTGCCCTGCTAGAGGTTGCTGTAAATGATTGGCAGGATTTGGGCGCGGGCATGGCCGAGCTAAGCTATTTTGATTTTCCCAAGGCTGTCAGTGGCAAAACCATTTTTCCGGGGGCAGGCTGAACAAGGGTTGTTGGCTCGGGGCCTCGCACCTTCCATCACGCTGTTTAATCAGGCCTTGCGGGTTTTGATGGGTCGTTTTCGATTGGGAAAACAGGTTTTGCAGATATCGCAACTCAATCCATTGCAGTTGCGGGCGGGACAGTATTCGCGACCGTAGTAGATAATCTGAAGATGCAAGGCATTCCAGCTTTCCCTGGGAAATAACCGTTTCAGATCCTTTTCTGTCTGCACCACACTGCGGCCATTACTCAGACCCCAGCGCTGGGCGAGACGATGAATGTGGGTGTCAACCGGAAATGCGGGATGACCGAATGCCTGGGACATGACCACACTGGCCGTTTTGTGTCCGACTCCGGGCAACATTTCCAGTGCGGCAATGTCTTCGGGGACATCCCCGTTGTACTGCTCCACCAGTATTTGCGAGAGTTTCACAATGGCTTTCGATTTTTGAGGCGCCAGACCACAGGGGCGGATAATTTCATACACCTGTTGTTGAGAAACCTGACTCATATCCCGGGGGTTATCGGCTAATGCAAACAGTCCGGGTGTCACCTGATTGACGCGCTCATCCGTGCATTGGGCGGATAGCAGCACGGCTATCAGCAGGGTAAAGGCATCGTGGTGGGCGAGAGGAATGGGCGGGTTTGGGTACAGTTCACTCAACCTTTGGCGGATGAATGCTACCCGTGCTTTTTTGTGCATGGCCTCAACTCCGCTGCTGAGCGGTTTCGATAAACCTGCGTATGCGTGTGGCCGCCTCCCTGCATTCCTCCAACGGTGCCACCAATGCCATGCGCACCCTGTTTTCCCCGGGATTAATACCCTCTGACGAACGTGCCAGATAGCGGCCGGGCAGGACGGTGATATGCTGTTGTCTGAATAGCTCCCGGGCAAAATCCTCGTCATTGCCCATATTGGCGACACGGGTATCCGCCCAGAGATAAAAGCCGGCGTCCGGCATGCTCAAGGGCATTACAGAACCCAGGATATCTCTGAACAGGGCAAATTTTTGCCGGTATTGATGGCGGTTGTCCAGCACATGCTGTTCATCGTCCCATGCGGCGATGCTGGCAAGTTGTGAAGGGACGGGCATGGCGCAGCCGTGATAAGTCCGGTAGCGCAAAAAGCTCGCCAGGATACGGCTGTCACCGGCTACAAAACCGGATCTCAGGCCCGGCAGGTTGGAGCGCTTTGACAGGCTGTGAAACACCACGCAGCGATCGTAATTGTGGCGACCCATTTTTGCGCAGGCCTCCAGCAAGCCAATGGGCGGGTGATTCTCATCCGGATAAATCTCCGAATAACACTCATCGCTGGCGATGATAAAATCGTATTGATCTGCGAGCTGGATTAGCGTTTGTAATTTATCGATGTCCAGCACTGCCCCGGAGGGGTTTCCCGGTGAGCAGACATAGACAAGCTGGCACTGTCGCCAGATTTCCGGTGAAACAGATGTCCACTCCGGGCAAAAATTGTTTTCTTCCGTACAATTGAGAAAATGCAGTCTGGCACCAGCGAGCAGTGCGGCACCTTCGTAGATCTGGTAGAACGGGTTGGGGCTCACGACCACTGGATCGGTAGCGCGGTTTATTATTACCTGAGCAAAGGAAAATAGCGCTTCTCTGGTGCCGTTGACAGGGAGTACCTGGTTTTCAGAGCACAAGGCCTGCAATTTAAAGCGTTGGCACAGCCATTTTGCCACTGTCTCGCGCAGCTCTGGAATACCTTTGGTCAGCGGGTAAATCGAGAGTTTATCCAGAGCATTTTCCAGAGTTTTTTTGACAAATTCTGGTGGTGGATGCTTTGGCTCGCCGATTGACAGCGCAATATGAGCAAGTGACGGCGGTGGGGAAATCCCTGATTTGAGGGCATTGAGTTTCTCAAAGGGATAGGGGTGCAACTTGTTCAGGTCAATATTCATATGATCATCGTTTATTGCGGGCAGTTAATCCAGGGTAATTAGGTATGGTGTTGAGGCAGTACGCACATACGACGGGTTATTGCCACAGCTTCATCTTTTGTAGTGGTGCGCCTTCAATGTCTTCCTTGTTCCGTGCATCCAGCTCCCGGCAAATGGTATCCCGTAACTGTTCGCAGAATGCCGCGTCACTGAGCGGCTGATAGTCCATGTCAACCAGTGAAAACACATCCTCAACCCGTTCGCCGAGGGTGGCAATTTTGGCGCTCAGCAGTCGCAAGCGAAACTGCATGAATATCCGGCCCAAATGCGCGAGGAGTCCGGGGCGGTCGGGTGTGATTACCTCCAGAATGGTTGCGCTTTTGCCGATATCGTTGCTGATGCTGGCGATGGTGCGCATCGTAAAGTGTTTCAGGTGCCTGGGTGTCCTCCTGTGTACATTGAACATGGCGGGAGTGGGGTTCTTAAGAGCCTCGGATAGGGTGCGCTGAATTTTGAGCAGCATCTCGGTTTTTTGTCCGAACGGCTCATTGTGCTCGTTCAGCACATAAAAAGTATCAAAGGTATGACCCTCGGTATCGCGATGCAGACGGGCATCCTGGATGTTGAGCTGGAGATGGTCGAGCGTGGCCGCCGTGGTGGGAAATACATTGTTGATACCTTTGGTATGAATGAAAATCTGCGTGGCAATCGGGACTTCTACCCCCGCATCTTGTATCAGAATCACCGGGTCCGAACTGTCACCCTGGGCAGCAATGGCGGCAGTATAGGTGGCGATATCATCGGCTCGTTCCCTCAGGAAGAATTCGTCATCGACATTTCCCCAGATTGCGCGGGCACTTTCCTCGTCAATCCCCAGTTCGGCCAGCTGGTTGATAGCGGACAGCCGATTGCTGTCCACCCACACATTCCGATCAACAGGGTTTTCCAGGCCGCGCTGCAACGCCCGCTTGGTCTCGGAGTAAAGTTGATGCATCAAGGCCGCTTTCCAGGCGGTCCAAAGGGTAGGATTGGTGGCAGTTATGTCGGCAACGGTCAAAACAAACAAATAGTCCAGTTGCAGCTGATTGCCGACCAGTTTGGCAAACTTATAAATAATATCCGGGTCGGAAATATCCGTGCGCTGGGAGGCATTTGACATCAGCAGATGGTGCTCCACCAGCCAGGCAATCAACTTTATTTCTTCAGTGGGTAAACCGTGTCTGCGGCAAAAATCTGCCGCATCCTGGGCACCCAGCGCCGAATGATCCCCCCCCCGCCCCTTGGCAATGTCGTGGTATAGCCCCGCAATAAAGGCCAGCTCCGGTTTCGGCAGGTTTTTATAAATATGTGCAGCGACGGGAAATTCTTCTGCCACCTCTGGCCGATCAAACAATCGCATATTTTTGATCAGCTGAAGGGTGTGGGCATCTACCGGGTAACGATGAAACAGGTCGTGCTGGGTTTGCCCTATGATTTGTCCAAATTCCGGCAGATAGCGTCCCAGAATACCATAGCGAGTCATGCGCTGTAGTTGTGTGCTCATTCTGTAGGGGCAGCGAAGTAAGCGGAGAAACAGGGCCTTGTTTTGCGGTTCATTGCGAAAATCGTCACCGATCAGTTTTCGGTGCTGACGGATCTGGCGGATTGTGGCGGCACGGATGCCCTGGATATTGTCGTTTTCACCCAGCAGACAGAAAATTTCCAACAGGGCGGAAGGGTATTTGGCAAAAATATACTCTCCCACCGTCTCGATATGGTTGTTGCGAACCTGAAACCGTTCGTTGAGAGCATAGACATCTTTTGCCTTGTCCTTGCGCAAAATCACTTCATCGAGATACTGCAGCATGACATCGTTCAGCTCGCGCATCGAGAGAACGACCTGGTAATAATGTTGCATGAACTTTTCAACACCGAGGCGTTCTTCACTGTCGTGATACCCGAACATCGCGGCCAGTTTGCGCTGATAGTCAAACTGCAGTCTTTCTTCGGGACGCTCTGCGATAAGGTGCAAGCCGTAGCGGACTTTCCACAAAAAAGCTTCACCGCGTTTCAGCTGGAGATACTCTTCCGGCGTGAGGAAATCCCTGCCAACCAGCTCTTCCAGTGATTCGACATTAAAGTGGCGCTTGGCGACCCAGTTGATCATCTGAATGTCGCGCAGGCCGCCGGGTGCCTCTTTGATGTTGGGTTCCAGGTTGTATTCAGTATTGCCGTGTTTGTTGTGCCGTTCGATCTGTTCATCCCATTTGGCGCGGAAGAACTGCTTGTCCGGCCAGATACGCTTTGGGCCGGTTTTCTTGACCATGACGAGACGGAGTTTTTCATCGCCGGCAATGGTGCGTGTTTCCATCAGGTTGGTGGCAATGGTGATATCAAACTTCGCCTCGGCAACACATTCCGACAGAGAGCGCACGCTGTGACCGATTTTCAGCTGAATGTCCCAGAGAAAGGTGAGGAACCCCTCTATGCTGGGCTGGTGACGTCTCGGGTTACCGCGTCTGATCAGTAGCATCAGGTCAATATCTGATTGCGGGTGCAGTTCGCCACGGCCATAACCGCCCACTGCGATCAAACAGATATTTTTGCCCCAGTCGAACTGCGCCCAGGCATGCCGCAAAATGAGATCCATGAAGCTGGCGCGCTCGGCAATCAGATTGGCGGTCTGTTCGCCTTCATGGAAACGGGCATTGAAATGTGAATTGGCAGCGGCGATCGCATTCTTGAAGACATGGATGGGATTGCGGTTCGTGAGGTCTTCCCTGAAGCGACGCTCGTCGAAAAAAAGCAATGGTTTCGCCTGTCTGTTCATTGCCATGCTTCATCAGTGCGGGCTGTGAGTACCTCAACGCCATCAGCGGTGACCGCCAGTGTATGCTCCCATTGGGCGGATAAACGACCATCCCGGGTTTCCACTGTCCAGCCATCTTTTTTCAGTTTGGTGTGCTGTTTGCCTGCGTTCAGCATTGGCTCAATGGTAAATGTCATCCCTTGTTTGAGTGCCATACCGGTATCCGGTTTGCCAAAGTGAAGTACCTGGGGATCCTGGTGAAACTCTGTACCGATACCATGCCCGCAGTAATCGCGGACCACACTATAGTAGTTGGCCTCTGCATGTTGTTGAATGATATGCCCGATATCGCCCAATCGAATGCCGGGACGAACAATATTGATCGCTTTGTACAGGCATTCCTGTGTCACTTTTATCAGACGCAATGCATGTTCCGGTACTTCACCGATGCAAAACATTTTACTGGTATCGCCAAAGTAGCCATCCTTGATGACCGTAATATCTATATTCAGTATGTCACCGTTTTTCAAAACCTTTTTTTCCGATGGAATACCATGGCAGACTACCTGGTTAACCGATGTGCAAATGGATTTTGGAAAACCACGGTAGTTGAGCGGGGCTGGAATGGTATGTTGTACATTGACCATATAATCGTGGCAAATGCTGTCCAGTTCACCGGTGGTGACCCCGGCAACTACGTAGGGCTCAATCATTTCCAGCACTTCAGCTGCCAGTCTGCCGGCCACGCGCATTTTTTCCAGTTCATCGGCGGTTTTCAGTGTGACTGCCATAGGTATCTGTTCCGTTGCAGGGATCAAGGCAGCGCATTGTATCGGATTGTCACAACCAGTGGCAGATTCCCCGTAAATACAGGTTTCGTCTTCAATAAAGCACTGGTTTATGGTATAAAGCGCACCGCTTCGAAGCCAATGGTTTCTGGCGTAACGCAATCTTAACGACACACACGTATCGACACATCGGTCTGGGTGCCTGCAAAGCGGGTTGACCGGTGGGATATGTGGAGGTTTAACCCTTACCAGGAAGATAAAACTATGACTACTGTAACCATGCGTGACATGTTGCAGGCCGGTGTCCATTTTGGTCACCAGACCCGCTTCTGGAATCCCAAAATGGATAAGTTCATTTTCGGTGCCCGCAACAAAATCCATATTCTCAATCTTGAGTACACAGTTCCTGCCTTTAATGATGCGCTGGAGATCGTTCGCCAAGTCGCTGCCAACGGCAACAAGGTGTTGATGGTCGGTACCAAGCGCGCTGCTCAAAAAGCCATTATTGAACAGGCTGACCGCGCGGGTATGCCCTATGTGAGCCATCGCTGGCTCGGCGGTATGTTGACCAATTACAAAACCATTCGCGCCTCTATTCGACGCTTCCGTGAACTGGAAACCCAGAGTCAGGATGGCACGTTCGACAAGCTGACGAAAAAAGAAGCCCTGATGAGAACGCGCCTTATGGAAAAGCTCGAGCGCTCTATCGGTGGTATCAAGGATATGGGTGGTCTGCCAGATATGTTGTTTGTGATCGATGTGGATCATGAGCGTATTGCTATCCAGGAAGCGAACAAACTGGGTATCCCCGTGATTGGGGTCGTCGACACCAACAGTGATCCGGATGGTGTGGATTATGTGATCCCCGGTAATGATGACGCCATTCGTGCCATCAAGCTCTATGCCACGGCTGTTGCCGATGCCATTCTCGAGGGCAAAGCCCAGTCCGGCACTGCTACCAGCAAAGATGAGTTTGTTGAAGTGGTGGAAGGCGAGGCTGCCAGGGAAGCCGCTGCTGAGTAAATAGTTGCCTTCTTTGCATACCGGCACTGCTGTACAAAGAGGGGGCGCGCCCCCTCTTTGTCAATTTAATTAACACGATTGAGAGGAATGAACCGATGTCAGCAATTTCTGCATCCCTGGTGAAAGAGCTGCGCGAGCGCACCGGGTTGGGCATGATGGAATGTAAAAAAGCGCTGGTGGAAGCAAACGGGGATATCGAAAAAGCGATTGATGATCTGCGCAAATCCAGCGGGTTAAAGGCTGCAAAAAAAGCCGGTCGCACGGCTGCTGAAGGGGTTGTTGCAATTAAAGTGGCCGATGACAACAGTTACGGTGTGCTGGTGGAAGTCAACAGTGAAACGGATTTTGTCGCTCGCGATGACAATTTCCTCTCTTTTGTTAACTCGGTGGTCGAGAAAGCCTTTGCGGGCATGCAAACTGATGTTGCTGTACTGGCTGGGGATGTCGAAGAAGCCCGTCAGTCACTGGTTCAGAAAATTGGTGAAAATATCTCGGTTCGCAGAGTGGTACTGCAGGATGCGCCTGTGGTTGGCAGTTATGTACACAATAACAACCGTATTGGTGTGCTGGTGTCTCTCGCTGGTGGCGATGTTGACCTGGCCAAGGACATTGCCATGCATGTGGCGGCGGTCAATCCTCAGGTGGTAAACCCCGAGGATATGCCTGAGGAACTGTTGGCCAAAGAGCGTGAAATTTTTTCCGTACAGGCCAGGGAGAGTGGCAAGCCAGAAGAAATTATCGAGAAGATGATCGAGGGCCGCATCAACAAATTCTTGGCTGAATCCAGTCTGGTTGCCCAACCCTTTGTCAAAGACCCGGATGTGAAGGTGGGCAAACTTTTGAAAGACGCCGGTGCCGAGATTCTTTCCTTTACCCGTTTCGAAGTGGGCGAAGGGATCGAGCGAGAAGAGGTCGATTTTGCTGCAGAAGTGGCAGCCCAGGTTGGCTCTGCCAAATAATGAAGGTGACGACGGGGGCTTCGGCCCCCGTTATTATATAGGCCCCTGTAAATTCACCCACGGAGAATATGTCCCATGCCCGGCTCGAGAGACAAAAAGTACAAACGGATACTTCTTAAACTCAGCGGCGAGGAATTAATGGGTGAAGAGGGTTTTGGTATCGACCCGAAAGTACTGGATCGTATGGCGCTTGAAATCGGTCAGTTAATCGGGATCGGTGTTCAGGTGGGCCTGGTGATCGGTGGCGGTAATCTGTTTCGCGGTGCAGCATTGCACTCGGCAGGGATGGAGCGGGTTACCGGTGATCATATGGGTATGTTGGCGACCATGATGAACGGTCTGGCCATGCGCGACGCCCTTGATCGAAATAATATTTCCGCCCGGGTGATGTCAGCTATCCCGATGAGTGGGGTAGTGGAGCACTACGATCGCCGTACGGCTATGCGCTATCTGACCAGTGGTGACGTGGTGATTTTTGCCGCCGGTACCGGCAATCCGTTCTTTACAACGGATTCTGCGGCGTGCCTCAGAGGTATAGAGATTGATGCCGGCCTTGTGTTGAAGGCAACCAAAGTGGACGGTGTATACTCTGCCGATCCTATGAAGGACGCTGAGGCTACCATGTACACTCGGTTGACATATGATCAGGTTATTGAGCAAAAGCTTGCGGTGATGGATCTCACTGCAATATGTCTGTGTCGCGAGCATCATATGCCATTGAGGGTATTTCGTATGTCGAAACCCGGCGCCTTGCTAAATATTGTGGTCGGTGGCGACGAGGGAACCCTGATTGAGGAAAGTGTTGATGATTGATGATCTGAAGAAAGATGCTGAAGAGCGTATGGCGAAAAGTGTCGATGCCCTGGGACATACCTTCAATAAAATTCGTACGGGTCGTGCACACCCCAGTTTGCTGGATGGTTTGACCGTGTCTTATTACGGTGTCGAGACACCACTGAACCAGGTTGGTAATGTCAATGTCCTGGATGCCCGGACGTTGTCTGTTTCTGTCTGGGAAAAAGCGTTGGTACCTGAAGTGGAGAAGGCGATCATAAAGTCTGACCTGGGGTTGAATCCGTCAACCACCGGCGAATTAATCAGAATACCCATGCCGGCATTGACGGAAGAGACCCGTAAGGGCTTTACCAAGCAGGCCAGATCTGAAGCTGAATTAACTCGTGTATCGATTCGTAATATCCGTCGTGATGTGATGTCTGATATCAAGGAGTTGTTCAAGGAAAAGGCGATCAGTGAAGACGACGAGCGCCGCGCCAATGAGAGTATCCAGAAAATTACTGACAAGTATGTTCAGTTAGTGGAGAAGGCGCTGGCTGCCAAAGAAGTCGATTTGATGGAAATCTGATCCTTGATTGACTGTCCTGTTCAAGTATGAAATCACCCATTAAGGAGCCTGCCAAGGTTCATCCGTTGCGGCATGTGGCTATTATCATGGATGGCAATAATCGCTGGGCTGCTCTGCGGGGCTTACCCGGAAGCACCGGCCATGAAGTGGGTGTCAACCGGGTTCGCGATGTGCTCGATGCCTGTCAGAAACATGACGTTGACGTGATTACCTTGTTTGCCTTCAGTAGTGAGAACTGGGAACGCCCGGATCTTGAGGTCAGGGCGTTGTTGGCTCTATTGAGTTCCTACCTTAAAAAGGAGGTTCGACAACTGGTTGAACGGGGTATCAAGTTGTGGTTTATTGGTCGCCGTGACAACTTCAGCGCCAGGCTGCGTAATCTGATCGCTGAAAGTGAAGCATTGACTTCAGCGGGTAATCAGACGTTGGTGCTGGCAGTTGATTACGGTGGTCGATGGGAGATAACCGAGGCTGCCCGAAAACTGGCAGAGCTGGTGCAGCAGGGCAAGCTGAAGTCGGAAGACATTACCGAGCAGTTGATGCACCAGCACATGTCTTTGACGGATCTACCCCCACCGGATCTTTGTATTCGCACAGCCGGCGAACAACGAATCAGTAATTTCATGTTGTGGCACATGGCCTATACTGAATTCTATTTTGCCGATTGTTACTGGCCGGATTTTGACAGTTTGGCATTTGATCGGGCCATTGATGAGTATTATCGTCGGCAACGTCGTTTTGGTAAGCGAGAAGCCGGGCCGGAGGTTGAACGGCATGCTTAGACAGCGCATTACTACAGCCATTGTCATCGCTGTCGTCTTTTTTGCGGCACTTTTCCTGTTGAGTTCGACCGCATTCTCTCTGGTCATCGCCTGTCTCGTTGGTTGCAGTGCCTGGGAGTGGTCCAATCTGAGTGGTTTTGCCAGCCTATTGCAACGGGTGTCTTACCTGTGTGTCGTGTTGATAGTGTTGTGCTTGTCAGCTGTCCTGATTGGTTTCCCTGTTGCCCTGGACTTGAATGCCGGTCAAGTAATCCTTTCCTACACCGTTCCATGGTGGGCTATCGCGTTATTGTGGGTGCAGGGGTACCCATCGAGTGCCATTCTTTGGGGTAACCGATGGATGAGGGCCATCATGGGGGTGCTCGTGCTGGTACCCACCTGGGTGGCTGCGGTTATGCTTGTTCACCTCGATCATGGGCCATGGCTGGTCTGTCTGGTGGTGGTGATTGTGGCAGCCGCCGATATTGGCGCTTACTTCGCTGGCCTGCGTTATGGTCGGCATTATCTGTCTCCACATGTCAGCCCCAAAAAAACCTGGGAAGGGCTATTTGGGGGCATTTTGGCAAATGTGCCCATTGTCATTGCACTTGGTCTCGCTTTTGGCCTGGATTTTCGCCACTGGATAGTGCTCGGCCTAACGGTGTTGGCAACGGTGCTCTCGTCTGTGCTGGGTGACCTGCTGGAAAGTATGGTTAAACGTCACCGGGGTATTAAGGATAGCGGCAATCTACTTCCCGGTCACGGCGGGTTGCTTGACCGGATCGACAGTCTGACCGCGGCCTTGCCGGTATTTGTGTTAATAACCGTATCCAGTAATGCCTGGTTCTGATGCCATGCAGCAACTGACAATCCTTGGCGCCACAGGCTCTATCGGTGCGAGTACTCTGGATGTAGTGGCAAGACATCCCGATAGATTTCGTGTTTATGCGCTGAGTGGTAATAGTCGTATTTCTGAACTGGCCGAACAGTGCCGGCGTTTCAACCCCCGTTTTGCCGTAGTCGCTGATACCCATGCAGCGGGGCAATTGCGAGAGCAGTTGCTCGGGTTGGAAACCGAGGTTCTCTGGGGGATGGACGGTCTCTGTCAGGTTTCGTCAGATAAAGCGGTTGATGTAGTGATGGCCGCTATCGTGGGTGCCGCTGGATTGCTGCCGACGCTGGCCGCTGCACGCAGCGGAAAAAAAGTGCTCCTGGCCAATAAGGAGTCGCTGGTCATGGGCGGCCAGTTGTTTATGGATACGCTACGCAAGTCCGGCGCCATGCTGTTGCCGATCGACAGTGAACACAATGCCATTTTTCAGTGTTTGCCTCCGGGTTATGACGCATCCGAAAAATCAGGGGTCAGGAAAATCCTGCTCACGGCTTCCGGTGGGCCATTCCGCAATCTTCCTCTGGCTGACTTGTCAGCTGTTACACCGGATCAGGCCTGTGCACATCCCAACTGGCAGATGGGAAGAAAGATCTCGGTAGATTCAGCCACCATGATGAATAAAGGCCTGGAGCTGATCGAGGCCTGTTGGTTGTTTGGTCTTTCTCCGCAGGATATTGATGTCGTCATTCACCCGCAGAGTGTTATCCACTCCATGGTGGAATATGTCGATGGCTCGGTACTCGCCCAATTGGGCAATCCCGATATGCGCACCCCGATCACACATGCCCTGGCCTGGCCAGAGCGTATTGAATCGGGTGTTGCCAGCCTGGATATCATTGCTACCGCCAGGCTGGATTTCGGGGTGCCGGACTTACGGCGTTTCCCCTGTCTGGGGTTGGCGATACAGGCGGCAAAAGAGGGTGGTAGTGCGCCGGTAGCTCTCAATGCTGCAAATGAAGTGGCTGTTGATGGCTTTTTGCAAGGAGAACTATCGTTCATTGATATTTCCCGTGTCGTTGCCGATGTACTTGAATCGCATGAAGTGGCTGAACCGGAATCCCTTGAACATGTCCAACAAATCGATAAGAAAGCCCGTGAGGATGCCTTGAAGCTGGTGCACTCAATGCGTCAATAAAGCAAACCGTCTTTTTAGTAAACAGAAATGCCAGCAAGCAGAGATAGCAAAAACATTCATTTCAGGAAGTCATAATGGATTTACTCCAAACAATTTTTTTCATGCTGGTGGCGCTGGGGATCCTGGTCACCTTTCACGAGTTTGGCCATTTCTGGGTAGCCCGCCGCTGCGGTATCAAGGTATTACGTTTTTCTGTCGGCTTTGGCACACCACTTTTCCGTTGGCACGATCGATTGGGCACAGAGTTCGTCATTGCCGCGCTACCTCTGGGCGGTTATGTGAAAATGGTGGATGAGCGTGAGGGCAATGTGGCTACTGAAGACTTGCCCTATGCCTTTACTCAAAAGACGGTTTGGCAGCGTATGGCGGTGGTTATTGCTGGTCCGATGGCCAATTTTGCTCTGGCTGTTCTGGCTTACTGGTTGATTTATAGTCTGGGGGTGACCGGGATGGCGCCGATTGTTGATTCGGTTGCTCCGGGTTCAGTGGCGGAGCGTGCCGGGTTGCAGCGGGGTCAGGAAATTGTTGCAGTAGATGGCAAGCCCACACCCATCTGGCAGGCGCTGAATGAGCAACTGGTTGGCCGGATAGGCGAGTCGGGCGCAATAAGTTTCACGGTTAAATTGCGTGACGAGACTCAGACCTATGACTATCAGGGCCAGCTGGAAACCTGGTTAATGGAAGCCGATCAGCCAGATCCTATCGGTGGGCTTGGGTTAACACTCTATACACCGCCGATTCTTCCGGTCGCGGGCAACGTTATTGGCGGTGATCCCGCCGATCAGGCGGGTCTTGTGGCCGGTGATAGAATTTTAAAAGCCGATGGTATTGTCATGGATGACTGGATCAGCTGGGTCGATTATGTACGGGCCAGGCCGTCTGTTGCCATAGAGTTAAGCGTGCAACGCGACGATGAGGTTTTTACGACTAGCCTGGTGCCCAGGCAGGTCGATGATGAGGATGGGAACCCAATAGGCCAGGTGGGTATGGCTGTTCAGATGCCCGACTGGCCTGAGGAGATGATTCGAAAAACAAATTACAGCTTGTTTGGTGCCCTTGGCCGGGGTGTCGAGCAGACATGGAATATGTCGGTGCTGATATTGGATTCGGTAAAAAAGATGCTTACTGGACTGATTTCTTCAAAACACTTGAGTGGGCCCATCACGATTGCTAAAGTGGCGGGCGCTTCTGCCCAATACGGGTTTACGGCCTATCTCGGATTTTTGGCCTTTCTCAGCGTTAGTTTGGGTGTTTTGAATCTGCTCCCCATTCCGGTTCTGGATGGGGGCCACCTGATGTATTACGTGATAGAAGCAATAAAAGGGAAACCGGTGTCCGAAAAAATCCAGATAGTTGGCTTCCGAATTGGAATGTTCCTAGTGATTGGGTTGATGTTACTCGCCCTCTACAATGATCTGATGCGGCTGTAGCTGCTGTAACCAACAAGAATCAAGAGAAAACCAATCGCCAATGAAACACTTTTATTTATTATTGTGCCTTTTTTTCCTGGCTGTCTCAGTTCGAGCGGAAGTGTTTCAGGTCGAAGATATTCGTATCGATGGTTTGCAGCGGGTTTCCTCCGGCACTGTGTTTGCGTCCATGCCGCTGAGTGTGGGCGATCTTATCGATGACGATACGGTGCGCCGGGCTACGAGAGCCCTTTTTCGCACGGGTTATTTTGATGATATTCGCATATCGCGAGATGGCGGTATCCTGATCGTTTCAGTCAAGGAGCGCCCCGCTGTGGCTGAAATAACCCTCGAGGGCAATAAGGCGATACCCACAGAAGAACTGCTCAAGGCGCTGCGGGACAATGGTCTGGCCGAGGGACAGATTTTTCGTCAGTCCATTCTTGCGGGTATGTCACAGGAGCTGGAGCGCCAGTATGTGTCCCAGGGCAGGTATGGTGCAAAGGTAACCACGGAGCTCCAGGAGCTGCCGAGCAATCGCCTTGCTATCAATATTATTGTGGATGAAGGCCAGGTCGCCTCGATCAAAAAAATCAATATTGTCGGTAATCACGCCTTTCAGAGAGATGAGCTGCTGGGATTGTTTGAGCTGAAAACCACGAACTGGCTTTCCTGGATCTTCGGCGATGACAAATATTCCAGAGAGAAGCTGGCTGGTGATATCGAACGAATTGAGTCCTGGTATCTGGATCGCGGTTACCTCAAGTTTGCTATTCAGTCCTCCCAGGTCACCATCAGCCCGGACCGGAAGTCGGTGTTTATCACGGTAAACATCAACGAGGGTGATGTTTATACGGTGAATGAAATCAGGCTGGCCGGTGATTTGATTGTGTCCGAGGATGAAATACGCCGTCTCATTGTACTGAAGGAAGAACAGACATTTTCTCAAGTACTGATGACCAATACGTCAGAACTCATAACCCAGCGTTTGGGGAACGAGGGATACACTTTTGCCGAGGTCAACGGCTCCCCCGAAATCAACGATGAAGATAAAACCGCTACAGTGACGTTCTTTATCAATCCGGGTAAGCGTGCCTATGTGCGGCGAATTGAGTTTCGTGGCAACACCAAAACCATAGACGAAGTGTTGCGTCGTGAAATGCGGCAGATGGAGGGTGCTTCTGCCTCGACCCAAAAAATTGAACAGTCGAAAACCCGATTGAATCGTACCGGCTTCTTTAAGGAAGTGAATGTCGATACCCAGCAGGTGCCGGGCACGAATGACCAGGTTGATGTCATTTACACGGTTGAAGAGCAGCCATCGGGTAGTATCGGTGCGAGTCTGGGCTTTGCTCAAACTTACGGTTTGGTGATTGGCGGCAACATTCAGGAGCGCAACTTTCTCGGTACTGGCAACAATGTCGGAATAGGTGTCAACCGCTGTCAATACTCCACCAACTTTTCTTTTAGTGCCACTGATCCTTATTTTACCCGTGATGGAATTTCTGCCGGGTTTGGGGTTTTTTACCGCAAGACCGATTTTGGTGAGGTGAATCTATCCAGTTTCACCACAGACAGTTTTGGTGGCAACCTGACGTTTGGTTATCCCATATCTGAAATCTCAAGTGTTGGTTTTGGCCTTGGCTTTGAAAATCTGAAAATTGATGAAGGCGCGTTTGCTTCCGGCGGTGTCCAGGAGTTTATCGACAGGAATGGTGATAACTTCAATACCTTTACGACCAGCCTTTCATGGGGTTATTCCACCCTCAACCGTGGTCGGCTGGCAACCATGGGTACCTCTCACAGGGTGACGGGAGAACTCGCTATCCCCGGAAGTGATCTCGAATATTACAAGGCATCCTACGCAGGCCAGCATTATCGTCCGTTGACTTCTTCTCTCACCATGCGGCTGCGAGCAGATCTGGGTTACGGTGAAAGCTATGGTGGCACCTCGGTATTTCCCTTTTTCAAACATTACTACGGCGGTGGTAATGGTTCGGTCCGTGGTTACAAGAACAATACGCTGGGCCCAAGAGATATCTCGATAAACCCTTTTAATTGCGCAGATGCCAGTGACATCAATACCTGTGAGACAGATGATGACCCCTTTGGTGGTAATGTGCTGGTTGCCGGTAGTGTAGAGGTCATGTTTCCCGTTCCCTTTATCAAGGATCAGCGCTCTCTCCAGGCGGCAGCTTTTCTCGATATGGGTAACGTCTTTGATACGGACTGCGGCACCATAGATGAAGATTTCTGTCAGGAACCGGACATCGGTGAACTTCGCTACTCGGTGGGTATCGGCGGCACCTGGATTAGCGGTTTCGGCCCAATCACGGCCAGTATTGCCTTCCCGTTAAACGCTGGAGAAGAAGATGAACGCGAAGTCTTCCAGTTTCAGCTTGGACAGACATTTTGATCATTTAATTAAAACGAATGGAGAATTGATGTGCGTATAGTAAAAAATTTATTCATTATCACAGTCGCCCTGTTTAGCGCCTCTGTATTTGCTGCCGAGGGAAATGCCGCGGAGGGGAATATAGCTATTGTGGATGTTGGCAGGGCAATTTTTGGTACTGATGTGGCTAAAGCCCGTCTCAAAAAGAAGCAGGGTGAGTCGGATTATGCTGGTCTGGAAGCCAAGTACGAAAGTACAGTTGCCGATATGAAAGCGCTGAAAGAGGAAGTGGATAGCAAAGGCATGACCTGGTCAAAGGAACAGGGAGAAGAAGCTCAGAAAAAAATGGAGTACCACCGTGCAGATCTGGAGCTGATAACTCGAAAAATTCAGGCGGATCAAAAAGATCTGCAAAATAGCATTGTTCAGGAATTGCGGCCAAAAGCGGCCGAAGCGCTCCAGGAACTTGTCGATCAGGAAGGAATAGTGCTACTGATTAATGCTGAAGCAGTGGTCACTGCAGCACCCTCTCTGGACATCACGGACAAGTTAACGGATCGGCTGAATAAAAAAACACAATAAAAAAGTCTGATGTGAATCATAGAGAGGGCTCCTGAGGATGACAGTCAGTTATTCTCTTAAGGATATCGCCGAGCATATTGGTGCGGACGTTCGCGGTGACAGTGACTTCCGCATCTCCGGTATCAATACGCTACGCTTGGCGGGTCCGAATGAATTGGCGTTCCTTGCCAACAGTGCTTATCGCCAGGATCTGAACAAAACACAGGCCGGTGCTGTCATTCTGAATTCGGAAACGGCGGCTTCACACCCTGGAAAAGCACTGGTTGTGCCTAACCCCTATCTTGGCTATGCCCTGGCGACCGCTTTATTTGACCGTGCACCCGTTGCGGCCGCAGGTGTCCACCCTCGCGCCGTTGTCGCGAACAGTGCGAACATTGATCCGACCGCATCGATTGGCCCACTGGCGGTGATTGGTGAAAGCGTAAAGATAGGTGCCAATACAAGGATTGGTGCCGGCACTATTGTCGATAACCATGCCGTGATTGGTGACAACTGCCGGATCGCTGGCAATGTGAGCATTTACCACAGTGTTGTCCTGGGTGACTTTGTTACAGTCCACAGTGGTGCCGTGATTGGCGCTGATGGCTTCGGTTTTGCCCAGCATCAAGGGCGCTGGATCAAGGTACATCAGCTGGGTGGCGTGGTAGTGGGCAACAATGTCGAAATAGGTGCCTGTACTACGATTGACCGTGGTGCACTCGACAACACTGTCATTGAAGATGGTGTTATTGTGGACAACCACGTTCAGATAGCTCATAACGTTCAAGTGGGTGAGAACACTGCCATGGCGGCCTTCACCGGTATATCAGGCAGTACAATTATCGGAAAAAACTGTACTTTTGCCGGCAGAGCCGGTTGTGTCGGCCACATCACACTCTGTGATGGATCCCATTTAACCGGTGGAACCATACTGACAAAATCGCTCGTCGAGCCAGGTTCATATTCTTCCGGCACAATGTTCAGCAAAACTCGCGAATGGAAAAAGAATGCCGTTCGGTTTAACCAACTGGATGATCTGGCCCAGCGGATTAGGCAACTGGAAAAAAAATCATAGCCGCCGTTTTTATTTTCGTCCCGCTGTATATTGAGACAAACTGATGGATATTACTGAAATAAAAAAGCGGTTGCCGCACCGTTATCCCTTTCTTCTGGTTGACAGGGTGGTGGAGCTTGATCCGGGGAAGCGGATCCTTGCCTACAAAAATATCACTGCCAATGAAGATGTCTTTAACGGACATTTCCCGAATGTGCCGATTTTTCCAGGTGTAATGATTATTGAAGCCATGGCTCAGGCAGCCGGGGTGTTGGGATTTGTGACGGAAGATAAATACGCAGATGACAACGCGTTGTATTTATTTGCCGGTGTTGACGGTGTTCGCTTCAAACGGCAAGTGATTCCGGGAGACCGGTTGATACTTGAGGCTGAAGTTGATTCCGTCAAGCGGACTATCTGGCGCTTTAAATGCCGCGCAACCGTCGATGGTGAACTGGCCTGCGAAGCGACGATTTTATGTGCTCTGAAAACCTATTAATCCATGTCACTCATTGATCCTCGTGCCATTATTGACCCCTCCGCGGTGTTGGGGGATGAAGTCCAAGTCGGACCCTGGACCCTGATTGGTCCCGATACCATTATTGGGGCCGGCACGGTGATCCACTCCCACGTGGTGGTCAGGGGGCTCACTACAATCGGAGAAAATAATCGAATTTTTCAATTCTCCACGATTGGAGAAGATACTCCTGATCTGAAGTACAAGGGTGAGCCAACCCGTCTGGAAATTGGTGATAACAACACCATTCGCGAGGGGGTAACGATTCACCGGGGTACAATTCAGGACCAGGGCATAACTTCTGTTGGAAGCAATAATCTGTTAATGGCCTATGTTCATATCGGTCATGATTGTGTTGTTGGTGATCACTGTATTCTGGTCAATAACGCTTCACTGGCCGGGCATGTCCATGTGGGTGATTGGGCCATTATTTCCGGTTATGCCCTGATCCATCAGTTTGTCTCCATTGGCGCTCATAGTTTTACCGGTGCCGCGGCCTATTTAACCCAGGATTTACCCGCTTATGTCATGGCCGCCGGTTCTCCAGCCGAAGCGAAAACCATCAATGCTGAAGGGCTCAAACGGCGTGGTTTTGACAGAGATGGCATTGCCGCTATCAAGCAGGGTTTTAAAATTCTTTACCGACAGGGACATAGCTTGCAGGAGGCCACTACTCTATTGGATGCACTGGCCCGGGAACAGCCAGCGGTAAAATTACTGGTTGACTCCGTTCGTGCCTCTTCCCGCGGCATTCTGCGCTAGCCCATGCCTTCTCCACTAAAAATCGGTCTGGTTGCCGGGGAGTCATCCGGAGATCAACTG
>NZ_CBFHYF010000018.1:0-10269 GCF_965660005.1 Porticoccus sp.
CGCCTGCACCGGCCTGTTTTTTCTGCCTGACATCTCCCGGAACCAATGGCTTCCCATCGCCGGGGCCATTGTTCTGGCAACCCTGCTAACACTGCTATTGGCTGCCCTGTTGATGCAAAAACTGATGTCCGCTGAGGGCGAGCGTCCATGACAGCGTGGCTGGCCACTACCCTGCTGTTGGTACTGACCTTTGCTGCTTTCGCCGCCGCTCTCTGGCTGTATCGGCTCAATCGGGGTAGGCCCACCCTACAGGCGCTGATGCACCCGCTGGTCACAGGCCCGTTAATGGTGAGTGGCATCCTGGTTGCCTCCCATATTGATTACGATCAATACCGGGAGGCCAATCAACTGTTCTTTTTTTTGCTGGGCACCACGACCGTTGCGTTGGCAATCCCGCTTCACCAGCAATTTCACTATATTAGACGACTGCTCAAACCATTGATAATGACCCTCAGTTTTGGTGCGAGCTTTGCGGTGCTAAGTGCGCTGATCATTGCCTGGCTACTCGGCGGCACAATGGAAACTCTGATTTCATTGGCACCTAAGTCAGTCACCACACCTATCGCCCTTGGCCTGTCGGAAAAAATTGGCGGGATACCCGCACTGACTGCCGGGGTGGTTGTCTTTACCGGTGTTGTGGGAGCGGTGATGGGCCCCATGCTATTTCGCTGGCTGGGTATCACGGATGACCGCATCATCGGCTTTGTCACAGGCATTTGTGCCCACGGAGTTGGGACAACCCGGGCCTTTGAAATCAGTGCCCGTTGCGGCGCATTCGCCAGTCTGGGGCTTGGCATGACCGGGGCATTGACGGCGTTCACCCTGCCGTGGCTGATCCTTTTTTTCCTCAACTAACCCCTACTGATATTGTGACGGAGCAAACCCAAGGGATGCTTGCCACACACACGCTGATTCCCTATGCTTGATGCATTCCAATAATCACAAGCAGCGTTGTTTATGCTAGAGAATTGCAAGTCGGCCCAGGAACGCTGGGGGGGTGTCAGCCAGCTGATAGATCAGTGGCTACAGGAGCGGCAGGAGATGCTGGTTTGCTTCTGTGGCTTGGGAGAAATCCCTCATTTCAGCAGTGAGGACCCTTCACAGGGCAAAAAAGTTAAAGGCTTTTTTGAAATTCTTGTGGACTATACTTCCGCTGGCCACTTTGAAATTTACGATCAATTGATTCGAGAAGGGGCCAGTTACCAGGACCAAGAAGCACTGGAAGCCGCCAACAACTTGCTGCAGACAATTGATGCGACAACAGAGCTGATCCTTGATTTCAATGACAAGTATCTGGAAACAGATGATCTCAGCTCCCTGGCAGAGGATCTTTCCACATTGGGAGAAGCCATTGAATCAAGGCTCGAGGCCGAGGACTACATGATAGAAGTGCTGCACTCCGCACATCACCAAGGTCAACCCATCAAAAGCAACTAGCTAGGCAGGTCGGCATCAGAACGTTTTCGCGTGCCATCTCCTTGCCTGAACAGTTTGACCACCAATAAAAAAGGCCCGCAAGGGCCTTTTTAAAATTAACGGACCTGACAGGTCGCGCATTACTCAAGACCCATTACCTTGACCAGCTCCACTTCAAAAATCAGTGTGGCGTTCGGTCCAATCAGTCCAGCTGTGCCATTCGGACCATAGGCCAGGTCAGATGGGATATAGAGCTCCCACTTGGAGCCTTCCTGCATTTTCTGTAACGCTTCAGTCCAGCCCGGAATTACCTGTCCGACGTTCAGCTCTATCGCACCACCGTGTTTTTCGGATGCATCGAACTCAGTACCGTCAACCAGCGTACCCCGATACTCTACGGAAACCTTATCATTGGCATCCGGCATTGCCCCTGTTCCGGCAGTAATCACTTTGTATTGCAGACCACTTTCTGTGGTAATCACACCATCTTTGCTGGCGTTGGCAGCAAGAAATGCTTTTCCTTCAGCGGCATTTTCCTCGCCTGCTTTGGTCATTTCCGTCTGCTGGCCAACATTTGCTGACTGCTGCTTGGCCTGCTGCTCTGCATGGAAAGTTTCGATAACCTTGGCCAGCTCTTCGTTATCAATACGCGGATCGCGGTTATCCAGTGCATCAGCCAGACCCGCAGCGAAGGTTTCACGATCCAGCTCAATACCACCCATCGCCAGTTGGCCACCCATGTCCACACCGATGACATAACTGTATTTCTGCAATTGCGTTTCCAGGACCGGTTCCTGATCTTGATCATTTGTCTGCACTGTCTGTGGTTTTTCACTGCAGGCCCCTAAGGCGAACATGGCCGTTGAAGCCAGCAATAAATATTTTATTTTCATAATCAGTACCCTGTATGGAAAATCAATTTAGATGTTATCTTAACGTAAATTCAGTTTTTGATCTTCGCCGGGGCAACCGGCCAAATCAACGGACTTCCGGAATTTACTGGTTTGCCACCTATACGGCTCAAGTAAAGATTCAGATTTTTCTGTTGCCGTTTGTCGTCCGGCCCTGCAGCAGCTGAACGGTTCACGAGCGTATCGTCCTTTTCCTGCCACCAGTCAAATAGCTTACTCTGGACAACCCACTCGGCCTTGAGTTCAAGTTGCTTCACCTCAAACAGCCTTTCCCGATCGGCACCAGACGCAGATTCGGATTGTAAAAAGCGCCGGATCTGGCGCAATGGTTTGACAACCTGTTCATTCCAGTCTCGAATTACCTTTTCCGCTTCATCCAGATCCTCGGCACTCAATACTTCCCCAATACTGCCGAGCCAGCAGCAGAGCAGAACCAGATTGACATTGGCGTCGGCATTATCCTGCAGCTCGAGGCACACGCTCGCGACTTCCGGGCGACTGTAGTGAACCAACGAATAGCCCCAAAAAGGGTTGTCCGACAACTGACCCATGGGTGTCTCAGGTCATACCCAACACTGCGTCTACGAGTTTATTGATACCCGTGGCTGCTTCACTGATTCGGCCAGCCAGCATATACGCGGGGGTGGTAACCAACTTGTTCTTTTCGTCGATACAGATATCACCGACACCACAGGTCCGATGCTCGGCACCGGTTGCTTCGATGGCTGCAACAATTTCAGGGTTATCACCAATAGTGCATTTTACCCCCGCATCGAACAATACGCCGGACATAACCGGCGCGATACACATCAACCCAACCGGCTTTCCGCTGTTGTGCATGGCACCAATAAAGTCACGGAGTTCCTTCTGGACATTCAACTGGGCACCCGGGACAGCAAAGTTGGACAGGTTTTTGGCGGCACCAAAACCACCGGGCAAAATGACCGCATCAAAATCATCGGCATTTGCTTCTGCCAATTCCCTGATCTCACCTCGAGCAAGCCTCGCCGCTTCCACCAGCACATTACGGGTTTCACCCTCCGCGACTTCACCCGTCACGTGGTTGATCACATGTAATTGCTCGATGTCCGGCGCAAAACACTGAACCTCGGCACCAGCCTGATCAAGCCTGAGCAGGGTAATCACACTTTCATAGATTTCTGAACCGTCATAAACACCACAGCCGGACAGGACTACTGCCACTCGCTTGCCCATCACTAACCTCCTTCCGATTTCCACTGCTCAGATGTATGGATTCATCTCAGCACCAGCACAATTATAGGCAGCCATCTTATGGATTCCCACCACATCACTCAGTGCCGGTCAGACAGCACGGTAAAGTAAATCCCACACACCGTGACCCAAACGTTCACCACGCTGTTCAAACTTGGTGGTGGGGCGATAGTCCGGCCGGGGTGCATAATTCCCCGCGCCAGCCAAATTTTCAAAACCGTCGACTGCCTCCATTATCTCCAGCATATGTTCTGCATAGGGCTGCCAGTCCGTTGCAAAATGCAGTACTCCCCCCATATTGAGCTTGTCGCGTAGTTGCTCGACAAATGCCGTCTGAATCAAACGCCGTTTATTGTGCTTCTTCTTGTGCCAGGGGTCCGGGAAGTAAACCTGAATGCGATCGATACTGTGATCGGCGATACAATCGGCCAGAACATCATTCGCATCGGCCAGATAAACCCGCAGGTTTGGCAAAGCCAATTTGCCGGCATTGTTAATCAGACGCCCCACCCCCGGTGGATGCACCTCAATACCAATAAAATCCTTATCCGGCTCTGCCTGCAACATAGTGAGCAATGAATCACCCATCCCGAAACCAATTTCCAGCACCCGGGGTGCCTGACGACCAAATGCGGAGACCGCATCCAGTCGACCCTGATACAAACTCAAGCCATAAAAGGGCCAGTATTTTTCAAATGCAGTACGCTGTCCCTCTGTCATCCGGCCTGCACGAACGACATAACTTCGGATGGATTTCTTTTTAAACTCTGGCCTGATTTCCAACCCTACCTTCCCCCGCCTCTCACCATTGTAACGAGCCGAACCAGCGCAAAGGACAACACCACCCAGCTTGCCATGAACAACAATCCGCCAACCGGGGTAACCATGCCGAATGCCGTCAACCCGGTGATAACCAGTGCATAGAGGCTGCCCGAGAACAACAGGGTTCCAATCACCATCAACCAACCCGCGACAGCCAGTAATCGCAAAGGCTGACCTATGGCAGCAACCACAAGAATCAACAGCGCGAGCGCATGAAACATCTGATACAACACGGCTGTTTGCCAGACAGCCAGCATCTCGGGGCTGACCGAACCGCGCAACCCGTGGGCCCCGAAAGCGCCCAACGCTACCGCAAGGAATCCAGAAATTGCCGCACAGACTGCCAATAGTTTCATGCTTGCTCCAGGAACGCGTTTTTCAATAAAAAAGCCGCGTGAGTCGCGGCTTTTCAGGTATCGACAACAATGACGACGTCAGGCCTCCATGATTGCCCGCACTTTTTTCATCGCATTTTGTTCCAACTGACGAACCCGTTCGGCGGAGATACCATACTTGTCAGCCAGATCGTGCAGTGTGGCTTTATCATCCATCAGCCACCGCCTGTTGATAATATCGCGACTGCGGTCATCGAGCTCTTCCAGCGCCGAAGCCATCCGCCCATAAACGTCTTCTTCACTATCAGATTGCTCCAGTTGCCAGGCGGGATCCGCACGCCGGTCTTCGAGATAGAGTGCCGGGGCCTGATAATTACTGTCCTCGTCGCTGTCTTCCGGCACATCAAAAGCCGTGTCACGAGCCGACAGGCGCTGCTCCATCTCCAGCACCTGCTTCACATCAACCCCCAGATCCTGGGCAATGGCCTCGGCTTCATTGTTGGTCAGCCAGGCCAGACGCTGCTTGGCACTGCGAAGGTTAAAAAACAATTTGCGTTGTGCCTTGGTGGTAGCCACTTTCACAATGCGCCAGTTGCGCAAGACATATTCGTGAATCTCGGCCTTGATCCAGTGCACAGCGAAAGAGACCAGACGCACACCTTTCTCGGGGTTGTAGCGTTTTACCGCTTTCATCAGACCGACGTTGCCTTCCTGAACCAGATCTCCCAGGGGCAAACCGTAACCATTGTAGGAGCGCGCAATGTGCACGACAAAACGCAAATGCGAGAGCACCAGTCGACGGGCAGCGTCGAGGTCTTCACGATAATAGAGGTCTTCAGCGAGTGAGCGCTCCTGCTCCACAGACAGCACGGCAATGGAATTAACTCCCTGCATATAAGCGGCGAGATTGGCACCCGGGGCCATCCACTCAAAAGTCTGTAACGCTTTCTTCATATCAACCTCTAAAAACCAAGGGGACAGTAGTTTAGCAACTTGCCGTTAGATTTCCATAGTATAAAAAAGTTGCACAGTCCAGTTTGATTGACCTGACGCAAGTCTTAACCCGGCTCGATACTCGAAAGATGTCTCGCCACCGCCAGCCAGGCCCCCACAAGGCCCAATAGAGCACCCGTTGCCATCAGATACAGCAGCCCGACCATACCGAGACCCTCCAGCTCAAAGACACTCTGGTAGAGCGTAGCCAGCCTCGACACCAAACCGGAAAGGGAAAATAACGCCAGAGCGACCAGTATCCAGGCCAGCACGCCGCCAATGAGTCCATACCATACACCGGTGTAGAGAAAGGGTCGACGCACATAGCTGTCAGTTCCACCCACCAGTTTGACCACGATAATTTCATCCCGACGATTTTCGATGGCCAGACGAATCGTATTACCCACAATCAACAACACGCCCAGTGACAGCGCCAGAGCCAGGGCAAATGCCAGCCGCTCTCCGACGGACAGTATTGCCTGCAGGCGTTCCATCCACTTCATATCCAGCCGCACATCATCCACAACAGGCATGGCCATGAGTCTTGCCACGAGTGCCTCGCTGGCCACCAGGTCTCCCTGAAACCGGTTGTTTGGCTGCACCAGCAACACCGCGGGCAAAGGGTTCTCCTCCAGCATCTCCAGCACATCGCCAAAACCGGATAACTCGCGGAACTCCTCCAGGGTCTGCTGCCGAGAGATATAACTGACTGAGCGAATATCTGCATCCTCCGACAGGCTCTGCCGCAACTGCTCAATCGTTTCGTCTGAAGCAGATTTGTTCAGAAACAGGGTCAGCTGAGCCGTTGTTTCCACACGGCTGCCAAGCTGCTCCAGATTGACAATACCGAGATAGAGCGCAGCCGGTAAACCCAGTGCGATTGCCACAACCAGAGACGTCATCAGGGTCTGAACCGGCTCCGTCAATAATTTCCTGCTGGTACTGGTAAGTAATTGTTGATGATGCTGCAAATAACTTTTCAGTCTGTCGGACCAGCGAACCTGTCCACCACTTGCGCCACGACGCTGCTCCCTTGCCGGCATTTTTTTGTCCACCCCGACATGGCGCTCTGGCGTAGAACTGCGATCCTGTTTATGCCACCGGTTAGCGGACATGCACAGGCCTCTCATCACTCGCCAACCTGCCCTGTTGCAGCTGCAGAACACGCAAATCCATCCGGGAAATCAGGTCGATATCATGAGTGGCAATCAGAACGGTGACTCCTACCTCGCCAAAGTCACGAAACAGATTCATGATTTCCGACGACAGTTCCGGATCGAGGTTTCCAGTGGGTTCATCCGCCAGCAGAATGCGGGGCTTGTGTACCACAGCCCGGGCAATACCCACACGCTGCTGCTCACCACCCGACAGTGTGATGGGATTTTGTTTTTCCTTGTCGAGCAGACCCACTTTATCCAGGGCTGCCCTGACCCGGCGACCTACCTCACGGGGCTGATAACCGGACACCAATAGCGGCAATGCCACGTTGTCAAACACCGTTCGATCAAACAACAGCTGATGATTCTGAAACACAACACCGACATTGCGCCGGTAGTAGGGTATCTGGCTGCGGTGTAGTCGGCCAAGATTTTTGCCATTGATCAGCAACTGCCCCTGGGTGGGGCGCTCCATCAGCATCACCAGTTTCAACACCGTACTTTTGCCGGCACCGGAATGCCCGGTAAGAAAAGCCATTTCGCCGGCATCGAGATTCAGTGTCAAGCCACTCAGAGCCTCCTGGCCCGTGGCATAACGTTTACTGACTTTATCAAAGCTGATCATGGGGTTTGGCCTGCCACTCACGTGTTCTGATCAAACAATGCCGCCACATACTCCTGAGACACAAAGGGTTGTAGATCATCTATACCCTCACCCAAACCCACAAACCGAATGGGCACACCAAAGCGTTTGCAGAGGGAAAAGATGATACCGCCCTTGGCGGTGCCATCCAGTTTGGTGAGGGCAACACCAGTGACCGTAACGGCCTCCTGAAATTGCTGCATCTGATTGAGGGCATTCTGGCCTGTCCCGGCATCCAGCACGAGCAGCACCTCATGGGGAGCACTGTCATCCAGCTTGGCCATCACCCGTTTGACCTTTTTCAGCTCTTCCATCAAATTGCTTTTGTTGTGCAGGCGTCCCGCGGTGTCGGCAATCAAGACATCAGTACCGCGGGATTTGGCAGCCTGGATGGCATCAAATATCACCGAAGCACTGTCTGCGCCGCTCTGCTGGGCAACCACCGACACCCTGTTGCGCTCACCCCAGACCTGCAGCTGTTCAACCGCTGCCGCACGGAAGGTATCACCGGCTGCCAACATGACAGATTTACCTTGACTCTGAAAGCGTTTGGCCAGTTTGCCAATGGTTGTGGTCTTGCCAACACCATTGACCCCGATCACCAGAATCACGAAAGGTTTATGTATCCCGGTAATCGAAAGCGGTTGCTCACAGGGCTTCAGCTTTTCTGCCATGGCATCCTGCAGTGCAGCAAACAGGGCACGGCTGTGAGCCAACTCCCTGCGCTGTACCCGCCCGGCGAGATCCTGAATAGTTTCCACCGTGGACTCAATACCCACATCGGCTTGCAACAGCAGTGTTTCAAGTTCTTCCAGCAATTCATCGTCTATTTCCCTGTCACCGAGAAACAGGTTGCCAAATGTACGACCGGTCTTCGACAGGGCACGACGAAATCGGTCGCGAAGAGTCTCTTTTTGTGCAGCCACGGCTGTGGATGGCCCGGACTCAACCACATCGGGTGCCTGCCCAGGTGCTTTGGGTGAACGAAGGCGCTGCAAAAAAGAGCACTTTTCACTCGCCGGCATATCGTTTTCCATCTTACTGGGGTCAGTCACAGCGATCCTGTTTTCTCGGTTACTATCGGGCGGTGTATGCTATCACTTTAAGGGGTACATAACGCTTGAAAAACCACCCGTCTATAGCAACAAATGCGGTGAGGGGCACTCGCAGTCAAGTCCGTATTATCGGCGGGCAGTGGCGCGGGCGCAAATTACACTTTAACGAAGTAGCAGGGTTGCGACCGACCGGGGACCGTATCCGGGAAACCCTATTCAACTGGCTGACCCCATCCATTGCTGGCGCCAATTGCCTGGACCTGTTTGCCGGATCAGGTGCACTGGGAATTGAAGCATTATCAAGAGGGGCAGCCAGGGCTACTCTGGTTGAGAAACACCGCCAGGCGGCTGACAACCTGCGACGCAATTGCCTACTATTAAAGGCCGATACTGCGGAAATTGTTCAGGCAGACACGCTTGACTGGCTGGCAAACACATCGCCAGTCTACCCCTTTGACATCGTATTTATTGACCCACCGTTTTCCGCCGACCTACTGCAGCCCTGCTGCGCGTTACTGCAGAAACCCGGACTGCTGGCAACCAACGGTCTGATCTACCTGGAGACCAACCGGCACCAACCTCTACCGGGGATCCCTCCCACATGGGAACTGCTGCGTGAGAAAACCGCCGGACAGGTCAGCTACCGATTGTATCGGGTCAGTTGAGCCGCCCAGACAAAACGTTTACCATGCCAGCCCATTTCCAAGGCTTGCAACCACTGTGAAAATCATTGTTTATCCAGGCACCTTTGATCCGATTACCAACGGGCATATCGATCTGGTGGAACGAGCCAGCAGCCTGTTTCATCATGTGATTGTCGCCATCGCTACCAGCTCAAAAAAGCACCCGATGTTCGACCTCGATGAGCGTATTGATCTGGCAAAACAGGCCCTGTCTCACATCAATAATGTGGAAGTCAGGGGATTTGATTACCTGCTGGTAAATTTCGTCAAAGATTGCAAAGCAGATGCCATTCTCAGGGGACTGCGGGCTGTATCGGATTTTGAGTACGAATTTCAGCTCGCCAACATGAACCGCGCGCTGTCACCGGATATTGAAAGTATTTTTCTGACCCCCTCGGAAAAGCTTTCCTATATTTCCTCTTCACTGGTAAAGGAAATATCCTCCCTGGGTGGGGACGTCAACGAATTTGTTCCCGCGCCGGTGAGAGATGCACTGGTACAAAAATTCTGCAACAGCTGATCACGTCTGACAGCTCGGGCAATAGACCGTTGAACGCTGCCCCAATCTGATTTCCCTCAATACCGTTTGACAGCGCAGACACGGCATTCCTCCTCGACCATAGACAAGCAATTGCTGCTTGAAGTACCCGGGCTTGCCATCGCCGCCGACAAAATCCCGCAGGGTTGTACCACCCTGCACTATCGCCTTTTCGAGCACTTCGCGAACCTGCTCTGCCAGACATTCAAGACGCCGCCGTGACAGCTTACCGGCTGCCAGGGTCGGTTTGATACCACTGAGAAAAAGTGACTCATTGGCGTAAATATTACCGGCACCCACAACGACCCGGTTATCCATCAGGAATGGCTTGATAGCAACCTTTTTCCCTCTGGACACCCGGTAAAGATAATCACCGTTAAAATCGGGTGAAAAGGGTTCAGGGCCCAACTGGCAGAGTCGTGCATGTCGCTCCGGAGGCCCCTCGACCCAAAGTATCGAGCCAAACCGGCGCGGGTCGGAATA
>NZ_CBFHYF010000018.1:10279-32254 GCF_965660005.1 Porticoccus sp.
ACCCTGTGATCTGTAAAACAGATATCCACATGATCGTGCTTTGCAGCAGGGGTATCGGCAGTGACGATTCTGAGATTGCCCGACATACCCAGATGAATCATCAGATAGCCCTGTGGAAAGCGGAATAACAGGTACTTGCCTCGCTGCCGCCCCTCCAGCAATACCATCCCGCAAAGTTTTTCAGGCAGATCTGCCGGTATCGGCCAGCGCAAGCGGGATTCCCGCACCATAACGGTCTGAACCTTTTTACCAAGAACATGCGGTAGAACACCCCGCAATGTCACTACCACCTCCGGCAATTCCGGCATAATTCACTCCCGTAAACAGCTCGCGACCAAAATCTCTGGCATACTCTAAGTTCCAATCAGGGGCATCAGCCAAGCCGGTGCCAGGTACTGCTCACTTCCTATTCAAAACAGGTATCCACTATGGCCCTAGGCAGGCGCAAAGTCGCGGAAGAACAGACGGATATCGATATGACACCGATGCTGGATGTCGTCTTTATCCTGTTGATCTTTTTTGTGGTGACCGCCTCGTTTGTCCGTGAGGCGGGCATCGATATCAACCGCCCACCGATCAGTGACGAGCCACCACCGGACAGTCAACCAACAGCTGTTATTTTTCGCATCGCTGAAGATAACACGGTCTGGCTCGAAGGACGGCGCATTGATATTCGCTCAGTTCGCGCCAATGTCGAAAGAGTCTATGCCGAAAACCCGCAGACAAAAGTCATTATTGAAGCGCACCCCCGCGCAAGAACCGACACCTTTGTGTTGATTTCGGATCAGGCCAGAGAGGCGGGGATATACGATATCGCTCTCACCACCACAAAATAGCTGAAAAGATACGTGGCACAAAAAAGCCCCGACTGTTGCGGGGCTCATTCGGTAGTCACAAAAATCCGTAACTGTCTGGCGGCGGATTACTTGATTTTCGCCTCCTTGTAGGGGACATGCTTGCGCACCACCGGATCGTACTTGCTGAACTCCAGTTTTTCCGGCTGGGTACGCTTGTTCTTGGTAGTCGTGTAATAGTGTCCGGTGCCAGCACTGGATACCAACTTGATTTTGTCGCGATTTGACTTGGCCATGGTTAGTCTCCTTAAACCTTAGCATCGCGCTTGCGGATATCCGCCAGCACTTGGTCGATACCGAGCTTGTCAATAATACGCATACCTTTTGATGAAATGCGCAACTTGATAAAACGTTTCTCCGCCTCTACCCAAAAACGGTGGGTGTGCAGGTTGGGCTCAAACCGGCGACGGGTTCTGTTTTTGGCGTGGGATACATTGTTCCCTGTCATCGGTTTTTTGCCGGTGACCTGACATACTTTGGACATTGCTTTGCCTCTGCTATTGGCGTCACCGCGTGGGGCGACCGCTTTTGAAACCTGGCCGTTAAACCTGTTGCCGGGGGACACCCCGAAAAGAGCCGCGTTTTATACCAGAACATCTGCCTTAAATCAAACACATTAAGTGAATTGATCGGCGGCTTAACACATCAGATCATCCCTCTCTCGGCCAGGGAAACGGTATGACCACTGCCCACAATCACATGATCCAGGATCCGCACATCCACCAATTGCAGTGCTTCCTGCAATTGACGGGTAATGTGTCGATCCGGGTCGCTGGGCTCAGCCACGCCAGAGGGGTGATTATGGGCACAGATGACCGCTGCCGCGTTGTGATACAACGCTCGCCTGACCACTTCACGAGGGTGGACACTGGCACTGTTGACCGTGCCAAAAAACAGCTTTTCCCAGGCAATCAAACGATGCTGATTATCGAGAAACAGCACACCAAAGACCTCCTGCTGACAATGAACCAACTGTGCCAGCAGGAACTCTCCAACGCTGGCTGGATTGCTGAATACTTGATCCCGTTGCAGGGTTTCTCCAAGGTGGCGCCTCGCCAGCTCGATCACCGCTTGCAGCTGGACAAATTTGGCTTCACCCAGTCCGCGGGCCCGGCAAAAAGTAGACTTATCCGCAGCGAGCAGCTGACCGAGGTTGCCAAACTGATGCAGCAGTGAGCGAGCCAAGTCTACAGCCGACTGCCCGGCACAACCGGTGCGCAGGAAAATTGCCAGCAACTCGGCGTCGGAAAGTGTCTCCGCACCTCTCATCATGAGTTTTTCCCGGGGCCGTTCGCCCTCGGGCCAGTCTCGAATCGACATAACACCTCCCTGTGCCATCAATAATGTAACCCCTGACTACGCAAACCTCCATGGCAATGTTATCTTAACCTTCCCGGTGTTGCTTACTTTACAGGATTCACTCGATGCTCTCTCTGGCAAACAAACGCGTACTGTTGGGCATAACCGGTGGCATAGCCGCCTATAAAAGCGCCGACATTGTCCGTCGCCTGCAGGATGCCGGTGCCGATGTACAAGTGGTAATGACCAGGGCAGCCACAGAGTTCATTACACCGTTGACGCTACAGGCACTTTCTGGGCACCGCGTCCATCTGGCTCTACTCGACCCGGAAGCAGAGGCTGCCATGGGCCATATCGAATTGTCCCGCTGGGCCGATGTCATCCTGATCGCCCCGGCCACTGCGGATTTTATGGCCAAACTGGCCAATGGTGAAGGCAGTGATTTGCTGTCCACCATCTGTCTGGCCAGCCGATCAACGCTGGCCATTGCACCGGCCATGAACCAGGGCATGTGGCGCAACCCCAGCACCCAACATAATCTGGAGCATTTGCGTGGGCGGGGCGCACATATCTTCGGCCCCGCCGAGGGCAGCCAGGCCTGTGGCGACACCGGACCCGGCAGGATGGCCGAGCCACAGGACATTGTTGAACTCACTGCCGACCTGTTTGAAACCGGTACGCTGGCGGGCAAAAAAGTCGTGATCACTGCGGGGCCCACCCGGGAGGCGATTGATCCGGTGCGCTATATCAGCAACCACAGCTCCGGAAAGATGGGTTATGCCCTAGCGGAAGCCGCTGCAGAAGCCGGGGCAGACACGGTTCTGATCAGCGGCCCGGTTAATCTCACACCCCCTGATCGAGTAAAAACCATCCACGTCACCAGCGCCCTGGAGATGCACGAGGCGGCACTGGCTGAAGCCGGGAACTGCCAGTTATTCATTGCTTCAGCCGCTGTGGCCGATTATCGGCCCGCCCGGGTAGCCGCGCAGAAAATAAAAAAAACCGCTGATCAGATAACCATTGAACTGGTGAAAAACCCGGATATCGTGAGTGCGGTTGCAGCATTGCCCAATCGGGCTTTTACGGTGGGCTTTGCGGCGGAAACAACCCATGTGGAAGACTTTGCCCGCAGCAAACTGGAACGAAAAAAACTCGATCTGATCATCGCCAATGATGTCTCTGATCGGACCATTGGTTTTAACAGTGATGACAACGCTGTACTGGTTGTGGAAATGCAGGGCAGCGAAGTCATCCCGAAAATCAACAAGTCCATTCTGGCGCGCCAGTTAATTGCCAGAATTGCAGACATGCTACCCACCGACTAGGGCGATATGACAAATCCCGAACCCAAACGCCGCATGATCCGCCTGACGCTGAGCAAGCATCCTGTTTTGAGCGGGGTTCTGGCGCTGCTATTCTGCACTGCCGGTATCATTTCCTATCTGCTGCACCACCAGCTTATGGACAGCGCCAAAGCGTCCCTTGCCACATCGCTCGCCACTGAATACGCCACCAGACAACGTCTGTTGCTCAACAGTTATGTTGACCAACAGGTACAGCAATTGCAGACCCTGTCGCAGGATGATCTGTTCGTCAACGCGCTCGCTGCCGCCGACCCAGCCATGCTGACACGCATGGAGCAAAGGATGAAAAAGCTGATCGCAGACCTGAACAATGGTTATCTGCTGCTGCCGGGAGATGCCCGTCTCACGGAAACGAACAACTTCATTGGCCAGCAATTGTCCCGACAAGTAGTGGCCGGTGAAACACCACAACCCGTCGCGGCGAAGGTCGGAGAAGACTGGGAACTGTTGTTTGCCTATCCGGTAAAAAATGCAGAGGGTGTCATCCTCGGCTCATTGCTGGCCATACTGTCGATTGAACCGCTCACTAAAGCACTTGCCCGGGAGGTCGATCCTGCACTGGGAACAACCGAGCTTCTGCAGCAAATACCCGGGGCTCAGGCCAGGCCTTTTCTGGCCGTGACCAACAAATCCAAGACCGTGGATGCCGTCATACAGAACACACGCATCAACGCATGGCAACTAGGCTTCACGGGCAGTACAGCCTTGTTGAACAGGGTAACTCCCTCTTACATGGAGTTTTTGTTGTTGACTGGTGCTGTAGTCGGCATCACCTTACTTCTGGCCTACCTGGCCATTCGTATTGCCCTCCACCGGGGTCGACGGCAAAAAAGAAAGCATCGCGTATCTGACAAGCCACCAGCCACTAAAACGGTAACTCCTGTCTACGAGACCTTTGATGACACAACGGCCACCGAATCAACGTCAGATGAGCTTCAACAGCCGCCAACCCATGACACAGAATCCGGAGCCCCTGACAATCACGATAGCCATACTGACCATACAGAGAGCAATGACGAGACACCGGATATCCCGACTGTGGTATTTCGCGATTATGACATTCGGGGCCTGGCGGGCTCACAACTAACCCCGGCCTTCGCCCTCAGTCTTGGTAAGGCTCTTGCCCGCCGGGCAATGATGGTGGATGAGCACACCCTGATCACCGGCTATGATGGGCGGCAATCCAGCCCACAATTGATCGAGTCACTCGAAGAGGGGATTCGCAGCACCGGATGCAACGTCATCCATCTGGGTGCAGTGCCAACCCCTCTACTCAATTTTGCCACCAACCACCTGCAACAGACGGAGTGTGGGGTGATGGTGACGGCCAGCCATAACCCGGCACACTACAACGGATTCAAGATTTTCTTTCAGCACCACGCACTCTGCGGACCGGAAATCGCGGCACTGCGGACCGAAATGATGGAAGACTACCCCGACAAACCCCATGGAGAGCGCCAGGAACTGGATATTGCGAGTGCTTATATTCAGTCCATCACCAGCGACGTGGTTCCCGCCCAGCATCTCAAGGTGGTACTGGATGCCGGCAATGGCATCGCAGGCGAGCTGGCATCGCGGGTACTGGAGGCAATTGGCTGCGATGTCATCCCACTCTACTGTGATGTAGACGGCAGCTTTCCCAATCATGCAGCGGATCCCACCGTACCGGAAAACCTGGTAGATCTTATTGCCCATGTAAAAGACAACCAGGCGAACCTGGGGGTTGCACTGGATGGTGACGGGGATCGTATTGTCGCCATTTCTGCCAGCGGAAGAATTATCTGGCCTGATGAATTATTGATGATTTTTGCCCGTGATGTTGTATCACGACATCCGGGGGCAGACGTCGTATTTGATATCAAAAGTACCCGACGCCTCAACACATTGATCAGCAGCTACGGTGGTCGCCCGGTGATGTGGAAAACTGGCCACTCGCACATGTACAACAAGATTATCGAAAGCAAGGCACCACTGGGCGGTGAATTCAGCGGCCACATCTTCTTCCAGGATCGCTGGTTTGGTTTTGATGACGGCATCTACGCCGCGGCCCGACTGATCGAAATCATGTCGATTCGCGAGCAGGGATTGGATGAAATTGTAGCTGGCTTTGAGGAACGCTTTGCAACACCTGAAATACGAATAGAAGTCGGGGAACAGGAGAAGTTTACCCTCATCGAAAAACTGCTCGAAAAGCAGGCCTTCCAGGCGGGCAAGATATCCACCATTGATGGCATTCGGGTTGATTTCCCAAAGGCATGGGGACTGGTGAGGGCGTCTAATACCGGTCCGGCACTGACGCTTCGATTTGAAGCAGAAAGCCAGGAAGCGCTGGAAAAAATCAAATCGCTTTTCCGTCAGCAACTCCGTAGCATAGACGATCGCTTGAGCTTTTGAACCAACAGACAGCCACAGGAACACGCATGTCACTAACGCGAGAAGCCGCCTCCAATACCGCCAGGGTACTGTCCGAGGCACTGCCCTATATCCAGCGCTTTACCGGCAAGACCATCGTCGTCAAATTTGGCGGCAATGCCATGGTGGATGAAAAACTGAAAGCCAGTTTTGCCCGCGATATTGTGATGATGAAGCTGGTGGGTATGAATCCGGTGGTTGTTCACGGTGGTGGTCCACAAATTGGCGAGCTGTTGTCGCGTCTGCAGATCGAATCCCATTTTGTCAACGGCATGCGGGTGACCGACAGCAAAACCATGGACGTGGTGGAAATGGTGCTGGGCGGCGGGGTCAACAAGGAAATCGTCAACCTGATTCACCACGCCGGCGGCAAGGCCGTTGGTATTACCGGCAAGGACGGTCAGTTAATCAAGGCCCGCAAACTCAAGGTTAGCCGGCACACGCCCGAAATGGCAGCACCGGAAATCATTGATATCGGCCATGTGGGTGAAGTCGAGTCAGTCAATACCGGGGTTATCGACATGCTGACCAACAGTGACTTTATTCCCGTAATCGCACCCATCGGCGTCGACAGTGAAGGCAACTCCTACAACATCAATGCGGACCTGGTTGCCGGCAAAATCGCCGAAGTCCTCAAAGCAGAAAAGTTGATTCTGCTCACCAATGTGGCGGGCCTGCAAGACAAAAACGGTGAGGTTTTGACCGGCCTATCCACCCGGCAAGTGGATGCACTGATCGCAGATGGCACGATCTACGGCGGAATGTTGCCGAAAATTCGCTGTGCTTTGGATGCCGTCAAGGGGGGCACCAAAACAGCCCATATTATCGACGGCAGGGTCAACCATGCCACACTGCTGGAAATCTTTACCGATCAGGGTGTCGGCACATTGATCACGGATGAAGCGGCAGAGATAACCGGATGATAAAAACAGAAAAAATTTCCAGAAAACAGCACATTCTGCAAGCCCTTGCAGCCATGCTGGAAGCGGCCCCCGGTGGACGCGTCACCACCGCTGCCCTCGCTTTGGAGGTCGGTGTATCCGAGGCTGCACTCTATCGGCACTTCCCGAGTAAAACCCGGATGTACGAGGGGTTGATCGATTTTATCGAAGAGACCCTGTTTACCCGGACGCGTACAATCATTGCTGAAGAACCGGATGCCGCCAGTCGCTGTTACCGTATTCTGACCCTGTTGCTCACATTTGCCGAACGGAACCCGGGGATCACCAGGTTACTCACCGGCGATGCACTGACCGGTGAGACAGAAAAGCTGCACAAACGAATACAGCAATTATTCGACCGACTGGAAACCCAGCTAAAGCAGATTCTGCGCGAGGCAGAGATCTCCGAAAACCTGCGTCCGGCCATCACAGTGACGGCCGCAGCCAATCTGATACTGGCGCTGGCCGAGGGCAAGATAAGCCAGTTTGTGCGCAGCGAATTCAGTCGGTTGCCGACGGCGAACTGGCAGGAGCAGTGGTCGGTAGCTGCGAAGGTATTTTTTCGGGATTCAACGTCCTAAATCGGGCCTTATAGCGCTCGTACCGCGCCGCCACCGCGTCATATTCCTGCCTGCGAAGCAACAACATTTGCTGGGCATCCCGGGACAGACCAGTGACCTCGTCCATTCGCGCCAACAGCGCCTCAGGTATTTTTTCGCCGGCCAGCTGATGCCGGACTGCCCTGGCTCTGGCTCTCTCGAGCTGTTCTGCATTTTTGGCCCGGTTGGACTCGATAATCTCTATCTCCCGGGCCAACTGCTCTAGCCGCCGCTCACCGGCAGCATCGATCTCCCCAGCATCGCTGTAGCTACGCAGTAAGAACTGGTCCTCCTTGAGTTGATCCGCCTGGCTTGCCGCGTCAGATACCGTCCCCTCTTCTGCCTCCACGGGCTGATGCGGAGGAACAGTTTCCACCACCCTGCCTGTGCTGCTGAGCACCTCATAACCTTTGGAAATGTACTCCGGTGGCACCTGATGGTCGATGACCAGATTGCCCTCACTATTGCGGTAGCGGAAAAGATTACCGGCCTCTGCTACCATGGACACCAGACAAAATAATGCCAACACCAGGCGCCAGCTGTATTTGCTGTTATTGCTTAAATTGGTCATAAAGACAGTCCGATTTGCAAAAATCACTGGTTCTGTGGAGCCTCAAGACAGTTTGCCCATTTTGGAAACCCAATCTGTCGGTTATCATACACTCTCCCAAAATCAGGGGCGATCATGCGAATTATCAGTGTTGCCGTGGACGGCATCCAACAGGCTGCCGATCAGGGGTTGTTCCAGTGGCTGGCCTCCCAGGAGGCTCATATAATATGTCTCCAGGATCTCAGAATGCCGGAACCGGTTCTCGCTTCTCGCCCTGAGTTCCAGCTTGACGGCTACTTCAGCTATTTCTTCGACGCACCCCAACCGGAGCAGAATGGTGTCGCCATTTACACCAGGGATATGCCCAAGGCGATCATGTACGGTTTTGGTGCCAGCAACGGCGAAGATATGAATGGGCGCTATCTGCAAGCCGACTTCGAGCACGTCAGCATCTGTTCACTGCTGGCCCCCCATGCCTGCGACGACACCAGCCAGGGGACCAAAGACCGTTTTTTCCGCGATCTGCTGGCGCATTTCAGCAAGATCAGCAACAAACGCCGTGACTACATTTTTTGTGGCGGCTGGAATATTGCTCACCGCTCAATTGATGTGAGCAAACCCGATACCTGCAGCGATCTATCCGGTTTCCTGCCACACGAGCAGCAGTGCCTGAACCAGGTATTCGGTGACATCGGTTATGCCGATGCCTTTCGGCTCTACAACGCCGATGCAGACGAATTCACGTATTGGCCTGCCGACAAACAGAATGAGGGCACAGGATGGCGGACTGATATGCAGGTCGTATCAAAAAGTCTCACCAAGCGTGTGGAATATGCTGTGATCTACAAGGTCAAGCTGTTTTCCCGTCACCTGCCGGTAATTGTCGATTATGATCTGGAAGCACTCTGACCGTGGCGGCGAGCAAACAGCATGCTAACCTTGCACCAATACATACCCCTCTTTAGACTGCCAAAATACCGGCAAAAGCCGGATACTCATTGAAACCCAGATACTCGTTGAACCATTGATGCCTGATGCAATTCCGGAAAATTCCGTTGGTATTGTGACACCGCAAGCGATTCACTTTGATGAACCGCTCATGCTTGCCTGCGGCAAAACCCTCGACAATTACACGCTGATGTTGGAAACCTACGGTGAGTTGAACGCCGATGCCAGCAATGCCATTCTCATCTGCCACGCCCTCAGTGGCCATCATCATGCTGCCGGGTATCACAGCAAAGCCGATCAGCGGCCCGGCTGGTGGGACAATCACATCGGGCCGGGCAAACCCTTCGACACCAACCGTTTTTTCATCGTCTGTCCCAACAATATCGGCGGCTGTCACGGCAGCACCGGCCCGGTGTCGCTCAACCCTGAAACCGGGCAACCATGGGGTCCGGACTTCCCGCCCCTGCGAGTCAGAGACTGGGTAGAAAGTCAGGCACGTCTGGCAGATAAACTCGGCATCCGCCAATGGGCCGCCATCGCTGGCGGCAGTCTCGGTGGCATGCAGGTCATGCGCTGGGCTCTGGAATATCCGGACCGTCTGCGTCACGCGATCGTCATTGCCTCGGCCCTGAAACTCAGCGCACAAAACATCGCTTTTAACGAAATCGCCCGCAATGCGATCAGATCCGATCCCGAGTTCCGCGACGGGCGCTATCTGGAACAACACACCCTGCCGCGAAACGGACTCGGACTGGCCCGCATGATCGGTCATGTCACCTATTTGTCAGATGAGATGATGGGCAATAAATTCGGCCGGGAACTGCGTTCCGGTTCCTTTCAGCGCGGACAGGATGCGCCCATTGAATTCCAGGTGGAAAGCTACCTGCGCCACCAGGGTGACGCCTTTTCCGGTGCCTTTGATGCCAATACTTACCTGTTGATGACAAAAGCGCTGGACTATTTTGATCTCGCCCGCGAGTACGACCACGACCCGGTTGAGGCCTTCCGACAGGCCCGCTGCGACTTTCTTGTGGTGTCTTTTTCCAGCGACTGGCGCTTCTCGCCGGAACGCGCTGCTGAGATTGTTGATGCACTGATTGCGGCCGATAAAAATATGGCCTACACAGCCATTGAATCCAATCTCGGTCACGATGCATTTCTGTTGCCAAACCAACGCTATGAGCGAGTACTCACTGCCTATATAAATCGCATTGCAGAAGAGATTTCATGACGATGACGATACGTACCGACCTGAACATTATTCAGCAGTGGATCAATCCGATGAGCCGTATTCTGGACCTTGGTTGCGGCGATGGGGAACTGTTGCAGACCCTCGGCGAGACAAAGGGTGTGTGGGGCTACGGACTGGAGATTGATGCCGAAAAAATTACGTCCTGTGTTGCACGGGGTATCAATGTTATTGAGGCCGATCTCGACGAGGGTCTCACCCAGTTTTCCGACAACAGTTTTGACACCGTCGTCATGACCCAGGCCCTTCAGGCAATGCGTTATCCTCACCTGGTATTGGGAGAAATGTTGCGCGTTGGCAAGCAGTGTGTAGTGACATTTCCCAATTTCGGCAACTGGCGTGCCCGCAGCTATCTGCTGTCACGGGGCCGCATGCCGGTCACCAAACAGCTCACCTTCCAGTGGTACGACACGCCCAATATTCACTTTTGTACCGTAAAGGATTTTGAGGCACTCTGTACGGAAAAGCGCATCCAGATATTACATCGGGAATTTGTCGCAGAGCGACTACCGGACAGGCACATGAAAAGCATCTGGCCGAACATGTTCAGTGACACCGCCATCTACCATTTGAGCAAGTAGGCCCACTCATGACACACAGCAACAACCTGAACACAACCCTGTTACTTTTGTTACTTCTGCTAATCACAGGACTGAGCGTCAATGCCCTGGCTGACAACCGCCCCTACAGGGAATACGGTGACCTGAAGATATTTTTCAGTGCCTTCAACAGCAGCTTTATCCAGCCGGATGTGGCCAGCTCATATAACATCACTCGTGGCAAGGACAAAGGTCTGGTAAATATTGCCGTGGTCAAAAATGACCGGGCGGGCGGTGTTCCTGCTCTGGTCAAAGGCAGGGTCTCAAATATCTTTGGGCAACAGCAGGTGTTGGAATTCGCCGAAATCCGCGAAGGAGAAGTGGTCTACTACCTGGCCCCATTCCGTTTTGACAGGGAAGACTGGATGACCTTCAACATCGATGTCAGGCCGGACCCCGACAAACCGACCCATTCGCTGACTTTTCAACGCAAATTTTACGTCGATGAATAATGCTTTGTTCATTCGCGCCGCAATCATGCGGTTACTGTCAACCTCTCTACTCTCCTGCTGATCATGAAAATTGTTCTCGCCACCGGCAACAAAGGCAAACTTACCGAGTTTCAACACCTGTTTGAATCTCTCCCCTTCGATATCCTGCCACAATCCGATTTTGAGGTTCCAGAAGGGATAGAAGACGGCCTGAGTTTTGTGGAAAACGCCCTGATCAAGGCACGGCAGGCCTCTCGCTTTACCGGCCTGCCAGCCATAGCAGATGACTCCGGCCTCGAAGTGGATGCACTCAACGGTGCCCCCGGTATATATTCGGCACGCTTCTCCGGAGAAAATGCCACCGATCAGCAAAACAACCTGCGATTATTGACACTGCTTCAGAATGTACCCCGGGAACAGCGAACGGCCCGCTTTCATTGCCTGCTGGTATTTTTGCGCCATGCGGAGGATCCAACTCCGCTGATTTGTCAGGGTACCTGGGAAGGACTGATCGGCGTTACCCCCGAGGGTAACAATGGGTTTGGCTATGACCCGCTTTTTTTTATTCCCGAACTCGACTGTACCTCCGCACAACTCGGAAAAGACGAAAAGAACCGTATCAGTCACCGTGCCAAAGCCATGGCACTATTACGGGAACAACTGGCCAGCTCAAGCACATAGGGCGCAATGTGCCGTCATAACAAGTTAGAATCCACCGTCAAACCAAGGCCCATAGGTGTAGCTTTGCCCCCTCACCCCTCAGACACTCCTGCATACCGCCAGCTTCACTGGCGCAGCTACCAACGCACACCCCTGTTTGCCACAAACAGCGCCCTGCGCCCCTGGCTACTGGATCGTGGCTCACTGACCGAACGATTAATCCGGGCGAGCAAAGGCCAGTTTGAAGTAAGGGTATTGTTTCAGGGCATGGGGGTGCCGCACTTGTCCGAGCAACGCGCGCTGGACCTGCCCGCCCGGCAACGCACCCTGATCAGGGAGGTCATCCTGCTTGGCAACCATCAGGCCTGGGTTTATGCCCGCAGCATCATTCCGGTGAAAACTCTCACCGGACGGTTGCGCAGACTCCGCAAACTCGATAACCGGCCTCTCGGTGCGCTGCTGTTCAGCGACCCCGGTATGGCCCGCGGTCCCATCGAGATATCCAACCTCTCCATGTTTGAGCAAACCGTACCGACCACCTGTGGCCACCCCATTCAGGGACGCCGTTCACTGTTTTGGCTGGACAGCAAGCCACTGCTGGTGTCCGAGGTATTTTTAACGGGTTTTAGCCCTTACAATAAAATTTCCTGAATTCGCAACCATGCGGCATCTATGAACAGCCTATTACAACGACTCCCCGATTTTGTCCGGCTGATGCGCTTTGACAAACCCATCGGCACATTGCTGCTGCTCTGGCCGACACTATGGGCATTGTGGCTGGCCGCAGGCGGCGTCCCTTCCGCTAAAAATCTGCTGATCTTTGTGCCGGGCGTAATCCTGATGCGCGCCGCAGGTTGCGTCATCAATGATGTGGCTGACCGGCAAGTGGATGGCCATGTGACACGAACCCGGCACCGGCCTCTACCCAGCGGAACCATCAGCGTCCGCGAGGCAATGGTGTTGTTTGTCCTGCTTTGCCTGATTGCCTTTGCTCTGGTTTTGCTGACCAACCCGCTGACTATCAAGCTGGCACTGGTGGGAGTGGCGCTGGCAGCCTGCTACCCCTTCATGAAACGTTTTACACATCTACCCCAACTGGTACTGGGCGCCGCCTTTGCCTGGAGCCTGCCCATGGCCTTTGCGGCAGAAAGTAACGGCCTGCCCCGGGAAATGTGGACGCTGTACATTGCCGTGGTGCTCTGGACTGTCGCCTACGATACTTTTTATGCCATGGTGGATCGCGATGACGATATAAAGATCGGCATCAAATCAACCGCCATCCTGTTTGGCGATATGGATATCCCGATTACCGCCTGCCTGCAATGCCTGGTCTTGATCGCGCTGTTGATGACTGGGGTAAATTTCGGTCGCGGTGGCTGGTTTTTTCTGTCTCTGCTGGTGACGGCGCTGTTGTTTCTCTTCCAGCAATATCTGATCCGCCACCGCGAGCGCGACGCTTGCTTCCGTGCTTTTCTCAATAATCATTACGTCGGCGCCATTATTTTTATTGGCCTGGTGGCAGACTATCAGCTCACGGCCGACTAGACGCCGGCCAATCTTTCATCGCCTGTCATATTTTTGTCATGCTAAGGTCATGTAATAGATGTCGAGACATCAATGATGAAAAACCTATGAGCGAAAAAACTGTACTGGTTGTCGACGACGAAACGGCCATTCGTGACATGATCTGCTCGGCACTGGATGTGGTGGGGTTTGACACCCTGCAGGCCGAAAACGCCCAGCAGGCCCACGCCATGATTATCGACCACAAACCGGATCTGGTCTTACTCGACTGGATGATGCCGGGCACTAGCGGCATTGAGCTGATCCGACGGCTACAGCGGGATGACCTGACGAAAAATATACCGGTCATCATGCTGACCGCCAAGGCCAGTGAAGACAACCTGATCCAGGGCCTCGATGTGGGTGCAGACGACTACATCACCAAACCGTTTTCACCCCGTGCCCTGGTGGCCCGTATCAATGCTGTACTGCGCCGCGCCGAACCGGAATTGCCCCCGGAACCCATCGAGGTAGATCAACTGCTGTTCGATCCTATCAGTCACCGGGTCACAATCGATGGCCAACCCGTATCCATGGGGCCCACGGAATTTCGGCTGTTGAGTTTCTTTCTCACGCACCAGGAACGCGTCCATTCCCGCGACCAGATCCTCAATCATGTTTGGGGCGGCAACGTCTACATGGATGAGCGAACGGTGGATGTGCATATTCGCCGCTTGCGCAAGGCAATTTCCCTTGCCGGGCAGGATCGCTTCATACAGACTGTGCGGGGCGCGGGTTACCGTTTTTCCACCAAGGTTTATGAAGAATAGGATCTGCATTGCACCGAGGGCTTAAGGCAGAAATACGGCGGATTATTCTGCTCACCCTGTTTCTACTACTGACAGGATTTTTATGGGGTCACATCCTGCTTACCCTACTCCTGGGTGGCAGCCTCTATATGTTGTGGACCTTCGCCCATATCTCCCGACTCTATGATTGGCTTGACCAGAGCGCCGAGGGACCACCACCCGAGGCAAGTGGAGTCTGGGGCGACATGACCGACTATCTCTATCGGATGCAGCAACGCAACGAACGCGCTAAACAAAGCCGTCGGCAACTGGCCGATCGCGTACAGGACATTACCTCTGCATTGGCTGATGGCATCATTCTACTCACCCCCGATCGGGAGCTCGAATGGTGGAATCCGGCCGCTGAACGACTGCTTGGTCTGGTGAAACAGGACCGCGGCCAATCAATGACCAACCTGGTTCGCGACCCCCGTTTCGTGGTGTTTATTCAAAGTGATATGCTGCCCCCACCGCTGGAGCTGAGCTCACCACAGAACCCGACCAAAACCCTGCTATTTACCGCCGCAACTTTTGGTGATGGCAATATCATCCTGGTGGTACAGGACATCACCCGGCTGCGCAATCTTGAACAGATGCGCCAGGATTTTGTCGCCAATATTTCGCACGAACTGCGCACCCCTCTAACCGTCTTGTCGGGCTATATCGAAACTCTTCAAGACAATGCCGACCAGTTGCCCAAACCCTGGGCAAAAGCACTGTTGCAGATGGGCCAGCAGACGGAGCGTCTCAATGCCCTGGCGAATGATCTGGTGATGCTGTCACAGCTGGAATCCAATCGTAAACCCCCCTCGCGAACACCGATCAGGTTGGATCAATTGCTACAGCAGATAGCCGAGGACGCCCGCATGGTGGCTGGCGATAAATACCTGATTGAAACTGACTGTGCGACAGATACCCCATTCAAAGGGGAATACAAGGAACTATACAGCGCCTTCTCGAATCTCGTATTCAATGCCATGAAACATAATCCAGCTGGCGTGCGTATTCGCGTACACTGCTTTCATACCGCGTCAGATATCATTGTGGAAATCTGCGATAACGGTTCCGGCATTGATCCAAAGCACCTGCCCCGGCTGACCGAACGCTTTTATCGGGTTGATCAGAGTCGCGCCACCAGTACCGGCGGGACAGGACTGGGGCTAGCCATTGTCAAGCACGTGTTGATGCGCCACGGCGGATCACTGAAAATCGACAGTACACTGGGTAAAGGCAGCTGCTTTCGCTGCCAGTTGCCCCTGCTGACTTGATGATATAACTGTTCACATTTCCAACCCCATAGGACCAATCCCACAGGAAAGAGATGCAATATCGACCATTAGGAGCCTCCGGGCTGTCCATCAGCGCCATTGGCCTCGGCACCATGACCTGGGGCGAGCAGAACAGCCGTGAAGACGCCTTCAGGCAGCTGGATTGTGCCCTGGATAACGGTATCAACTTTGTGGATACCGCAGAGATGTATCCGGTACCACCCAACGCACAAACCCAGGGCTTGACTGAACAATACCTCGGTGACTGGCTGACCCGCTCGGGGCGTCGCAAAGATCTGATTCTGGCGACCAAAGTGACCGGTGGCGACGGCAACAACAGCGGTTTTGAGTATCTCCGGAGCGGTCCACGGCTGAACCGCAAACAGATTTTTCAGGCACTGGACGATTCCCTGCGCCGACTGCAGACCGATTATGTCGATTTATATCAGGTGCACTGGCCGGAGCGCCCCGCCAACATTTTTGGCCGCACAGCACCCGGTGACTATTCGCTGGCTGACTACACCCCCATCGGCGAAACCTGGGAGGCACTCAACGAATTGGTAAAACAGGGCAAAGTCCGGCAGATCGGCGTATCCAATGAAACTCCCTGGGGTCTGATGCAATACCAGGCTGCCGCTGTCGCCGGCCATGGCGCACCGGTTGTCAGCATTCAGAATCCCTACAATCTGTTGAACCGTCAGTTCGAGGTCTCGTTGGCAGAATGGTCGCTCAATGAACAGATCGGCCTGCTCGCGTACTCACCATTGGCCTTTGGCATGCTTTCGGGCAAATACCTGCAGGGCCGGCGACCGGCCGACGGGCGGCTGACGCTGTTTGAGCGTTTTCAACGCTACAATCACCCCACTGCCTTTCAAGCGACCGAACGCTATGTGGCGCTGGCCAGACAGTATGATATTTCACCGGTACACTTGGCACTGGGCTTCATTCACCGGCAACCGTTTGTCGCCTCAACCATTATCGGTGCCACCACCCTGCCGCAGCTGCAGGAAAATATCGACAGCCTCTACACCCCCATGGGCGAAGCACTGTTGGCGGACATTGATCTGATCCACCGGGATATCAGCAACCCCGCTCCCTGAGAGGCAGACATTGGATATTCGTGTTCTCGACAGTATCGACCAGTGTGATGCCGGAGCATGGGATGCTCTGTTCAACAGTGACTATCCTTTTCTACAGCACCGTTTTCTGTCATTGCTGGAACGTTCCGGCAGTGCCTGTGCAAATACGGGCTGGCACCCGCAACACCTGTTGTTGAACGAAGGCGAGGTGACTGTTGCAGCGCTTCCGCTGTACCGTAAAACCCATTCTCGAGGCGAATACGTCTTTGATTGGGGCTGGGCGGAGGCCTATCGCGGTCACCGCCTCGACTATTACCCGAAACTGCTCAGTGCCGTGCCTTTTACGCCTGCGGCAGGGCCCCGCCTCGGCCTGTTACCCGGTATCAGCCTGAGCGAGATCAGCCCTCTCCTGCTGACCACTATTCAGCAGCTGGCTGACCAGCAGCGCGCTTCCGGCTGGCATCTGCTCTTTCCACCTGCAGAGCTATCCAAATCGATGAAGACGGCTGGGGCGATGCTGCGCAGCGGCATTCAGTATCTGTGGAATAATTCAGATTATCGGGATTTCGCCGATTTTACCGACACGTTCCCTTCGAGAAAACGGAAAAATATCCATCGGGAAAGACGTGTCTGCAATGGTGGCGGGCTGTTTGTCGAACGGCTTACCGGCACACAGATCAGCGCTGACTGGTGGGAATTCTTCTTTGTGCTCTACCACAGCACCTACATCAAACACAGCGGCAACAGCGGTTATCTGACTCAGGCCTTTTTTCACCAACTGGGGCAAATCATGTCTGACCAGGTGATGATGGCAGTGGCGACTGAAGGGCAGGAAAAAGTCGCTGCCGCACTGTTTTTCCATGATAGGGAAAACCTATATGGCCGCTACTGGGGATGTACTCGGGAGTACGATTTTCTGCATTTTGAACTTTGCTACTACCAGGGTATCGAATTCGCGATTGAACGTGGATTGAGCAGATTTGATGCCGGTGCGCAGGGTGAACACAAAATCAAGCGGGGGTTTGAGCCTACGGAGAATTGTTCTGTCCACTGGATCAGGCACCCCGATTTTGCCACCGCCATCGGTCGCTTCCTGAAGGAGGAGCGCCAATACGTACTCAACTATATTCAGGAAGCCCGGCGACAGTTACCATACAAAACCACCGATCAATAAACTCGCCCCGTTTCCCCTTTGGAGGAATCTATTCGTGAAAGCCCCTGCTTGGTTACTGGCCTTCAGTCTGCTGTTACTGCCCGCTGCCAGTCAGGCATCCAGCCAGCTGGAAATCGACCTGTTTGTGCAGGAAACCCTGGCCGATTTTTACAAGCAATCCCCTGCTGGCCGGGAACTGGCCTCCCGGGCCAAGGGCATGCTGGTTTTTCCGAAAATCTACAAAGCCGGCTTCTGGGTCGGTGGTGAATATGGGGAAGGCGCCCTGCGTATTGGCGGCAACACAGTGGGGTATTACAACATCGCCTCGGCATCACTGGGGCTGCAACTGGGTGTCCAGAAGAAATCCCAGATCATCCTCTTCATGACCGATAATGCATTGCAGAAATTCCGCAACAGTCAGGGCTGGGAAGCCGGGGTTGACGGCAGTGTCGCCATTGCCAGCTTTGGCGCGGGGGAAGAGCTTGACACCAAAACCTTCCAGCAACCGATTATCGGCTTTGTCTTCTCGAACAAGGGCTTGATGTACAACCTGACCATCGAAGGGGCGAAGATAACGCCCATTCAGCCGGGCTGATTCAACGTTTTAACACTACTTACGCCCGCTGCCAGACCAGCAGACGATTATTGGCCGGCATGGCGTGGTCATCCAGCAATGTCAGCCCGGCCTCGCTGGCCAGCCGATTAACCGCGTCAAAATCACGGATTCCCCGATGCGGGGCATTCTGCTTCAGCATCTGATCGAAACGGGCATTACTGTCACTGGTAAATTCACCGCCATAGTTAAATGGCCCGTAAATCACCACCTGCGCGCCCGGCTGTAACAGCTTTTCAAGCCCGGCAAACAGGCTGATCACCGATTCCCAAGACATAATGTGACAGGTGTTGGCGGTAAAGACCGCATCTGCAGCGGTCACCGGCCAGGGCTGGCGGTCCACGTCCAACACCACCGGCCGGCGCAGATTATCGGCGGGATACTCGTCAAGCCACGCATTGATAGCGCCGTGATTCTCCGCCAGATCCGAGGTTTGCCAGACCAGGTGGGGCATTCGGGGAGCAAAGTACACAGCGTGCTGACCGGTGCCGCTGCCCACCTCAAGTACATGGCAGGAATGCGCAAAGACATTCTCCAAAACCTGCAAAATCGGCTGCCGGTTATTTTCACAGGCCTGTGAAAAGGGTTTCTCCACCATCATGCTGTCTGCTCCGCCTGATCGCGGGTGAAAACCCATTCCCGGGCTGACGACATGGCGGGCTGAAACGCATAGCCACCGAGATCAAACGCCTTGATGTCCTCGGGATCATCAATCCGCTCTTGAATCAGGTAACGACTCATCAACCCGCGAGCCTTTTTGGCATAAAAACTGATGATTTTGTATTTGCCGTTTTTCCAGTCCTTGAATACCGGGGTAATGATGTCGGCATTCAGTACACCGGGCTGTACTGCCCTGAAGTACTCGTTGGAAGCCAGATTCAGCAATACCGGTCGCGACATGGCCGCCAGTTCAGCATTCAACCCGTCGGTAATTTTTCCACCCCAGAACTGATAGAGATCGGCACCGCGCGGATTGGCCAGGCGGGTTCCCATTTCCAGCCGGTAGGGTTGCATCAGATCCAGTGGCCGCAACAGTCCGTAGAGTCCCGACAGAATCCGCAGATGCTGCTGCGCCCACTGCAGGTCTTCCTCCGAAAGGCTCTCCGCCGCCAGACCGGTGTAAACATCGCCCTTGAAGGCCAGCAGCGCCTGTTTTGCATTGCTGGTCGTGAACGTCGGCTGCCAGTTGAGGTAGCGGCCAAAGTTCAGATCACCCAGTTTGGCACTGATACCCATCAACTCCGATACCTGCGGTGGTGAAAGCTGCTTCAGTTCGTTGATCAACACCTTTGAATCATCCAGATAAGCGGGCAACGTGAAGGCCCCTGTGGTTGGAGGCGTTTCATAATCCAGGGTCTTGGCAGGGGAAATAACGGTCAGCATGGTTTATCCAGTGAATGTAATCATTACAGGTTACCATGGTCTATTATATTGCATTGATTGCAATCTGTTTGTCAGGAGAATCCATGTCCCGGGTCGCGCCACTTTTCTTTTCCACACTATTGATACTGGTGTCGCTCAGCGGCTGTTCCGTGAACCCCGTCACTGGCGAAAACCAGTTCTCACTGATGTCGGCGGGGCAGGAAGTGGCCATAGGTACCAGCAACTACAAGCCCTCTCAGCAATCCCAGGGGGGCCGCTACGTTATTGATCCGGAATTGCAGACCTATGTCAGCGGTGTGGGCAAGAAGTTGGCGGCCGTCAGTGACCGTCCCGATCTGCCCTATGAATTCGTGGTGCTGAACAACTCGGTACCCAATGCCTGGGCCCTGCCCGGCGGCAAAATCGCCATCAACCGCGGACTGCTCATCCAGCTTGAAGATGAATCCCAGCTCGCTGCGGTATTGGCCCACGAAATTGTCCACGCTGCCGCCCGGCACAGCGCCGCGCAGATGACTCGCGGCACCCTGATGGGTATTGGTGCGGCGGCCGTTGGTGTGGCGAGCGCAAATTATGGCCTGGGCGAGATGGGTTCGCAGATGGCACAGATGGGTGCCGCTGCCTGGATGGCAAGATACGGTCGCAGTGCCGAGCTGGAATCCGATACCTACGGCATGGATTACATGGCCCGCGCCGGTTACGACCCCTATGGGGCGGTAAAGCTGCAGGAGACCTTCGTCAAACTGAGCGAAGGTCGGCAGCAGGATTTTCTCAGCGGCCTGTTTGCCAGCCACCCGCCATCACAGGAGCGGGTTGACGCCAATCGCATCAAGGCCGCAACGCTCCCCAAAGGCGTCGTCAATCGGGATATTTACCAACTCAAAATCGCCCAGATCAAGCGCGATCAGCCCGCCTACAAGGCGCAGGAAGCGGCCATGAAAGCACTCAGTGCCGACAACCCGAAAGCCGCTCTCAGTGAACTGGACAGGGCCATTGCCATTCAACCCAATGACGGCTATTTCTGGGAGTTGCGCGGCCATGCCTGGGCCATGCAGGAAAACCTGGCCAATGCGGAACATGCCTTTACCACTGCCATCGGCAAAAACCCCGACTATTTCAGCCACCATCTGGCACGGGGCCTGCTGCGCTACGAGCAGGGCAAAAAAACCACGGCCCGCAGTGATCTGGAAAAAAGTTATACCCTTTTGCCAACCCCTTATGCCGGCTACTACCTCGGTGAGATCACGCTGGAAAGTGGCGACCAGAAAAACGCGATCAACTATTTCCAGTCCGCTGCTCAGGGCGGCGGGGAAATGGGCAAGAAAGCCCAGGCGCGGCTGGCGGTACTGGAACTGGCCACCGCTCCTCACAAATACATCATCAGCCAGTTATCCCTGACCAACGATGGCTACCTGCGCATCACCGTGAAAAACAACAGCCCGGTCACGGTCACCAGTGTGACGTTACAGGTGACCGAAATGGTGAACGCCTTTATTGCCGGCGGAAGCTCTACCATCAACGGACCGAGACAGTTATCGCCCGGCCAGCAAGTGTCCCTGAAAACCGGTATTGGCCCATTCAAGGAAAGCGAGGATGCCGCCCGCTACCGGGTTCAGGTCTCGTCTGTTGAGGTGGCCGAATAAGGGGGAAATGAACGTAGAGATGACGTTTTAGCGCATCAGCCTTTCCGTCAGGAACTGGCTACAGGCTTTAACCCGGGCATTACTGCGCAAATCCCGATGGGTCAGCAGCCACAGGTCTGACTGAAACTCCCTGTCAAGCGGGCCTAACGGTGACAGCCCATCGGCAACATCCTCCGGCAGTAATGCGATTCCAAGCCCGGCTCTCACCAGAGCCGCCATGCCTATCAGCGTGTTGGCCCGGGCGACAATATTCAGCATCGAACGGTGCTTCTCCAGCCACTGCATGGGTTGCAGTCGCAACAGCGCCTGCTCGGGGCCAATCAACGGTATGCCGGCCAATGCCTTGGCCGTGAAAACTCCGGGTGGGTCCAAGGCGAATCTTTTCGAACCATATAACTGCCAGGGCATCGTCATTAATTTTCGGCCCACCAGATGCTCCGGGGGATTATTTGTGGCACGCAGGGCAATATCGGCTTCCATGCGAGACAGGTTAAGGTCGTCACTGCCCGTCAGCAGAAGTTGGACTAACTAGCCTGTTTGTCTAAGAGATGGTTTTGGCTCATCGTTAACCCGAGAGGAACC
>NZ_CBFHYF010000019.1:0-31797 GCF_965660005.1 Porticoccus sp.
AAAATAAAAAAAATAAAGTTTCCTGCAAATATTGTAACTTTAGATCTTGAGTATTCTACAAGCATGAATAAAGCATTAGGTAGTTGTTGCAGGTTGCCGAGATGATCAACCAACCCCAGCTGTTTTGCTTTTTCACCGGTCCAGACCCGCCCCTGGGCGATGCCATGAATTTGCTCAGGAGTGCTGTTGCGAGCCTCCGCAACAATGGCCAGGAACTGATCGTAGACATGATTTACACCAAACTGGATAAGCTGTTTTGCCTGGGGTGACATGGGTCGGTCGAGACGATAGAGATCGGCCAGATTGGTGGTGCCAATGCCGTCGCTGTTTATACCCAGCACGGCCAGGCTGTTTTCAAACGTCGGAATCACACCAAACACCCCGATGGAGCCGGTGATCGTGGTGGGACTGGCCCAGATCTGATCCGCACCCATCGCCATCCAGTAACCCCCGGATGCCGCCACCGAACCCATGGAGACGATTACCGGGATACCCGACTGCCGGGTCAGCGCCACCTCCTGACGAATCACTTCGGAGGCAAACGCACTGCCACCGGGGCTGTCGATGCGCAGCACCAACGCCTTGAATTGCTGCTTGCGCACCTGCTGAAACAGTTTTTCCAGACTATCGCTACCAATGGTTCCGGCGGGATGCTCACCATCCAGAATCGCACCCCGGGCCACTATAAGCCCCACTTTATCAGTTGAAGGCAGCACCTGTGCTGCATGGGCTCGACGGGTATGGCTTAAGTAGCGATCCACCTCCACGGCCCGGTAGCCACCCTCCTCGTCACTGCCCGCCAGTACCTGCAATCTGGCCAGCATCTGGGGACGCGTCGACAGTTTATCCACCAACCCGCTGGCAACGGCCGTTTCAGCCGTATTGCCCCGGTGGTCTTCAAGCTTGCTCGACAGATTGTTGACATAATCATTGATGGCATCCACCGGCAACTCACGCTGTCTTTCAACTCGCTGGGTATACGCCGACCAGAGTGCATTGAGCCAGGCGCTGTTGTGCTCCCGTGAAGCGGGGGACATATCTGTGCGGGTAAAGGGTTCAATGGCATCCTTGTAACTGCCCACCCTGAACACATGGACATTGATACGAAGCCTGTCGAGGGCACCCTTGATGTAGTTGGGGTAGCTGCCGTAACCGGTAATCAGCACTGCACCCATCGGATTGAGATGGATCTCGTCGGCAAAACTGGCCAGGTAGTACTGTTCCTGAGTGTAATTGTCACCCACTGCAATAACCGGCTTGCCGCTGTCACGAAACCTGCTGAGCGCCTGTGCCACTTCCTCCAGTTTGTTCAGACCACCGCCAAGCAGATAATCCAGTTCCAGCACCAGCGAGGTAATACGGGGATCATCCGCTGCTTCATCAATGGCTTCAGTGAGATCGTGCACCAGCGTTTCCGCATCGGCCGGGCCACTCTGCTGCAACAGCTGGGTCAGTGGGTCCACATAGGTTTTCTGTTCCACCAGAAAGCCACCGGGGGCAATGCGCAGGGCCGCTTTCTCCGGCAGCGGTTCTACATCCTTGCGAAAAATACTGAGGACGAAGACCACCACAACCAGCAGGAACAGGATGTTGAGCAATATCTGCAGACCGCTGGCCAGCTTGCCGATCAAATCGAACAGCCGCCGAAAAATACCCGGTTTTTCACGACTCATGACTGATCATCCTGATACAGGGAGTATTGCTTCCAGCGACTGAACATCATGGCGGCACCAAACAGGATCACCAGCAACACCAGTTCAGCCACATCCAGCAGATTGGCGTTGGGGGCAAACAGGTTGCTGACGGTTACCATAAAATACAGCAGGGTGACGAAACACAACAGGGAGAGGGTTTTATAGTGCTCCCGACGCAGGCCCGGAATAAAGATCGCCAGCGGCACCAGGGTAAAAACCATCAGACTGAGCGGCGTGGCAGACCATAATCCGTTGGCCAGCAGCACCAGCAGCAGCAATCCATAACTGCCCCGGGTGAGCCAACGCGCAATCGAGAGCTTTTTCCCCAGGCGGGGGATAGCCTTGATGACTTTAGCCTCGGCAGCATGAACCTCGGCAGCATGTTCTGACTCTGTCACTGGCTCACCGCCAGTATTTTCACCAGGGCGGCCATGCGTTTGCCCTGGGCGAGGCACAGTTCGGTTTCTTCCGGGCTCAATGGCTGCGTGCCATCGCCGGCCCGGTGGGAGGCTCCGTAAGGTGTGCCACCGGTCGTGGTGGTATGCAGTGCCTGCTCACTGTAGGGCAGCCCCATCAGTAACATGCCGTGGTGCAGCAGCGGCAGCATCATGCTTAGAAGCGTGGTTTCCTGACCGCCGTGCAGTGAACCTGTGGAGGTAAACACGGCGGCCGGTTTACCGATCAAACTGCCGTTCATCCAGAGATCGCCCGTGCCATCGAGAAAATACTTGAGGGGTGCGGCCATATTGCCGAACCGGGTCGGGCTTCCCAGAATCAACCCGGCGCAGTCGGCAAGGTCTTCGCTGGTGCAGTAAATATCGCCCTCTGCCGGAATATCCGGCTCCGTGGCTGCACAGTTGGCAGATACTGCCGGCACGGTGCGCAGCCGCCCTTCCATGCCGCCCTGCTCAACGCCCAGCGCCACCTGGTGGGCCATGGCCCGGGTGTTACCGTAACGGGAGTAGTAAAGAACCAGTATGTGGGACATCAGAGAATCTCCAGTGCGTTTTCAGGCGGACGCCCCAGTGCTGCCCGGCTGCCATTAATGACAATGGGGCGCTCGATGAGCTTGGGATTGGCAACCATGGCGTCAATCAATTGTGTTTCTGTCAGAGACTCGTCTGCCAGATGATTCTCCCGGTAGGCGTCTTCTCCCTTGCGCAGCAATTGCCGGGCTGTGATACCGAGCTTGCCGAGAATGTCCTTGAGGGTTTTCCTGTCGGGCGGATTGTCCAGATAGAGAACGATATTCGGCGACAGACCGCGATCTTCAAGGAGGGCCAATGTCTGACGGGATTTCGAACAACGGGGATTGTGGTAAATGCTGATCATAATGTTTGTTAGAATAGTCCTGAGAAAAATACATTCTAGCTGCAAACCGGTGGACGGGGCCAGACAGACAAACCGGAGCAGGAGGACACCACCATTGAAACACAGTGCCATACGATTACTGACAACGTTATTAGTCCTGACAGCCATCGGCTGCAGCGACCGGGAACAGGGTTATGCCCTGCTTGATGGCGGTCGTATTGATTTCGACCAACTGCACGGCAAGGTAGTACTGATTAATTACTGGGCCGAGTGGTGCAAGCCCTGCCGCGAGGAAATACCGGAACTCAATGCCTTCCAGCGCAGCCACAGCGATCGGGTGCAGCTACTGGCCGTCAACTATGACGGGGTCACCGGGGAGACCCTGCAACAGCAGGCCACAGCGCTGGGAATAGACTTTCCCGTACTGCTTGACGATCCCCGCCAGCAGTTCAATGTCAAACCCAGTGGCGTACTGCCGGAAACGCTGATTATCGACGCCGCGGGCAATTACCGTCAGGTCCTGCTGGGGCCCCAGACCGAAGAAAAGCTGGCGGCACTGCTGGCAGAATTATCGAACGAATCAATAACTGAAAAATAACCGCTGTCGCCCCATGGGCTTCCAGCAGGCAACTACCAGCCAAACACCTGCTTCACAAACGGGATACTGAGCCTCCGTTTGTCCTGCAGGGAACGGCTTTCCAGTTGATCGAGACAATCCATCAGGCCATGCAGATCGCGCGCGGCCCGGTTCACCAGGAACCGTGCCACCCCGTCATCCAGTGTCATACCGCGTCGCATGGCGCGAAACTGAACCACCTGCTCGCGCAGAGCATCCCCCGGCGTCTCAAGTTGAAATACCGGGCCCCAACCGAGCCTGGACTGCAGGTCCGGCAGCATCAACGGCAGTTCACGCGGTGTGACATTGCCACCCACCAGCAGGCAACTGCCGGTATCCCGCATGCGATTGAGAAGCCCGAACAGGGCTTCCTCCCAATCGCGTCGGCCCGCAGCCAACTGGATATCATCGAGACAGACAAGCGGCAATTGCTCCAGTTCATCAAGCAGATCTGTCGGGGGGTACTCAAGCATGGCTGACAACGGCAGATACTGGACTGACAGTCCACGATCACTGGCAGCGTGACAGCTGGCCTGAAGCAGGTGTGAAACCCCGCTACCGCGATTGCCCCACAGATAAACAATCGGCTCTTTGCCATACGGCCACTGGTCGCGCAACAGGGTCAGCAACAGCTGCCGGCTGTCACCTTGAGCAACAAGAAAATTCTCGAACGTGGCGGCATCGTTCAGCTTGATAGGCAAGCTGAGCTGTATCGCCACTAGGGTTTCCTCCAGCTAAACCGATACTGCTCGGGTTGATCGGGTACCAACTCGGTGGCCCGGCTGTCGCGACGCAACATACCCAGCAACAGCGACGCCTCTCCTTCCACGGAAACACGCAAGCCAACCCGATCGGCATCCACATAGTCAACCGTCAGAGCCCGGACCGGCTTGAGGGACTCGATAAATTCGGTAGCCTCCCTGTACGCGCGAAAATCGTTGATATTATCCAGCTGAATGACCAATTCCCGGGCAATATCCTGGGGTACATAGGCGTAACGGCTGGCAAGTTTGTCCGCCGCAGCGGGGACTATGCCTGCGATCAGCTTTGGCAGGGAGTCAGCGGCCAGGCTATGCAGGCTGTCATCACCCTCCACATTCAACAGCCAGGCACCGCGCCACTGGCCGGCGGCGCTGCGATAGGCCCGCAGAATCAGCCAGGAATTCATACCGTAACGCTCCGCAACGGCTGCCATCCGCGCCTGGTCAAACGCCCAAGCCTGCTCTTCTGACAGCATCTGGAGGTCTGATAAATCGAACATCGGTCGCAACAGTGGCACCCCCCGATCAGCCATCAACTGGCTGAGGGCATCACCGGCATCCGGGAACTGTTCGCTGGTGACGAACTGTTTCCCGACAACGGGATCATCCACCACAATCCATACCAATAATGACGGACGCTCCGCAGGCCATATCTGCAACTGGTAACGCCTCAGCAACTGGTCTATTGCCGGCCCGGAATAACGGATATTGATCGCTCTCCCCTCTCTGGACGAGGCAGCTTCTGAGGCAGCTTCTTCAGTGGCCAACGGATCGCGATAGCCCACGTAACCGTACTCTGTCACATAGCGCCTGGCCTCCGCTGTGATACCATCCAACTGGGGGTTCAGGAGCACCTGGCTGTTGCCGGTCACCTTGATCAACACCTTGGCCAAGCCGGTTTTCAGCGCCCATTCTCTGGCAGCATCGCTTTGATCCGGCACCGGCACCCGCACCTCATAGAGATCCGCCACCGGGGCGGCAGCAATGGGTGAGCCACAGAGACCGATAAACAAGAAAACGGCAAAATTCTTCAACAACGAGAGGTTTTTCATGGTCGGGATTGTAACAGCAGCCTGCAAATAGGCACATTATCTAACTGCCAGCCGCTGCCTTTTTCATATAAAATATCCCACCTTTTCACCCACCACCCAGCAAGGCCAGCCAATGAGTCACCCCAAGCAACCCTCTCTCAGCTACAAAGATGCCGGTGTTGATATCGATGCAGGCAACGCTCTGGTCGAACGGATCAAACAGGTCGCCAAACGCACCCGCCGGCCGGAGGTTCTTGCGGGTCTCGGAGGATTCGGGGCCCTGTTCAGTCTGCCCAGCGGCTACAGGGAACCGGTGCTGGTATCGGGCACTGATGGGGTGGGGACCAAACTAAAGTTAGCGATCGACCTCGGCATCCATGACACGATCGGTATTGATCTGGTGGCCATGTGCGTCAACGATCTGATCGTATGTGGCGCCGAGCCACTGTTCTTTCTCGATTACTACGCCACCGGCAAACTGGATGTCGATACGGCTGCGGCCGTGGTCACCGGGATTGGCATGGGCTGCGAGCTGTCGGGTTGCTCACTGGTGGGCGGTGAAACGGCGGAAATGCCTGGTATGTATGAAGGCGAGGATTACGATCTGGCCGGCTTTTGCGTCGGAATCGTGGAAAAGTCCAACATCATTGATGGCAGTGCCGTGCATGTGGGCGATGCCCTGATCGGACTGGCTTCCTCCGGCCCACACGCCAACGGTTATTCCCTGATCCGAAAGATCATCGAAGTCTCCGGCGCAGATCCGCGCACAGAAATCGTCGATGGCAAACCGCTGGGCGAGTTGCTGCTCACGCCCACGCGAATTTATGTCAAAGCCCTGCTGGGGTTGGTGGAGCATGCACATGTACCAGTCCATGCCGTCGCCCACATTACCGGTGGCGGGCTGCTGGAAAATATTCCACGGGTATTGCCGGACAGCGCCAAAGCCGTCATCGACACCCAGAGCTGGCGGAGGCCCGCCATTTTTGACTGGCTACAACGCAACGGCAATGTCAGCGCCACCGAGATGCACCGGACCTTTAACTGCGGCGTCGGCATGGTGATCTGCGTCCCGCAGGATGCCGTGCAAACAGCACTGGATACCTTGCATATCGCTGGCGAGCAGGCTTTTGTCATGGGCAAAATTGCCCATGCCGATCCAGGCGAACAACGCGTTGAACTAGGACAGGTTGATTGACTATGAACACGAATTACAAACCAAGGCTGGCAATATTGATTTCCGGCAAGGGAAGCAATCTGCAATCCTTTATCGATGCGATACAGATGAACCTGATCGATGCCGAAATCGTTTGTGTGATCAGCAACAATCCGGACGCCCCGGGGCTGGAGAAAGCCAGGGCGTCCGGTCTACCCTGTCAGGCACTGGATCATCGGCAATTCCCTGACCGGGAAGGCTTTGATGCGGCACTGGCTGATCTGCTGGAAAGTTACAAGCCCAACCTGATACTGCTGTGCGGTTTCATGCGTATTCTGACCCCGGCATTTGTAGAACGCTTCGCCGGCATGATGATGAATATCCACCCGTCATTGCTGCCCAAATATCCCGGCCTGCACACCCATCAGCGCGCCATTGATGCCGGCGATACCAAAACGGGTGCCACAGTGCATTTTGTCACCTCAGAGCTTGATGGCGGCCCGGCGATTATCCAGGCCGAAGTCCCCATCCTTGAAGATGACACCAACGAAACCCTCGCCGGCCGTGTCTTTGAAAAGGAAAATCTGATTTATCCAATGGCCGTGCGCTGGTATTGCCAGGGCAGAGTGACACTGAGTAACGGCAGGGCCTGTCTGTTTGGCAGGCCCCTGCCCCCCACAGGATTCTCCTTCATGGGGTAGATAACTGAACGTTGACAACTAAACTGCATCTAAAAGGATCTGACAAACCGCCAGGGGAATATCAAAGCCAATGCCTAATACACTTCGTCATGCACCACCCTCAATCCCGCTAGCGGGCCTGATTCTGTTATCACTCTTTTCCGGCTTGTGCGTTGCCGCCGAGCCAAAAGAGCTGGCGCTGGTGCCTTATCATCTCGTTTACGATGCCACCATCAAGGGCATGGACATCAATGCAGAGCGACATCTGACCAGGGAAGGAGACAGCTATCGACTGGTAAGCAAGGCCGATACCCTGTTGGCCAGTATTACAGAAAAGGGTTCTTTCCAGATGGATCCGACGGGCAAGTTGCTGGGGCAACAGTACACTTATGAGCGCAATATCTTCGGCATCAGGAAAGATGAGTCATTGACCTATGACCGGGCAGCCGAGGTTGCCAATTATCAGTCAAAAAAGAAACAACGACAGATCAAACTGGACGGCGACTACTTCAACAAGCTTACCTACCAGATCCAGTTACAAAGGGATCTGATCAATGGATCTACCCCCTTGCACTACCAGGTGATTGACCGCGGCAAAATAAAGCTGTACAACTTCGAGATCATGGGTGAGGAGATTGTGGATACCGCACTGGGCCCGATCAATGCCGTCAAGGTTCACCGCATCCGCAAAGGCAGTGACCGTGAAACCTATATGTGGTTTGCCCCGCAAATGAACTATCTGCTGGTACAGATCTGGCAGAATGAAGATGGCGACGATCACCGGATCACCCTCAAAGAGGGGACACTGGACAACAAACCCATCACCGCTGGCAACCACTAGCGCCAGGAGAATGCCCAACGTGACAACACCAGACATTGGCGGCAAGACCCCGATCATCGAGACGGTCACAGAAGGGCAGACGTACTGGTGGTGTGCCTGCGGCAAAAGTGCCAGCCAACCGTTCTGCGACGGTTCTCACGAAGGGACCTCTTTTGAACCCACACCCTGGCAGGCTACCAGAACCGGCAAAGTGGCTTTCTGCACTTGCAAACGCACTGCCACACCACCGCTTTGTGATGGCTCCCATACACAGCTGAGCAAGGAGTAACGAATGGAAGTTTACCCCGACGAGCGTCCGGAAAGAGAGGCCCCCGAAAATAAAGCTGTGGTTTGGATCGGTCTTGTTATTGTGCTGGCAGGTCTGGCATTGCTAAGTTACTTTTTCCTCCAGCCAGGGGATGAAACCCCTGTCACTGTTGCTGCGCCAGAAACCGGTGCACCCGTATTGCCAACCCCGCCATCGGCCAACTCGAACCCGATAGCGGCGATAGAGGAAACCGTCGCCAAACAACCACCGCAACCGGCAGCATCGGAACTGCCGTCACTGGACGACAGCGATGAATTCGCCCGCAAGCAACTCGCCGCGCTGACCTCCGATGGCAAGCTGAATCAGTGGTTTCCCGCCAATCACATCGTCCACCGCGCTACCAGCCTGCTGGATGGGCTCTCGCGCGGTGATGTGCTGCGCAAAATGCTCAACATCCCCACCCCAAAAGACAGTTTTTCGATCGCCCAGGAGGGGCAAAAGCGCTCGATCAGTCCGACCAACTATCAGCGCTACAACTACCTGGTCAACACCCTCGAAGCCATAGACAACGCGCAGCTGATCAAGCTGTTTCATCTGCTTCGGCCGTTGCTTGAACAGGCCTACGGCGAGCTCGGCTACCCGCCTGAAGCTGTGGACAAGGCTGTGATCAGTGCTCTCGACCAGGTTCTGGCCACCCCGCTCCCTCTACAACCCATCTACCTGATTCAGGATTCGGTACAGTACAAATACGCGGACCCAAAACTGGAAGCGCTGCCTGGCCTGCAAAAGCAGCTGATCCGTATGGGCCCGGAACACACCCGGCGGATTCAGGATAAAGCCAGAGCACTTCGGGGCAGTTTGCTGGCAGACTAGCCCACCAGTCGGCCATTGACCTGACGCCACTACCGGCACGATTTTTGCTGTCCAAGGATGTATGGCAGACCTCAACCTCTATACTGTTCACTCATCCAGCAGACTACAGCGCGAACCCTTATTGGAAATGCTGTTGTCCGAGCTCGATGGCATGGTCTACTGCTGCCGACAGGACGAGCACTGGACCATGGACTTTGTCAGCGAGGGCTGCCTGAAACTCACCGGCTACCCGGCAAGAGACCTGTTGCTCAACAGCCGGATTTCCTATGAGGAAATCACGCACATCGATGATCGCAAACGGGTGCGAAACGCGATCGACCATGCACTAAAAAAAGGCATTTCCATCAATGTCGAATACCGTATCTACCATGCGGATGGCAGTGTGCGCTGGGTCTGGGAGAGGGGTCAGGGTGTATCCATGGATGGCTACCCAGGTGCACTGCACGGCTTTATTCAGGATATTACCCAACGCCACGCGAATGAAGAAGCCATGGTTGAGGCCGAGCATCGCTATCGAAGCATCTTTGAAAATGCGATTGAGGGTATTTTTCAGACCACAACCGATGGCTACTATCTAAACGTCAATCCGGCACTGGCAACGATTTACGGTTACGAAACAACCGCTGAATTGCAGCAGGCACTGAAGGATATCAGCCAGCAGTTGTATGTCGATCCCGGCAGGCGGGCAGAATTTGTACAACTCATGCAAAGTAACGGCGGTGTCAAAAGTTTTGAGTCACAGGTGTACAGAAAAGACGGCTCTGTGATCTGGATTTCGGAAAATGCGCGCACGGTATATGGGCCGGACCAGCGCCTGCTGTATTTCGAAGGTTCGGTGGAAGATATTACCGAGCGGAAATACTATGAACAGCGCATTTCTCATCAGGCCACCCACGACAGCCTGACCGACTTGCCCAACCGGCTTTTACTGCTCGACCGATTACAGCAACTGACAAAAAATGGCCGACGGGGTAACAGCGAGCTGGCCGTGGTATTGCTCGATCTGGACCTGTTCAAAAATGTCAACGACAGTCTCGGTCATGCCGCGGGTGATCGCCTGATCGAGGCGATTGCCGACCGGTTGCGCAAATGCATTCGCGATGGTGATACGGTGGCGCGTATCGGCGGTGACGAATTTGTGCTGCTACTGGCCTATCCCCCTGACAATACCGACCACAAGGCGAGCACAAACCCCCTGTCACATCTGGTCAAACGCATACTCGACATCGTGCAGGCACCCTGCCGTGTTGCGAACCGGGATATCGAGGTGTCCTGCAGTGTCGGCATCAGCGCGGCAACGCCCATGATCGGCCGCGATATGACTCTTGAGAGTGAGCATCAGTCCCCGGGCAGGGCACTGATGCAATTTGCGGATTATTTTGCCCTGCTACAGGGTCGGGAAGTGACCATCCTGCGGCCAAGGCAGACCGCCCTGAGTGGCGTCTATGATCCCGCGGTCCGGCAACTGCAGCTCACCGGCGAGGCCACTGACAGTGACACCCGCGAAGCACTGGCCCATGCGCTACTGCCCTCCTGGCTGTACCGGCAACAACGCTATGATATGCCACAACAGCCGCTGGTGTTGAAGACCACGGGTGCTGGTAAAGAGAACGGGGAAATACTGACCAGTGGTAGCTGAAGGTCAGGGGGTACCGGACGGTCATCGGCCAGCTGGGAAATCGGTATCAAAAGCCCAGTGTGTGGCCCCAGTCTTCCATGTCGAGAAAACCGTGGACCTGCAACTTGTTTTCCGGGCCATGACTGAAGAACAGGGAGGTGCCGTATTCAGGGGTTTCACTGGCATATCCCAGAGACTTCTCAAAGCTGTCGATACAACTGCTGTGGGTCACCAGAATCAGGTTTTTGCCCGGCGTCTTTTTTGCCAGCGCATCCTTGAAGATGGTTTTCTTACACTTGAACAGCCAGTCCTGATCAAAACCGCGATCGCCAAACACAATACCCTCGGTCTCGGCAGCGCGGGGCAACGGGCTGTTGTAGACCTCGGTGTTAAGCAACCCGAGTCGGTAAAAGTCCTCTGCCAGCGCCTCGCCCTCATCAACGGATCGTGCTGTAATCCCGTCGGCACCTGTCAGGCAAGGCGAATCCCCGCGGTCACAACGCTCCAGATGCCGAACCAACACAATCACTTCGCCCTTCTGCCATTGCGCTCTGAGGGTGGGGACTTCGTGGCGGTTCTCTTCCGACAGGTCGCCAATCGCAGGGGCCTCAAAGACAATAACAGCCAAAGCGATCACGACCAGAGCCGGAACCGCGCCAAGCCATCCGCGCCGGTTAGTGGCAATTGGGGCATCTGTATTCATATCGGTATCCGCTGAACATTGGTGGATTTCTTAAGGATGCACCGACCGTAACAGATTTATTGTGCCATTTGTATGACAACGAGAAGACGCCCTCAAAGCAAGCCAGGGCAAATCGTTTACCCCAGTAACACCTTAAAACCGATTAAAATCAGTATCACGCCACCAAAAAGCTCCGCTTTGCTCTCCAGCCAGGTACCACTTTTGATACCCACAAAAACCCCGAGCACGCTGAACAGAAAGGTGGTCGCACCAATGATGAAACAGGCGAGTAGCGGCCCTACATCCAGTAAGGTCAGGGCAAAGCCGGCGGCCATGGCATCAATGCTGGTGGCAATAGCCAGAATCAGCATTACCCGATGGGTGATCTTGGTAATATCCTCCTCAATACCTTCGGCAAAGGATTCGTAAATCATCTTGCCGCCAATCAACAGCAGCAGAAAAAATGCCACCCAGGGAGCAAAGGCCTCGATCCAGCCCAACACGCCCCTGCCACCCAAATAGCCGATCATCGGCATCAGCGCCTGGAAAATACCGAAATAGGCGCCGGCCATCAATGCCAGCGCGATGGCTTTGCCCCTGTGCTTTGAACCAAGACCAATGGACACAGCAAACGCATCCATACTCAAGGCAACGGCAAGGAACAGGACTTCAATCATGTCAAACAACTCCCCGGGATTCAGATGGGCCCAGCGGCATGAAGCACTGAACGAGTAGTCGGATAATCCGGCCAGACAGGTTAATATTCAGGGGTTAAACCTCACTACTAGAATAATATTATGTATCTGATTCTGAAAAACACCCACGTCGCGCTCGCCCTGCTCAACATCACCCTGTTTGTTGTCCGGGCCGTCTGGTCGGTCAATGCATCACCACAACTGCAACAAACGTGGGCCAGAATCGTGCCGCATATTATCGATACCCTGCTGCTGGCTTCCGCGGTATATCTGATGATTGCCAGCCAGCAATATCCGTTTGCCGACAACTGGCTGACCGCCAAACTGGTCGCCCTGCTCGTCTATATCGGATTGGGAACCTGTGCCATCAAACGCGGCCGAACTGCGGGTAGCCGGTTGTTGTTCAGCCTGATGTCCGTGACAGTTTTCTGCTATATTTTTGCCGTGGCAGTGACTCATTCACCCTCACTGTAAAAACACACAGACCTAGGGCGGGGCTTTGCAGCCCTGTGTTTGTCAGGCCTTCGGCAAGGTAACCCCGCGTTGCCCCTGGTATTTGCCACCCCGATCCGCATAGGAGGTTTCACAGGCCTCATCGGATTCAAAAAACAGCATCTGTGCAACACCTTCATTGGCATAGATTTTTGCCGGCAGGCTGGTGGTGTTGGAAAATTCCAGCGTCACGTGCCCCTCCCACTCCGGTTCCAGCGGGGTGACATTGACAATAATGCCACAACGGGCATAGGTGGATTTTCCGAGACAAATGGTCAGCACATTGCGTGGTATGCGGAAGTATTCGATGGTGCGGGCGAGAGCAAAGGAATTGGGCGGGATAATGCAGGAATCCCCTTTTACATCCACAAAGGCATCGGAATCAAAGTTCTTCGGATCAACTATTTTGGAATAGACGTTAGTGAAAATCTTGAAATCATCGGCACAGCGCACGTCGTAGCCATAGCTCGATACCCCGTAGGAAATCACTTTCTGGCCATTGGGATCGGGTTGTCGAACCTGCGTCCCCTGAAACGGCTCGATCATGCCGTGCTCTTTGGACATACGGGTAATCCACTTGTCGGATTTGATGCTCATAATGTGATGCTCTCAGGTATAGCCAGCGACTCAGGGGTTCACAGACAACCACCAGAGAACCAGCTGTTGCGTGCCCGAAAGGGGGCCATGATACCGGTTTGGATCAAGCCGTCAAAGTCCTAAAAAGTGCGACCCCAAACAGGCTATTCAATCGTGATTTGTGGGCCCCCAGACCTGTCAGCCACCGCCAGAAGCGCTGCGATACGCGCTGCGATCTGGCCATAATTCACTGCCGCCAAACCTTCCGGCTGCGCAATCACCGAGGGTCTGCCACCATCGACCTGCTCGCGAATCAGGCGATCCAGCGGCAGGGAACCCAGCACCTCGGTATGGTACTGCTCGGCAACCTGCTGGCCACCGCCCTCACCAAAAATGTGCTCCTCATGGCCGCACTGGCTGCAACGATGCATCGCCATATTTTCCACGATACCCAATACCGGAATCTTTACCTTGCTAAACATTTCAATCGCCTTGCGGGCATCCAGCAAGGCAATATCCTGTGGTGTGGTGACGATCACTGCACCCGCCATACTGGCCTTCTGGGCCAAGGTCAACTGGATATCACCGGTCCCCGGTGGCATATCCACTATCAGGTAGTCCAGTGTCCCCCAACGGGTCTGATTGAGCATCTGCATCAGCGCACTGGTCGCCATCGGCCCGCGCCAGACCATGGGTGTCTGTTCGGTGACCAGGTAGCCCATGGACATGGACACAATGCCGTGGGCCGGCACCGGCACAAAGTATTTCCCCTCTTCTACCCGGGGCCGCGTGCCATCGGGCACACCGAGCATCATCGGCACACTGGGGCCGTAGATATCCGCGTCCAGAATACCGACTTTGGCGCCCTGGGCCGCCAGTGCCAGCGCCAGATTCACCGCCGTGGTGGATTTGCCGACGCCACCCTTGCCGGATGCCACACCAATAATATGTTTTACCTCTGCCAGGCCGTCCTGAACAGTTACATCGACCATATGAGATCCCCCTGACTACGGATGAAAAAACGGGTCAAAACCGTTATAGTTGCGCCCCTCTAACAGCATTCGATGACAACCGCTATTGACCGCGTCGATTCCCAACGCCAACCACAGCAGCTTCCAACATGACTGAACGCCGAAAAATTCTTGTCACCAGCGCCCTGCCCTATGCCAATGGTTCAATCCATCTGGGACATCTGGTGGAATACATCCAGACGGATATCTGGGTTCGTTTCCAGAAAATGCGCGGCCATGAATGTTACTACGTCTGCGCCGATGATGCGCACGGCACCGCCATCATGCTCAAGGCAGAACAGCTCGGCATCAGCCCGGAAGCACTCATCGACCAGGTACGGGAAGAACACCAGCGGGATTTTGCAGCATTTCTGATTGAATTTGACAACTACCACTCCACCCACTCTGCGGAGAACCGCGAGCTGTCATCACTGATTTATTCCCGCCTGCGGGACAACGGTCATATTGCCACACGGGAAATCACCCAGGCCTATGATCCGGAAAAACATCTGTTTCTGGCGGATCGCTATATCAAGGGCACCTGTCCCAAATGCAGAACTGACGACCAGTACGGCGATAACTGCGAAGCCTGCGGAGCCACCTATGCGCCCACGGACCTGATCAACCCGGTCTCGGTCATCTCCGGAGCCACACCGGTGGAGAAGGTCTCCACGCACTATTTCTTCAAGTTGCCGGAATTCACCGACTTTCTCAAAGCCTGGACCCGTGCCGGCCATGTGCAGGAAGAGGTGGCCAACAAGCTCGGAGAATGGCTCGAGGGCGGTCTGCACGAGTGGGATATCAGCCGCGATGCCCCCTATTTCGGCTTCGAAATCCCCGATGCACCGGGCAAATACTTCTATGTCTGGCTGGATGCGCCGATCGGCTACATGGCCAGCTTCAAGCATCTCTGCGAGCGGGAAGGCATCGATTTCGACGCCTTCTGGAGCGAACAGGCCGAGAGCGAGCTGTACCACTTTATCGGCAAGGATATTGTCAATTTTCACGCCCTGTTCTGGCCGGCCATGCTCAGCAGCGCAGGGTTCCGCACCCCATCGGCTATCTGCGTACATGGCTTTTTGACGGTGAACGGCAAGAAAATGTCGAAGTCCCGAGGCACCTTTATCAATGCCCGCAGCTATCTGGACAATCTCAATCCCGAATATCTGCGCTATTATTTTGCCGCCAAGCTCTCTTCGGGTGTCGATGATCTGGACCTGAATCTGGACGACTTCATCCAGCGGGTCAACAGCGATCTGGTGGGCAAAGTGGTCAACATTGCCAGTCGCTGCGCCAAATTTGTCAACAAGGGTAACGATGGCGTATTGGCGGCCAGTATTGCCGATGAAGCCCTGTGGCATCGTGTCTCCGCAGCTGCCGACAGTATTGCCGACTACTACGAGCAGCGGGAATTCGGCAAAGCGATCCGCGAAATCATGTCACTCGCCGATGCGGCCAACGAATATATTGCCGCGAAAGCACCCTGGCAGCTGGCAAAGGAAGAAGTCCGCGAACAAGAGGTGCAGGACATCTGCTCTCTCGGTATCAACCTGTTCCGCGCCCTGATGATTTACCTGAAGCCAGTGCTGCCTGCGATGGCCGCAGAGGCAGAGGCATTCCTCAACAGCCCGTTGGACTGGCCCACCAAAATCGAACCGCTGCTGAACCACCGCATCGACAATTTCAAACCGTTGATGCAGCGGGTAGACCCGGACAGGGTGGCCGCTATGCTGGAAGCCAGCAAGGAAGCACTGGCGGAAACCACAACAACCCCACTCTCGGAACCATTGATCGACGAGCCACTGGCTGCGGAAATCGGCTTCGAGGATTTTATCAAGGTGGATCTGCGTGTGGCGCGCATTGTGGCGGCAAAAGCGGTAGAGGGTGCCGACAAACTGCTGCAACTGACACTGGATATCGGCGGCGAGACCCGCACGGTATTTTCCGGGATCAAGTCCTCCTATCAGCCAGAACATCTGGAAGGCAGGCTGACCGTGCTGGTGGCCAATCTGGCACCCCGAAAAATGCGCTTTGGTCTGTCGGAAGGGATGGTACTCGCGGCCGGGGACAAACAGGGTATCTATTTGTTGTCTCCCGATAGTGGCGCGCAACCCGGGCAGCGAATCGTCTGAACAACCGGCAGCGATACTGCCGTATCACTAAACGCTATACCTTATGGCCAAATAAACTAACCAGCTTGTGTTTTATGCTTATTAGTCAGCAATACAGCCCGTTATAATGGCTGAAGTTACATCAGCTCCCTTTACAAGCGAGACAGGACGAAATGCAGGAATTTGCCGTCATTCTGATCAGTGCCATCCTGGTGAACAACTTTGTTCTGGTCCAGTTTCTTGGTCTGTGCCCCTTCATGGGGGTCTCCAACAAACTGGAAACAGCTATCGGCATGGCCGGAGCGACCACTTTCGTACTGACACTCGCCGCCATGTCCAGCTACCTGGTGAATACGTGGATTCTGCTACCTCTGGAACTGGGCTACCTGAAAACCATCGCCTTCATTCTCGTTATCGCAGTGGTCGTGCAGTTCACCAAAATGTTTATCGAAAAAACCAGCCCCCTGCTGTATCGGGTTCTGGGGGTATTTCTGCCGCTGATTACCACCAATTGTGCAGTACTTGGGGTAGCGTTACAGAATACCGCCAAGGCCCACAACCTGTTCCAGTCCACGCTGTATGGTTTCGGTGCCGCCATCGGCTTTTCACTGGTATTGATTCTGTTTTCCGCCATGCGAGAGAGACTGGCGGTGGCCGACGTACCAACACCTTTTCGCGGAGCCGCCATCGGCATGATTACCGCCGGTCTGATGTCATTGGCCTTCATGGGCTTTAGCGGGCTGGTATAGGGTTTCTCCGTGCTTGAGTTGATTCTTCAAAATCCGCTGATCGCCGCACTGGTTGCACTGGTGGGGCTGGCACTGGTGTTTGGTGCTGTGCTGGGCTTTGCCGCCATTAAATTCCGTATTGAAGGCGACCCGATTGTCCAGCAGATCGATAACCTGTTACCCCAGACCCAGTGCGGTCAATGTGGTTATCCCGGCTGCCGCCCTTACGCCCAGGCCATTGCCAATGGCGATGTAATCAACAAGTGCCCTCCCGGCGGCCAGAGCACCATTAATGCACTGGCCACTCTGCTGGGCGTTGAAGCCCCCTCGCTCGATGCCGCGCACGGCGAGGAGAACGCCATTAAAACCGTGGCGTTTATCCGCGAAGACGAATGCATTGGCTGCACTAAATGTATCCAGGCCTGCCCGGTGGATGCCATTCTCGGTGCCGCCAAAATGATGCATACCGTCATCGCCAGTGAGTGCACCGGTTGCGACCTGTGCGTGGAACCCTGCCCGGTGGACTGCATTGATATGATCCCGGTATCTCAGGGCCTGTCTGATTGGACATGGGATATGCCACCTCCCGCCGGGGAGCAACTCAAGGCCCGGGAGCACTCTGCTGACATCATCGCCACGGATCGGGGAGACCAGGCGGCATGAGAAAGATCTGGGATCTGATCGGCGGTGTCCACCCACCGGAAAACAAGCAGCAGTCGGTGCAACTGCCGATCGGCACGCTCCCCTTGCCGGAAAAGTTGGTTATTCCGCTCAACCAGCATATGGGCGCACCGGCCAGGCTGTTGGTGACTGCCGGAGATCATGTTCTCAAGGGGCAGGAGCTCGCCGAACCCAGTGGGTTGGTCAGTGTCGGCGTTCATGCCTCCACATCGGGTACGATCAGCGATATCAGTGACTATCCGATCCCTCACCCCTCGGGTATGGCGGCTCGCTGCATCACGCTGATACCGGACGGGCAGGAACAGTGGATTGATTTCGCGGGCATCGATACGGCAACGTATTCCTTTCAGGATTACAGTCCGGCCAAATTACTGGAAATGATTCGTCAGGCGGGAATTGCCGGCCTCGGCGGTGCCGGTTTTCCCTCAGCAGTCAAGCTGTCTCCCCGCAAGGCCATCACCACCCTGATTATCAACGCGACTGAGTGCGAACCCTACATCACCGCCGATGACATGCTGATGCGCGAGCGGGCTCAGGCCATAGTGGAGGGCATCCAGATCCTCAGCTATATTCTCGGCGGTCCGGAAGAAGTGCTGATCGGTATAGAAGACAACAAACCCGAAGCGCACGCGGCACTGGAACCCTTTGTCCGGGATACGCATATTCAACTGGTTGCATTCCCCACGCGCTACCCCTCCGGTGGCGAGAAACAACTCATTCAGATCCTCACCGGCCGTGAGGTCCCCAGCGGAGGGCTGCCTGCGGACATCGGCATTGTCTGTCAGAATGTGGGCACGGCTTTCGCGGTCCAAAAGGCCATTTATTGCGGCGAGCCGCTGATCTCCCGCATCACCACGGTAACCGGGCGAGCCTGCGCTACCAACCGGAACTATGAGGTACTGATCGGCACGCCGATCACCCACCTGCTTGCGCACAACGGCTTTGATCAGGACAACTGCTCCCGACTGATCATGGGTGGTCCGATGATGGGTTTCACCCTCACTGACCCCGATATACCGGTCATTAAAAGCACGAACTGTATTCTTGCGCCGTCGAGGGAAGAATCGCCCACTCCGCTACCGGCTCAGCCCTGTATTCGCTGCGGCATGTGCGCGGAGGCCTGTCCCGCCAGCCTGCTGCCCCAGCAGCTGTTCTGGTATGCCCAGTCGCACAACCACGAACGACTCGAAGCCCATAATCTGTTCGATTGCATCGAGTGTGGGGCCTGCTCCTATGTCTGCCCGAGCAATATCCCGCTGGTGCAGTATTACCGGGCTGCCAAAGGTGAAATTCGCAAGCAGGCACAGGAAAAAATCAAATCTGATAGAGCCAGAGCTCGATTCGAATTCCAAAAAGCCCGCAAGGAGCAGGAAGAAATGGCCAAAGCTGCCAAGCGGGAAGCCCGCAAACAGGCGGCTGAACAGGCCAAGACGCTGGCTGCCGAGGGCAGCAACGGGTCCTCGGGAAGCGAGGATATTGTCAAGGCAGCCATGGCCCGTGCCGCCGAGCATCAGGCCTCTCCCGAGGAACAGAAGGCCAGACTTGAGCGCGGCATTGCCCGGGCGGAAAGCCATTTGCACACCGTGGAAAAACGGCTTGAGGCAATTCGCCACGAGGGCACCGGGCAACAACAGGAACAGGCCCAGGCCGCCGTCGAGGATGCCCGGCGGCGACTCGAGGATGCCCGCAAAAAACGGGTGCAACTCGACGATACCGCTGGCTCGGGGAATACCGACAGGGTGATGGATCGACTACAGGCCAGCCCCCGGGAAACGCTGGAAAACAAAATTGCCAGCTGCGAAGAACGGATTGCGGCCACCCGGCAGAAAATTGCCGACAGCGATGATGAGAGTCTGAAAGCCGCTCTGACAAGTGGCCTTGAAAAACAGCAGGCCAAACTGGTCGATGCACAACAAGCATTGGCAGCGCTGCCAGAGGATGCTGGCAATATTCCTGTAACCCGCGAAACCACCGATGCCGCGACGACGGCGATTGCCCGGGCTCAGGCACGAGCAGCGACCACCCGTGACATGCCGACGGCAGAACAGCTCCGTCAAACTGTAATTGCACTGGAAGGGCGTATCGAGAAAGCCAAGGCTAAACTGGATGAGGCGAAGGCCGGCGAGTCAGAATACGTCAATGCCCTGCAGTCCGGCCTGGAAAAATTACAGAACAAGTTGCTGGACACGCAGCAGCAACTGGATGCCATCGCCAGCTCGTCATCGACTGCCGATGAAGACAGTAGTGATGCAGCCTCATCGGCGATTGCCCGGGCACAGGCGCGGGTGGCAGAACTGGCCGGCATGTCCGAGCAGGATAAGCTGCGCCAAACGGTTGCCTCTCTGAAAAGCCGTCTGGAGAAAGCCCGCATCAAACTGAGAGAAGCGGAAGCAGAGCGCTCTGAGCACGTGGACAGCCTGCGTGCCGCTGCGGAAAAACTACAGATCAGACTGACCGAGGCTGAGCAACAGCTCACCGAATACCACCCTTGACCGGATCTCGCTATGGCGTTGCTTAAAATCACATCACCCCATGCGCATACGGCTCAGAGCACAGGCTCGGTCATGCGACTGGTGCTGCTCGCGACCCTTCCCGGCCTGATCGCGCTGACGCTGTTTTTCGGCTGGGGCTCACTGATCAATATTCTGCTGGCAAGCACTGTAGCCATACTCTGTGAGGCCGCTGTGATGCGTCTTCGCAAACGGCCCGTGATGTTTTACCTGCGCGACTGCAGTGCACTGGTCACCGCTGTGCTGCTGGGCCTGGCCCTGCCACCCCTGGCGCCCTGGTGGGTAGTTCTCATAGGTACCAGCTTTGCCATCCTGATTGCCAAACACCTCTATGGCGGATTGGGCTACAACCCGTTCAACCCCGCCATGGTGGGCTATGTGGTGCTGCTGATTTCCTTTCCCGTACAGATGACCGCGTGGCCTGCACCACTGCCGTTATACGCGGAGGGCGCTTCACTGCCCGGATTCCTGGCCGCATTAAAGATTGTCTTCAGCTTGCCCGGCATGGACACAGTGGACGCCTTTACCGCAGCAACACCACTGGACGTACTCCGGCAGAATAATGGGCTGCTGATCAACCAATTGTACGAACAGGATCCGTTGTTCAATCTCGGTGACTGGGCCGGGGCGGGCTGGGAATGGGTCAATCTGGGCTTTTTGCTGGGGGGTTGTTTCCTACTCTATCGCCGGGTGTTTACCTGGCACGGCCCGGTTGCCATGCTGGTCAGTCTCAGTGTCTGTGCGGCCCTGTTTTATGACAGTGGCAGTTCTGCCAGCCACGGCTCACCCCTCATGCATCTGCTCTCTGGCGGCACCATGCTGGGCGCGTTCTTTATTCTGACTGACCCGGTCAGTTCCGCCACCAGCAACCGCGGCCGACTGATTTTCGGTGCGCTGATCGGCGTACTGATTTTCATTATTCGCAGTTGGGGGAGCTACCCGGATGCGGTTGCTTTCGCCGTCCTGTTGATGAACTTTGCCGCCCCGCTGATTGATAACTACACACTGCCCCGAACCTATGGTCACAAAAAACCCCGCCACGCAACGGAGAAAAAGGAATGAGCATGGCTTCGCTGGGTAAGTCCATCAGTTTCAACAGCCTGCTGCTGGGCCTGTTTGCCCTGATTACGGCGGCACTGCTGTCGGTCACCTTTCTCGGGACCAAGGAACCCATCGCCGACGCCAAGCGCGAGGTCGCCAAGCGGGCCCTGCTGGAAATCGTCCCGCTGGACAGGCACACCAATGACTTGCTGGTGGATACAGTGGTGATCCCCGCTGAATTCTGGCCAGTCCTGGGTATCGAGGATGGCGTGGCGAATATTGCCCGTCAGGATGACGAATTGGTCGCCGTCATACTGCCCTCTGTGGCCGAGGATGGCTACAGCGGTGATATTCAGATGATTATCGGTATCAATCTGGACGGTACAGTGGCGGGGGTTCGGGTGATTTCCCATCGGGAAACTCCCGGCCTGGGTGACAAAGTCGATCTGAACAAGAGTGACTGGATCCTGGGTTTCAACGGAAAATCACTGCGCAACCCGTCACCTGACAACTGGAAAGTGAAAAAAGATGGCGGGGATTTTGACCAGTTCACCGGCGCGACCATCACGCCACGAGCCGTGGTTAATCAGGTACGCAAAACCTTGCAATACTTTAATGCAGACCGGGAGCGACTGCTGAAAGCCGCCCAACGGCCTGCTGCAACTCCACAACCAGCGATAAAGGATGACAAAAATGGCGGATGAAACCACCACCTATCGCGACATCACCCGCAATGGTCTGTGGACCAACAACGCGGCACTGGTGCAATTGCTTGGCCTGTGCCCCTTGCTGGCCGTCACCGGGTCGGTAGTCAATGCCCTGGGACTTGGCCTCGCCACCATGCTGGTACTGACGGGTTCGAATATCGTGGTGTCGATGATTCGCCGCCAGGTTTCGGAAGCGGTCAAGATCCCGGCTTTTGTGATGATCATTGCCACATTTACCACCTGCACGGAATTGCTGATGCAGGCATTCACCTACGAGTTGTATGTCATTCTGGGAATTTTTATCCCATTGATCGTCACTAACTGCGCTATTCTTGGGCGCGCCGAGGCATTTGCCAGCAAAAATCCTGTGGGCGCATCCGCATTGGATGGACTCATGATGGGCGCCGGTTTCGGACTGGTGCTTCTGGTGATCGGGGCCATCCGGGAAATCCTGGGCAGCGGTACGCTGTTTGCCAACATGCATCTGCTGTTCGGGCCGGTGGCCGAGAGTTGGTCATTGCAGCTATTTGGCAATGGTTACGGATTTCTGGTGATCATCCTGCCGCCAGGGGCTTTTCTGGTGGCAGGGATGCTGATTGCCCTGAAAAATGTCATCGACAATCGTGTTGAACGGCGCAGAATGAGCCGCCAGTTACCGGTGACCAAAGGGGCCAAGCGAGTGCGGACGACCGGGGCAATCAACTGAGGGTTTTCGACAAAACCTGACGGCAAAAAACCGTTCCCTCTCCGCCGTTGACTCTGCCCTGCACGCCTCATAGCATCAAGCTGTTCGAGTTCAGGATATCTGGGGGAACGCATGAAAAAAACCGGCGCATGGCTTACCCGATATGCATTGGAGCATATCGGAGTCACTCACACCTTCGGGATACCCGGTTTTCACAACACAGCGATTTATGCCGAACTTCAGCAATCCGAAACCATTACCCCCTACCTGGTGACTCATGAAGTCTCGGCCGCTTTCATGGCCGACGCCATCAGCCGCACGACAAATACGATCGGCACACTGCTGATTGTACCCGGTGTCGGCGTTACCCACGCGGCAAGTGGTATCGGTGAGGCGTTTCTCGGTGGCATTCCACTGCTAGTCATTGCCGGTGGTGTTGATTATCAAACCAACCACCGTTTTCAGCGACAGGATATCGACCATCGAGCCCTGTTGACACCCATCACCAAGGCAACCTATCTGGTCGAACACGTTACGGATATTGTACCCACCATTTTTGAAGCCTACCGCACTGCGATAGAGGGGGAGCCCGGCCCGGCCTTTGTGGAAATTCCGGTCAACCTCCAGACCCGTAGAACTGACGCCGGCTCGCTGCCTGTTTTCAACGGACATCGAATCAATCCACCGCTGGATATGGCTGCCATTGAGCTGGCCGGCGAGATGCTGAGCAAAGCGGAACATCCGGGGTTACTGGTTGGCTGGGGAGCCCGCGAAGCAAGCGAGTCCATAAAGGCACTGGCTGTCCATCTCAATGCACCGGTTGCAACAACCCTGCACGGGCTGAGTGTTTTTCCAGCCAATCACCCCCTGCACACCGGTATGGGTTTTGGTCCCGCTGCGGTGCCGGCAGCACAACACGCCTTTGCCAACTGTGACTGCCTGCTGGCAATCGCCACCCGTTTTTCCGAGATCCCCACCGGCAACTACGGTCTCAGCATGCCGGAGACATTGATCCATGTGGATATCAATCCAGCGGTATTCAACGCCAATTACCCGGCGGCACTGACTCTTCTCGGCGACGCGTGCGACGTGGTTACCGCACTGACAAGTGCGATCAATACAGACCTGTCGGCACCAAACATGGACAATGCAGTGACCGCAAAGATCGCCATCGACAAACGAAATTACCTGGCCAACTGGCGAAAACATCCCGGCAAACGGGTCAATCCAGCGCATTTTTTTACCGCACTGCGCCAACACATGCCAGACGATGCGCTGGTGGCCTGCGACGATGGCAATCACATGTTTCTGGCTGCAGAATTATTACCAATCCACCAACCCGGGGGATTTATCTGCCCTGGCGACTTCAATGCCATGGGTTATGGGGTACCCGCTGCCAATGCATTGAAACTGGCTCACCCACAAAAAACAGTGATCGGGCTTGTCGGTGACGGCGCAATGATGATGACGGGAATGGAAGCACTGACTGCCAGCAAGTATCAGCTCGGCATCATTTACTGTCTGTTTAATGACGGCGAGGTTTCCAGTCAGCCCCGACAACTACCCGGTCAGACAACACAAATGCTCAAACTCGGCGAGGCGGACTGGGTGTCTTTTGCCCACGCAGTCGGCTGCGAATATGTGGCCATTGACGATAATGCCGACATTGAATCAGCCCTGAATACAGCATTTGCTCTGGCGAAGGAAAGCCGACCGGTAATGATCGATATCCACATTGATTACAGCAAGCAAAGCGCCTTCAATGAAGGCATCCGGGCAACCCGGCCAAAACACTTTGCCGGACCATCAAAGGCCAGAACGTTTGCCCGGGCTCTGAAAGAGAAAATTATTGGCTGATGGGTAGGCGGATTTGGTACTACCGGGTGCTTAAACTGTTCCTCAAAGCCTGCTAGGCTCTGTCTTCGAATAAATGACAAGAACCCGCCTATGAATCCAACACCGTGGCTCGGTCAGTTTCGCCTGATGGCTCTCCTCGCCGGCCCCCTGCTGGGCATACTGGTGTTCATGATAGTTCCAGACCGGACGGTTTCCCTGAATGATCAAATGATTGTGTTGGGCACGCCGGGCAGAGCCACTGCAGGTCTGGCCACCTGGATGGCGGTCTGGTGGCTGACGGAAGCCATTTCCATTTACGCCACAGCATTATTGCCACTTGCCGTACTACCCTTGGTCGGCGCCAGTGATATCCATCTCACCGCCAAAGCCTATGCCCACCCGATGATTTTCCTGTTTCTGGGGGGATTCATTCTGGCATTGGCGCTGGAACGGTGGCATCTGCACCACCGCTTTGCCCTGACGGTGCTGCGCCTAGTGGGCACCAAACCCGCTACTCTGGTCGGTGGTTTCATGTTTGTCTCTGCCACCATGAGCATGTGGATCACCAATACGGCAACCGTGCTGGTGATGTTGCCGATGCTGCTCAGTATTATCCATCTGCTCGATAAAAATGCGCCCAACCGGGAAAACTTCAGTCTATGCCTGCTGTTGGGTGTGGCCTATGCCGCGTCCATTGGCGGCGTGGGGACCATTGTCGGCACTGTGCCGAACATGTTTACGGTCTCTTTTATCCAGAATGAGCTGGGAATCGAAATCAGCTTTACCCGCTGGCTCAGTATAGGCTTGCCCCTGGTGGTGGTCTTTGTTCCTCTCACCTGGTGGTTGCTGACCCACTGCATATACCCGCCGGGAAAAACGCCTATTGATGGCAAATTCCTCCATGAGCCAACCGAACCATGGACGCTTGGTGCCAAACTAACCCTGGTAATTTTTCTGCTCACAGCCCTGGGGTGGATTGCCCAACCACTGCTGACAGGATTGCCTTGGCTCGGTGGACTGAGCGATACCGGTGTGGCCATTCTCGCCACCTTGCTACTGTTCACCATTCCCGTAAGCCTCAGGAAACGCCAATTCCTGATGGACTGGGATACAGCAACGCGGGTGCCCTGGGGTGTGCTGCTGCTGTTCGGTGGTGGCCTGGCTCTGGCTGGTGCCATCAGTAGCACGGGCGTCGGGGAACTGCTGGCACTACAGCTGGCAGGTGTAGAGGATTTTCCGCCACTGGTGATGACGCTACTGGTGGTGATTCTGGTTATTTTTTTGACCGAGCTGACCAGTAATACGGCCACCACCACTACACTGGTACCGATCTTTTCGGCCATGGCGATCGGGTTGGGCATCGACCCGTTGACCACCATTATCCCGGCCACCATTGCTGCCAGTTTTGCCTTCATGCTGCCTGTGGCCACGCCGCCAAATGCCATTGTCTTCAGTGCTGATATTATCCGTATTCCTCAAATGGCCAGAGCCGGTTTCTGGCTCAATATCTCCGGGGCGCTGGTCATCACACTGGTCCTGCACCTGACTTTGAAAACGGGTCTGACAGGCTAGGAACCAGCCTTCACCTGTAACCGGGAGTTCCAATGCATATCTGGGTCGATGCCGATGCCTGCCCCAACCCCATCAAGGAAATTCTGTTTCGCGCAGCGCAGCGCTGCCAGATTCCACTGACACTGGTTGCCAATCATCTGGTAAAAATTCCTGCTTCACCGCTGATCAAGGCCCGACAGGTGGAGAGCGGATTTGATGTGGCTGACAACTATATCGCTCAACAGGTGATCGCGGGTGATATTGTCGTTACTGGCGATATCCCACTGGCTGCGGAAGCTGTTGAGAAAGGCGCACAGGTGATCGGCCACAGAGGGGAACACTTTACCCCGGCCAATATCCGCCAGCGACTGGCCATGCCCAACCTAATGGAGGAATTACGCAATACCGGAGATCTAAAAGGTGGTTCCGGCAGCCTCGGTCATACCGAACGCCAGCAGTTTGCCAATGTGCTGGACAGGCTGCTCGAAGTGAGACCGAAATAGCTTCCGACACCTGTTCTGGATGGGAAAATTCTTTATCCCTCATAGCGATACGCGTATACTTGCGCCCCTATTTTCATCCGGCCTACGGCCATACAGGCGTATTTATGTCTTCCCCCGATTTTGTATCGCTGGGCATCTCCAAACCAGTGCTTCAGGCTGTTCAGGAACTCGGTTACGAGCAGCCCTCTCCCATTCAGGCCCAAAGTATTCCGATATTGCTGGAAGGTGCCAACCTGCTCGGTATCGCACAAACCGGCACCGGTAAAACCGCCGCCTTTGCCCTGCCGCTACTGAGTCGCCTGGATAGCAGCCAGTCGGCTCCGCAAATTCTGGTGCTGGCGCCTACCCGTGAACTGGCCATTCAGGTTGCCGAGGCTTTCCAGACTTATGCCCGTCATCTGAAGAGCTTCCACGTCCTGCCTATATACGGTGGCCAGGACATGCGCGGACAATTGCGAGGCCTGCAGCGTGGCGTGCAGGTCATTGTCGGCACACCGGGCCGCATACTCGACCACCTGCGCCGCCGCAGTCTGGATCTGAGCAAGCTCCGCGCTCTGGTACTGGACGAAGCCGATGAAATGCTGCGCATGGGCTTTATCGATGATGTGGAGACCATCCTTGCGGAAACTCCTTCCAGCTGTCAGCGCGCGCTGTTTTCAGCCACCATGCCCCCGGCTATTCGCCGTGTGGTGAAGAAATACCTCGGCGATGCCAGGGAAGTCAGTATCGCCGCCAAAACCCGTACCGTGGAGCGGATCAGCCAACGCTATCTGATGGTACAGGGCCGCCATAAACTGGATGCCCTCACCCGGATTCTGGAAGTGGAAGAATTTGATGGCATGCTGATTTTTGTGCGCACCAAATCCACCACGGTTGAGCTGGCCGAAAAACTGGAAGCGAGGGGCTTTTCCGCCGCCGCCCTGAACGGTGATTTGAGTCAGGCCCTGCGTGAGCGCACCGTCAACCGCCTGAAGAAAGGTGATGTGGATATCGTGGTTGCCACTGATGTGGCGGCACGCGGGCTGGACGTTGATCGCATCAGTCACGTGGTGAACTACGACATCCCCTATGACAACGAATCCTATGTGCACCGGATTGGTCGCACTGGTCGTGCGGGTCGCGAGGGTTCTGCGATACTGTTTGTCGCACCCAAAGAACGGCATTTGTTGCGCGCCATTGAAAAGTCAACGGGCCAGCAGGTAACTTCGATGGAATTGCCCACCGGCGAAGAGGTTAGCACCCAACGGGTTCAGCAGTTCCAGGAACAGATTCTGCGCAATCTCGACACTCAGGATCTCGACCGTTTTCGTGAGTTGCTGGAAAGGCTGGCGCACGACCGTGAACTGTCCATATCCGACATCGCTGCGGCAATGGCATGGCAGTTACAACAGGATCGCCCGCTCTTCCCTAAGCTGGCGTCAATCGAAGTGGCCAGTCACGAAAAGTCCATCGGTCGGGACAGAAAACCCGCCGATGCTGCAGCTCGTGACCGCGCGCCGAAACGTAAGGAAAAACCCGCCGACAAACGCAAGCAACGCGACGAGTTCGGTGAGTTTGAGATGACCACATACCGCATGGAAGTGGGCAAGAACCACGGCGTAACACCCGGTGATATCGTCGGCGCCATTGCCAACGAAGCAGACATTGAAAGCCGCTATATCGGACAGATCAAGCTGTATGACGATCACAGTACGGTTGACCTGCCCGAAGGCATGCCACCTGAATTGCTCAATCATCTGAAGAACAAGGTCAGGGTTTGCCAACAACCGATGAAACTGAGCCCACTGGGTGATGAAACCGGTCGCAGACCCTCCTCGACGAAAGGCAAGCTGTCATTGAAGGCAAGGCCGGGCGGCAAACAGTGCGGTGATACACGAACCAAAAAACCGGAAGCACGTCCAAAAAGAAGTGGCCCACGAGTCAAAAAGTGAGTTGCCTCGCCCCCGAAAAACGGGCTGCTTAAAAAACCGGGCTAACAAGCCCGGTTTTTTGTTTGCTGGAAAGAGAACCCGAGTGTCACATGCGAATCCCCAGTCAACCACAGCGACCCTGTGGAATCAGGCAGACACCCCATCATAGGGATACATCACGACATTGGTTACTTTCCAGGTCTTGTCGTCCTGCTGGCGAAGGGTATAAATGACCTGCCATAGTTGGCGGTTGAGATCAGTGACAATCAACTCCTGGTAAACACGGCCTTCCGACTGGGTGTTTCTTCCAAACAGGTACGATGCAGGCCGGTAGAGCGGCATGTATTGGCTGCGCACCATATCGATAAACACCTGAACAGAGGGAAATACCTGCCTGACATTGGGCGCAGCAAAGGAATAGGCGGCACTGTAATCATCGGTTTTAAAGGCCGATATCTGACCGACAATAACCTGTTGCACTGCCTGCTGATCCGGCTCACTCAACAGGTTTTCCCTGGCCATGGCGGCCGAGGAAAGGAACAAAGCCGCAAGGATCGCGATAACTGAATTGCAGAAAATCAGGTGGGAGCGTCGAATTACCATGGCGGGTTCTCTGGTCGCTTGAATGGGCCAAACACAGTGTGACAGCAGCAGCACAAAAAGTTAGAGCCCGGCATGGCCGATCAGTTCCAAATCCAACCCTGTCCGGGGTACAGAAAGAAAAGCTCCGACGGATTTAAAGCAGCAACCGACGAATATCGGCAATCACATCAACCAGACAGGTCAGAAAACGACCACAATCGGCACCATTCACAATCCGGTGGTCATAGGAAACACTCAGCGGCAACATCAACCTGGGCTTGAACTCTGCGCCATCCCAGACCGGCTTGATCTGCGACCGGGAAACACCAAGAATCGCCGCTTCGGGCGCATTCACAATCGGGGTGAAGCCATTGCCACCAATGGCACCCAAACTGGAAATCGTGAAACAGCCCCCTTGCATCTCGGCAGCCGAAAGCTTGCCATCTCGAGCTCTGGCTGCCATTTCATTGATTTCATCGGTAAGTTGCCAGAGTCCTTTGCGATCCACGTCGCGAATTACCGGAACGACCAACCCCCTGGGAGTATCGACCGCCATGCCGATATGAATATATTTTTTCTCGACAAAGTGCTCGCCATCACTGGCAAGAGAGCGATTGAAGGAGGGGTTGACCGCCAGAGCATGACCACAGGCCTTGAACAGAAACGGCAGCACGGTAAGCCGGGAAGCTTTTTTCTCGGCCTCTGCCTTGAGTGAATGACGAAAAGCTTCAAGCTCCGTAATATCGGCTTCATCAAATTGGGTAACGTGAGGCACATTGAGCCAACAGCGCTGCATATTTGCAGCCGTCAGCTTGTGAATTTTTTGCAATGGGACCCGCTCAACCTTACCAAATCTGGCAAAATCCACCGAGGGTATGGGTGGAATCCCTGGGTTTGTTGCACCAGAGACAGCAGCACTTTCTGACCTTGCCACCGCTTTTTTGACATAATCGTGCAGGTCCTCCTTGAGAATGCGTCCACGTGGCCCGGAGCCTGTAACCTTCTGCAAGTCGACACCCAATTCTCGAGCCAATGCCCGCGAAGCTGGGCCGGCATAGACCTCGGCGGCGGCATCGCCTGTTTTCGATGCCGCAACCGGTTGATCAGACTCTTCTTCACTAGCCACAGGCTCTTCTGCCACTTCCGGTTTTGTACCGGAAGCAATATCGGTTTCAGAGGATGCCTTGCCACCTGATTCAGATTCGAGATCAGCCTTTTCCGCAGGATTGGATACTCTGTCCTCGCCTGGCTTTTCATCACGCTTTGCTGGGGTATCGCTGACGCCGGGTTGATCGGAAGCCGACATTTTTTTCATGCGAGCGATTGTATCGCCAGTGGCAATCCGGTCACCTACACGGGCCATTACCCGGATCAGCTCCCCGGCAAAAGGAGCCGGTAATTCCATACTGGCCTTGTCCGTTTCCACCACCAGAATGCCATCGCCTTCGGCGAGCTGATCTCCTGCTGAAACCATAATTTCAATGACTTCAACCTCATCGGCACCGCCGATATCCGGCACCAGAACATCCTCTTCAGCGGCTGGGCTTCCAGCCGCGGAGAACTCAGTCTGTTTGTCAGGCACTTCCTCGACAGTTTCAGATCCAGAATTCTCTTCTGCACGGGCAGAAGTATCATCCTTTTCCTCTGACTGTGCAGCATCGCTCTGTTTTTCCGAAGAGGCTGGCTGCTCCTCTGTATCCGCATCACCCGCTGTTATCTCGATTTCGAGGATGGGTGATCCTTCACTCACCCTGTCCCCCTCCTTGACCAACAGCTTTTTAACAAGGCCAGCCTGAGGACTCGGTACATCCATGGTGGCTTTATCGGATTCCAGCACAATAAGGGATTGTTCCAGCGCCACGGTATCGCCCGCCGCAACACAGAGCTCGATGACATCAACCGTATCAGCGCCACCGAGGTCAGGGACCAGAATAGTTTCAGAAGTCACAGTTTATTCTCGTTTTCAACAGCACAATGGGTTGGCTTTATCCGGATCAAGACCAAACTCTTTAATGGCCTTGGCAACCAGAGATTTATCAATTTTTCCTTCATCAGCCAGCGCCCCCAGTGCCGCCACCGCAATAAAATAGCGATCCACCTCGAAGAAATGACGCAGTTTTTCACGGCTGTCGCTGCGCCCGAAACCATCCGTGCCCAACACATGATAATTGGCGGGAATAAAAGCGCGGAGCTGTTCGGTATAGGTTTTGACATAGTCCGTGGCCACCACCACCGGGCCTTTCCTGCCCTGCAATTGGGCAGTGATGTATGCTACCTGCGGTTCACTCTCGGGATGCATCCGGTTCCAGCGCTGTACCGCCTGGCCGTCACGAGCCAGTTGATTAACGCTGGTCAGGCTCCAGATATCAGCTGCCACTTTGAACTTGTCCCTGAGGATCACCGCTGCCGCCCGGACTTCATTAAGGATAGCCCCGGCGCCCATCAACTGAACTTTCAGCTTGGTATTCTTTTCGGCTTCCAGCAGGTAGATACCCTTAACAATACCTTCTTCAACACCTTTTGGCATGGCGGGCTGTGCATAATTTTCGTTCATGGTGGTGATGTAGTAGAAGCAATTTTCACGCGCCTGAAACATCGCCCGCAAACCCTCCTGAATAATTACCACCAGCTCATAACCATAGGCAGGGTCATAAGTGCGGCAGTTAGGTACA
>NZ_CBFHYF010000020.1:0-21104 GCF_965660005.1 Porticoccus sp.
ATCCCGTATCTTATTGATGGGAAACAGCATATCTTCGACCTTTGTTTCCTGGAGGCCGATAATATCAGGGGCATACTTGTCGATAACGGCTTTGATTTGGTGGAGGCGGGTACGCAGCCCGTTAACGTTAAAAGAAATAATATACATGTCTTGTTATGCCCGACGGAGACAGCAAAAATCTGTTCAACAGGTACTTTAGGTTTGTGTAATGCATGGACGTGAAGTGTGACCTGGCGTCATCCATCGGGTTGATTTGACGGATAACACCGAGTAACACGAAGATCGGCCTGATTCAGGGTTGTTTTACCAACATGGACCTGGTGTCACCCAGTGTCAGCACATCAGCAAAAATATTACCGGTTTCATAGAGCAGGGGGTCGCGTTCCGGTAGCGCTATTGTTATTTCTGCATCCGCATCCGCATCCGCATCCGCAGTCATTGTTGCCTGCCACTCCTCGACGGTTGCATAAGTAGGCAGCCCCTTGGCAGACCGGCGTTTGTTTTCAATGGCGAGTCGTGTTAAATCGTAGTTTCTGGCTTCTTCGCGGCGTTGTTTCTCATTCAAAGAGATCGCTTTTTGTGCTCTGCGCTCCTTCATCAATGCCAGTTCATCCTTGAGATAGAGCAGATCGGGATCATTGTTGAGCCTGGATTGATGACGCTCGATCAATATATTTAAGGGGAGATCCGTCAAGTTATAGTGGCGGTGGGGGACAGGGTTTATTTTGTCCCATGGAAGCGCATTTTTTTCACTGCTTTCACCAACAGTTTCTGCGTCGTAGAAAGCGGGTAGTTCTATATCGGGAACTACGCCCAGATTCTGAGTGCTATCGCCTGAAACCCGATAGAATTTTGATTCAGTCAATTTTAGCTGCCCCTCGCGAACCGGCAGCTGTATCTGGACAGTGCCTTTGCCGAAAGTCTGTTCTCCAACAACCAAGCCTCTCTCGTAATCCTGGATAGCCCCAGCGAAAATTTCCGAGGCGGAAGCACTGAGCCGGTTAATCATCACCATCAGTGGGCCGCGATAGTATGCGTTATACCGCGAGCGGTGATTGCGTGACACGACTTCATTGGCATCACGAACCTGCACAATCGGGCCTGGGTCAATGAACAGGTCAGTCAGCGTGGTTGCTTCCTGCAAAAAACCACCGCCGTTGTTACGCAGATCCAGAATGACGCCGTCGATTTTCTGATCGGCCATTTCGCCCAGCAAGCGTTGAACATCCTTGGTAGTACTTTTAAATCCGGGATCCCGATTATAAAAAGCTTCTACATCAAGGTAGAAGGTTGGGATGGTAATGACACCGAAACGGTAGTTACCGGATTCATTCTGGACTTCTATAATCTCAGATTTTGCAGCTTGCTCTTCAAGCTGAATTTTTTCTCTGACGATGGAGATTTCCCGCGTGCTGCCGGCCACTTCACCGACCGCTGGCATAATTTCAAGCTTTACCAGGGTATCCTTGGCTCCGCGGATCATGTCGACCACATCATCCAGCCGCCACCCGATGACATCGACAGTTTCCTCTTCGCCCTGACCAACACCAATAATCTTGTCGCCGGCCTGGAGAAGTCCCTGTTTGTCCGCAGGACCCCCGGGAACAATCCTCACCACTTTGGTATGTTCATCCTCCTGTTGGAGGACTGCGCCAATGCCCGTCAGAGACAGTGACATGGCAATGCGGAAGTTCTCCATGGAGCGGGGAGACATGTAACTGGTATGGGGGTCGTATAACTCAGCCAGAGAATTCATGAAAATCTGAAAAATATCTTCGCTGTCACGCTGTGATAGCTGATTTTTCAGGTTGGTGTAACGCTTGACCAGCAACTCTCGTGCCGCATCGGGTTCCTTTTCACTCAGAATCAGCCGGAGGTAGGATTCCTTGATACGCTTTTTCCAGAAGGCATCAGCGTCTTTGATTGATGTGGGCCACTGCGCCTGTTCCAGATCCATATTCAGGCTATCATCCTGACCGAGATCAAATTCAAAACCGCTTTCCAATAGATCGATATTGGCCTGTAATCGAGCCTGGGCGCGCTCCTGGTAACGATTGAAAATATAAAAACCTGCGCTAAGATCGCCCTCCTTGAGCATATTGTCCAAGTCTGTTTCCCAACGTTGGAATTCATCAATATCACTCTGCAGCAGATAACCTTTAGCTGGATCGAGATTATTGATATATTGGGAGAGGAAGCGGCTGGATAGACCATCATCCAGAACCTGCTTACTGTAATGTTTGCTGGCCAGCTCATTGACAATTTCAATAGCAGTTTTGGGTTGCTCGGAGCTGTAATCAACTTTTGCATACGCAATCGAAGTCAGTGAAAAGAGCAGCAGATACAGGGTGGTGCGGATAAAATGAGGCATCAGATGATAGTGTCTCTTGATCAGTTAGGGATCCAGTTTATCAAAGTTCGCTCTGTATAGACCCCGATCTAGCTAAAATGTTTGATGTTATCTGCAATTATCCGTGAAATACGTCCAGCTCAGGTCGGCAGTTGATCATAGCCACCTTCAATGAAATGATTGGAGTCTGGATTGGAGATACCCATGACCGATAAAGAACAACAGCGGTCGGCAGTACTGGTGACAGGTGCCGCTACCCGGCTTGGTTTGGCGTTCTCAACTGCGATGGCAGATCGAGGCTACGACATTGCACTTCATTATCACCATTCCTCCGATCAGGCACTGCAACAGGCTGAATTGATTCGGCACAGAGGTGTGCGCTGTGAAACATTTCAGTTTGACCTCTCCGAGAACGATCCTGGACGCCTTATAGAGCAGGTGCATCATCGCTTCCCCGATCTTCAGGTATTGATCAATAGTGCGTCTACTTACCATTCTGGAACGATAGCTGACACAGCGACGAGATTACTTCAGCAACAATTCGCAGTGAATTTTTTTGCTCCCTATCTGATGTCTGCCAGCTTTTCGAGGCTGGTTGCGAGGGGCAACATAATCAATATTCTGGATAATAAAATAGCCTTTCAGCAGTATCAGTACGGTGCTTACCTGATGTCAAAGAAGGCATTGGCAGAGTTTACAACGCTGGCGGCAATGGAGTTTTCACCCCGTATCCGCGTGAATGGTATAGCCCCCGGTGTTGTATTGCCGGGTGAAACCCGCACCAGAGATTATATTGACTGGCGGATTCAAGGCATTCCTCTGCAACGTCAGGGACAAGTTGAGGACCTGATCCAGGCTTTGAATTACTTGCTGGATAACGAATTTGTCACCGGTCAGATACTGTTTGTCGATGGTGGTGAGGGTATCAATCACCAGGGTCTCAACGCTGAAGACTATCAGTTTAGTGACGAATCTGGTGACAAAATTGAGTGAGTCGGGGGCTGGCGTACTGCATCGGGTTATTATTTCTGTTGGTTCCAACATTGAGGCCGCCAAAAATATCGCACGTTGTCATGAGATTTTGGCGGCCGAAACGATTCTGTTGGCCTCAGCCAAGGTTATTCAGACATCACCTGTGGGGTATCAATTTCAGCCCGATTTCCTCAATACGGCATATCTGATTGAAACGCCTCTGGAAAAGTTATCCTTCAATCGCTATCTCAAAGCTGTGGAGGAAAGAATGGGACGCTTAAAAGGGCCGATAAAATCCGGCCCAAGAGCGATTGATCTGGATATTGTCATTTGGGATGACCTGATTCTGACCGATGATTTCTATTGCCATGATTATGTCAGGTTACCTGTTCAGGAGCTGTTGGATACCTGTTCCATGGTCGTCCGTCGCTCTTGAGTGCTCGCTTATTTATCTGGTAGATGTTGATCAACTGTCTGAACAAGTGAAATTCTCTGCGATTTCCTTATAATGTCGTCCCCATCTGGTTGTCAACTTGTTTTGGAGATCTATTGTGAAAGCACCTGTACGTGTTGTCGTCACCGGCGCCGCCGGCCAAATTAGTTATTCATTGTTGTTTCGCATTGCTGCGGGCCAAATGCTCGGTGAAGACCAACCGGTTATCCTGCAATTGCTGGAAATTACACCGGCGCTGGAACCGCTTAACGGCGTGGCCATGGAGCTGGACGATTGTGCTTTCCCACTGCTGAGGGGTATTGTTCAGACAGACGATCCGAACATTGCATTCAAGGATGCCGACTACGCACTGTTGGTAGGTGCACGCCCCCGTGGACCGGGTATGGAACGCAAGGACTTGCTGGAAGCCAATGCGGCTATTTTCTCTGTGCAGGGCAAAGCTATTAATGACAATGCATCACCAAACATTAAGGTATTGGTAGTTGGCAATCCAGCTAACACCAATGCCTTGATTGCCCAACGCAATGCGCCGGATATTAATCCCCGCCAGTTCACCGCCATGACAAGACTTGACCACAACCGTGCCATGACCCAGCTGGCTCAGAAGACTGGTACCAGCATCAACGATATTACTAAAATGACGATTTGGGGGAATCACTCTTCCACCCAGTACCCCGATCTTCACCATGTTACCGTTCAGGGCAGGGCAGCGATTGATCTGATCGATCAGGCTTGGTACGAATCGACTTATATTCCTGAAGTTCAACAGCGCGGTGCCGCAATCATCAAAGCTCGTGGTGCCTCATCCGCAGCTTCAGCTGCAAATGCCGCGATTGACCATATGCGCAGCTGGGCGCTCGGGTCGAACTCGGGTGACTGGGTCAGTATGGGTGTTTACAGTGATGGCAGTTATGGTATTGCTGAAGGCCTGATCTACTCATTCCCTTGTGTCTGTAAAAATGGCGATTGGGAAATTGTCCAGGGTCTCGAAATCAATGATTTCTCCCGTGACAGAATGACTGCCACTGAAAAAGAGCTCGCCGAGGAACGGGACGCTGTGAGCCATTTGCTTCCCTAATGAAGGCATACTCATCTTAAGTTTGTTATTCTGAAAAGGCGCTCTTTTGAGCGCCTTTTTTGATGTCTGAGATACCTTTTCAGAATAGAGAAACTCCAGGAAAACGGTCTATACTGAACGCAGGAGAAATTATGGTTACCCTCCATACGCTGACAGATCATGCCAGGCAACTGGTACTTAGCCCAAACCGTTCCATGGGTTGGAGGGGCAACCTTTACGTGCTGCTCGCCGCTTCGATCGTGTTACTGATTCTTGCGATCGGAATGGCACTTAACGGTGCCTGGCTAGTGCTGCCTTTTGCCGGTATCGAGATTATTGCATTGGGCTCTGCGATGCACTTGACCCTCCGCAAGCTGGATTTTCGTGAAGTCATTACCGTTCAGAATGGTGTGCTAAGGCTAGAGCGTGGCAGAGACGTCCCCAGTTTCAATCTGACATTTCCTCAACAGTCTGTGAAATTTCTCGTGAATGGCCCAGATCGGCCCATGGGATTGCCGTTGATCGATCTGGTCGCTTTGGGGCACTGCTGCCGGTTGGGCGAGTTTCTCAACCGGGCCGACCGGTTCAAGCTTGCCAGAGTGCTCAAAGAACAACTTAATCTTCAAGTCAGCAAGTACAATACATTTCAGCGCACCTGTTTCTAGAATTTTTGTTAAAGTACCCTTCACAAGCACCTTCCAATGACCAAAACACCTCAGCGAGGAGACCATTCATGCCATTTCCTGAAGTGGGCAGTGCAGCGCCAGTGTTCAGCCTTAAAAATCAACGTGGCGAGACGATCAAGCTGACAGATTTCAAAGGCAGCAAAAATCTCGTGTTGTACTTTTATCCCAAAGCCATGACGCCAGGTTGTACTGTCCAGGCTTGTGGTATTCGTGACTCCAGGGCTGAGTTTACCAAGCTTGACACTGTTGTTCTGGGTGTGAGCCCAGACCCCTATCCACGTCTGGCCCGATTTGAAGAAAAACAACAGCTGAATTTTGATCTTCTCTCAGATGAGGATCACGCTGTTACGGAGGCCTACGGCTGTTGGGGTATGAAAAAATTCATGGGCCGTGAGTTTATGGGTGTGTTGCGTACCTCCTTTATTATCGACAAGCAGGGCAAGATCAGGCTGGTGATGGATAAGGTCAAAACAAAGACTCACCATGACGATATTCTGAGTTGGGTAAATGAAAATCTGGTTTGAGGTGAAGCCACTATCGCGCTAAAGTCCCGCTTCTGTTTTACAACGTACCATTTAAATAAATAATGAGGTAACCGAATGTCATTTGATTTATCACAGGCTGTTATGGCCACAGCCGGCCCATCTGGCTCTGAACCGAACCCGATCTTCACGCTACTGATGTTTGGTGGGTTGTTCCTGTTTATGTATTTTTTGATTATTCGTCCACAGCGGAAACGTCAGAAGGAACACCGTGAACTGACCGGTTCTCTTGGTAAAGGAGACGAGGTCGTGATGAACAGTGGATTGCTGGGTAAAATCACGAAGCTCGATGACGATTATATGACTATACAGGTTGCCAACAATGTGGAGTTGAAATTCCAGAGAGCAGCTGTTCATGCCGTATTGCCGAAAGGCACTATCAAGGATATCTAAGAGAAAGCTGCAAATGCGGCTTTTTTTGACCATGATCCCGGACAAACTCGATCTTGCACAACTACCAACGCCGCTTCAGTTCCTGTCGCGCTTATCCGCTGAATTGAAGGGTCCGCGGATATGGGTTAAGCGCGATGACCTCACCGGTTGCGCCACCAGCGGCAATAAAGTCAGGAAGCTGGAATTTGTCTTGGCTCAGGCAATAGCAGAGAGCGCTGATACGCTGCTCACTTGCGGGGGGCTACAGTCCAATCATTGCCGAGCCACGGCTGTTTTGGGTGCACAATTGGGTTTGAAAGTACACCTGATTCTCAGGGGGGTGCCCCCCGAGCAACTACCCGATGGCAATTTACTGTTGGCCAGTCTTACCGGAGCAGAAATCAGTTGTTATCCACTGAGTCAGTATCAGCACCTGAAGGAGTTGTTTGACTACTGGCTTGATTTTTACCGTGGCCGTGGACACAAGCCATTTATCATTCCCACTGGCGCCAGTGACGGCATTGGCGTGTGGGGATATCTACATTGCGTTAATGAGTTGGCGGGCCAATTCAGCGAACAGGGTATCAATCCGGGTGCCATTATCTGTGCCACAGGCTCTGGTGGCACACAGGCAGGGTTGACACTCGGTTGCCATCTTTCCCGGCTAAATATTCCTGTCATCGGATTCGCTGTCTGTGATGATGCCGTGTATTTTCATGGTAAAATCAGGGATGATATTGGCGATTGGCAGAAACGTTATGGCATTTCCGTGGACACAGAGCAATTGAATATTCAGGTAAATGACCGTTATATGGGCCCTAGCTACGGCCGCGCGACACCAGAAATATTTTCCACGATCCGGCATATGGCCACTCTTGAGGGATTAATACTCGATCCGGTGTATACTGCCAAGGCGTTTTACGGCCTGATCCAGGAAATCAAGGCAGGGACGTTTCAGGACGTTTCGGATATCGTATTTGTTCATACTGGTGGCCTATTTGGTCTGTATGCCCAGCACGATAAACTTGGGCTTTCCATCAACTCTTCAGCAGCAGGTTTTATTGCGTGATATTAAGCGAATCAATGACGCTGCAATCTATCGTTAATAGCATCAACGGGTTTGTTTGGGGGCCAGTGATGCTCTGTCTGATCCTTGGCACTGGCCTCTATTTGATGATTGGCCTTGGCGGGTTGCCAATACGAAAAATAGGCTACGGTTTCAGGCAATTGTTCATTGGGCGAAAGGGGAGTGGTGATGGAGACATCAGTCCTTTCAATGCGCTGATGACATCGCTATCGGCCACCATCGGAACCGGAAATATTGTCGGTGTTGCAACGGCTGTCAGTATGGGTGGCCCCGGTGCGCTGTTCTGGATGTGGTGTACTGCCCTGGTAGGGATGGCTACCAAATACAGCGAAGCTGTATTGGCAGTGCACTACCGCGAGACAGACAGGCGTGCCAGGAAAGTTGGTGGACCGATGTACTATATCCGCAATGGCCTGGGGCCGAAATGGGCGTGGTTGGGGTTATTGTTCGCGGTCTTTGGCACACTGGCAGGTTTTGGGATTGGCAATACTGTTCAGGCGAACTCGGTGGCTGATGCGTTGCACAGCAGTTTTGCTATATCGGAAAAATTCACTGGTATGGTAATGACTATCCTGGTGGGCCTGGTATTGCTCGGTGGCATTCAACGCATTGCGCAAGTGGCCGGGAAACTGGTGCCTTTCATGACGATCTTCTATCTTTTGATCACACTGATCATACTGATGATCAATATCAGCGCGGTCCCCGAAGCCCTGTTGCTGGTGGTAAAAAGTGCCTTTTCTCCAGTGGCTGCAGGAGGTGGCTTTGCCGGAGCGACAATTATGTTGGCACTGCGTATGGGCGTAGCCCGTGGCATATTTTCAAATGAGGCGGGTCTGGGCAGTGCCCCTATTGCCCATGCTGCCGCTGAAACCAACAGTCCTGTCCGACAGGGTACCATTGCCATGCTGGGTACCTTTATTGACACTATTGTTATTTGCACGATGACAGGCTTGGTCTTGATTCTGACGGGTGTCTGGAACAGTGGCGAGCAGGGCGCAGCGCTCACCTCACTCGCTTTTAGCAGTGCACTCCCATATGGCGACAAAGTGGTTGCCGTCAGTCTGGCGTTGTTTGCTTTTACCACAATCCTGGGTTGGAGCTATTATGGAGAGCGCTGCGCTGAGTACCTCTTTGGCGTCAATGTTATTGTGCCATTTCGCATAGTGTGGGTTATCGCCGTATTTGTAGGAGCAACATCGCAATTAAGTCTGGTGTGGAGTATCGCCGATACGCTTAATGGTATGATGGCAGCCCCCAACCTCATCGGCCTGTTATTGTTGAGCCCAGTCATTTTCAGGTTGACCCGCGAGTATTTTAATAAATAGGCCAGTCGTTATTTTTTCCTGGTATGCTATTGCTGCTCGGCACTTTCCACGGAAGCATAAACCTCAGCGCTGCCATCCTTCTTCAATAAGTAGATATCATAAGGCATAAACCGATCTTCTGCTTCCATGCCGGGACTACCTACAGGCATACCTGGTACAGCCAGACCGAGCGCATCATCAGGGGGGTTGGCCATAAACTGTTTGACAAATTTGGCTGGCACATGACCCTCCATGACATAGCCGTTTTCAAAGACGGCGGTATGGCAGGACTGATACTCCGAATCGATACCAAGGCTACTTTTTACCGCCGTCAGATTTTCTGGATGATGAATAAGTGCGTGATAACCCTTATCGGACATGTACTCCATCCATTCTTCACAGCAGCCGCAGGTTTCAGTTTTGTAGAGGTTATAAGATGATGTAGCTGAAGTCAGAGATGAACTGGTGGAGATTTCTGCAGATGGGATTTTTTCTTCACCTGTGCATCCTGTCACCATCAGAAATGTAAGTAAAAATCCCGACAAAAGACTATTTTTCTTGTTAATGATCATGGAAATCTCCAGGGCGTGAATGTCAGGCGACTGTTAAGATAGAAATCTGATTAATTTGAGTTGTTCCTGGTGAGGATCATGGGCGAAAATATTCCCGGGGTAAAGTTCAGCCACTTCTTCATGGGGTGATTAACCATGACAATTGCGAATAATTCACATGTACGAGAGTGCATAATGGAATAGATCAACAAATAATCAGGCTATTTTTACACGTCAAAAAATCCTGAGGACTGGTGTGTGTCAAAAATTTTTGGTGACAAACTGGTAATTGCTATTTCATCAAGAGCGTTATTTGATCTGGATGAAAGCCATCGTGTCTATGAGCAGGAGGGGCTGGATGCCTACTCCCGTTATCAGGTTGAACACGAGGATGAAGTGCTGGCGCCCGGTGAAGCGTTCCCGATGGTGAAAAAGCTGTTGAGGATCAATGAGCGGTTGGGTGGAGAGCCAAGAGTCGAAGTGATCCTGCTCTCCCGCAATTCCGCAGACACCGGGCTGCGGGTTTTTAATTCCATTGAACATTATGGCTTGAGTATTACTCGTGCGGCATTCTGTGGCGGAGAGAGTCCCTACCGTTACGTGTCAGCATTTGGCTGCCATTTGTTTCTTTCAACTAATGCTGAAGATGTCTGCAATGCATTGGATAATGGAGTTGCCGCAGCAACATTGATATCTTCCGGGTCCAGAGACCGCAATGATGATGAGCTTCGCTTTGCATTCGATGGTGATGCTGTACTGTTTTCCGATGAGTCAGAACGTGTGTTCAAGGAAAGTGGGCTGGCAGCGTTCACCCAAAGTGAGAAGGCTGCGGCAAGACAACCGATGAGTGGAGGCCCGTTCAAACATTTTCTCCAGGCTTTGCACACGCTACAGTCGGAGTTTCCACCAAAAAGCTGTCCTATTCGCACGGCCTTGGTGACAGCTCGCTCTGCCCCAGCTCATGAGCGGGTAGTGCGAACCCTTCGTACCTGGGATATCCGGATAGACGAATCGTTGTTTCTCGGTGGCCTGGAGAAGGGCTCATTTCTCAAATCCTATGGCGCAGATGTATTCTTTGACGACCAGCAGGCACACTGTGAATCGGCAAAATCCCATGTTGCCACGGGGCACGTCCCCCATGGCATTGCCAACAGAGAAGACTGACAGGTCAGAACAAGGCAAACTTGATACCTATGCCGAGTAACAGGCAGGCTAAAATCGGTTGCAATACCTGACTGGGGAGCCGGGCAGCTAGTTTAGTGCCGACGTGAATGGCTGGCAGTGATCCGATCAACAGCGACCCCAGCAGTACCAAGTCGACATTGCCCAGTAAAAACAGATGCCCCAATCCGGCAATCAGAGTCAGTGGTACTGCGTGGGCAATATCAGTGCCCACCACATGCAGCGCAGGTAAGCGAGGGTAGAGGACCATGAGCAGTGCTGCACAAAAGGCCCCGGCGCCTACCGATGAAAGTGTGACAAAGATACCCAGAAAAATGCCCGATATAAACGTCACTTTCGTGGCATGCAGCTGAAAGAAAGCACCTATAGCCCCATGTGGGCGATCGGAGGCATCTCGAAGAGAACGTTTCAGTAAAATGACGGCCGCAGTAATAATCAACATGATGCCGAGACTGGTCGTCAGAATTTCACGGTAGTCTTCCGCATCGGTAAAGACGTGGTAAAGGAGCTGAGATGTGATGATAGATGCCGGTACGCTCCCGGCTGCGAGGTAGCCAACCAATCGCCATTGAATACTTTTTTGCCTGGCATGGGCCACGACACCACTGGCCTTTGTGATAGCCGCATACAGCAGGTCAGTGCCAATAGCAACGTTATAGGGAATGCCAAACATAATCAGCATAGGTGTCATCAGGGATCCCCCGCCAACCCCCGTGAGCCCGACGATTAAACCCACAAAAGCACCGGACCCGATGTACAGCAAAAAATCCAGCACAATTAATCCACTTCTACCCCAAAATAATCTGGAAACTCTAGCAATTTGCACCTATTCTTCAAAGGAATAATTTCTTATATTTTTATATCATTGTCGTCTATCCGGGTGAGTGAATGAAATTACAGCAGCTTCGATATATCTGGGAAGTGGCCCACCACGAATTGAATGTTTCAGCTACGGCACAGAGTCTTTACACCTCGCAGCCGGGGATCAGTAAACAAATACGGCTACTGGAAGATGAGCTCGGTGTGGAAATTTTTTCGCGGAGTGGCAAACACCTGACTCGTGTTACTCCGGCAGGCGATGAAATTTTGCGGGTAGCGGGCGATATTCTGCGAAAAGTCGACAGCATCAAGCAATTGGCTCAGGAGCATAACGATCCCAGACGGGGCAGCCTTACTATAGCAACAACACATACCCAGGCGCGCTATGCATTACCACCTGTCATTGAAGCCTTTATTGAGAAATATCCAGAGGTTTCTTTGCATATGCATCAGGGTACGCCGATGCAAATTTCGGAACAGGCGGTTGATGGTTCTGTGGATTTTGCGATTGCCACTGAGGCACTGGAATTATTTCACGACCTGCTGATGATGCCCTGTTACCGTTGGAATCGCTGTATTCTGGTACCCAGAGATCATCCCCTGGCTCAGGTTTCAACGTTGACACTGGAAGAAGTGGCAACTTACCCATTGGTCACGTATGTGTTCGGTTTTACCGGCCGTTCCCGTCTCGATGAAGCATTTAATGACCGTGGGCTCATTCCAAAGGTGGTATTCACGGCCACTGACTCTGATGTGATCAAGACTTATGTGCGACTGGGCCTGGGTATTGGCATTGTGGCTCACATGGCCTACGACCCGATTAAAGACAGCGATCTGGTAGCACTGGATGCATCCCACCTGTTCAAGTCCAGTGTGACCAGTATCGGTTTTCGACGCGGCACTTATTTGCGCGGATATATGTACGATTTTATTGAGCTATTTGCCCCCCATTTGACCCGGGGCAGGATCGACGAAGCCAGTGCTATTCATGCGAAGGATGATCTGGAGAAGTTTTTTAGTACGATAGAATTACCGGAACTTTAGTCTGATTTGTTTGTAACTAATTTGATACAAGTGGCTGGACAATAGCCAGTAAGACGATAATTACAGGAAATCGAGATCCGGGTTATCGTTGAGAATCTCCTTTAGCTCGTCCTCTTCGCGGGTTTTCTGATTGAGTACTTCTTTGACGAATTTGAAGTAGACCGTATAAATTTCCGGCGCCAAACCGTCTCGCTCTACAATAAAAAAAGGCGCCTGATCGACATTGTAACGCCTCGCCAGCACCATTCCCGGCGAGCTGGTGTCCCGTTCATCAGCCAGCAAAACCTCGTCTATCAGGGACATCTGACCAGCAGCCTCCATTTTTTGCTGCACGTCTTCGCATTTTTTGCAGAGACTGCCATCCAATTTAATTTTTTTGACGAGCGTAATTTTCATGCTGTCTTCCGGTTTACTTCTGGGTGTTGACGGAGTGCAGTCCGCATTCTTTCATCGTGGCCTCTTCCCACCACCAGCGCCCCTCACGCTCATGCTGGCCGGGTCCGGTGGGGCGGGTACAGGGCTCACAGCCAATACTGATGTAACCTCGGTCATGCAATTCGTTATAGGGTACATTATTGGCGCGAATATATTCCCATACCTGGCTGGATGACCAGTTGGCCAGGGGGTTGAATTTGGTCAGATTGTCATCGGGGCGGGCAAAGGCCTTGTCGTCCTGGATTACGGGGATGGCTGTGCGGGTGCCGGGGCTTTGATCGCGACGCTGGCCGGTTATCCAGGCATCGACGGTCAGTAGCTTGCGACGCAGTGGGCCGATTTTACGGATACTACAGCACTCCTTGTGGCCGTCGCGGTAAAAACTGAACAGACCTTTTTCTCGCACCATCTTGTTGACAGCGTAGGCGTCGGGAAAGACTACATCAATTTGAATACCGTAATGCTCGCGGACCTTTTCGATAAAGCGGTAGGTTTCGGCATGCAGGCGACCTGTGTCGAGAGAAAAGACCTGTACTTTATCCGGATTGATTTTATGTGCCATATCAATCAGTACCACATCTTCGGCACCGCTGAAGGAGATGGCAAGATTGTCAAATTGCTTAAGGGCGTAGGCAATAATAGCCTGGGGAGGCAGATCGGCTAATTCCCGGTCGAGATCAAGGGTGTTCAAAAGGTTTGCGGTCATGGGGGTTGCTCAATATTCTCAATACGTTAGAGGCTATATGCTCGAAGTTGCGCATCATATCAAAGCCTCTACTAAAGCAAAAATAATCAGTAACTCTAACCTGCATCAATCTGGCTATTAAAAGCCTGTGCCGTGTGTTTTGCGAATCAAAAGCATCGCAACTTTATTGCGCAATATCCATGAAATCGTTAGAGTGGCGCGGTCTTATTTGGTGTCGAACTATTAAGGGTGGCATTGTGGAAATCGCTTGTTTGGATCTTGAAGGCGTACTAATTCCTGAAATATGGATTGCCTTTGCCGAAAAAACCGGTATTGAAGCACTCAAGCGAACAACCCGGGATGAGCCGGATTATGACGTGCTGATGCGCTATCGTCTGGATATTCTCGACCGGCATGGCCTGGGGCTAAAGGAGATTCAGGAAGTGATCGCCACGCTGTCGCCTCTAGAAGGCGCGAAAGACTTTATTGACTGGCTTCGTGAGCGTTTTCAGGTGGTGATTCTGTCCGATACTTTTTATGAATTTGCCCAGCCGTTAATGCGCCAGCTGGGATTTCCTGCGCTGCTCTGTCACAAGCTGGAAACAGACGAGACCGGCAGGGTGATTAATTACCACTTGCGGCAGGCCAACCCGAAGCGCCAGACGATAGTCGGATTCAAAAGCATGTACTACCGGACGATTGCTGCTGGTGATTCCTATAATGACACGACAATGCTGGCAGAGGCCGATGCCGGTATCCTTTTTCATGCACCGCAGAATGTTATCGATCAATTCCCGCAATTTCCGGCAGTGCATACGTTTGAGGCGCTCAAACAGGAATTCATCAAAGCCAGTATCCGCGATCTGAGTCTGTAGACGATCTACTCGAAGTGTCTGTCCCCGCCGATAAGGATGTGGATCTTGTCCAGGATTTCCTGGAATTCGCTCTCGGCGCTCGAGTCTGCAACGATACCGCCACCGCCCCAGCAGTGTAACCTGTTGCCATCGGCCAGTAATGTGCGAATGGCTATGTTGGTATCCATTCGTCCGGTGCTGCTGATATAACCGATACTGCCGCAATATACCGAGCGGCGACAGGTTTCCAGTGTTTCTATGATCTCCATGGCACGTTTCTTGGGGGCCCCGGTAATGGAACCACCGGGAAAGCAACCTCGCAACAGCGAGAGTGGTGTTTCCCCGTCGCGAAGCTTGCCCGTTACCGTGCTGACCAAATGGTGGACGTTCGGGAAACTTTCGAGTGCAAAGAGCTTTGGCACCCGAATCGAGCCGGGATGGCAGGTTTTTCCGAGGTCATTGCGCAGCAAATCCACAATCATCAGGTTTTCGGCCCGATTCTTGACACTGTTCATCAGCTCAATGGCACTTTGTTGATCTTCTTCAATCGTTTTGCCGCGCTTGGCAGTGCCCTTGATAGGTTTGGTTTCTACTTGCCCGGCAGACAGCTTCAGGAATCGCTCGGGTGAAAAACTCAACACCGCCTGATTGCTGTCACCAAATTGGTAATAGCAACTGTAAGGTGAAGGCAAAACCCGGCGCAGTATCTTGTAGAGATGCCAGCTGTCACCTTCGTAATCTGCTGAAAAATGTCGCGCTAGATTAACCTGATAGCAATCGCCTTGATCAATATAAGCCTTGATACAATTGACGGCCTTCAGGTAGGAATCTTTATTCATTGAAGGTGTAAACAGGCTCACACCTGCATCATTGCTTTCAGAGAGAAGTGGTTCATTGGCTGCCCTGTTGAGACGGCTGAGAATATTTTTCCTGAGATCGGCTGGGCAGTCGTTGCGAAAAACCAGCCAACTCTTTCTGGATGAGTGGTTGAGTATCACTGCCCAGTTATAGAGGCCCAGCCGCATATCTGGCAGTGAATCCACTTTGCTCTGCAGGTCAGGCAGTGTCTCGATGCAATGTCCCAGATCGTAGCCAAAATAACCGGCCAGCCCTCCCAAAAAAGGATAATGGTTAAGGCTGTGATCCGGAGCTTCAGTGGTGTTGAGTAACTGCTGTGCCAGCGTGAAGGGGTCTTCACAGGATTGCTCGGTAGCCCGCGGGGTTATGATCCGGGTGATGTTACCTACGGTCTCAAGCACGGCATCAGGTTGTGCTGTGATGATATCAAACCGACCGGAGAGACTGCGAGGCTTGCCACTATCCAGCCAGATTGGATCGGCAAGATCCCTGATGGCAGCAAAGAGCACTTCAGCGTCCGGACGGTAGGGGAAGTCAGTAATATCCACGTTTGGCATGGCAAATAGTCTACGGTAGAAGTGAGGATATTTCAGATCAATTCGAAATGCCTTTGTCACTATTGGGCCTGTCCCCGTAGTGTGGCAGCATTTCCGTTATTGCTCCATTTCTCTGATCATGGCAATCTCGCCAGCCATGATTTCTTGTAGAGTGGATTCAGTGTCGCCCTTGACACATATGGCAGTTGGCGGACTCATGGCTGATATGAATTGATGGTACCAGTGACGCGATTGGTTCGAGTAACTGGAGGCAGGATTTGAATAAACAACAAGCTAGATGGAGTAATCATGTTTTTTACAACCCCTGATCTTTGTGATGAGTATCCCGAGCTGGTGCGGGTTATGGAGCCAATGATGGCCAGTTTTGGTGGCCGGGATGTGTTTGGTGGTGAAGTGGTAACTGTCAATTGTCACGAGGACAATTCACTGATCAAGGAAAATGCCAGTCAACCGGGCCATGGGAAGGTGATGGTTGTTGATGGTGGTGGTTCCCTACGACGCGCTTTGCTGGGTGACATGATTGCCGAAAATGCGGTCAAGAACGGCTGGGAAGGATTCATTATCTATGGGTGTGTCCGCGATGTAGACGCACTGGCAGGGCTGGATATTGGCGTGCACGCATTGGCCAGCATCCCTCTGAAAACGGAGAAACGAGGCATTGGCGACCTGAATGTGTCGTTAACCTTTGCCGGTATTACCTTTCACCCCGGTGAATATGTGTATGCGGACAACAATGGCATTATCGTCTCCACCAGTCCATTGGTCAGTGAAGGCTGACATGTGTTGCGAGAATTAAAGATCCGTTGATACATATCAAAAGTTAAGTGGCATAGCAGGCTATGCTTCAATCACATGAAAGTGGTTTTTTTGGGGATAGTGTGAATTGGTGTAATAGCAGGCAACATTATGGCTTGGTGTCAGTGGCGCTTCACTGGCTGATGGTATTGTTGCTGATAGCTGTTTACAGCTGTATTGAATTGCGCGAACTCTATCCCAAGGGCAGTGATCCCCGCGAGGCTTTTAAAGCCTGGCATTTTATGCTTGGACTGACTGTTTTTGCTCTGGTCTGGATTCGATTGATCGTACAGCTTTTGCAGACCAGACCGGAGATTTTCCCGCCACCGGCTCACTGGCAAATATTGGCGGGGCGGTCGATGCATGTCATTTTATACTTTTTTATGATTGCCATGCCGTTGATGGGTTGGCTGGTGCTCAGTGGTAGCGGGAAACCGGTGCCTTTCTTTGGCACGACTTTACCGGCCTTGATGCCGGAAAATGAAACACTGGCCAAATCCATTAAAGAGGTCCACGAGACAATCGGCAAAGCGGGGTATTTTTTGATAGCGCTGCATGCGCTTGCAGGGCTATTTCATCATTACATTTTGCGCGATAACGCATTGCTTAGAATAATGCCAAAAAAGTTTAAATAAATCTCTTAATCCATTGTTTTATATAATTTGTTGACCATTTAAACATCTGGTCTAAATCAATGAGTCATTTCTGACTCCGGCAAGGAACCGGCGATGAACCCCATCAAAACGCTATGTGCACTAATGCTGACAGCCACGCTCATTGGCTGTGGCGAGCGACAGGAAGTGCCCGAGGATCCGTCAGTTGTGATGGGAGAGGTATTGTTTCAGGAAAACTGTGCGGCCTGTCACCCTAGAACAGGACGTGGGGATTATCTGAAGCGCATCCCGGTCACCTTGTTAAAACGGAAAACCCAGCAGGAGCTGATGGCATGGATCCGGGGTAAGGACCAGCATCGGGAAATGCCATCTTTTGAGAACCTGTCAGATGAAAAGCGCCAGGCGCTTGCCAACTATTTGCACAGCCAGTTAATGAAATAGTTCGGGAAAAGCCCGTTTGACCAAGACAAAAAAAGGAGCTGCGAAGCAGCTCCCAAATTTGTACTCACGTTGGGGAAATGAGGAATCAACGAACCCTAGAACTGGTTCATTGTGTTGTCTTTACCGCCGGCCTTGAGCGCCGCTTCGCCAGCAAAATACTCTTTGTGATTGTCGCCAATATCGGAGCCAGCCATGTTCTGGTGTTTTACACAGGCAATGCCCTGACGGATTTCCTGACGCTGAACACCCTTCACATAAGCGAGCATACCCTGGTCTGCAAAGTAGCCTTTGGCCAGATTGTCGGTAGACAGGGCGGCCGTGTGGTAGGTCGGCAGGGTGATCAGGTGGTGGAAGATACCCGCTTCGCGAGCCGCGTCCGCCTGGAAGGTGCGGATTTTCTCGTCAGCCAGTTTTGCAAGCTCGGTTTCATCGTAATCCACGCTCATCAGTTTGGCGCGATCATAAGCAGAAACATCCTTGCCTTCTGCCTGCATGGCATCAAAGACCTGCTGGCGGAAGTTCAGCGTCCAGTTGAAGGATGGGCTATTGTTGTAGACCAGTTTGGCATTGGGCACTGCTTCGCGAATCCGGTTAACCATTTCGGCGATCTGGCCAACATGAGGCTTCTCGGTTTCGATCCACAGCAGGTCGGCACCATTTTTCAGGCTGGTGATACAGTCCAGAACCACGCGGTCAATCCCGGTGTCCTTGCAGAACTGGAACAACCCGGAGGCCAGACGCTTTGGTTTCAGTAATTTGCCATTGGCCTTGATGACCACGTCACCATTCTGGATGTCTTCAGCGCTCTGAACGTAGTCACCGTCGAGGAAACTGTTGTACTGGTCACCCAGATCGCCGGGCTCGTTGGTCACAGCAATCTGTTTGGTCAGACCGGCACCGAGGGAATCGGTGCGTGCAACGATAACGCCGTCGTCGACACCCAATTCCAGGAACGCGTAGCGAACGGCATTGATTTTGGCCAGGAAGTCGGAGTGGGGGACAGTGACTTTGCCGTCCTGGTGACCGCACTGCTTCTCGTCGGATACCTGATTTTCAATCTGGATACAGCAAGCCCCGGCTTCAATCATTTTCTTGGCCAGCAGATAGGTCGCCTCGGGGTTGCCAAAGCCGGCATCGATATCGGCAACAATCGGTACCACGTGGGTTTCAAAATTTTCAATTTGGTTTAGCAGATCAGCTTCTTTTGCTTTATCTCCGGCATCGCGTGCAGCATCAAGATCCACAAACAGTAAATCCAGCTCCCTGGCATCGGCCTGACGCAGAAATGTATAAAGCTCTTCGATCAGTGAAGAAACAGAGGTTTTTTCATGCATTGACTGATCCGGCAGGGGGCCGAACTCGGAACGCAGGGCTGCAACCATCCAGCCCGACAGGTACAGGTAACGTTTATTGGTGGTTTTGAGGTGTTTTTTGATGGCGATCAGTTTTTGCTGACCGATAAAACCATGCCAGCAACCCAGAGATTGGGTGTATTGAGAACTGTCGGCATCATAAGCTGCCATATCATCACGCATGATTTTTGCGGTGTAACGAGCAATATCCAGACCAGTACGGAAACGGTTCTGAATACGCATACGGGCTGCTGACTCGGGGTCGATGGCGCTCCAGGTGCTGTTGGCATTGCGCACTTTGGCTACAGCATCAATCTCTTTGGTGTAGTTTGACATGATGTGTCCTTCCGGTTTGGATGAGAAAAAGGGGAATTTGTGGATACGGATTCTAGTCACGGACCTAAAATTTAGCTAATCTATAGTTATTATTTTCGGTATTTTTAAAATGAATATAAGAAACGTCGATCTGAATCTCTTGGTGTATCTTGATGTCTTGCTGAAAGAACGGAACGTTACCAGGGCTGCAGAAAATATGGGTATCAGCCAGCCGGCCATGAGTAATGGGCTGCGGCGGCTCCGTGATTTGTTCAATGACCCTCTACTGGTGAGAACCAGCGATGGCATGACCCCTACGGAGCGTGCCGAACAGCTTCAGCCTGTCGTCAGGGAAGTGCTTGCATCGGTTGAAAAAGCCGTTGCTCCGCGTCATCAATTCAATGCAGCTTCGGCTGACCGGGTCTTCAGGATTTCTGTCAGCGACTATACTGAGTCAACCTTGCTGCCGCATTTGATGCGGCGTTTGCGCTCGGAAGCCCCCAATATAACGCTTGATGTTTTGACGCCCAGCGACATCAGCTATCAGGATGTTGAGCAGGGCAGCATCGATCTGGTGATCAACCGGTTCGACGTCTTGCCTCAATCATTTCACCAGATGACCATTTGGCGAGATTCCTTTTCCTGTGTGGCGAGTATCCACAATCCGATTATTCATAATTTTACACTGGACAACTACCTGGATAGTGGCCATGTCTGGGTTAGTAAAACCGGGATGGGCATCGGGGTTGGTATGGAACCGGGTGCAGAGCAGCGGCTCGGCTGGGTTGATGAAGCCCTCACCAGGATTGGCAAGAAGCGTCGTATTCGCGTGTTTACCCGTCATTATCAGGCTGCCATGCGATTGGCCGAATTGCGCGATCTGGTAATCACTCTGCCCACCAAGGCTGCATCCCTATTGGTGGATAATCCCCATGTGGCTATCCTTGAGCCACCTTTTGAGATTCCAGAAATTGAGTTGAAAATGGCCTGGAGCCCTCTGCTGCAACACAACCCTGCCCATCAATGGATAAGGCGAACCATTGCGGATGTGGCAAAAACATTGGACTGATGGTGTTATGTGCCATTCGCTGAGTAAATAGCGAAAATAATACCTATAAAATTGTTAAATCCTCACGGGGTTCTCTACAATCCTCCTCTGTCTTCCCTATTGTAACCACAGGGCTCAATCATGACTGAACGTATTCAAGTGAGTGGACTTCAGGTTTCCCGGTCCGTTTACGACCTCGTCAACCACGACATCATTCCCGGCACAGGCATTGAACCGGACGCTTTCTGGCAGTCTTTCAGTGTAATTGTTGACGAGTTCGCCCCGAAAAATCGTCAACTGCTAAAAAAACGAGATCAGCTGCAGCTGCAAATTGATACCTGGCATCAGCAGCACCGCGGTCGACCTCACAATCCGAGTGACTACAAGGCGTTCCTGAAAGAGATTGGTTATCTGGTTCCGGTGGGAGAGGATTTCTCGATTACTACCGAGAACGTTGACCCCGAAATTGCCCAGCAGGCGGGCCCTCAGTTGGTGGTGCCCGTCATGAATGCCCGCTTTGCCCTGAATGCGGCCAATGCTCGCTGGGGTAGTCTATATGATGCGCTCTATGGTACGGATGCCATTCCGGAAACCGGTGGCGCCGATAAGACGGCGGAGTACAACCCGGTACGAGGTGCCCTGGTCATCGCGTATGCCAGAAAACTCCTTGACGATACGGCGGCCCTTGTTGGTCACTCGCACGCAGATGCCACTCGATACAGCGTGGTTG
>NZ_CBFHYF010000020.1:21114-29826 GCF_965660005.1 Porticoccus sp.
TGGCGAGTTACAGGTTACGTTGAGCGACGGTAGCCAGGTTGGGTTAGCCGATCCTGGTAAGTTTGTCGGGTATCAAGGGGAAGCTGAAAATCCGGATGCTATTCTTTTTGAAAACAATAATATACATATGGAAGTTCAAGTTGATAGGAGAAGTCAGATAGGCTCTTCTGATCCGGCAGGCATCAAGGACATCCTGATGGAAGCGGCATTGACCACCATCATGGACTGTGAAGATTCCGTCGCCGCCGTGGATGCTGAGGATAAGGCTCTGGTTTATCGCAACTGGCTGGGTCTGATGAAAGGCGACCTGGAGGAAACCCTCAACAAGGCTGGCAGGACCATTGTGCGACGCATGAATCCCGATCGGGAGTACACCACGCCTACTGGCAATACGCTGGTGTTGCCCGGTCGCAGCCTGCTGTTTGTCCGCAATGTGGGACACCTGATGACCAATCCTGCGATTCTTGATGCAGAGGGTAATGAAATTCCCGAAGGGATTATGGATGCCATGATCACCAGCCTGATCGCTATCCATGACCTGAAAGGCAACAGCGCGGTCCGCAACAGTAAAACCGGCAGTGTTTATATCGTAAAGCCGAAAATGCACGGCCAGGAAGAAGTGGCATTTACCAACGGCCTGTTTAATGCCGTGGAAGATGCCCTTGCCCTACCCAGAAATACTCTGAAAGTGGGCATTATGGATGAGGAACGCCGCACGTCTGTCAACCTGAAAGAGTGTATTCGCGCTGCCAGTGAACGCGTAGTGTTTATCAACACGGGCTTCCTGGATCGCACAGGTGATGAAATTCATACCAGCATGGAAGCCGGTCCCTTTGCACCAAAAGGCCAGCTGAAGACCCTGAAGTGGATTACCGCTTACGAAGACCAGAACGTCGATGTGGGGCTGGCTTGCGGTCTCAAAGGTCGTGCCCAGATTGGCAAGGGCATGTGGCCGATTCCAGACCATATGGCCGATATGATGGTGGACAAGATAGGCCACCCTAAAGCAGGCGCCAACACTGCCTGGGTACCTTCTCCCACTGCAGCCACATTGCACGCGATCCACTATCATCAGGTAGATGTATTTGCCCTGCAAAATGAACTGGCGAAGCGGGTTCCCGCTAGTGTGGATGATATTTTGACGATCCCGTTACTGGATGGTGAGCTGACCGAAGATGAGATCCAGAAAGAGCTCGACAACAATGCTCAAGGTATTCTCGGTTACGTGGTTCGCTGGGTGGAGCAGGGTATTGGTTGTTCGAAGGTGCCAGATATTAACCATGTCGGCCTGATGGAGGACCGGGCAACCCTGCGCATTTCCAGTCAACACATAGCCAACTGGCTGCGTCATGATATTTGCGGTGAGGAGCAAGTGATGGAAACCATGCAGCGCATGGCTAAAATTGTCGATGCCCAGAATGCTGACGATTCCGGTTATCGCCCAATGGCACCGAATTTTGCTACCAGTGTGGCTTTTGCCGCTGCCTGTGATCTGGTGTTCAAAGGTTGTGCCCAGCCCAGTGGTTACACAGAACCCCTGCTGCATGCCTATCGACAGAAGGCGAAGTTACAATAATTGTCGATGCTATCTGATAAAAACGCCATTCATGGGAATGGCGTTTTTATCTTTACGAACTGGAGCATTTAGGCTGAAGATTGCTGTTTCACCTAGATATTCAGGCGCCTCAACTCGGGGTCTACATCCCCCTGTTCCCAATGCTTGTCAAACTCTTCTACCAGTTCAATCGCTTCCAGTGGGGCATGGGACACGGCATAACCAATAAAACGCTCAGGCTCCTGTTTGTAAAGAATACCGCTCTTGTCGATCAATAAAAACTCACGGTGCAGACAGGGCTCCAGCGAATTGAACTTTCGCATCTGAATACGGCTTGGCAGGCGGTGACAGAGCTCCTTGAGCTGGTTAGTCTGATGTGTCACCTGGTAAAGATCCCTGACCAGTATTTTCACTCTGGCCAGTGGGTGGCTGGTGGCAAAAGTATAAATTGCATCGCAAAATTCCGTATTGCTATAAATAACCGCTTCCAGTTGCTCTGAGAAAATACGAATCTCCCGATGGGCCAATTGCACCAGTGTGACAGCTTGATTACGGAATTTGTCGACCCCTTCAATGGAAATTTTCTGACGGTCTTCTTCAGAAATTTCTTTCAGAGCCGGTTTTGGTGTGTTGTCGGTATATTGGTGCAGATCTAGCACCATTTTTTTGTGTGGAATACCCGCATCGATAAAAGGTTCGCCCTCTGAAGCGAAGCCCAAGCCCTCGTAGAAGGGCAATGCCTTGATCTGTGCGTTCAGCGTCAGTTTCTGCAGTCCCTCTCGGACAGCATATTTAATAATCTTACGCATCATTGCAGATCCGACACCCATCTGGCGATATTCCTCCAACACAGCCATTCTGCCTATTTGGCCATCTGGCAGCATTCTCGCCGTTGCCATTGCCGTATCGTGAGGTCCGTAGGCCAGCCAGTGAATGGCAGTCAGATCGTATTCGTCGATCTCTTCCTCCTCAGGCACATGCTGCTCTTTGACGAACACTTGATACCGTATCGCTTTCAGTTGTGCGTTGGAGTTTTGCCAACTGGTTTGTTCAACCTCAATCGGGAAAAAATCAATGGTTTCCACAAATACCCCCTTTATTCATATCTTAGCCGCGGGATGGCCATATAAACAGTCCTGGATGTTAAGATCCGAGCTCTGGTGCAAAAAGGAATTAATGTGGGTGTTTTGATCATAAGTCTGGTGCTATTGGCCATGTCATTACCGGCGATGCTTTATGCCGATGGTGCCCCGGCAGTTTTTGAATACGACGACCGCTTTCATCCGGTTTATTCAGATAGCGGTATGGTTGTATCACAGGAATATCTGGCCAGCGAAGTGGGTGCCGAGATTTTGAAGCGGGGAGGTAATGCTGTCGATGCAGCCGTTGCTACAGGCTTTGCAATGGCCGTCACATTGCCCCAGGCCGGTAACCTCGGCGGTGGCGGATTCATGATGGTGTACCTGGCAAACAAAGATAAAACACTGGCTATCGACTACCGTGAAATGGCCCCGGCTGCCGCCCGGCAGGACCAGTTTGTCGATCACGATGGGGAGGTCGACAAGACGCTCTCACGCTTCAGTCATCAGGCAGCTGGCGTCCCCGGAACCGTGGCCGGTCTCGTTCACGCCCTTGAGCGCTACGGTACGATGAGCCTGTCAAAAGTGATGACTCCGGCTATCGAGCTGGCCAGAAAAGGCTTTGTTGTAAACCATGAATTGGCCGATTCACTCACCAGGGCAGCCCCCCGATTGCAGCCGCACCCCGCATCTTCCCGCTATTTCTTTGGCGCGGATGGTGAGCCACTCAAGGTCGGCAGCATCTGGCGCCAGGCTGATCTGGCGGTCACGCTTGAATTGATTTCCAACAGAGGTACAGACGGCTTTTATCGCGGTCCGGTTGCCAAGTTAATTACAGATGAAATGGCGAGAGGCAATGGCCTGATTACAGCGCGAGATTTGATTAAATATCGCGTTGTTGAACGCAAGCCTGTATCTGGAACCTATCGTGGCTATCGTATAGATGCCATGCCGCCGCCATCTTCCGGTGGCGTCCATCTTATACAGATCCTCAATATTCTTGAAGGCTGGAATCTGGTGTCCCATGGCCACAACAGCGCGGCTTATCTGCATCGCCTGATAGAATCCATGCGACGCGCTTATGCTGACCACAGCAGGCACCTTGGTGACCCGGATTTTTATCCGGTTCCGGTAGACGGCCTGATTGACAAACAATACGCAGCACAGTTGCGCGGTGGCATTGATTTGAATAAAGCCAGTCGGTCGGAAGACGTGCAACCAAATCTGGCTGTGCCGGAAGAAAGTCCGCAGACGACGTACTATTCAGTGTGGGACAAGCAGGGCAATGTGGTAAGCAACACCTATACGCTGAACTTTTCATACGGTAGTGGTATTGCTGTGACGGGAGCCGGTTTTTTGCTCAACAATGAGATGGATGATTTTTCAGCGAAGGCGGGAGCTGCCAATGCCTACGGGCTGACCGGTGAAGAGGCCAATGCCATCGGACCGGGAAAACGACCCCTGTCCTCAATGACACCAACGATAGTGTTTCAGAACGGCAAACCGGTAATGGCCATGGGTAGTCCAGGGGGCAGCACAATAATAACAGTGGTACTTCAGCATATTCTGAATCGCCTGGATTTTGGTACGAACATTGCCGAGGCCGCTGCAGTGCCTCGAATTCATCATCAATGGTTGCCTGATCAGGTTGTTTTTGAGCATGGTATCAGTCCTGATACTGTCAGAATCCTCGAGCAAATGGGACATGAGGCCTCCCCCCAAACTCGTGTGCTGGGGAGAATTCAGGCTATTGCCAAAGAAAAGAATAACCTTTCAGGTGTTACCGATACCCGTTGGCCGGGTGGGGGCGTTGCAATAGATAAGTAAGTCGAACAGAGGAGGGCATACCCTATGGGTTTACTTGTCAACCTGTTCACCATTTAAATAGGCTTTTCCGGCAATACTGGCGCGACGATCACCGTCGGCCTCATCAACCAAATCTGGATATTTTGGTGCTGTCATATAACGGGCAAACCAGTCACTGAGCAATGCTTTATCTTCAGCCAGCCCCTTGAGCATGACCTGAACCTGTGTGATAAAGGCAGGATCAATCGCTTCAGTTGCCATGCTGGGAGTCAATGGTGGATCCCGGTAGTAGCTACTGTTCCCCTGAGCCATAAGTTCCGTAGTGAGGTCGTCAAGCATATCGGTGAGCGTTGGCGATCTGAAACCGATTGAATAGGTGAGGCAGTCATTCTCTGCAACTCCCCAATGGGAAATTCCCGGAGGCAGATAAAGCATGTCACCGGGATTTAGGATCCATTCTTCCTTGACATCAAACGCCTGGAGGATCCGCAGCTGGGTTTCGGGCAGGAGCGGTGATTGTTGATCACAAAGGCTACCAATCTGCCAGCGCCGCTGTCCTTGTCCTTGTAAAAGGAATACATCGTAGTAATCAAAGTGGGGGCCAACACTACCCCCGACCGGGGCATAACTGACCATCACATCATCGATTCGCCAGCGCGGGAGAAAGTTAAAATGGGTCAGCAGTGCCTTTACTTCCGGCACCCATAGGTCGACGCCCTGAACCAAAAGGCTCCAGCAGCTTTCTGGCAGTAGAGCGAAAATTTCCTCATCAAATGGCCCGTGCTGAACTTCCCAGGGTCCGGATTCTCCTGCTTCAAAGACGATCCTTGATTCCACTTCTTCTTCCAGGGACAAGCCTGCAAGCTCGTCGGCGGTCAGCGGGGACTTGAAGTCACGAAAAGCGTTACGAATCAGCAGCGGCTTTTTCTGCCAGTACTTTGCGAGAAATTCCTCAGCCGATAATGTTCCAAGAATGGATTGAATGGTCATGGCTGTCCTCGCAGAATCCGGGCAACTTTCAAAGTCCGCCTGAAGTGACTGGTTAAAATTAGATCGCTTTTGCCTGGGAGGTGGCATTGCCAGTGTAATTGGACGGTGTCAGAGCCAGCAGTTCGGCTTTGGCCTTTTCAGGTATATCCAGCGAGTCGACAAATGCCTGGATTTTTTCCTGGGTGATTACCTGCCCTCGGGTCAGAGCCTTCAGCTTTTCATAGGGCTCCGGAATATTGTAACGGCGCATCACCGTTTGTACCGGTTCGGCTAGCACTTCCCAGGCACCCTCGAGATCAGCTTCCAGTCGCAGCTGGTTCAGCTCCAGTTTGCCGACACCCTTTAATGTCGATTGATAGGCAATCAGGCTGTACCCGAAACCCACACCCATATTGCGCAATACGGTGGAATCTGTGAGGTCCCTTTGCCAGCGCGAAATGGGCAACTTTTGGGCAAGGTGAGTAAATATGGCATTTGCGATACCCAGATTGCCCTCGGCATTCTCGAAATCTATCGGGTTTACCTTGTGGGGCATAGTGGACGAACCCACTTCCCCGGCGATGGTTTTCTGTTTGAAATAGCCCAGTGAGATATAGCCCCAGATGTCGCGATTGAAGTCGATCAGGATGGTATTAAGTCGGGCAATCGCATCAAACAGTTCTGCAATGTAGTCGTGTGGTTCTATTTGGGTGGTATAGGGATTCCACACCAGGCCCAACCCTGTAACAAATGTTTCCGCATTACTTGCCCAATCGACAGCTGGGTAGGCAGACAGGTGCGCATTGTAGTTGCCAACAGCACCGTTGATTTTCGCCATTAATGACACTTGTTGAATCTGTTTGAGTTGTCGTGTCAGTCGGTAAACAACATTGGCCATCTCCTTACCTATGGTGGTGGGAGAGGCTGTCTGGCCATGGGTGCGAGCCAACATAGGCACGTCAGCGTAACGGTGGGCCAATTCGGTCAGTTGTTGCACAATCTGGCCAACCTGTGGCAGCAGAATCTGATCACGACCCTCCTTCAACATCAGTGCATGGGCGATATTGTTGATATCCTCCGATGTACAGGCAAAGTGTACGAACTCTGATATTGCCAGTAACTCCGGGGTTGAGGCGATGGATTCCTTGATAAAGTATTCAACCGCTTTCACATCATGATTGGTGGTGCGCTCGATGTCTTTGATCCGTGCGGCATCCCGCTCATCAAACTTTTCCAGCAGTTGATTGAGAACTGTATTGGCAATATCAGAGAAAGGTGGAATTTCTTTCAGGTCGGGATGAGATGCCAGCTGTTGTAACCAGCGGACTTCTACGGTAACACGGCATTTAATTAAACCAAATTCACTGAAAATCGCCCGTAATGGCTCTGTTTTGCTACTGTAGCGACCGTCAATCGGGGAAATGGCAGTAAGTTCAGAAAAGTTCATGAGAATATCTTGCGTCCGGATCGGCAAATCCGGAGATTTTACCCGATGTGTTTGGGGTTTTCAGGAAAAATTGCTGAAAGTCTCTGAAGTTATGTGCGTAATGTATGGAGCTGGGCGAGAAGCTGCTTACGGTTGAAAATCAAGTGGTAGCGTTTGCCTCCTAGCTGATGCCAGAGAATGGCTGCCCTGATACCGGAAAAAAGCAGGCATCGTATGCGTTGAGCAATGGAATCCTGTTGCAGGTAACCTGCATATCCGTTTACCTGGATACGGTAGCGAAAAGTACTGATACTGTCTTGATAGATCTGCGCCAGGTTCGCAATGACGTTCGCGTGGCTGACTGAAGAAAAGTGTGTCACCTGGCGGCCGGCCTGTTCCAACCGTTCTCCGATCATGTTGATCATGGCTCTGTTGTTAAGCAGTTTTCTGGACAAGTGAATAACCCCCACCGCATAACGTAATGTGTCGGACTGTTTGGCCGTTGTCTGCATTGTCAGTAGCTCCTGCAGGGTTTCTACTCCCAACTGAAGGTTGTCCACTGAGCCGAATACCTGTTCGGTATTGTCCGGATTCTGCTGAAAAAGGCTCTCGATACAGACTTGAAATCGGTCTGTTGGTATTGATCCGGTCTTTGCCAGTGTTTCGACGAGCTGGCAGGCCTGAAAAATTCCACCGAGTGCAATAATTTGATCTCGCGTAGGTTTCTTCAGCATAGTGATTTAACCGAGTTCCACGTGTTGTCTATGACTCCACCACCCATGCAAATATCTCCATCGTAAAACACCACGGATTGTCCGGGAGTGACTGCTCTTTGTCGCTCATCAAACAGAATCTGATAGCCATCATTATTTTTTATCACGGTACACCCCTGATCAGTCTGTCGATAGCGAACTTTAGCTTTACACCTGAATTCATTTCGGGCGGGCAGACCATTGATCCAGTGAATGTCGATGGCACTTAAACTATCAGAGAACAGGCGAGGGTGCTCGGCCCCCTGGGCGACGATCAGTATATTTCTGGAAAGGTCCTTGCCTACAACATACCAGGGATCATTTGTGGCATCTCGAAGGCCGCCTATTCCCAGTCCCTGACGTTGTCCCAGAGTATGGTACATCAATCCCTGATGGACACCGATAACTAAGCCCTCAGTATTCTCGATATCACCGGGTTGCGCCGGAATGTATTGCTTGAGGAAATCTTTGAAACGACGTTCACCGATAAAGCAGATGCCGGTAGAGTCGTGTTTGGTTGCTGTGGCCAGACCATGCTGTTCGGCAAGGTTCCGTACTGCCGGTTTCTCCAGCTCACCGAGGGGGAACAGCGATTGGGCAAAAGCGGCTTCATCAACAGCGTGGAGGAAATAGCTCTGATCCTTGTTGTTGTCCAGCCCCTTCAACAGAAAAGTTTGCCCGTTTCTGTCAAGACGTCTTACATAGTGGCCTGTGGCGATGGTCTCTGCGCCAAGAATCCGGGCATAATCGAGAAAGGTTTTGAACTTGATTTCCCGGTTACAGAGAACATCGGGGTTCGGCGTACGGCCCGCCCGGTATTCGGCTAAAAAATACTCAAAAACATTGTCCCAGTATTCGGCAGCGAAATTGGCCGTATGCAGACGAATGCCCAATGAATTTGCAACAGCTTGGGCATCATTGAGATCCTGACGTGCGGTACAGTATTCTGTTCCATCATCTTCATCCCAATTTTTCATGAACAGGCCTTCCACATCGAAACCCTGCTTTTGCAGCAGCAAAGCAGTAACGGAGGAATCTACGCCGCCGGACATGCCGACAATGACTTTTTTGGGTGAGCTCATAGGGGGGCGAATTTTACCGGTGAGTTTTCAGTAAATCCAATGG
>NZ_CBFHYF010000021.1:0-3438 GCF_965660005.1 Porticoccus sp.
GGGTGCAGGTCTCATCAAATCCTTAAAATTACACTATCCAGATGCGCAGTTTGAAGGCATCGGTGGCGACAAAATGCTGTCCGAGGGCTTCCGCTCGTTATTCCCCATGGATCGCCTGTCAGTCATGGGGTTTATTGAGCCACTTAAACGGTTACCTGAGTTGCTCGGTATACGCCGTGAGCTCTATCGGCATTTCATCAAAAACCGATTTGATCTGGTGGTGGGTATTGATTCTCCCGACTTTAACCTCGGCCTCGAAAAAAAACTCAGGCAGCGAGGATTGTTAACGGCGCATTATGTCAGTCCCTCCGTTTGGGCCTGGCGTCAGGGCAGAGTAAAAAAAATTGCCAGTGCCGTTGACCTGATGTTGACGCTGTTGCCATTTGAAGCAGACTTCTATCGGCAACATAAAGTCCCGGTGGTGTTTGTTGGCCATCCCCTCGCCGAGGAAATTCCACTCTCTACGGATAATGTGCAGGCCCGCAAGACCCTGAATCTCCCTGTAGACGGTCGGATATTGACATTAATGCCGGGCAGCAGGGCATCTGAGGTCGATTCATTGGGCCGGTTATTTCTGGAGACAGCACAACGCTGTCGGTACCAGTTATCCGGTCTGCATCTGATCATCCCCGCTGCTAACGATAACCGCCATGAGCAGCTGCACAGTTTGTTGCATGACTATCCCGGGCTGTCCGTGACGTTGCTCAAGGGTCAATCCCATCTGGCAATGGCGGCAGCCGATGTTGTGCTGCTGTCATCAGGAACGTCGGCATTAGAGGCGATGCTGCTCAATAAACCCATGGTAGTGAGCTACCGTCTGGGTAAATGGACCTATGCTCTGGTTTCACGAATGTTGAAAGTCCCCTGGGTATCGTTACCGAATCTTCTTGCATCAGAAACACTTGTGCCGGAGTTACTTCAGGAAAACGCCACTGTGGAAAAGCTGAGTGATGCGGTGTTGTCCTATTTTCTGGATGCAACAAAGGTTCAGGTACTGCAACAACGTTTTGCCGAGCTTCATCTGACGCTTCGACACGGTGGCAGTGATACGGCAGCACGGGCGTTAGTGAGCTTGCTGGAAAGTCGTCTGAGATGAGCATTATTCAGCTCTCCTATAGAGGTGAATTGCTGGCTGGCGTGGATGAGGTCGGTCGTGGACCGCTGGCAGGAGATGTTGTAACAGCTGCTGTGATTCTCAATCCCAAAAATCCGGTGGCTGGTTTGGCCGACTCCAAGAAACTTTCTGCTTCCCGCCGCAGTCAGTTGGCCGCAGAAATCAGCAAAAAAGCCCTCAGTTGGTGTATCGCGAGAGCGTCGGTGGCCGAGATTGATGAGTACAATATTCTCCGCGCTACCATGATGGCGATGGTGCGGGCCGTCGATGGTCTGACACTAAAACCGGAACATGTGGCAGTCGATGGAAATCGAATACCGGACTGGGGCTATGTGGCTGAATCGGTTGTCGGGGGTGACGATAAAATTCCGGCCATAAGTGCGGCTTCCATACTGGCAAAGGTATGTCGCGATGCCGAAATGTGTCAGGCGGAGCAGCTTTTCCCCGGTTATGGTTTTGCCTCTCATAAAGGCTATGGGACCAGTGCACACCGCGAAGCCATTGCTTTGCTGGGTCCATGCAAAATTCATCGCAAATCCTTTGAACCGGTAAAAAGTATACTGGCAGCCCGCCACCACGCTTTGACCTGAACGCCAGTTCAGGGTACTTTTTTGCCAGTAGAGGTGCCGATCATACCTCGAAGAGTTTTTTGCTATGCTATGGTGGATACGCAAACAGGCAATTACGTAATTTTATTTTGAAGCCATGCTGGCTTACCACGTCCCGCTGTCTTTGTCGTTGGAAGGTGCCAATAGTCCACAAAGGAAATACTTGTCAGTCAGAAAAATTCCTTAGACTCTGATTGGTAATTATTCAGTTGATATCTCCACTTTAATACGGGAATTTCCATGAAACAGTTAACTGGTCACGATGCGGTTTATCTCTACGCGGAGACACCCTCCACGCCTGGCCATCTCGGGTTGCTCTATATCTACGATCAATCTACCGCTGCGAAAGGAACGGTTCGTTTCAAAAGCATATTGCAACATATTGAAGAACACCTGGATATTTCGCATGTATTCCGGTCCCGCTTAATGAGGATGCCGTTGGATGTCGATCATCCCTACTGGGTGGATGATGAAAACTTTGATCTTGAATATCATGTCCGGCATATTGCATTACCAAAACCGGGGGACTGGCGTCAATTCTGCATCCTCACCGCCCGGCTGCACTCCCGTCCTCTGGATATGACCAGGCCTCTGTGGGAGATGTACGTTATTGAAGGCCTGGATAATATCCCATCGATGCCCAAAGGCTCATTTGCTATTTATACCAAAATTCATCATTGCGCGGTGGATGGTACGGCGGCCATCGATCTGGCGGGTTTGTTCCACGACAGGTCACCGGAGCCGGATAGAGAGATTGTAGAGCGGCAATGGAAGCCACAGCCGAAGCCGGCACTGGGCACATTGCTAATCAATACCCTGGTGAACAATACCCGGTATAATTTTGAAACCGGCTTTGATCTGATCAATATGTTGCCCTCGCTCGGCAAAAAACTGCTCGTGACAACCCTGAGACAGGATAGGGAGTCCAAGGATGCGGTTGTTAGACCGGAAACCCGCTTCAACCGCGATCATGTCAGCCCTCACCGGGTATTTGGTGGCGTCGATTTTTCCCTTGAGGATGTCCGATCAATCAAGCGTGCAGTGAATGGTGCCACCATCAATGACGTATTGCTGGCCCTGTGTGGTGGAGCACTTCACCATTACCTGCAGGACAAGGAAGAGCTGCCTTACCATTCCATGCGGGCAATTGTTCCAGTCAGGCAGAATAAAAGAGACAGGAAAGGCAAACAAACAATGGCTGTAATGACCCCGCCATTGCATACACAGGTCGTTGACCCGCTGGAAAGACTTGAAGTGATTCAATGGGACACCTCTACCAGCGCCGCTCTCGAGAAAGCCCAGGGAGCAAAGGATATGACTGATATCACAAGACACATGCCATCCTTTACCCTGGCAATGGGTATTGGCATGGCCACGCACAGTCATTTGTCGCGAAAGACACTGGCGGGGATCGGCAACTGTGTCATGACCAATGTGCCGGGTCCGCAGTGGCCACTTTATATGCGAGGCGCTAAATTAGTCTACGTGTCAGCGCTGGCTCCCTTGGTGGAGGGGTTGACACTGATGTTTAACGTGGTGAGCTACAACGGACGTGTCAGTGTATCTTTTTAGTCAGACCGGGATGTCCTGCCCGATCCTCAATTAATGGAGAGTTGTTGGGATCGGTCCCTCAAAGAGCTGCTCTGTGCGGCCACCCACCAGTGTGATGAAGCTGAGGCAGAGATTATTCATAAGGTCAGAATTCCCAAAACGGTC
>NZ_CBFHYF010000021.1:3499-29765 GCF_965660005.1 Porticoccus sp.
TGAGCGCAGAGGAGAGAACAGTCGCTGTGGAAACATCCTTCGTGCACCTTCGCCTGCACAGTGAATACTCGCTTGTAGATGGTATGGTCAGGATCAAGCCATTGGTACAACAGGTGGCCCGACTGGGTATGCCTGCAATCGCATTGACGGATATCACCAATTTCTATGGATTGGTGAAGTTTTATCAGGCAGCACAGGCGGCTGGGGTCAAACCGATTTGTGGTGCAGATTTGCAGGTGAGCAATCCAGTGCCTGATGGCGTATCGACCAGTGTCACTTTATTGGTGATGAATCAGCAGGGTTACCGGAATCTTACAAAGCTTATTTCACGAGCCTTTCAGGAGGGACAGCACCAAGGCGTTCCTTGTGTCGAACGCCAATGGATCAGTGAGGCAAGTGAAGGGTTGATTGTTCTTTCTGGCCGTCTGGGTGATGTGGGTCAGGCCATGCTCTCAGGTAAATCGGATTATGCCAAAGAGCTGCTTCAGGGCTGGTTAGCCGATTTTCCGGGTCGGTTTTATTTGGAGCTCACTCGAACCGGTCGACCGGATGAAGAGAACTTTATCCATGAATTGCTGCCAGTTGCCTCAATGTATAACTGCCCTGTGGTGGCAACCAATGACGTTCGGTTTCTTGCCAGTGACCAGTTTGAGGCTCATGAGGCCCGGGTATGTATCGGTGAAGGGCGAGTGCTCGGTGACCCGCGTCGGGAGCGGCGTTACAGCGATCAACAATATCTGCGTTCTCCGGAAGAGATGACTGAGTTGTTCTCCGATTTGCCGGAGGCGCTGGAAAACAGCATTGAGATTGCCAAACGCTGTTCGCTGGACCTAAAGCTTGGTGAGCACTTTTTGCCGGATTACCCGATTCCAGAGGGCATGACGAAAGACAGCTATTTTGAGAAGGTTTCTTTTGATGGGCTGGATGAACGCCTGAAAAGACTGCTCGATCCATCTGCGCTGGATTATCAGGCACAGCGGCAGGTTTATCTTGACCGACTTCGCTTTGAGCTGGATATCATTATTCAGATGGGCTTTCCCGGCTATTTTCTCATTGTCATGGACTTTATCCGCTGGGCAAAAGAAAACGATATACCCGTCGGACCGGGCCGTGGTTCCGGTGCCGGATCTCTGGTTGCCTATGCACTGGGCATCACGGATCTCGATCCGCTCGAATACGATCTTCTGTTTGAGCGATTCCTCAATCCTGAACGGGTATCAATGCCTGACTTTGATATTGATTTCTGCATGGACAATCGCGATCGGGTGATTGCCTATGTGGCGGATCGCTATGGTAGGGATGCGGTTTCCCAGATCATCACGTTTGGTACGATGGCCGCAAAAGCGGTTGTTCGCGATGTGGCACGCGTGCAAGGGAAAGCCTACGGTCTGGCAGACAAATTATCGAAAATGATTCCGCCGGATATCGGTATGACGCTGGAAAAAGCGGTTGTCCAGGAGGAAGCCCTGCGAGATTTCCTTGAAGCCGATGAGGAGGCACAGGAAATCTGGGAGATGGCGTTACAACTGGAAGGTGTAACTCGCAATGTTGGCAAGCATGCGGGTGGTGTTGTGATTGCGCCAACCACCCTGACAGATTTTGCACCGCTTTACTGTGATGAAAACGGCGAAGGACTGGTTACACAGTTCGATAAAGACGATGTAGAGAAAGCGGGTCTGGTGAAATTTGACTTTCTCGGGCTGCGAACACTGACCATCATCGACTGGGCCGTCAAAATGGTCAATCAGCGTCTCGCCAAGGCGGGTGAACCCCCGGTAGCTATTGACGCGATTCCGCTGGATGATCCTGCAACTTACGGATTGATGCAGCGGGCGGAAACGACAGCGGTATTTCAGCTTGAATCCCGGGGAATGAAAGATCTCATCAAACGGGTGGAGCCGAACTGTTTTGAAGACATTGTAGCGTTGGTGGCATTGTTCAGGCCGGGGCCACTGCAATCCGGTATGGTGGATGATTTCATCAATCGCAAGCACGGTCGTGCGCAGGTGGCCTACCCAGATGCAAAATTTCAGCATGAGTCGCTGAAACCTGTGCTCGGTCCGACCTATGGTGTGATTGTCTACCAGGAACAGGTCATGCAGATCGCTCAGGTTCTGGCAGGCTACACCTTGGGCGGTGCCGATATGTTGCGCCGTGCCATGGGCAAGAAAAAGCCTGAAGAAATGGCCAAGCAGCGCAGTATTTTTGAAGCAGGCGCCCGTCAACAGGGTATAGATCCCGAGCTTGCCGTGAAAATTTTTGATCTGGTTGAAAAATTTGCCGGCTACGGTTTTAACAAATCCCATTCTGCAGCATATGCCCTGTTGGCTTATCAGACGGCATGGTTGAAAGCCCATTATCCCGCAGAGTTCATGGCTGCGGTCTTGTCAGCCGATATGCAAAATACCGACAAAGTGGTGACGTTAATTGATGAATGCCGGGCGATGAATCTCGTCGTGTTACCCCCGGATGTCAATCGCGGTCGGTTCGCTTTTACTGTCTCGGACGATAACGAAGTGATTTATGGGCTCGGCGCCATCAAGGGTCTAGGGGAGGGGCCCGTCAACAGCATTATTGCTGTGCGGCAGGAGGGCGGGCCATTCGGGGATCTGTTTGATTTTTGTGCCCGGGTCGACCGCCATAAACTTAATAAACGGGCCTTGGATGCGCTGGTTAGATGCGGGGCATTGGATGCTGTCGGGCCGGCGGGGGATGTCGGCTATCGTCGCGCAGTGATGCTGGCGGCCAGTGAGGAAGCTGTCAAGATGGCTGAGCAAAACTCACGCAACACAGATTCAGGTATGACGGATCTATTCGGTGCTACACCTCGAGAAAGTGCCCCGGAAATCAGTTACCAGAGTTTCAGGCAACAACGGGGGCTCAGTGCAAAAGAGCGCCTGCGGGGTGAGAAAGAAACGTTGGGTCTCTATCTTACCGGGCATCCGGTGGATGAATATCTGGAGGAGTTGAAGCACTTTGTCCCCAGCCGTATAGCCGATCTCAAACCGGACAAGAAAAGCCAGCTGGTGGCTGGTCTGGTGGTGGGTATGCGGGTCATTAAAACCCGGCGGGGGGACAATATGGCTGTGATTACACTGGACGACCGCAGTGGGCGTATAGAAGTGGCTGTCTTCGCTGATGCCTACAGGGCGCATCGCGATAAAATTGACAAGGATGCTCTATTGGTGGTCGAAGGTCAGGTTGCTGAGGATGATTATACCGGCGGACTGAAAATGCGGGCCGATCATGTCAAGAATCTTTTTGAGGCACGTGTCAATTACCTCAAGGCGATTACGCTTGACCTCAACAGGGATAAGCTTAGCGATACCTCCTTGGATCAACTGGTCGATATCATGTCGCCGTATGCTGATGGAGCCTGCCCGGTGAAAATCAACTATCAGTCAAGCGTTGCCTCGGGTGAGATTATGTTAGGGGAGCGCTGGGCTGTTTCGCCCGAAGATGATCTGTTGCATCAATTAAGAGAACTGCTGGGTAATGATCGCATTCATCTGCGGTTCTAGCCAGGTAGGCATTAGCTCACACTGCCATTACAATTCATCTATCTGCCCTAAAATGGCCGTCATACAATTCCACGGACAAAATACCCTATGAATCTCAATTATCTCGATTTTGAGCAACCAATAGCAGAACTTGAAGCAAAAATTGAAGAATTGCAGTTGGTTGGCAATGACAACGAGCTGAATATTACTGATGAGGTGGCCAAACTTCGTGACAAGAGTCGGCGGCTGACGGAAAAAATCTATTCTGATCTTACAGCATGGCAGATTGTTCAGGTGGCCCGCCATCCTCAGCGCCCTTATACCATGGACTACATCAGTCGGATTTTTACGGAGTTTGAAGAGCTGCATGGCGATCGACATTTTGGCGATGACAGAGCCATTGTTGGCGGGGTTGCCCGCCTCGATGGCAAGCCGGTGATGGTGATTGGCGAAGAAAAGGGCCGCGGGGTAACAGAAAAGGTCTATCGCAATTTCGGTATGCCAAAACCGGAAGGTTATCGCAAGGCGATGCGGCTTATGGAAATGGCCGCGCGTTTCAAGATGCCTGTGCTGACATTGATTGATACGCCTGGGGCTTACCCCGGCATAGACTCTGAAGAACGCGGTATCAGCGAAGCGATCGCTCAAAATCTTGCCGTGATGTCACGCCTCAGGACACCGATTATCTGCACGGTTATTGGTGAAGGCAGCTCCGGTGGGGCATTGGCGATTGGTGTCGGAGACTATTTGAACATGTTGCAGTATGCCACCTACTTTGTTATCTCTCCGGAGGGATGCGCCAATATTATCTGGAAGACGTCTGCCAAAGCGCCGGACGCTGCTGAGGCGATGGGAGTGACATCCTCCGTTTTACAGAAGCTGGGTATCGTTGATGAGACCATTCCGGAGCCAATGGGTGGCGCGCATCGGGATATTGATGCCATGGCAAATACTCTCAGGGAACGGTTGTCACAGCAAGTTGATCAGCTCCTCGAAATACCCATTGATACCCTTCTGGATAAGCGCTACGAGAGACTGATGGGTTACGGGAACGCCTGACCCGCTTTTAAAAATTGCTTGATAAGCGGAAAATTTTTCCTGGTGGGTCTGGTGTGATTCATCTGTCATTTGTGTTGTGCGGAAAGAACAATCAGCGTGCCAACCGTTTGTCCTTTCAGTTCAATGGGAAGGCGCAGTTGGTCGAGAAGCCAGGATGGTGCGTTGGCGGGGGCGCCCGGCATTTCCAGGTCCAGTCCAGGTAGTCTGCACTGGGGCGTGAGGACTAGATCCGCTCCGAGTATTTTTAGTGTGTTATGTGCCTGTTGGTTGGCCTTTACCAGCCGGCCCCTGCGGTCAAACGCCAGTAATCCCTCGGTTTTCCAGCCCAGGAACATGGTCTTTGTTGCCTCCACGACATTGTTGCGGGATTTTAAGTATTCCTTGGCCAGATTGGACTCGATGAGACGCGCAGCCATAATGGCAAAATCCAGGGCATTGCGCTGATAGCTGTCAGTAAGGCCCGATAAATCTACAGCCCCCAACACACGACCATCGTGCGGATCCCTGATGACATCTGCGGAGCAGGTCCAGTGTTTGATGCCGGAGCAGAAATGTTCTGCACCATAAAGCTGGACAGGCTCAGCTGTGGCCAGTGCAGTACCTATTGCATTGGTGCCAGCTGTTTTCTCATCCCAGACACCGCCCTGAATCAAGTTGATATGGGTTGCATGACTCAACACGTTGTCATCGGCATGAATATCGAGAATCAAGCCTTCTGAGTCAGCCAGAAGGATGAGGCTGTCCGAGCGAAACAGGACCTCCGAAGCACGTTTCATGATGGGTTGAGCCGCACGCATAAGATCTGTTTGCAGGAAGCGACGATATTCAAGCAGGCTGTCATCGGCAATCAGCGGTGCATGCTGTAATTCTGGATCAATATGTGATTGTTGGCAGCGGCGCCAGGAGTCTTCCACGACCGGCCTGATAAAATCACTGGGATAAGACTGGTCGACGACAAATTTTTCCCAGACAGACAACAGTTGGTTGTGCTGCTCCGGATCGCTCAGCATCTGTGTGCGATCCCGCATTTGTGCGGTAGTCAGGGCGGCCTGCTCCCGTGTATAAAAACGGTCACGCTGGACGAAACCGGCTATAACGCCCGGCTTCACCGAGTTAACCTTGCCATTTTGCTGTCGCGAAACAATCAGATCGGCAGGCAAGCCATCCAGAACATGCATGGGTGCCTCACCGCCGTTAGTGAACTTGGAGGCGTGAATCGTGGCGGTTTCCATATCGTAAAAAGCAGGTTTGAAACCCATTGTCCGATTTTCTTCACTGATGCCCCCCGTGCCGCGGAACGCATCATTTTCATCCCGCAGTGCATCGACGGTAAGCTCACCTTTGTAGAGTTTTCGCCCTTTTTTTTGGGGCTTACTCTCTTTTTTGAGTGAATCATTGGCAGACATTAATGAATACCTCTAGCCGCATTTGAAGCACAAAAAACCTGTGTTTTTATAAAAGTATAGCCCAGGACATTTGCATGTCATTGCCGATGGGCCCAGAGAAACCCAAATGTATCGGATTCGAGCATTTGTCTGATTGTCGGTAGTGTTGCCTTGCCTTGTCGGGCCGCAGCCATTAACGTAGGGTGCTGATATACGCAGATCAGCCTCATGACCTATACGCCCGACCTCCTTGCACCGTATTTGCCCAGATTGCGCGAGGCCAGTCATTGTTATGTGGGTTACAGCGGTGGCCTCGATTCTCATGTCTTGCTCGTTTCGCTGGTCAAGCTGTTGGGGGCAGATGCCGTCAGCGCCATCCATGTAAATCACCAACTATCGCCGAATGCGGGAAGCTGGCAAGCGCACTGTCAGCAGGTTTGTGATGCACTCGGTGTCACCTTGAATACTGAACAGGCTATTGTCATCGTCAACGGTCAGGGTGTCGAAGATGCAGCCAGAACAGCCCGCTACCAGGCGTTTGAAAAACTTCTCCCAGCGGACGGCCTGTTGCTGCTGGGCCACCATGCCGATGACCAGGTTGAAACAGTGCTCTACCGACTGCTGCGTGGCAGTGGTCCCAGAGGCTTGGCCGGAATGCCAGTCTCGCGTTACCTGGGTGGGGCGGAGTTGTTGAGACCACTGCTATCCTTTACCCGGTCGGATCTGGAAAAGTATGCCATGGCTGAAGAATTGCTCTGGATTGAGGATGAGAGCAATGAAGACGTGTCCTTTGACCGCAATTTTCTCCGCCATAAAGTGATTCCCATCCTGGCCGCACACTGGCCGGATTATGCAGTGAGGATCGCCCATAGTGCCCGGTTGTGTCGTGACAGTGATCTGCTGTCCGATCTGTTGGCAGCTCAGGATTTGATAGCCGCCTATGAGCACAGGGAGCGGCTGGGTTGGAGTATCAGTCTCGAAGCATTGTTATCGTTTGACGAGCTGCGTCAAGCAAACCTGTTGCGGCACTGGGCCGGCCGGCATCATCTTGCACAACCGGGACATAAAGTTATCGATGCTGTGTTGTACGAGCTGCTGCCCGCCAGAGTGGATGCGGAGCCACTGGTAAGCTGGGCGGGCATTCAGTTGCGCAGGTACCAACGTCGGCTTTATTTGTTGCCCGCCGACCCTGACACGCCTGATCATGTTCCCGTCTCGCTTCATTGGGATGGCAGAGGGGCGTTGGACTTGCCCGATAAAAGTACACTGAGTTTTCGTGTCGAACAGGGACGTGGCATCAAGCTGACTGGTGTTGATGCATTTGAAGTGCGTTTTCGCAATGGCGGTGAGCGTTGCAAACCGGTCGGGCGCAGTGCATCAAATACCTTGAAGAAACTGTTTCAGGAATATGGCCTGGAGCCATGGCTGCGCAGTCGGGTACCCTTGATCTACCGGGATGGTATTTTATTGGCGGTTGGGGATTTGTGGATTTGTGATGTGTTTCAGGTGCAACCCGATGAACAGGGTTACACGGTGCAGTGGGATTTCGGGTCGTAATATTCATTGAGCAACACAAGGGTTTCTGATAGTCTGATTTCCCATCTCGACACCGGTGGGCATCGCTCTGATTCATCTCCCGCTAGAATAAAAAATCGCCTTTTTTAAAACATACCTGCTCTATTCGGTATGAGTTCGGCATTCTTGATGCAGTATCCAAAATGTTCGGAAGGGTCTAAATGACACGTTATATTTTTGTTACCGGCGGCGTTGTATCCTCCTTGGGGAAGGGTATCGCTTCGGCATCACTGGGCTCGATTCTGGAGGCCCATGGCCTCAGTGTCACCATTCTGAAGCTTGACCCCTACCTCAATGTCGATCCCGGCACCATGAGTCCGTTTCAGCACGGTGAGGTGTTTGTCACTGAAGATGGTGCTGAGACAGATCTTGACCTCGGCCACTACGAACGCTTTCTCTCCTCCAAAATGAGCAAGCGTAACAACTTCACCAGCGGTAAGGTCTACGAAACAATTCTGCGTCGTGAACGCCGTGGGGACTATCTGGGCGGTACTGTTCAGGTTATCCCTCATGTGACAGATGAAATCAAACGCCGGGTGCTGGCCGGTGGCGAGGGTGTCGATGTTGCCATCGTCGAAATTGGCGGTACAGTCGGTGATATTGAGTCGCAGCCTTTTCTTGAGGCTGTTCGTCAATTGAAGCTCGAGTTGGGCTCCACCCGGTCCATTCTTATTCATTTGACATTGGTACCCTATATTGCAACGGCGGGGGAAACAAAAACCAAACCCACCCAACATTCCGTCAAAGAGTTGCGCTCTATAGGTTTGTCGCCAGATATCCTGCTGTGTCGATGTGAAGTCGAGCTCGATGAAGGGCAACGCAAGAAAATCTCTCTGTTCACCAACGTGGAAGAAAGAGCTGTGGTGCCGTTGCTGGATGCGCGGACAATTTATGCCATTCCCAGAGATCTGCAGCGCCGTGGCCTCGACCAGATCGTCATGGAAAAGCTCCATCTGCAATACAGTGAGGCCGACATTAGTGCCTGGGATTGGGTGGTTGACAATCAGCTCAACCCAAAACATCAGGTGACCATTGCCATGGTCGGCAAATATATGGAGCTTCTGGATGCCTATAAGTCCCTGAACGAAGCGCTGATTCATGCGGGTATCCGCAACCAGACCAAGGTCAATGTTCGCTATATCGATTCCGAGGATCTCGATAATGACCTTGAACTGCTGACCGGTGTCAACGGCATACTGGTGCCGGGGGGGTTTGGTGTCCGCGGTGTGGAGGGCAAGATCAAGGCCGTCAAATATGCCAGAGAGCAGAAAATCCCGTACCTCGGTATCTGCCTGGGTATGCAGGTGGCCATGATCGAGTTTGCCCGCAATGTCTGTGGGCTGGTCAGATCAAACAGTACGGAATTTGATCGCGATACACCCTACCCGGTTATTGGTTTGATTACCGAGTGGGTCGATATTGACGGCAACGTGGAAGTGCGCAATGAGGATTCAGATCTCGGTGGCACCATGCGGCTCGGTGCCCAGAACAGTTATCTCGTGCCAGGTAGCATGGCGCAGGAAATCTATGGAGCAGATGTGATATTTGAGCGTCACCGACATCGCTATGAGGTGAACAACAAATATGTTTCGACACTTCAGAATGCCGGCATGCAGGTGGGCGGCTGGTCTGAAAACAGAACTCTGGTGGAAACAATAGAAATTCCGGGACATCCATGGTTTTTTGCCTGCCAGTTCCATCCGGAATTTACTTCCACACCTCGCAATGGTCATCCACTGTTCAGTAGTTTTGTGAAAGCGGCACTGACCCATGCCGGAGAAAACTGACCTGTGAGTGTACCCAGCGTTTCCCTTGATGTGGCGGGAATCCCGGTTGCCAACAACCGGCCCTTTGTTCTGTTTGGGGGGATGAATGTACTGGAATCCCGCGACCTCGCCATGCGTGTTGCAGAGGCCTATGTAACTGTTACCCGGAAACTGGCTATTCCCTATGTTTTCAAGGCCTCATTTGACAAGGCGAACCGGTCGTCCATCCATTCCTATCGTGGTCCAGGCCTCGATGAGGGGTTAAAGATATTTCAGGAAATTAAAGAAACTTTTGGTGTGCCCCTGATCACCGATGTTCACGAGATTTCTCAGGCGGCTCCTGTGGCGGAGGTTTGTGAGATTCTTCAGTTGCCCGCTTTTCTGGCGCGCCAGACGGATTTGGTAAAAGCCATGGCAGCAACACACGCCGTGATCAATATCAAGAAACCCCAATTTCTCAGCCCCGGACAAATGGGTAATATCGTCGAGAAATTCAAGGAGTGCGGTAATCAGAAGCTCATGTTGTGTGAGCGGGGCTCTGCTTTTGGCTACGATAACCTGGTGGTGGATATGTTGGGTTTTCGTACCATGAAAGAAGTGGGCAATGGTCTGCCAGTGATTTTTGATGTCACGCATGCCTTGCAGTGTCGCGACCCCATGGGTCTTGCGTCCGGTGGCCGCCGCCATCAGGTTGTCGAGTTGGCCAGGGCGGGTATTGCCGTTGGGCTGGCTGGCTTATTTCTCGAAGCACATCCCGATCCGGATCGCGCCCGTTGCGATGGCCCCAGTGCATTGCCGCTGGATGCGCTCGAACCCTTTTTGCATCAAATAAAAGCCCTTGATGATCTGATCAAATCACAACCCGAACTGACTATCGTCTAGCACAGACCTGTGTGTTCAGCCCCAAGGTCGAACGTGTTGATGGCGTCGTCAAATTTTGAGGAAACAGACATGACTAAAATTACCGATGTTCGTGCCTATGAAGTGCTGGATTCAAGGGGCAACCCGACTGTGCAGGCAGATGTCATCCTGGAAGACGGCAGTGTTGGTAGTGCTTGTGCGCCATCCGGTGCCTCTACCGGTTCGAGGGAGGCGTTAGAGCTTCGCGATGGTGACAAGTCACGCTACCTTGGCAAAGGCGTGCTCAAAGCGGTAGAGAATGTTAATGGGCCGATTCGTACTTTGTTGCTGGGCAGAGACGCCTGTCAGCAACGAGAGCTGGATCAATTGATGATTGATGCAGACGGCACTGAAAACAAGTCAATATTTGGTGCAAATGCCATTCTGGCCGTATCACTTGCCGCCGCAAAAGCAGCTGCAGTCTCGCGTGGCATGCCGCTCTACGCGCATATTGCTGAGCTGAACGGTTCGGCCGGCCGCTACAGTATGCCGGTGCCGATGATGAACATCCTCAATGGTGGAGAGCATGCCGACAACAATGTCGATATTCAGGAGTTTATGATACAGCCTGTGTCGGCAAAAACGTTCGCCGAAGCGTTGCGTGTTGGCGCTGAGATCTTCCACGCACTGAAAAAAGTTCTCGGTAACAAAGGGTTGAGCACAGCGGTTGGCGATGAGGGTGGTTTTGCTCCGAATCTGTCCTCGAACGCGGAAGCGTTGGCCGTTATCAAGGAGGCAGTGCAGGCAGCAGGCTACAAACTGGGTGTCGATGTGACACTGGCACTGGATTGTGCTGCGTCGGAATTCTATCGGGATGGCCAGTACAACCTGTCCGGTGAGGGAAAGGTTTATAGTTCCGAGGGGTTCAGTGATTTCCTGGCGGAACTCTGTGACCAGTATCCGATTATATCCATTGAGGACGGCCAGGATGAATCTGACTGGGATGGCTGGAAATATCAGACTGAAAAGCTGGGCGATCGTGTACAGCTGGTCGGGGACGATTTGTTCGTCACCAATACCAAAATTCTGAAGAGGGGTATTGATCTGGGCGTGGCAAATTCCATTTTGATTAAATTCAATCAAATCGGCTCTCTCACTGAAACACTGGATGCCATAAAAATGGCTAAAAATGCCGGGTATTCCGCCGTGATTTCTCATCGGTCGGGTGAAACGGAGGATACGACCATCGCCGATCTGGCCGTGGCTACCGCAGCGGGTCAGATCAAAACCGGTTCCCTGTGCCGCTCCGATCGGGTGGCCAAATATAATCGTTTGTTGCGTATTGAGGCTGAATTGGGCAGCCGGGTGACTTATAACGGACGCGCAGAATTCAAGGTTTGAATCAGTCAAGTATCAATAAAAAAGGGTAGCGACAGCTACCCTTTTTTATTGATAGTTAATTCGTATTTATTTGGAATTTTTTATCAAATACGGATGCTTTTTGTTGTCAATGTAAAACTGATGTCGTAAAAAGAGTAACCTAATCAACGCTGTTTTCTTATTGATAGAGATCACCGCTCGGATAATTCCTCTATTGAACCGGGACGTCAAATATCTGTAGCGACTTTAAAATGGATTCAAGCAGCAAGGAGGTGACTGGATGCAGGGTTTCATGAAAAATGCCAGCCGCAGAATGTTTTCAATACGGTTTACGGTGGTCGGCATGTTTTTTATTGCCACATTGCTGACGGCTGTTGTGGCGATTGGTCTGCAATTCGTGTTCAGTCGACATCTCGCTACAGAATCGGTTCTCTCTCTCTATCAGCAGAGTGCCATCGCTACCGGCCAGTATCTGGATGCCGATGCTTTGATGGATGTCCCTTTGGTGAAGTGTGCCGATCATGCGATGTATCTGGCAAAAGCCGGGGGCCGTGACCGGGCAGTACTCTATTCTCACAACCGGGATCAGTCGCCTGTAAATGACAGTGAGATGCCGAGTCCTGTGATGGTTTCAAAAGAGAGTCTGGATTCCTGATTTTGCTCCGTACTTCTACCCGGCGGGTTCATGTGCAATGACGTATCACATGATTTTTGCTGAAATCTGTTTGTCGGCGATACCCCGCAGCACCTCTGCTTGACCGGCCACCACTGGAAAGGCGCGAGCTTTCCGCTGACGCCGTTTATTTTGTTCTGTAGAATCCCGTCATGCGCTGGCTCCTGATAGTTCTTACCGGTCTTCTCGCCATTCTCCAATATCAATTGTGGCTGGGTGAGGGTGGGTTCTCCAAAAAACTGATGCTGCAACGTGGGGTAGAACAACAGCGACAGGAGAATCAGAGCCTGCAGCTGAGAAACAGTATTCTGGAAAATGAGGTCGGCAATCTGAAGGATGGTTTTGACAGTATTGAAGAGCGGGCCAGAAAAGATCTCGGCATGATTAAGGAAGGTGAGACATTTTACATGGTCGTTGAAAAGGATGATCAATGAGCGACCTCCTTTTTTCTTGCCTACGGTTTTGTTGCGAGTTTCTGCGACCTCTGCTGGAGTACCCAAATGCCCGTTAGCTGGATTGTGGTGCCAGCGGCCGGGCAGGGTAGACGATTTGGCGAGATACTGCCAAAACAGTATCAGGTGATGGCGGGTAGAACGGTGATCGAACATACCCTGGAACGCCTGCTGCAGATTGATCAATCGGTTGTCGTCGTGGCGATCCATCCAGCCGATAGTCAGTGGTCACGATTGCCCGTCTTTTCGCATCCGCGAATCCGTACCGTACATGGTGGAAAAGAGCGCTCGGATTCCGTAAGGCTGGCATTGGAGTGCCTCCAGCGGGAGGCGCATGTGGATGACTGGGTGCTGGTGCACGATGTGGCAAGGCCCTGTGTCCGCGTCCCGGATATCAACAAGCTAATCTGCGCGGTAAAATCGCACAAGGTTGGTGGAATCCTGGCGGTACCAGTCAGTGACACAGTAAAACAGGTAAATGATCGGGCGGGCATAACCGCAACCATCAGTCGTGCTAATTTGCGGTTGGCTCAGACGCCTCAAATTTTTCGTTATGGTTTACTCAGCTGGAGTCTAAACTCGGCACTTCGTCAGCAGTGGCAGCCGACTGATGAGGCGGCTGCAGTTGAAAAGCTTGGCCATTGCCCTCTCGTCGTTGAGGGTAGCGCTGATAACATCAAGATTACCCGACGTGAAGATCTGGCGATCGCCGAGGCGATTATAAGATTTCAGAACGAGTTCTTGAGACAGCAATCTGGCGGTATGGAGTGGCCGTGATATGAGAATAGGTCAGGGCTACGATGTTCACGCGTTTGGTACTGGTGATCATATCGTTGTAGGCGGTGTGAGAATTCCCTTTGACCGCGGATTGATCGCGCATTCAGATGGCGATGTGCTGATTCATGCGCTGTGTGATGCTTTGCTGGGCGCTTCATCTCTTGGAGATATCGGGCGTCACTTCCCCGATTCGGATCCCCGTTATCGCAATGCTGACAGTCGAGGGTTGCTGCGGCAGGTCGTATCACTGGTGGCAGCAAAAGGCTACCGCATGATCAATGCAGATATCACCCTTATTGCACAGGCCCCGAAAATGTCCCTGCACCTTGATGCGATGCTTGTCAATCTTGCTCAGGATCTTGAGTGTGATCGTGACCGGTTGAATATCAAGGCTACCACCACTGAAAAACTCGGTTTCGAGGGGCGTGGCGAAGGGATTGGCTGCCAGGCGGTGGTCTTGCTTGGCACCCTCGCTACGACCACCGGCCAGAATTGACGGAGTCACAGAAGCAGGCACGTTTCACGGTTGTTATACTTGTCTTTCAGTTGCCGGGGGTGGGCTGTAAACTTGCCGCCACCCAATCTCTGCACTGAGACAATATGAACAACCGTAATTTTTCCCTCGACTTCCCCTATGCTGTTGCCTCACCTTCTGCCAGCGCATTGTTTCGGAGCGTGCCCGAAGATTTCCAGGTGACTGAGCAACTGGGTTTTGAGTTATCGGGAGAAGGTGAGCATCTTTGTCTTTATGTGGAAAAGCGGGGCCAGAACACGCACTGGGTTGCAGCGCTGCTGGCGAAGCACTTTGGTGTTGATGGCATGGCTGTCGGCTACTGTGGCATGAAAGACCGGCATGCAGTGACCCGGCAGTGGTTCAGTGTGCATCTGCCGGGCAGGTTGCAGGAACGGTTTGAGCAGTCTCAGCCGCTGGAGGGGTGTCAGGTGCTTGCACAGCAGCGTCACCATAAGAAGTTGCGGCGGGGGCAGCATACAGGCAATCAGTTTGTTATCCGGTTGCGACGGATCGAAGGGGACATTTCCGCGCTGGAATATCGTTTGCAGCAGATTGCATCTGGTGTGCCGAATTACTTTGGAGAGCAGCGTTTTGGCCGGGCCGGGGGTAATCTTGTCGAAGCCAGTCGATTGTTGTCGATGTGGGGTGATACCCCTGTAAATGGAGGGCAGCGGGGTGGGCGCAGTCGGCAGCGGTCTCCCATCGACGGGATCTATCTGTCAGCGGCACGTGCCTACCTGTTTAACCTGGTGCTGGCTGAAAGAGTGAGATTGGAGTGCTGGCAGTCGTCATTGCCGGGAGAGATTTTCCCTGAAGGACCACTTTGGGGACGGGGGAGGAGTACCGCTCCGCCAGCAGTTCAATTGATTGAAGATCAGGTTCTTCTCCCCTGGCGTGACTGGACCAATTCACTGGAGTACAGCGGTTTTCAGCAGGAGAGAAGACCCTTGCTGTTGACCCCCGGGAGCCTGCAATACCAGTGGTCAAATCACACTGATTATATTGACCTGGAGCTGTCATTTGATTTGTCTTCCGGTTGTTTTGCCACCTCGGTATTGCGAGAGCTGGTATTGCTTAGACCAAATTGCGGCGATGGCGCTGTTTAAGCGCTGTGGTATAGTTCAATTTTATTTTTATCCAGGGGTGATAGGGTGAATTCGATTGAGTTAGGTGGCATTGGAATGACCTCTCAGCGTACCCGTGAACGCCTTATACAACGACTCAAGGAACAAGGCATCTCCAATCAGAGAGTACTGGATGTGATGCGTGTGACACCCCGTCATCTGTTTCTTGACGAAGCCCTGTCGCATAGAGCCTATGAGGACACAGCATTGCCGATAGGTTACGGGCAAACCCTTTCCCAGCCCTACATCGTTGCGTTGATGACAGAATTGCTTTTATCTCTTGGACCGCGACGCAAGGTGCTTGAAATTGGTACCGGTTCCGGCTACCAGACAGCGATTCTTGCACAGTTGGTTGATCAGGTTTACGGTGTGGAGCGCATCAAGCCGCTGATTGACAAGGCTCGAGAACGACTGCGCCTGCTTGGGCTAAGAAATGTACGTTTGTCTCACAGTGACGGTGGCTTCGGCTGGGCGGAAAATGCACCTTACGATGGTATTCTCAGTGCGGCAGCCCCGAATCAGGTCCCCGAGGAACTGCTACATCAATTAGCCCCTGACGGTATTCTTGTGATTCCCGTTGGTTCCGGAGAAGTTCAGGAGTTAAGAGTTATTACCCGGGAGGGGGATAGCGCAAATTTTGAAGAGCGGGTAGTCGAGCAGGTGCGGTTTGTCCCCCTGCTAAGTGGTATTAGCCGTTAATCTTTCCGGGCATTTTGATGGTTTTATTTAAACGCTGGCTGCTGCTCTTCTTTAAAGGTATGGCGATGGGCGCTGCAGATGTTGTACCCGGGGTCTCCGGCGGAACGATTGCTTTCATCAGCGGTATTTATGAGGATCTGCTGGATGCAATCCGCTCGATCAATATTCATGCATTGATATTACTGAAAAATGATGGCCCGGCCGCTTTTTGGCGGGCCATTAACGGTAATTTTCTGTTGGTACTGTTCAGTGGTATTTTACTCAGTATTGCTTCCTTTGCTTCTTTGGTGAGCCATCTTCTCGAGAGCCAACCTATACTGGTTTGGTCTTTTTTCTTTGGTTTGATCGTTGCTTCCATTGTTTATATATTCCGTCAGTTGCCCCATCTGAGGTGGCAGGAATGGACATTTTTTTGGGTGGGAACCCTGGTCGCCCTTGGTATCTCAGTGGCTTCACCGGTTCAGGGGTCCACAGGTTGGCTGGTGGTATTTCTGGCGGGAACGATTGCCATCTGCGCGATGATTTTGCCGGGTGTCTCCGGTAGCTTCATTCTGCTGTTGCTGGGCATGTATCCCATCATGATTGACGCGATCAGCGATTTTCAATGGCAGATTTTATCAATTTTCATGTTGGGGTGTGTCGCGGGTCTGATGGCTTTTTCGCGATTGCTATCCTGGCTTTTGCGTCATTACCATTCCGGCACCATGGCCCTGTTGACCGGTTTTCTTCTCGGCTCCTTGTTCGTTGTCTGGCCCTGGCGTGAGACACTCGAAGTAATTATTGACAGCCGTGGGCGTGAAACAATTCTGTCTTCCCGGCTGCTGCTGCCTGCAGAATTTGCTCGTGTAACAGGTTTGGATCCAAAAACACTGATGGCAACTCTCTGTATGTTCTCAGGGTTGTTTCTGGTCCTGGCGCTGGAATATTTTGGTGGCCAGCAACGTAAGAAACTCTGAATCAAAGAGGTGTCATAGAGGGGGGAGTGCTGTTTGACTTATTCGTCTTGCAAAAGCAACAAACTGCGTTTCTTTCTTTTCTGTGCCGGATTCTCATTAATTTCGGCTTGTCAGGCGCCGCCGCCGGCTCCGGTGGACCAGCGGCCGCCGCCGCCCAGCCAGAAAATCAATTTTCATGTTGTATCACAGGACGAAACGCTTTTTGCCATAGCCTGGCGCTATGAAAAGGACCTTGAAAAACTTGCCCGCGCCAATCGTCTGTCGCCACCCTATACCATTCATCGAGGACAGAGGCTCACACTGGATACCAATCGCCTTCCGCCGGTTGTCAGCGCTGCCCCTGCAAAGAAACAATCAGACGTTGCGATTACCACTACCCCGCCAGTGGTGGAAAAAAGTTCTTCTTCTCCGATCAAAGTGACCAAGCCAGCGCCAAGACTGCCAGAGGCATTGCCTTCAGTATGGCGCTGGCAATGGCCTGCAGAGGGACGTGTTATCCGATATTTTAATAGTACGGATCTCTTCAAGGGGGTTGATATAGAGGGTTACTCCGGCCAGCCGGTAGTGGCCGCCGCGCCTGGCATGGTCGTTTACTCGGGCAGTGGTCTGCGTGGTTATGGTGAGCTTATTATCGTCAAGCATAGCGAGGAGTTTTTAAGTGCTTATGCCCACTCCCGACGAATTTTTGTCAAGGAGGGGCAGATGGTGAAAGGGGGCGAGAAAATTGCCGAAGTGGGTGGGGATCCCGCGAATAATAAACGGCTTTATTTTGAAATACGTCAAAAAGGTAAACCGGTAAACCCGCTGAAATTTCTTCCCGGCAAGTGACTTATCGACAATAACAGATGTGCTTACTGTTTCGGTGCAACAGGAAAATAGCCTAATGAGATATAACGGGTTAATCTAGGCTCGGAAACACATTCCCTGCGAAATGTTTCAAACGGTAAACCCGGATTGCCGTAATTATTGAACATGAATAATTTTTTGCTGTATGAGGACACCAGATAGTGTCAGACGATGATGATTTTCTCGATCCTGAAGATGTCGATCAAGACGCGATTGAGGCTGAGGCAATTCCAGCTCTCAGTCAGAATAAGGAAGTGTTGGATGCGGCAAGCCTTTATCTGAAAGAGATTGGCTATGCGCCTCTTCTCTCTGCGGACGAGGAGGTTTTTTATTCCCGAGAACTTAAGAAAGGTGATGCTGCTGCCCGTAAGAAAATGATTGAAAGTAACCTGCGTTTGGTGGTGAAAATTGCTCGTCGTTACATCAATCGGGGTCTGTCGTTGCTGGACCTTATCGAAGAGGGCAATCTCGGATTAATGCGAGCTGTTGAAAAGTTTGATCCGGAACTGGGATTCCGTTTTTCAACCTATGCCACATGGTGGATTCGCCAGGCCATAGAACGCGGATTGATGAATCAGAGCCGTACCATTCGTTTGCCTATTCATGTGGTCAAGGAACTCAATGTTTATCTGAAGGCCTCGCGCAAACTTGCGCAGGATCTTGATCATGACCCCACTGCTGAGGAAATCGCCCGCTCGTTGGATAAAAGTGTTGATGTGGTTTCACGCATACTTCGGCTCAATGAAAAGATCACCTCTGCCGATTTGCCGATGGGCGGTGACGATAGCAGCAGGATGCTGATTGATACATTGACAGATGAGCATCCCAATGATCCTGAGGAGCTGGTTGAAGATGATGATATCCATCATGCGCTGGCGCTGTGGCTATCTCAGCTTACAGACAAGCAGCAGGAAGTGATTGCCCGCCGCTTCGGGCTTTACGGTTATGATTCTGCAACACTCGAGGCAGTGGGTATCGAGGTGGGGTTAACCCGCGAAAGGGTTCGCCAAATCCAGGTCGAAGCTTTGCGCAGGTTGCGGGAAATTCTCAAAAAGCAAGGTATCGACAGCGCTATGTTGTTCGAAGAAAAGTGATTGCCTGTCGTGCTCATTTCAGGGGTTTCAGGCTTGTGAGTCAGGTCTTTTTCCTGTGATCAGGCTGTGGTTGTTTTTTCCAGAAAGCCAAGATGTTTTTGAACCAGTTGCAGCGTTGGTTTAAACAGTTTGGGCGATGCGCAGACAATATTTCCGCTCTCCATAAATCCATCACCGCCTCTGAAGTCGCTGACCAGCCCGCCAGCTTCTTTCACCAGTAGCACGCCGGCAGCAATATCCCAGGGCTTGAGGTTCATTTCCCAGAAGGCATCGAAACGCCCTGCAGCTAGATAGGCCAGATCAAGGGAGGCTACACCGATGCGCCGGATACCTGAAGACTCCTTGGCCAGATCGGACAGGCAGGCTAGATAGGGCTCCATAAAGGCGATTGACGGCTGATTAAAGGGTATGCCTGTCGCGACCAGTGCGCCAGCAAGCCCAACCCGGCCCGACACTCGCAGGCGCTTGCCGTTGAGGAATGCGCCGTGCCCACGGCTGGCGGTAAATTCCTCAAGGCGCATCGGATCCAAAATTACACCATGTTCGAGGCGACCTTTGTGTCGACAGCCGATAGAGACTGCAAAATGCGGGATGCCATGGATAAAATTGGTCGTGCCGTCCAGCGGATCGATAATCCACTGGTAGTCGTTGTTATCGCCTTCAAGCAGTCCTGACTCTTCTCCAATAATGGTGTGATCAGGGAATGCCTTGCGGAGGTGATAGATGATTTCCTTTTCTGCGGCGTGGTCAATTTCGGTCACAAAATCGTTGCGGCCCTTCTCGTCGATTCTGATCAGATCGACTCGCTCCGTGGCACGAGCGATCATTTCACCGGCTTTTCGTGCAGCGCGGAGGGCGATATTGACCATGGGTTCCATCGTAAAAATTCCAGTCTGGTTGAAGCGCGGCATTGTACCAGAGAGGGATAGGGGCGGGGAGGGCAAAAGCGGTGAATTCATTTCTCCATACTGCTAGAATTCCAAGGTTCCGGCAAACAGCTGTCGGGTAATGCATTACAGAACAGATCAGACATCAATTGTTACGACGTTGCCTGCCGGAATCCCCCCTATGAGTTTTTTTGATAGCGTGCGTATTGTGCTGGTTAATAGCACTCATCCCGGAAATATCGGCGGCGCTGCCCGCGCTATTAAAAATATGGGATTGTCTAGGCTGTATCTTGTCGCGCCCAAGGAATTCCCTGCTGACCGGGCTGTATGGCGGGCGGCCAATGCCGTCGATGTGCTGGATAACGCAGTTGTAGTCGACAATCTTGATGATGCGCTTGTCGGTTGTGGTCTGGTGGTAGGTACCAGTGCCCGTGATCGTCGTATTCCATGGCCGTTATTGAATCCCCGTGAGTGCGGCGAACGTGTCTGGCTGGAGGCGGGACATCATGACGTGGCAATTGTCTTTGGCAGAGAGGACCGTGGACTCACCAATGATGAGCTACAGAAGTGTAACTATCATGTACACATCCCCTCCAATCCTGAGTACAGTTCGTTGAATTTGGCCGCTGCCGTTCAGGTGTTGTGCTATGAGGTGCGCATGGCTTCACTGGCGCCAGCGCAGACTGAATTGCCCTCATCGCCCGACTGGGATATGCCTCCTGCCAGGGCAGAAGATCTCGAGTTGTACTTTCAGCATCTGGAGCAGGCACTGGTCGACCTTGGCTTCCATGATCGCGAAAACCCCCGGCAAACCATGACCCGACTGCGTCGCCTGTATGGCCGAATTCGGCTGGATGAAATGGAATTATCGATTCTGCGTGGGGTGCTGACATCCATTCAGAATGCGGTACATAGAATGAAAAAAGCCATTCAGGGAAAGAGCGATTCATAATGTTTTGATCTAAGATTAAATAACCTACTAAAAAGGTATGTTATTTAGTTGACTAAAATACTCGGTTTTTACATAATAAGCCCAGTTGGATTTTTAATGCGTCATTGTGGGAAAAGCATTATGCGATTGACAACTCGTGGTCGATACGCGGTCACAGCCATGCTGGACTTGGCGTTGAACAATGAAAACGGGCCGATCAGTCTCGCAGATATCTCCCAGAGACAGGAGATTTCGCTTTCTTACCTGGAACAATTGTTTGCCAAATTACGCCAAAAAAATCTGGTGAACAGTGTTCGCGGCCCGGGTGGTGGCTATTGTCTGGCCCGACCCAGTGATGATATCAGTGTCGCTGAAATTATTGATGCCGTGAATGAGTCGATTGATGCGACCAGTTGTAGTGGCAAGGGTAACTGCCACAATGGCGATATCTGCTTGACTCACCATCTCTGGGACGATTTGAGCCGTCAAATTCATCGTTTTCTCAGCGGCATTTCTCTGGATAGTCTGGTGCATCAACAGGACGTACAAATCGTCATGTTGCGTCAGAGCGATCAGGTCGATGCCAATTCAGGCTGCGCAAAAGCCTAGGAGTATTTGCATGAAACTGCCTATCTATCTCGATTATTCTGCCACCACGCCGGTTGATCCGCGGGTGGCACTGAAGATGTCAGAGTGCCTGACCAATGACGGTGTCTTTGGCAACCCTGCGTCTCGCTCACACTCCTTTGGTTGGCAGGCGGAGGCAGCGGTTGAAGAGGCCAGGAGTCAAGTGGCCGGGCTCATTAATGCTGATCCGCGCGAGATCATCTGGACATCCGGTGCCACTGAGGCCGATAACCTGGCAATCAAAGGTTGTGCCCACTTCAATCAGAAGAAGGGCAAACACATTATTACGTCAAAAATTGAGCACAAGGCTGTACTGGATACCTGCCGAGAGCTCGAGCGTGAGGGGTTCGAGGTGACATACCTGGATCCCGATACTGACGGTATTATTCAGCCACAGGTCGTTGCCGATGCAATTCGTGAAGACACAACGCTGGTCTCCCTGATGCATGTCAACAATGAGATTGGCACAATTAACGATATTGCTGCTATCGGTGAAATTTGCCGCGACCGGAAAGTGTTTTTTCATGTGGATGCCGCCCAGAGTACTGGCAAGCTGGCAATTGACCTGCAGGCAATGAAGGTGGATCTGATGGCGCTTTCCGCCCATAAGACCTACGGTCCAAAAGGGATAGGTGCCCTGTATGTCCGGCGCAAACCGCGGGTGCGTATTGAGGCCCAAACCCATGGCGGTGGTCATGAGCGGGGTATGCGCTCCGGTACATTGCCCACTCACCAGATTGTCGGTATGGGCGAGGCTTTCCGAATAGCCGCGGAAGAAATGGCCGAGGAAAACAAACGGGTGTTGTCGCTGCGCAACCGTCTTTGGGATGGGATTTGTGATTTGGATGAAGTGCATCTGAATGGTTCCATGCAGCAGCGTATCGCTGGCAATCTGAATGTCAGCTTTGCTTTTGTGGAAGGCGAGTCGTTGATTATGGCGCTGAAGGATCTGGCTGTTTCTTCCGGGTCTGCCTGCACTTCAGCAAGTCTTGAGCCGTCATATGTGTTACGGGCACTGGGGCTTGATGATGAATTGGCTCACAGTTCCATTCGTTTTTCCATTGGTCGATTCACGACGGTCGAAGAAATTGACTATGCCATTGTCAAAGTTCGTGAGGCAGTTACCAAATTGCGTGAGTTATCCCCACTCTGGGATATGTTTAAAGATGGTGTCGACCTCAGTCAGGTTGAATGGGCCGCACATTAACGTTGAGGAGTTGAATCATGGCATACAGTGAAAAAGTTCTGGATCATTACGAAAATCCCCGCAACGTTGGCAAGCTGGACGATAAGTCAACCAATGTGGGAACCGGCATGGTTGGCGCACCTGCCTGCGGCGATGTCATGCGTTTGCAAATCCAGGTGAATGATCTCGGTATCATCGAAGATGCCAAATTCAAGACCTATGGCTGTGGTTCGGCAATCGCTTCCAGCTCGCTGCTGACCGAGTGGGTAAAGGGCAAGACTCTTGAGCAGGCTGCTGAAATCAAGAACACCCAGATTGCTGAGGAGTTGGCGTTACCTCCGGTAAAAATTCACTGCTCCGTACTGGCCGAAGATGCGATCAAGGCCGCTGTCACTGATGTGCGCCGCAAACGCGGCGAGGGTGCCGGGCAAGCAGAAAATAGTTCTGGAGAATAATGATGGCAATTACTATGACCCCCGCCGCAGAACAGCACATACTCCGGCATCTGTCTCATCGCGGGCACGGTATGGGTATTCGGCTGGGCGTCAAAACCACAGGGTGTTCGGGACTTTCTTATGTTCTGGAGTTTGTGGATGCGCAGGGTGAAGACGATCAAGTGTTTGGTTGCGGCGAGGCGAAACTGTTTATCGATCCGAAAAGCCTCGCCTACCTGGACGGTACCGAGCTGGATTTTGTTAAAGAGGGACTAAACGAAGGCTTCCAGTTCAGGAATCCCAATGTCAAGGAAGAGTGTGGTTGCGGCGAAAGCTTCCATATCTGAGTCGCTTCATTCAGGACGATGGGTTGGTTGCCGCGCTGCGTCTGTTCACTCCATCAGTTCACTGATGTTATAAACCGGATTTTTCGTGGATATCACCAGCAATTATTTTAAGGTTTTTGGGCTGCCTGTTGAATACGACATTGATCTCGAACAATTGAGTGAGCGATATCGTGATTTGCAGCGACAATTCCACCCAGACCGACACGTGGCCAAAACCGCTCGTGAAAGACGACTTTCAGAACAATACACCACGTTCATTAACCAGGCTTACGTTGCATTGAAATCACCCTTGCTGAGAGCCCAGTATTTATTGGGAATTATGGGGGTTGAACAGGATGATGAGGTCCTCAGGGTGCTGGAACCCGATTTTCTGATGGAGCAGATGTCCCTCAGGGAGACCCTTGCCGAAGTGCGTGACGCAGAAGACCCGGCAGCCAGCCTGCAGGAAGTGTCAGATCAAGTGACCGGGCACTGTGCATCATTACAGCGTCAATTCAGCGAGCAGTTCAGACATGCCGATGTGCACAACGCCACTGATACAGTGGCCAAGATGCAATTTTTCTATAAGCTCTTGAAGGAAGTCGAGCAGCTTGAACAAGAACTAGACGATTATTGAGTGGTAAATCATTGTGGTCCTGTTACAGATTTCTGAACCTGGTCAGTCACCAGAGCCCCATCAGCGAAGGCGTGCAGTTGGCATTGATCTTGGTACCACCAACTCTCTGGTAGCTACCGTGCGAAGTGGTACTCCCGAGATACTGACGGATAGTGCGGGCAACCAACTCTTACCCTCCGTGGTGCGGTATCAGGAAAATGCTGTTGTCACAGTCGGTTTCGGGGCTTACGACGCGCTAGTTGAAGACCCACTTAATACACTGGTTTCCGTGAAACGATTTATAGGTCGCGGTGCTGAGGATATTAAGCGCTTGGGTACCCAATTGCCTTATCAGCTGGTTTCTGGCAGTGCCGGGATGCCAAATTTTAGAACCTGTGCCGGTGATATCAGTCCTGTCTCGGCGTCGGCAGAAATCCTCAAGGTCCTGGTCGAGCGTTCTGAGTCAGCCCTTGATGGCCCTTTGGACGGTGCCGTGATAACAGTCCCTGCCTATTTCGATGAGGCGCAACGGCATGCCACCAAGGATGCTGCCACCCTGGCCGGATTGAAGGTATTGCGCTTGCTCAATGAGCCTACGGCGGCGGCGGTTGCCTATGGTCTTGATCAGCAGGGAGAAGGGTTGATTGCCGTCTATGATCTGGGTGGTGGGACATTTGATATCTCTGTCCTGAGATTATCCCGCGGTGTATTCGAGGTCTTATCCACTGGCGGTGATTCCGCCCTTGGCGGTGATGATTTTGATCGCGTGCTGGCCAGCTGGATAGGCAAGCAGATGGGCCTCGGTGATAATCTTGATCCCTTTCAGCAGCGCCAGTTATTAATGGCGGCTCGCAAGGCCAAGGAAGAACTGTCAGCCTGTGAACATACAACTGTCAATGTGGCAGGTTGGCAGGGTGCTGTGAGTCGCGCATTATTGAATGAACTGATTGATCCCCTGATCGCTAAAACGCTCCAATCCTGTAAGCGAGCACTGCGTGATGCCGGCGTTCAAACAACGGACATTGACAATGTGGTCATGGTGGGTGGTTCGACCAGGACCCTTCGGGTCAGGGAAAAGGTATGCGAAATATTTGGGCGAGAGCCTTTACTAAATGTCGATCCCGATCAGGTGGTTGCCATTGGCGCTGCCCTCCAGGCGGACATATTGGTTGGCAACAAGCCCGGTGATGAAACCCTGTTGCTTGATGTGATACCGCTGTCATTGGGTATTGAGACCATGGGCGGGCTGATGGAGAAAATGATCTATCGCAATACCACAATTCCGGTTGCAAAAGCTCAGGATTTTACTACGTTCAAGGACGGGCAAACGGCTATGGCAATTCATGTGTTACAGGGAGAGAGGGAGCTGGTATCTGACTGTCGCTCTCTAGCGCGTTTTGAGCTTCGCGATATTCCGCCAATGGTGGCAGGTGCGGCAAAAATCCGTGTCAAGTTTCAGGTGGATGCTGATGGCTTGCTCAGTGTTTCAGCCAGGGAGCAGGTTAGTGGCGTCGAGTCTCATGTGGAAGTGAAACCCTCCTATGGACTAAATGATGATGAGGTGACACGGATGTTGCGTGAGTCATTTACTCATGCCCGGGACGACATGCAGTTGCGTGCGCTGCGTGAGCAGCAGGTTGAGGCGGATCGTCTATTTGAGGATATCAGCGCTGCTTTGGCACAGGATGGCAAAGCCCTACTGGATGATAAGGAGTCCCATTGCCTTGAGGTGGCGTTGGAGGACCTGGGTCGAGTCCGCAACAGTGACCGACACCGGGAGATAGCCCGGCATATTGAAATCGTTTCGAAAACCAGTGAGGAATTTGCCGCCAGACGGATGAATGCCAGCATCAAAAAGGCTCTGGCTGGGCACAGTATCGATGAAATCGATTAAGGATGACTAATATATGACCAGACTGGTTTTCCTTCCCCATCAGACGATTTGCCCCGAAGGCGCCGTTGTTGAGGCGAATCCGGGAGAAAGTATTTGCGAGGCGGCACTTCGTAGTGGTCTGGAGATTGAACATGCCTGCGAAATGTCCTGTGCATGTACGACCTGTCATGTCTATATCCGGGAAGGATTCGATACGCTTGAAGAAGCCGATGAGCTGGAAGAAGATTATCTGGACAAAGCCTGGGGTGTAGATCCTGATTCGCGCCTCAGTTGTCAGGCACTTGTGGCTGACCAGGATTTAGTTGTGGAAATCCCCCGATATACGATAAATATGGTGTCAGAGCAACATTAGCATTGGAGAATGACGGTGTCGTTAAAGTGGACAGATGTAATCGATCTTGCGATTGAATTATCAGAAGCCCGGCCTGATGTGGATCCTCAGTCTGTGAATTTTGTCGATCTGCGAAATTGGGTGTTGGCGCTCGATGATTTCGATGACGATCCGGCACATTGCGGTGAAAAAATCCTAGAAGCTATCCAGATGGCGTGGATTGAAGAACTCGATTAGAATGAATCACTGCTCCATGCTACCAAGGGGTGTTAATGAGCTCAAAAGAAGAGCTTTATAAAGTACTGGTTGAATCAGCTCCCTACGGCACCCTTTTCTTTGCTTATGGCGTCTGTATCGATGAGAACAAACACGCACTGGACCTGCTTGGCTGCAG
>NZ_CBFHYF010000022.1:0-28278 GCF_965660005.1 Porticoccus sp.
TGACAGATTCCGGAATGTATTCGATGTAACGTCCGAGCCTCAACAACGCCATTAAGACGAGTATCGCGCCTCCAAGGATACTTGCCACCAGCAAACCGGGCAGTCTATATTGCTGAACAACCGGATAGAGAATGACGACGAAAGCTGCGGTAGGACCGGAAACACTGAAACGCGAACCCCCGGTCAACGGGATAACAAGACCCGCTATAATGGCGGTGTAAAGCCCATACTGTGGCGCAACGCCACTTGCAATTGCCAGCGCCATGGCAAGAGGAGTGGCAATAATGCCAATGGCAATGCCAGCCATGGTATCCTTGAAAAAAGCCGTTGAGTTGTAGGGGAGTCGTTGAGGGAGGTACGGAGACCGTGAGCGATCTTTAGTGAAAAAAGGTGCGCTCTATGAGCCATGTTAAAAACCTGCAACGACAGAAGATGTTGAGTTTAATGGCAAGACATATTAACATTCAATTAACATAATAACTGAAAACTGCTCCAGCGAGTATCTCCTGATGGAAAATCGAACAGCCAGATTGACATTACTGATTGACCCGAAGAAAAAAGCTATCTTCGAGCGGCTGTGTGCCAGTGAGGATGTCACCCCCTCCCAAAAGATCCGGCAATTCATCCGGGAATATGTCGAAGATAACCTGGGGTCCGACTGGCGAAATCAAGTCTTTGGCGATGAAGACAACGCTGGCTGACTGAGGGCGTCTATCCATCCTTAGAATGTCCATCCTCAGAATAACAAAGGTCCTGCTCAGCTGATTTGCTCGGTAAACGGCTTGCCTGTCAGCTCCAGAATAATCTCTTTTTTGCAGGTCAGAATTGTCACCTGATTTTCATTGCTCCAGTCCATACTGACCAGATCGTCCATAAGTTCATCATCCAGAGCATCCGCCTGGTTAATCTCGGTATAGCTGATAATCTCGGGAAAGACGATGCGCAGGGAAGGCTCTTCGTCTGAGGGGTCGTTGAGACATTCAATAAACAGCAAGCGCACATCGACATCATAAACAAGATTATAAATGTAAGGGGACGTTTCGCCCAGAAGTTCGGCAGTCAGCGTCATAATGTTTCTCAACAGCATTGTATGGGCAGCTATCGTACCCTATTTTCCACTGCTCTATTGGATTGGTGAGAATAATCTTGCCAGTTTAGTCAATGCGAGGAATAGCGGGCTGCGCTTTTCCAGTGATGCGGTGGTTAATGGCAGGCACCCACTAAAATCATCCAGCAACATTGCTTCCACCTCGCTGGCAAATATCTGATCCCTGACCATCACCGTAATCTCAAAATTAAGATGGAATGACCGGTTATCAAAATTGGCCGTTCCCACATACACGCGGTCACTGTCCACCAGCACAACCTTCTGATGCAGGAAGCCGCGCTGATACTGAAATGCCCGAATACCAGGATGCTGTATCTCCATCAGGGCAGCAAATGAAGATAGCTGAACAAGCCTGTTATCGGTCATGCCCGGCAACATAAAACGCACGTCAACACCACGTAGTGCCGCCAGTTTCAGGGCATTGCCGACAGATTCATCCGGAACGAAATAGGGACTGACAATCCAGATGCGCTCAATGGCACTGTTGATGGCATGCAAAAACATCAATTGGCAGGAGTCCAGCAGGTCAGCCGGGCCACTGGGCAATACCAGAACCCGCTGATCACTCGGCATGCCCACCGGATGCCAGTTCATGGCGGGCACCTCCCCCGTCGCCCAATACCAGTCCTCCAAAAAAGACAACTGTGCACCCTGCACTGCCGGCCCTTCCAGTTGAACATGGGTATCCCGCCAGGGTTTGAGTCGAGCATGCCGATGGTGATACTCATCGCCGAGATTGGCGCCGCCAACAAAGGCAGCCCGCCCATCCACAACCACCACCTTGCGATGATTGCGGAAATTGATCTGAAAGCGACGCCGTTTGGGCCAACGCCAGGTACGAAAGGACTCTATGGCTATTCCAGCTTCCCGACAGACTCGCAAATAGCGGCGTGTCAGTTTGAAGCTGCCGATGGCATCGTAGAGAAAATAAACCTTTACTCCCTGGCGGGCCTTTGCCGCCAGTCGCTGTAAAAGTTCATTCCCGAGGCGGTCGTCGCGAACGATATAGAATTGCACCAGTATATAGTCATCGGCAGCGTCGATTGCCGCAAAGATACGCTCAAAAATCTGCCCCCCATTAACCAGCAATGACACCCGATTGCCGCGAGTAAATGGCATCAGGGCAAGCTGTTCAAGCAACTGAACAGCAGCGGGGGCATCCCCCGGCAGACTGAAATCCTGGGACATTTCCGATAACAGTTTTTGGGCGATCTGCTGTATTTCCAGATCACCCTTGCGACGCGCTTCCACATAGCCGTAGAACCGCCGCTGCCCGAACAGAAGATACACAGGTACCACCAATGGCGGCAAAAAAACCAGTCCCAGCGACCAGGCTATGGCACCCTGGGTTGTGCGGGCTTTGAAAATGGACTCGACTGCCAACGCCACACCCAATATCACAGTCAAGATATAGATCGGCAGCCAAAACTGGCCGATCCACTGCCAGCCCTCACCAATCAATATCAGCGGTGGCCCGAACCAATGGCCCACCGACTATATCCCCCTGCCCGTTGGTGGCAAATCAGCCAGCTCGGGAGTACTGGTGGCAAGGCCCGCACCACACCATTTACAAAAACTGGCATCGCGATCATGGCCTGCCTTGACACAGTTGGGACAGGGATACAGGGATTTCTCCCGCTGCATTTCGCCCGCCAGTTCAGCCGTGATGATTCCCGTGGGAATGGCAATGATGGAATAACCGGTCAACATCGCCAGCGTGGCAATAATTTGCCCCGACACCGTATGGGGTGTGATATCGCCATAACCTACCGTGGTCAGGGTTACGATGGTCCAGTAAATACTTTTTGGAATACTGCTGAAACCGTTTTCAGGGCCTTCCACAACGTACATCAGGCAGCCGAATAACGTGCTCAACACCAGAACACAGGAAAAGAAGATAAAAATTTTCCTTCGGGCTTGACGAATGGAACGCATCAACACATCGGCTTCAGACAGATAGCGAACCAGCCTCAATATCCGGAAAATTCGCAATACCCGCAACAGGCGGATAATCAGCAAATAATGGGCTCCGGCAAAAAACAGAGCCAGATAAGAGGGAATGATCGAAACCAGGTCAATAAGACCATAAAAGCTGAACAGGTACTTGCGGCGGTTGGGGGAACAGAAAATTCTGAGGCCGTACTCCACCGTGAACACGGCTGTAAAAAACCATTCCACGGAAAAAAACAGTATGGCGTAACGGCTACTGAGGGATTCAACTGTGGTCAGCATCACTGCCAACACACTGGTTAAAATGGCATAGATCAGAACAATATCAAACCGCTGTCCCGCTTTGGTATCCGTACCAAAAATGACCTGGTAAAGCTGTTCACGCAATGGCTGTTTTTCCATAGTGTTCAGCGACTCCTCTTTATTATTTGATCATTGGCCGCCATATCGACAGATTGGCCAATCCTAATGGTTGTAGCCCAGTTTGGGTAGTTAATAACGTCACCGAAAATTCGGCCGCCGGACGACTGACCACACCATCAGGACCTATACTCTACCCATGAATCAGCCAACTCCGCTTCTGCGCTCTCTGTCACTGCTGGAAATCAGTTTTTATGGCATAGGGACCATTGTTGGCGCAGGGATTTATGTACTACTGGGCGCAGTGGCCAGCGAAAGCGGCATGATGGCACCCTTGGCATTTCTACTGGCAGCGGTGGTTGTCTGTTTCAGTGCTGCGTCATACGCCGAGCTATCCCGACGCTTTCCCCACAGCGCAGGGGAGTCCGTATATATCATGGAATCGCTCGGATCAAGACACCTGGGTGCCCTCGTGGGTTACGCCCTGGTTCTCGGTGCCATTATTTCCGCAGCCACCATCACCCGAGGTTTTACCGGTTATATGAGCGTCTTTTCCGATCTGCCGAATTGGTCGATGATGACGCTACTGATCATCGCCCTGACCGCTATTGCTCTCTGGGGTGTCAAGCAATCTGTCACTATCGCCATCCTGACAACGGTGCTGGAAATTGGTGGATTGCTATTGATCATTATCATCAGCGGTGATGACATCAAACAGCAGGAAATTGACTGGTCATCATTTGCCCCCACGTTCAGCATCGTTGAGCTGACGGCTATAACCAGCGGGGCTTTTCTGGCATTTTTCGCGTTTATCGGCTTCGAAGATATGGTTCACATGGCTGAAGAAGTCAAAAACCCACAGGTGAACCTGCCTCTCGGTATTGCCATCGCTGTGACCGTGACCACACTGCTCTATGCCGCCATTGCGATCGTCGCACTGCAAACGTTGCCAATCGAGGATCTGGCCAGCTCATCGGCACCAATGGTTCTGCTGATCGAGCGTAACAGTGATCTCCCGTTGCAACTGATAGGGGCAATCGGCGTTATCGCTATGGTAAATGGTGTACTTCTGCAAATCATCATGGTTTCCCGGGTACTTTACGGCATGGCAAAACAACAGCTGGCACCGATTCTGCTCAGTTCCGTGTGCACTGCGACGAGCACCCCCATCCCCGCTACGCTGCTGGCCGGCAGCCTGGTGCTCGCCTTTGCCCTCTGGCTACCGGTCACCACACTGGCCAAAGCCACCAGTTCGCTGATACTGGTGGTATTTACCCTCGTCAATCTATCCCTGTTATCCTTACGTTATCGGGAGCGACAACGGGGTCCGTTACAGATGGGTACACCGGCAGCTGGGGCATTACTCTGTATTGGCTTTCTTGTTATGCAAATTTGGAGCTGATCATGACATTACCCCGGGAAATGGCATGTATTGAAATCGGTAAACCCGGTTCAGCAGAAGTGCTTACCACAACCCGCCGTCCTGTAATGCTGCCGGGTGATAACGAGGTATTGATACGGGTTCGTGCAGCAGGCGTCAATCGACCCGATGTGTTGCAGCGTCAGGGTCGGTATCCACCACCGCCCGGGGCCTCGGATATTCCCGGACTGGAGGTGGCCGGTGAAATTGTTTCCGTCGGCAATAATGAAACGAGCTGGCAAGTGGGACAATCGGTCTGTGCGCTCCTCAGTGGTGGCGGTTACAGTGAATATGCGATTGCCCACGAATCACTCTGCCTGCCTATACCCGCGCCCTTCAATCTGATTCAGGCAGCCGCCATTCCCGAGACATTCTGTACGGTATGGAGCAATCTGTTTCATAAAAAAACCCTTCAACCCGGCGAAACACTTCTGGTTCACGGCGGTAGCAGCGGTATCGGCACCACTGCAATCCAGTTGGCCAACATGCTGGATCATCGCATCTTCACCACTGCGGGCAGTGACGAAAAATGTGCCTATTGCCTGCAACTGGGCGCTGAGGCCGCCATCAATTACCGGCAACAGGATTTTGTTGAAGAAATTAAATCACTCACAGATGGCGTCGGTGCAGACGTGATTCTCGATATGGTGGGCGGTGACTATATCGGCAGGAATATCCGCGCCGCGGCATTTCGGGGACGCATCCTGTCAATCGCTTTCTTGAAAGGTTCCAGGGTAGAGGTGGATCTGATGCCGGTCATGCTGAATCAGCTGGTACTGACCGGGTCTACCCTGCGCGGTCGGCCCGTTGCGGAGAAAGCTGCCATAGCCCGGTCGATGCTGGAGAATGTCTGGCCGTTGCTGGAAAATGGTGCCATCGCACCGGTTATCAATGAAACCTTCCCGCTGGCCCAGGCAGCCAAGGCCCATCAACTGATGGAAAGTAGCGAGCATATTGGCAAAATTGTACTCACGCTGGATTAATCGTCCTGAAATCGGGAAAACCCTGTCACCATGAGCAAAGAATCTCGTCTTGTTTATTCCACAGATCGCGGGCGCATTAAACCCGACGAAGCCGTTCCGGTCGGCCCCATCGGTGACGGCATTGTGCGGATTCGCCGTGAAACCAGCGGCCGAAAAGGCAAAGGTGTGACCACCATCAGCGGTCTCGCCTTGAAGGATAGCGAGCTGAAGCCATTGGCAAAAAAACTCAAGGAACTCTGTGGTACCGGCGGCTGCATTAAAAACGGCATCATTGAAATTCAGGGTGATCACCGGGAAAAGATTCGTGACACGCTGGTCAGTCAGGGGCATACCGTTAAATTGGCCGGAGGCTGACCGATGCCGTTAACCGCCCCCTACGGCAGTTGGTCATCGCCTGTTGTACCGGATCTGCTCACCCGCTCTGTGCCAGGTTTTGCCTGGCCTAGAGTGGATGGCGATAATCTCTACTGGCTGGAGTCACGTCCCTGGGAAAACGGCCGGTCCGTGGTTATCCAGAAAGACCTTCAAGGTAATATTCGGGATGTTCTGAATGCCCCCCTCAGTGTCCGCAGCAGAGTACACGAATACGGTGGCACACCCTATCTGGTGGCGGACAACATGCTCTACTTCTGTCTTCAGGATGATCAGCGTCTGTATGCCCAGAATCTGGCCAACAGCCATGCATTGCCAGTACCACTCACACCGGAGGGCGACTACCGGTTTGCCGATTTTTGTCTGGATCAGAAGCGCCAGCGCCTGATTTGCGTGGCTGAAGACCACAGACAACCCGGTGAACCGGAAAATCTGCTGGTCTCAGTGCCACTGGACCAGTCAATGGTCATTCAACGCCTGTGTGAGGGCGCGGACTTCTACGCCTACCCGCGACTCGACAACAGCGGTGACCGGCTGTGCTGGATCAGCTGGAATCATCCGGATTTGCCCTGGGACAATACCTGTCTATGGCTGGCAGAATTGGGTGCCGACGGCAACCCCCTGGAACCACGCCTGCTTGCCGGAAACGGCCATGAATCCATAGTGCAGCCCTGCTGGTCACCGGACAACCAGCTGTATTTTGTCTCCGACCGCGACAACTGGTGGAACCTGTACCGCTGGGATTCAGACAGCGATTGCCTGTCAGCCATATTATCGATGGAGGCGGAGTTCGCCACCCCTCTCTGGGTATTGGGCATGTCCAACTATGACTTCTGCGACGATGGAACACTGGTCTGCAGCTACACCCTGCAGGGACGCTGGCAGCTGGCCATCTTACCCCCCGGCAACCAGTGTCTACAGGAGATTCCAAATGACTACACCCAGATCTCCGATCTCTATTGCCGGGGCAATCGCGCATGGTTGGTGGGAGCATCGACCACCCGGGGGGTCGAACTGGCAGAGCTGGATACCCAGGGGCAGCACACCCAACACAACCCGCTCAGCGTATTGGCCAGAGGCAATTCACTGGCCATTCAACCGGGCTATCTGTCCAGCCCACAACCGGTCAGCTTTTCATCCACCGGGGGGGATATTGCCCACGGATTCTTTTACCCGCCGGCCAATCCCGAATACAGCGGCCCGGCAAATAGCCTGCCGCCACTCATCGTCGTCTGCCATGGCGGTCCAACTGGGGCAACCAGTTCGGCCCTCAACCTGAAAATCCAGTACTGGACCAGTCGCGGCTTTGCCGTGCTGGATGTGAATTACCGGGGCAGCACCGGTTATGGCCGCCAATACCGGCAAAAGCTCCAGGGTGAATGGGGTATTGTCGATGTGGAAGATGTCACCGCCGGTGCTCGCCACCTGATCGAACAGAAAAAAGTTGATCCCCGGAAAATTGCTATCCGGGGCAGCAGTGCCGGTGGCTACACGGCACTGGCGGCCCTGTGTTTTGGGGATCTGTTCAAGGCCGGAGCCTGTCTGTACGGTATTGGCGACCTCGAAACGCTGGCCCGCGACACCCATAAATTCGAATCCCGCTATCTCGACCGTCTGGTGGGTCCCTATCCGGAAAAAAAATCACGCTATCGTGAGCGCTCCCCGCTCTACCATGCGGAGAACTTTCATTGCCCGGTAATATTTTTTCAGGGACTGGACGACGAGGTGGTACCACCGGAGCAGGCACTGACCATGGTCAAGGCGCTGAAAGAAAAACACCTGCCTGTGGCCTACCTGCCCTTTGCCGACGAAGGCCATGGCTTCAGAAAAGCGGAGACAATCCGTCAGGCGCTCGAAGCAGAACTGTATTTCTACGGCAAGGTTTTCGGCTTTACCCCCGCCGATAAACTGCCCGAGATTTCCACCCACAACCTGCAAGAATAGTCCGCCAATCCATGGGAAGATACCGACCACCCGCTGTAAAAAGCGCCCCCTACATCACCCCGGAAGGGGTGCGGACATTGCGGGAGGAACTGCACCGACTGTGGAAAGTGGAGCGTCCCCTGATCACGGCCACTGTCCATGAAGCCGCCAAAAATGGTGACCGCTCGGAAAACGGCGATTATATCTACGGCAAAAAACGACTGCGGGAAATTGACCGACGGGTACGCTATCTGAGCAAGCGGCTGGACGAACTGACTGTCGTCGATCGACAACCTGAAGAGCGCGACAAAGTCTATTTTGGTGCCTGGGTTACGCTGGAAGACGGGCGGGGAAACCGGCATTGTTTCAGACTGGTCGGTGCCGATGAAATTGATCCCGCACAGCATAAAATCAGCATTGATTCACCACTGGGGCGACAACTTCTGGGCAAGCGTCTCGATGACGAGATCAGCTTGGCTATCAAAGGCACCAGGGCCCAATGGCTGATCAGTGCGGTGAGTTATTCACCGGAGTCAGAAAGCCTGTCCGGAAATAGCACAGAGGCGGGATAATCGAGCAGATCAATACCGAATTCACCATTTTTCAGCACCCGCCCAATCTTCAACTCTGACGCCTGACCTGTGCTCTCCAACGCCACCAGATCGAGAATCTCCGGTTGCTGTAAGGGCTGTTTCTGGTCGTCCAGCAACACACTAAGCATCGGCAATTGTCGCTGTTTCGGCCCACTGGTCAGCACCACTGCCACGCAACCGTTCTTGAGTTCAACCAGATTACCGGGCGGATAGGGGCCAATCGCATGGATGAACTCCAGAGCAAGCTCTTCATCAAACTGCTTGCCGCGATGCCGGTAAATCTGCTGTAACGCCTCCAGCGGTGATTGTTCATGCGCATAAATCCGGGGGCTGGTCATCGCATCATAGGCGTCAATAATACTGATCATTCTGGATGTCTGGGAAAGCGTCCCGGCATTGATCCCTCGCGGGTAGCCTTTCCTGTCGAGCCGTTCGTGGTGATTGATGACAGCCTCTGTGGCAAAACGGGCACCCTCTTCGCTGTTCAGCAACAGGTTTCTTCCCAACACGGGATGACTGTTCATCAAATGCAATTCCTCCGCCGAGAGCTTTTCCGCCTTGCCCAGTAACTCAAGGGGCAATCTGATCATCCCCAGATCCGCCAGCAGACCTTGCAGGCCCAGTTTGAGAATATCCTTCTCCTCCAACCTCAATAGACGGCCAAAATTGACTGCCAGTATTGAGACATGCAGGCAGTGCTCAAGCAGGTATTTTCCCTGGTCCTTGATGTGCGTCATCCACAGTAACGGATCCGGGTGCCGTAAAATGCTTTGCGTGAACGCTCCCACCAGACTCTTTGCCTTAATGAGATCCACCCGATTCTCGTTGCGAGCCTGGGTCAGTAGAGCTGCCATCACTTTTCGGCTGGCAAGATAAATACGTCGGGCGCGAACATGCTCCACAAAAAAAGTGCTGGTGGCCAGGTGCGGTGTACGCGTGTCGAGCGTGGCGACCAGTGAAGGTTTTCTCTCCTGGGACTGGTTGAAAATACCGGTATCGGACTTGACGGAAGTAAAGGCGTTCGTGGCCGTATTGACCACTGGCTTGGCAAAAGGGTCCTGCTTGCCGGACCAGCGCCGACCAACTTTTTCGACATAGACAAAATTGCACAACTCGCGAAGCTTCTTTACTTCAGTGAGCGAACTGACCACAAAACCCTGGGTGAGGAAAGGCGTACCCAGCCAGGGGCGGTCGAGCTCTGCGACAAACATACCGAGCTTCACTTCGGAGGCAGGAACTCTGACATAAGCAGATTTATCGAGAAATTTATTGTCCATAACAAAACATACTTCCTGTTTCTGTTCACATGCACGGTCAATGACCATACTTCCCTGATGATTTCGGCTCTCTGTTAATCGCCGCGTGGCTCTTCCTCGGATTCAGGCGTCGTCGAAGCAATACCCGCTACGGCGGTTTTCACCGGGCAGTCTTTCAGGAACACACCATATTCACCATCCTTCAGCACACGGTGGATCAGCCACTCGCGGGGTACCGTGCCGCGTTCCACATCCAGCAGGTTCACAAACTCTTCGGCAATCGGTTTTTTATCACTATCAAGTACCAGTTTTACATTCGGCAAGTGTCGCTTTTTGCTCTGTGAAGACAGCACAATACCGACATAGCCATTGCTCAATTCCACGATCGTTCCCGGCGGGTAGGGGCCCATCAACTGAATAAACTCCAGCGCCAGGTCTTCATCAAAATGGGTGCCGCGATATCGATAAATTTCCTTCAGCGAGTCCAGTGTGGAACGCGCCATGTCATAACAGCGATCACTGGTCATGGCATCGAAGGCATCGACAATGGCAATGATACGGGCATAGGTGGACAACTCGTGGGCAAACAGACCCCGCGGGTAACCCTTGCCACCCATACGCTCGTGGTGGTTGATGGCAACGTCGATCGCAGAGCTGAGACTCCCCTGAGACTTCATCAACAGTTTTCGACCTTCCTCCGGGTGGGTCGCCATCACCTCGAACTCTTCCTTGCTGAGTTTGCCCGGTTTGTTGAGAATCTGCTCCGGAATACGCATTTTACCGACATCGTGCAACATACCACCGACCCCGAGCTTGACCAGTTCATCCTTGGGTAGACGCAGGTGTCGGCCAAAGGCAACCGCGAGGATGCAGACATTCAGGCAATGCTCCATGGTGTAATAATCCATGTGCTTGATTTTTGCCATCCACATCAAGGCACTGGGGTTGCGCAGGATACTGTCAACACAATGGCTGACTGTCTCCCTGGCACCTTCAGTGTCCAGCGCGTTGCCAAGCCGTGCCTGTTCAAGCAGGTTGGACACTTGACTGTGGGCGGACTCATAGGCCCTGCGAGCCGATGGATGCTCCTCTTCCACAGAGATTTCGACCGGATGTTCCGGGCGAGTGTGCATGGTGTCGATGGGAGAGGGCTTCTGCTCCTCCGCACGAACCCTTTTTTGCAAACCACTGCCACCGGAGCCATCGAGATTGCGCTTGGACAGACCAAAATCCGCCCGAAACGGGTCTTTCTTGTCACCCCAGCGGCGGCCTTCCTTTTCCACAAATACATAATCACAATATTCTTGCAGTTTGCGAATTTCGGAGGGGTGGCGTATCACGAAGCCCTGCAACAGAAAGGGCGTTTCCAGCCAGGGACGATCCAGCTCGGTCACCAGCATGCCCAACTTCAAACCGCTAACCGGCACACGAATAAAATTTGATCGATCGAGAAACTGGTTACTCATCTCTGTTCCCTGCTATCAGCCTGATCAGACAGGCTGCTCACTAATGTTTCAATCGGCACGAAGCGTCCCACGTGCATTGAGCCTCACCGCAACCTCTTGTTTTAAACAGGGCACCAATTCTGTCTCAAACCATGGATTGTTGGCCAGCCAGTGTCGATTACGTGGCGAAGGGTGCACCAGGGGCAAGACAGGCGGCAAATAGTCCCGCCAGTGGCTGACCCGCTCAGTGACTGTCCGGTATGCATCCTTGAGATAATAGCGCTGGGCATACTGGCCGATCAACAGAATCGGGGATATTTGCGGCAACTGGCTCAGTATCGCTTTATGCCAGGTGGGTGCGCATTCTACCCTGGGTGGTAAATCACCGGATTTTCCCCGCCCCGGATAGCAAAACCCCATCGGCATAATGGCAAAAGCTCGCGTCATTAAACTGTGTTTTGCTGACCCCGAGCCACTGGCGCAACCGGTCGCCACTGGGGTCATCCCAGGGAATACCACTGGCATGCACCCGGGTACCGGGTGCCTGACCAATCACCAGAATCTCGGCCGTCGATTCCGCTCGCAACACCGGCCTGGGCCCCAGCGGCAAATCCCTGCACAGGGTACAGGCTCGCACCTCGGCCAGCAGATCACGAAGCAACAAAGTACCGTCTTTGCCGGCAGTATGATTCACGAATCAACCCTGAGGCACCTTTTCGTCGACACTGGCCCAGTAGGTGTTGAGCAAAAACCCGCCCAGAACGCCCAGCACCAGCCACAGAGACCATTCTCCACCGGGAACCGTCAACAACACCCAGGCCACCCCGGACATCACCAGCAGGGACACCAGGGGCTGACGCAACTTTCGATTGACCGAATACCCGTCATCGTAAGGACGAATACGATTCAACAGTGGCGCACCCGATGAAAACAGAACTCCCAGCCAGACGATATCCCGCAAAACAAACAACCCCACCAGAGAGGCCAGCAAGGCGATCGCGCTCCAAGTGAAGAAAAACAGGGAAAACAGTTTTTTCATAGGACGGATACCATCAATCGGGCTGCCGGGTTCGCAGGTTATACAGACGGGGCATGACTCGCGACTGCAGATACTCGGGCAGTGCCAGCATGGCCGGAGTGAACACCAGGGTCAAAATCGTCGAGAACAGCAGCCCATTGACAATCGCAGCGGCCAATTGCTGCCACCATGAAGCAAGCTCACCGTTCACCTCGATCTGCCGGTGAATGAAATCCAGGCTGACACTGCAGGCCAACGGCAGCAATCCCACCGCCGTTGTGACCGTGGTCAACAGCACAGGTCGCAATCGAGTGATGGCTGCCATTACAGCAGCATCCACGGCGTTCAGATGACAGTCTTGCCGACGCAGATGATTGTAGGTATCAATCAACACAATATTGTTGTTCACCACGATACCGGCAAGCGCCACGATACCAATACCCGACATCAATACACTGAGCGGCTGTTGCATCACCAACAAACCGAGTAACACACCGGCCGTGGACATGACCACAGCCGACAGAATCAGAAATGCCTGATAGAAGCTGTTGAACTGCATGACCATCAGAATCAGCATCAGGAACAGCGCCATCAGGAAAGCCACACCGAGAAAGGCGATGGAGTCTTCCTGCTCCTCGTTGGCACCGCGAAAAGCGATCGTCACAGCAGGATCGATGTCTGCAGTTTCCAGCCAGGCAGTGATCTCCTTCACCTTGTCATCTGGCAACACGCCATCTTCGGCATTGGCCCTGACAAACAATACATCACTCCGGTCGATCCGCTGAAGACTGTCCAGTCGGGGTCGCGGTTGCCGTTCGACAAAAGTGCTCACCGGCACAGCACCGGAAGGCGTCGTAACCCGCAGTTCATCCAGGGCAAACAACCCCCGATCCACCGCCGAATACCGCACCCTGATCTCCACTTCTTCCTCCGCATCATCGGGCCGGAATTCGCCGATTTTGATACCGTTGGTCACCAACTGCACCATGTTGCCCACCTGCAGGGTATCGACACCCAGCATCGCCGCCTCGGCACGGTCCACCACCAGCTCCCACTCTATGCCAGGCAACGGCAGGGTGTCCTCGATATCCCGCAAACCGGTCATCTGATTTTCCAGGTAATAGCGAATTCGGCGGGCTTCCTCGCGCATGATCTGGCGATTGGCAGACGAAAGCTGTAACTGAATATCCTTACCCACCGGTGGGCCACCCTGGACCGGATTGACGGTCACATCAATCCCCGCCATACCGGACACGGCGCGACGAACATCGGCATAGACTTCGCGACTGGTGCGGTCGCGATCACTGGCCCGCCCCAACTCCACCAGAATATTGCTGATCTGGTCTTTGGCCCGCTCGAGGTTGCCGCCGATACTGTTGCCGCGACTTGCTGCATACACGGTTTTCACATGGGGTACCGCCATCACCCGAAGTTCGACTTCACGGGACAGTTGCGACATATCGGCTATGGTCAAATTGCCCTGTGCCTGCACAGACACGATACCGTAACGGTCTTCGGTCTCGACAAAAAAGTCCACGCCCCGGCCAAACGAGCCATACAGCACAAAAATTGTCACCAGCAGCAGCAGTACTGAAGCAATCGTCACTACCGGTTGGGTCAGGGCCCAGCCGATGAACCTGCCGTAACTGTCACCGAGCCTGCCAAGGTAAGCCTTGCCCCTGAGCGGATTTTCAACTGTTCCGCTTACCTGGACCGACTGATCTTTTTTTCGACCGAACAGTACGCCCAGTACCGGCACAAACAGCAAGGCATACAACAGCGACCAGGAGAGCACCGCAAATACCGTCACCGGCAGGTAGGACATGAATTCGCCCACTACCCCCGGCCAGAGCATGAGCGGCAGGAAAACCGCCAGTGTCGTCGCCGTCGAAGCGACCACCGGCATAAACATACGGCGCACTGCTGTCACATAGGCATCGCGCAGAGACAGGCCCGAGAGGGTTTTCTGGTCGGCATATTCCACCACCACAATGGCCCCATCAATCAACATCCCCAATGCCAGCAACAGGCCGAAAATCACCATGAAGTTAAAGCTGTAACCGAGCAGATAAACAACAATCGTTGCACCAAACAGGGAAAAGGGGATCCCGAGACTCACCAACAACCCGGAACGCAAACCCAGTGCTGCCACTACCACCATCATTACCAGGGCAACAGCGGTAAGAATATTGCCCTGTAGTTCGTTGACCATTTGCAGGGCAAAATCGGACGCATCAAAAATATAGTCGATCTGGACACCCCGGGGCAGGGTATCGGACGATGCCTCAACCAGCGCCTTGACCGAGGCGACAGACTTGATGGCGTTGGCCTTGTTGCGCTTGAACACTTCAATGGCCATGGCATGGCGACCGTTGATGTGACTGAAGGTGGTGGGATCCTTGAAGGTACGGCGAACATCGGCCACATCCGCCAGCGTCACCACCCCCTCCGAATTGGACTTCACCGGCAAACCCATCAGATCTTCCCGATCCTCGATCAGGCCAGGCACCTTGACCCCGAAACGACCGCTGGCAGTGTCGTATTCGCCACTCGGAACCAGCAGATTATTGGCCGCCACGGTTTTCAATAGCTCGTCTGCCCTGACGTTGTAGTGTTCGAGGGCAGAGGGATTCAGTAGAACCTCAACCACCTCTTCGCGGTCGCCAGACAGGTTCGCCTGCAGGATTTCCGGCAGCGATTCTATTTCCAGCCGCAAATCGCGGACAATGTGGAACAACTCGCGTTCTGTCAGCTGTTCCCCGGAAAAGGCAATCACCAGGGTCGGTTCAGGCGATGCCGACAATTCGTTGACAATCGGCTCATCCGTATCATTAGGGAATTCAGCCTTGGCCCGGTTCACTGCCTCACGCACATCCGCCAGTGCGGCATTGATATCGGTGTTGATCTCAAATTCCACAACTGCAAAGGCCGATCCTTCCTGGGCACGGGTGGTGAGTTCCTCCACCCCGTCGAGTGACTTCAACTCGATTTCCAGCGGCTTGACCAGCAGGCGATTGGCATCCTCTGGCGAAATACCCTGGTGTGTCACCGTCACCATGACCACTGGCACCGTCACATCGGGATTCAGATCAACACTGATGAGATAGCGGGCAGCCACCCCGGCGATCAAGACGAATAGCAGAATGGATACGGTAGCCCTGGCACGACTGATCCCCTGTTCGAGGAATTTCATTGGGCGGACAATTCTTCTGCTACAAGAGGTGCCGCGTCTTCCTCTTCTGCCACCACCTGTTCACCCGCAGAAACATATTCCTGGCCTACGGTGATAATGCGCGTCCGCTCGGGCAACCCGGCAACCCAGACACCTGCTCCGTCATCCCCGACCAGGTCGATCAGCACAAAATCGACCCGATCATCCCGATTGACGACTTTCAGACCCAGTTCACCACTGTCACCCAATGCCAACAGCGAAGCCGGCACTCGGTGGGCCCGAAGTGCATTGGTGGCCACCATCACCTGACTGGCCACACCGGCACGCAGCTGGAGGGAGGAGTTCGGCAGGGTAACTTCCATTTCATAGGTGCGGGTTTGCGGTTCAGCGAGGTGACTGAGATAGGTCACCTCACCAGTCACCGACTGGCCCGTAGCCAGCCGCACCTCAGCCTTGCCGCCAATTTCCGCCCGCACCACTTCCCGCTCGGAGAGACGTGCAACGACTTTCAGCGGGTTCATTTCCACTATCTCTGCACAGACATGATTGCGATCCATGTAATCGCCGACTTCCAAGGGCCGATCGTCGACAAACCCGGCAAAAGGCGCCGCAATACGGGTATTGGCCAGATTGATCTCAGTGAGACGAAGGGTCGCTTTGGTGCTTTCCAGTCGCGCGTTGGCCTGGGCAATGGCCGAATCAGACTGGTAGCCCTTTTCTCTCAGTTTCAGGGCACCGCGATAATCGATTTCTGCCTGCGCAACCGCCGCCCGTGCTTCCAGAACCCGCTGCTCGCGGTCTTCCACAGCCAGCTCACAAATGGTATCCCCTTCAGCCACTGCCTGTCCCTTGTCAGCAGGCACCGCTACCACCCGGCCGCTGACCTCGGCCCGCAGGCTCACATGGCGATTCGGCACCGTCCTGCCTCGGGCAGAAATCTGGCGGGAATAGTCTTCTGATTCCACCCAGCGAACCCGGACCTTGGTCAACTCACCCGCAACCGCCGGGTCGTCCTCCGGGGTGGTGTCACTGTCACCACCCACCAATTCACTGGCAAACCAGAGGATGATCAATACCAGGATCACCAGTGCGATTCTCACATTGGCATTCAATTGTATTCTCCCACAGAACACGAAACCCCTCGCACAGACCATTCTGCATCGCAGCAACCATGGTAGCCGAGCCAATAAAAGGATGGAACGTGAATCTCGGAGACAGTCAACTCACAGCATTCCCGACATTGTTGTCAATCGGCCCGAGTTCCACATTGAGCTGCTGCAGACGATCGGCAAGAAACAGTGCGTAGTCTCGCTGCGCCTGCAATTCATCTTCCGTGTCACCTCTGGCAGAGCGGTGAATCAGGTTGAACGGCACCCGCACCAGTGTGTGATCGGGAAAACGGATGCGATAAAGCTCAATGCGCCAGCGGAGAATATGGACAATCTGCCGGTAGACAATCAGCTTGGTATGCAGTGTCAACGAACCGTGCTGAGAAGAGGGGTGCAGGCAGGCAAAGTCCGTGGCGAAAACAATGGCCTCGCGAATACGAGTTGGTGCAACAATATCCAGTGTTCTTTTATGGCCGGTGATCACGGCAATTTCGCCAAATACGTCCCCTGGAATCAACACCCCAATCACTTTACTGTGATCAAGCGGGTCGCACACCAGCAATTCGCCCCGCATCAGGAAGTACATCCAGCTGCCCTGTTCACCCGCCTTGAGAAACGTTTCGCCGGGTGCCACAGAATAGAGATGCGACTGCTGGATCAGCGTGCGCAATTGCTGCGGGTCGTGACGACCGATTTCCTTGAAAAAATGCAGCGATGCAACTTTCTTTTCCATTGCTTCCGCTGACAGTTGCAATGCCGGATTCATAGGCATCAATATCGCTCCCCCTGGTTGCTAGGCAAATTATCATACCCCTTGCAGCGGATAGCCAGTTATTCAGTGTATTTACGCGGTGCAGCAGGTACCGGGGTGATGTGAGTGGTACACAACTGTTATAGTAACCTGACAATCCGGTAACAAAAACCTCATACAGACAGGGCTGAAAAACCTGCTCCGGCGTGTTTGTCAGCACAGGCGACAACCTTCAATGGATGACCACATTATCAGTACACTGCACTTCAAGAACAGTTTTGCCGCATTGGGTGAAGACTTCTCCACCCCGGTCACACCCAGTGGCCTCGATAACCCCTGGCTGGTCAATGTCAACAACGACGCTGCCAGACTACTGGGTATTCGTGCCGAGGCGTTACAGCAGAACTGGTTTTTGCAGTGGTGCAGCGGCAACCTCACCCTGCCGGGCAGTGACCCAAGAGCGATGGTCTACAGCGGTCATCAGTTTGGTTCCTATGTGCCCCGATTAGGGGACGGACGCGGACTGTTACTGGGCGAAGTGCAGGGGCCACAGGGCAAATGGGACGTCCATCTCAAGGGGGCGGGACAGACGCCCTACTCGCGCTTTGGCGATGGTCGGGCCGTATTGCGCTCCACCATCCGTGAATACCTGTGCAGTGAAGCCCTGCATGGACTGGGCATTGCCACCACCCGGGCACTGAGTATTGCCGCCAGCAAGGAACCAGTCTACCGCGAAACCACCGAACGGGCCGCCATGCTGATCCGGCTGGCCCGCAGCCATGTGCGCTTCGGCTCCTTTGAATATTTTCACCATCGGGGTGAAAGCGAGCAGGTCCAGATCCTGGCTGAGCATGTCATCGAACAACATCTGCCGGAACTGACTGGCTGCGACGGTCGCTACCTGGCCATGTTCCGCCATGCCGTCCACAGTACCGCAAGGCTGATCGCCCAGTGGCAGGCAGTGGGGTTTGCCCACGGCGTGATGAATACCGACAACATGTCGATCATCGGCGATACCCTTGATTACGGCCCGTTTGGTTTTCTCGACAGCTACAATCCGGACTTTATCTGCAACCACTCGGATCACGGCGGACGCTACGCCTTCAAACGCCAGCCCATTATCGGCCTGTGGAACTGTAATGCCCTGGCCAATGCCCTCACCAGCCTGCTCAGCGCGGTAGAGCTGACCGCAGTACTGGAGGAATACGAACCACTGTTTTTTGACAGCCTGCTGCAACTGCACCGGCAAAAGCTCGGTCTGGTCACGGCAGAAAAAGACGATCAACCCCTGATCGACAACCTGCTGACCGCCATGGCAGCCAGCAATGTCGATCACACCATTTTTTTTCGCAAACTCTGCGACTTTCAGGAGAATGGTGCCAATGACCCGTTGCGCAACCTGTTTCTGGATCGCACCGCCTTCGATAGCTGGGCTGAACGCTATCGCCAGCGACTGATCAAGGAATCTGAACAGATTTCAGCGACAGAGCGCCGTCAAGCCATGCTGAAAACCAATCCCAAGTATGTGCTGCGCAACTACATGGCGGAAATCGCCATCCGCAAGGCAGAAGATGAAGGGGATTACCGTGAAATTGACCGATTGCTCAAACTGTTGCAAACGCCCTTTGACGAGCATCCGGATTGTGAGGAATACGCCAAACACCCACCGGCCTGGAGCCAACAGCTGAGTGTGAGCTGCTCCTCCTGACCGCGTTTTTAACCAATTACTCGAATGCACAATGACTCGACAAAGTGGCATTTAATGGGCCTATTATGCAGATCCACTGTCCTCCGGTTGCCAGGGCCACCTGCCCTCGATTTCAAGGTGCAGGGTCAGGCTGAGGAAAGTTCGGATCAGAATGATCAGGCCGAGTACCGCCACATTCTCCAGTGACGTTTCCACAATCACGGTGCGGATAATGTCCCCCGCAATCAGGAACTCCAACCCCAAAATAATCGAGCGCCCCAACTGCCTGCGGTACACCCGATAAGCGACCCCTTCCGGCTGGTGGCGATAGCATCGCAAAAAAGCGGTGGTAGAGAGCACGGAACCGACCATCACCACCAGTACGCCGGCAGCTTCAATCGCAAAACCTGCCAGAGAAACAATCTCTTTGAATTCCATAATATTGTGTCCTGTTTCTACAGCGGCCAGACCCAGAGAATCACAGGGGTGGCACACGCAACAATCAGTATGGACAGTGGCAAACCCATGCGCCAGTAGTCGCCAAATTGATAACCACCAGGCTCCATTACCAATGTATTGGATTGATGTCCGATGGGCGTCAGGAAGGCGCTGGAAGCACCAATTGCCACCGCCATCAGAAAGGGGTCCGCCGAGACCTGCATGCCCTGAGCAAGATTAATGGCCACTGGTGCAGCCAGAATCGCAGCGGCGGCATTGTTGACCACATTGGACAGCAACATCACTGCCGTCATTAATATCGCCAGGGTAGCGATCGGCGGAACAGCGCCGGCAAGATTCAATAACCCGTCGGCAATCAACTGGGAGCCACCGGTGGTTTCCAGAGCCTGCCCCACCGGCAGCATGGCGGCCAGTAATACAATCACCGGCATATCGATACTCTTGTAGATTTCACCGGGTGGCACCAGACTCACCAGCACCATCACCAGCGCACCGCCCACCAGCGCAGTGGCTGCGGATACGAGATTCAGCGCGATCACTGCCAGCGACAGGGCAAAAATTGCCATAGCAAGATAAACTTTTTTTGGTCTTCCGATTTCCAGCCCCCGGGAGGCCAACGGCAGGCAACCCAGACTGGCAAGCGATGCCGACAGGTTTTCCTCATGGGCCTGCAGCAACAAAATATCTCCCGCCACAAAACGGATTTTGCCAATTCGCTGACGCAGCCGATGGCCCTGCCGGGCCACCGCGAGCACATTCACGCTGAAACGCTTGCGCAAATCAACACCAGTGGCGGTTGTTCCCACCAGTACCGAACCGGGAGTAACAATGGCCTCTACCAGGGTCAACTTGCCCGGTTTGGCTTTTGACTTCTCATCGGTATTTTCTTCGGCAGCCGCATTGTCATGCTTTTCGTCCGATTTTTTTTCAGCAGCGCTCTGCGATTCATCCTGATCATCCCCGGACGAATCAGCCAGATTCTCCTCTTTACTGCGCTCCTCTGCCAACTTAAGGCCAGTCTCGTCAATCAGTGACTTGAGGCTGTCCGAGTCCGCCTCCACCAGCAGAATATCCTGCTCCCGCAGCACCTTGTAGATGGACGGCATCTCCTGACGCTGCTCGTCGCGGAACAACCCCACCACCATCACGTCTGAATCGTCCTGTACAACGGATAGCAGGTCGTGAAGGGTTTGTCCGGCGTATTTACAGCCTTCGGGAACCCGCAGTTCCGTCAGGTAGGCGCTGATTTCAAACAGTGATTCCGAGTCATCCTGCTCTTCACGCCGGGGCGTCAACCGCCAGCCGATCAGTGCGATAAAGGCCACTCCCACCAGAGTCAACAATGCGCCCACCGGCATGAAATCAAACATGCCAAAAGGCGTCCCACCAACCTCTGCCCGATAGGAAGCAATAATGATATTCGGCGGGGTACCGATCATGGTCAGCATGCCACCGAGCAGTGATCCAAACGCCAGCGGCATCAACAGCAGCGAGGGTGAAAAACCGCTCTGACGGGACATCCATACCGCAACCGGCATAAACAGCGCCAGCGCACCCACATTGTTCATAAAGCCGGAACAGATGGCCACAATACCGGTCAGCACCGCCACCTGAATCCAGGGTGCACTGCCCGCCCGCATCAGATGCCGGGCCAGGGCATCCACCACACCCGCATTGAGCAATCCTCGACTCAACACCAACACTGCCGCCACCGTAATTACTGCCGGGTGGCCCAGCCCCATAAACACCTGATCCGGCGGTACAATGCCCACCAGCGCCACCACCAACAGGGCCATCAGCGCGACGATATCGTAGCGCCAGCGATTCCAGACAAACATGCCCAGCGTGGCAGCGAGCACGCCGAAAACAATTAACTGGTCGGTGTTGACATCACTCACAGGGACGCTCCCGGTCAAAAGTTAATGGAATGCACAAGCGCATAAACCCGGATTGCAGGGGACAGATACTATGGCCGATCTGCACAGCGGTCATTGCAAGGTCACCTCGATCCGTTCAATAACCCGCAGCGCCTTCGCGACGGCGGCCTCGGTACTCTTGTTATCGCGGGCCAGTGCAACCCCAAGGCGACGTTCACCCTGCACCACCGGTTTGCCGAACAGGCGCAACTCCGTGTCCGGCTCGGCCAGTGCGGCAGACAGATTGCCGTAACGGATGTCGCTGGACTCGCCAGACACCAACACCACGGCTGAAGCACTGGGTCCAAGCTGGTGGATCACCGGAATCGGCAAGCCGAGAATCGCCCTGGCGTGCAGGGCGAATTCGGACAGATTCTGGGACATCAGTGTCACCAGGCCAGTATCGTGGGGCCTTGGCGACACCTCACTGAAATAGACGGCACTGCCTTTGATAAACAGTTCTACCCCAAACAGGCCATAGCCACCCAGTGCACCGGTGACGGTGGCGGCAATCCGCTGCGCCTCTTCAAGCACGGCGGCATCCATCAACTGGGGCTGCCAGGACTCGCGGTAATCGCCTTTTTCCTGACGATGGCCAACGGGCGCACAGAAACTGGTACCATCCCGATGGCGCACTGTAAGCAGCGTGATCTCATCATCAAAGTCCACAAACCCCTCGACAATCACCTTGCCCTGACCGCTGCGACCACCGGACTGGGCGTAATCCCAGGCAGCGTCGATCTCGTTTTCGGTTTTGACGGTACTCTGGCCCTTGCCGGAGGAAGACATAATCGGCTTGACCACACAGGGCAAACCCACCGCTCTGATAGCCGCCACATATTCGGCTTTGCTTTCAGCAAAACGGTAGGGCGAGGTCGCCAGTTTCAGCTCCTCGGCGGCAAGCCGGCGGATGCCCTCGCGGTTCATGGTGAGGTGGACCGCCCTCGCCGAGGGCACCACCTGCCAGCCCTCATGTTCGAGCGCCACCAGCTCGGCAGTGGCAATCGCCTCGATTTCCGGCACAATCATATGGGGCTTTTCGTCCTCGACCAGCCAGCGCAACGCCTCGCCGTCCAGCATATTGATCACATGACTGCGATGAGCCACCTGCATGGCGGGTGCATTGGCGTAACGATCCACGGCAATCACCTCGCAACCGTAGCGCATCAACTCTATGGCCACCTCCTTGCCAAGCTCACCACTGCCGAGCAGCATCACCCGGGTGGCATGGGGTGCGAGCGGCGTACCAATGGTCGTCATGTATCACTCCTGTTAGTGAACCTGTCATTTGAGGCAAATCAGACAGGCTGGCCGTGATCGCGTCAAGTCCTACCATCCAATTCACTGGGGACTATCTTTTTCTCGCCAATGTCAGTCCGTCGCCAATCGGCACCAGGCTGATATCCACCCGCTGGTCGGTGAGCAATTTTTGATTGAAGGCGCGAATAGCGCAGGTGTCTTCATCCTGTTTGTCGGGATTGATCACCGAACCGCCCCACAACACGTTGTCCACGACAATCAGGCCGCCCTGGCACAGCAGGGCCAGACAGTGTTCGTAATATTTGTCGTAGTTCGCTTTATCGGCATCGATAAAGACCATGTCAAAACGCCCGGCGGCCCCATCTTCGCGCAGGGTTTGCAGGGTTTCGGCTGCCGGGGCCAGACGCAGGTCTATTTTGCTGCTCACACCGGCCTTGGCCCAATAGCGCCGGGCAATGCTGGTGTATTCTTCGCTGATATCGCAGGCCAGTAAACAGCCATCTTCTGGCAGCGCCAGCGCCATGGCCAGGGAGCTGTAGCCGGTATAGACGCCCACCTCAATAATATTTTTTACTCCGCACAGCTGAACCAGCAGCGCCATGAACTGCCCCTGCTCCGGGGCAATCTGCATGTTGGCGGTGGCGAGGGTCGCCGTTTCCTCGCGCAATGCCTTCAGCTCCCCCGACTCGCGTAGGGAGGTATCCAGCAGGTATTGATGAAGTGCGTCTGTGAGACTGATGGTTTGGTTGGACATAATTTCACCCTCCTCTGACATTGATAAACAACCCGTGCCGGGGATTGCTTACTGCTGTTATTTGTCAGGCAACTCCTCGTCAGGCAGTACCGGGGCGCTATCACCGGAACCGAGCATGACGCCCATCCAGTGGGTGTCGGGGTCATTTTCCAGCGCAATCTTGACCATGATGGTCAATGGAATGGACAGTAACATACCCACCGGGCCAAGCACCCAGCCCCAGAAGAGCAATGAGAGAAACACCACCAGGGGCGACAGATTGAGGCCCCGGCCCATCATTCTGGGCTCGAGAAAGTTGCCCACCAGCACGTTCACCACCAGATAACCGATGGCAGTGAGTCCTGCGAACAGCGGATTCAATTGCACCAGCGCCAGCAACACCGGTGGTACCGCTGCAATAATCGAACCGATATTTGGCACAAAGTTGAGCAGAAATGCCAGCAATCCCCACATCACCGGGTAATCCACGCCGAGAATCCACAGCCAGATCATCACCAGTATCCCGGTCAGCAGACTCAACAGCGATTTGATCCCCAGATAGCTGTTAACGCTGTCGGTAAACTTTTGCATGGTGTCACGACTGGCACCGTTGTCCTTTCTCGCCAGCTGCAATTTTTCACTGAAACCCACCTGCTCCGCGAGGATAAAAATGACCGTCAGCAGGATCAGAAAAGCATTGGTCATGGCGTTGCCCAGTGAGCTCAGGGTGTTGCCGGCAAACTGCATGATCTTGCCGGGATCAAAGCTGTTGCGCATCTGTTGCATGTCCAGCTTGAACCCATGTTCCCCCAGCCAGATCAACAGTCCACCGCTCAGCTGTTGCAGTCCCGCCTGATAGGCTGGCAGATTTTTGCGAAAATCATTGATGGACGAGCCCACCAGAATACCGATCAGCCAACCAATCAACACCACCAGGGCGATGATCAGACAGATCGACACCACATTGGGCACCCGACGCTCTTTTAGCCAGGCCAGTAACGGTGAAAAAATCAGTGCAATGAAGACCGACAACAGAAACGGCACCAGCACCGTTTCAGCTGCCTTGAGACCGGCAACCACCACCACGAAGGCAGCAGCGATCAACAACCCTCTGGCCACAGGTGATAATTCTCCGCTCATTCTTGTTCTCCCTTCAGCTCTTCGAGCAACTGTTTCACTTCCTCAACACCCCGTTGGGTCAACAGAAATCCTGTGCCGCCAATATACTCTCGCTGGTCAATGTCGGCACAGCGCTGACGAATCATTTCGAGACGGTCATTATGGCGGATCGGCACGCCCAGAAATACCTGCCAGTCGGAATCGGTGGCCCGCCCCTCCACCACCAGAGTAAGCAGGGTTTCCAGATTTTCCCTTTTCAGCAGATAGTAGGGTGTGCCGAAGCGAACAAAAACCACCAGCGCCACCAGCACAACGACAAAGGTCAGTAATATCGTCAGCAGCAGGGTCACGGTAGCACCAACAGCTTGAATGCCACCAGCAGGGTTACCGCGACAATCACTGGCTGAACCAGGGCGGCACCCCAGCTGATCACCAGATTGGAACCCAGCCGCGCCCCGATCACCTGCGCCAGGGACATGGCAATCGCCAGGGACCAGACCACATGACCACCGACGATAAATATCACCGCCGATACGCCGTTTACCGAAAGTACCATGGCTTTGGTCTGAGCGGTGGCTTTACGCAAACCATAGCCCAGCAGCCAGACCAGCAGAAAAGGAAAAATTGACCCCATCCCCGGACCAAAGAAACCGCCGTAAAAACCCATTAATGGTGCGACGGTGCAGGCAAACTGCGCCGGGGAAAGGCGGGGCTGACAGTTTTCGTCGGTCATTTTCGGTGCCAACAGAAAATACAGACCAATGGCAATCAACAATACCGGCAGCATCAATGCCAGTAGTTGGTTGCCCATCCTGAGAGCAGTCCAGGTGCCAAGGCAGGCGCCCAGCAGCGCGCTCAAAAATGATGGCAGCAGTGGCCGCAGTTCCAGATGGCCCTTGTGAAAAAAATTCCAGGCCGAAGAAAATGTGCCCAGCGTGCTCTGCACCTTGTTGGTCGCCAGGGCGCTAATCGGTGGCAGTCCTGCCCAAAGCAGGGCCGGCAGAGTGAGCATGCCACCTGCCCCGGCCATGGAAGAGATAAAACCGGCCACAAAGGCGATGACTGTCAGCAGCAGAAAAATCGGCAGCTCAGGCAATGCGGTGGTCACCTGCCGAATCGATGTCAGCAGGTCCTCGAAGTGTTGGCATATAGGCGGATGATGGCATCAGGCGGTCTTGAATTGATCGAGCTCGGCTTTTAGCTGGGCAATTTTTTCCACACCGACCTGCTGCTTTTCCAGTTCTCCAACCAGGTGCTTCAGCCGCTGCAAACGCAATTGCAGAATATCAATGCTCAGGTTGATGGCCTCTGCCTCGGGCTGAAAAACATCCCGTTTGCGCAGGCGAATCCGGGCAGTAAAATCGCCACTTGCCAGCGCCTCGGCCTGACGAACCAGCACAAAGACCGGACCGGCGATGCGATTGCTCGACACTAGGCTGCCCCACCAGACACCGCCGATCAGGAGTACTTCCAGGCCCGCCACCAGCAGAATATTCCAGCCGCTGAGCAGCAAGCCGGGGGAACCGGGAAGCAGGGCATGAGCGATAATGGCCAGATTGACCAGCAGCACCGCTACGGTAGCTGCAACCAGCGCGTACTGGTATTGAAAACGGCTGTTGATGACGACCGTTTTACGGCGGTTATCCATGGTATTTCCCCCATCGGTTCGATGGCACTCAGACTATTACAACCAGTGATGCCGGGCAATGATTAGCGAACGTCAGGCGGCGCTGGAAAAACGCCGCTCTATCGCCGGATCAGAGTTCGCGAGTTGCCCTGAAGTCAATCTCGGGATAGCGCTCGATGGTCAGCGACAGATTGACCCGGGTGGAGGCCAGATAGGTGAGATGGCCTCCGCCATCCAGTGCAATGCCTTCAGGCACCTTGCGCTTCAGCTCCTCGATTTTTTTCTTGTCGGTGGACTCAATCCAGCGAGCCGTATAAACATTGACCGGCTCGTAGACCGCTTCCACCCCGTATTCGTCCTTCAGGCGGTAGGTCACCACGTCGAACTGCAACTGACCCACCGCACCGACCACAATATCGTTGCTCTGAATCGGGAAGAACACCTGGGTGCTGCCCTCTTCTGACAACTGCTGCAGACCTTTCTGAAGCTGCTTCATCTTCATCGGATCGCGCAGCCGGATTCGCCGGAACAGCTCCGGGGCAAAATGGGGGATACCGGTAAACTTGAGATCTTCGCCAGCGGTGAAGGTGTCACCGATCTGGATGGTACCGTGGTTGTGCAAACCGATAATATCCCCGGCCACCGCCTCCTCCACAGCAATTCGCTCGCCGGCTTTGAAGCCCACCGCATCGGCAATGCGGACCTCCTTGCCGAGACGCACATGACGCATCTTCATGCCCTGGGTGTATTTTCCCGAACAGAGCCGCATGAAGGCAATCCGGTCCCGATGTCTCGGATCCATGTTTGCCTGGATCTTGAACACGAAACCGGAGAATTGCTGTTCATCAGGTTCCACCACTCGCTCCACCGCCCGGCGGGGTTGTGGTGGCGGCGCCCACTGCACGAAATGGTCCAGCATTTCCCGGACCCCGAAGTTGGACAGTGCAGTACCAAAAAACACCGGTGTCATTTGCCCGGCGAGGAACATTTCGAGATCGAACTGATGGGTCGCGCCGCGCACCAGCTCGATTTGCTCGCGGATATCGTCCACGTAATAACCCAGTAATTCAGTGGCTTCATCGGAGTTGATGCCGACAATCTGAATATCCTCAGGAATGGTATGTCCCTGACCCGGCCTGAACACGTGAATCGTATCGGTATAGAGGTTGTAAACCCCCTTGAAATCCGGCCCCATGCCGATCGGCCAGTTGATCGGCGCACCGGTAATTTTCAGCACTGCTTCAATTTCATCCAGCAGGTCGACGGGGTCGCGAATATCCCGATCCATCTTGTTAACGAACGAGATGATCGGTGTGTCCCGCAACCGGCAGACATCCATCAGTTTGATGGTGCGCGCTTCAACACCTTTGGCACCATCAATCACCATCAGCGCGGAGTCCACCGCGGTGAGGGTGCGATAGGTATCCTCGGAAAAATCTTCATGGCCGGGGGTATCCAGCAGATTGACCGTCGCATCCCGATAGGGAAACTGCATCACCGACGAAGTGACGGAAATTCCCCGCTCCTTCTCCATCTGCATCCAGTCGGAGGTCGCCTGACGGTCGCCTTTTTTACCCTTCACGGTGCCCGCAACCTGAATCAGGTTGCCGAACAGCAGCAGTTTTTCAGTGATGGTGGTTTTACCGGCATCGGGGTGGGATATGATAGCAAACGTACGCCTCTTATTGATTTCATTGGATAAACTGCTATCACCCATACTGCTTGATTCCTGCCTGTGACCGGTTAATTAAAGCGTTTTCTAAACAATAAAAAGCCCACCATTGTATCTGAATGCCCCTCCGCTATAAACGAAAGGGATGATAAATTGAGCAGAGGAATAACAGGGTTTTCAGACAATAACAGCAACACTTCGCACCCGGCCATTCCCGGGGCAACTCAAAACACCAACAACCAACAACCAACAACCAACAACCAACAACCAACAACCAACAAAAGACATCAACTTTTTACCAGGGGATACAGAACCAGGCTGATCTGCATCAAAAGTTTGTTAAAC
>NZ_CBFHYF010000023.1:0-26775 GCF_965660005.1 Porticoccus sp.
GCCGACTGGTTGCCGCAGGGCTTGTTGGCTGAGGTCTACGGAGCTACCACAGAGCTGCAACTGCTGAGTCGCTTAAATGATCCCCGCGGTATGTACTTGCACTGTTTTGACTGCACTGTCGAATAGAGCATTGGAGAGAAGGACAGGTGCCAAAAAAGCGGCCATCAGGCCGCTTTTTTGGTGGGTGTATTGAATGCTGGTGGTCAGCGCTCCAGATATTGCAATTTGTCGGGCACCCCGTCCCACTCTTCGGCGTCCGCCGGAGCCTCTTTCTTCTCGGTGATATTGGGCCACACTTCTGCCAGTTCGGCATTCAGTTCCAGGTAGACCTGCTGATCGGCGGGCAATTCATCTTCGGAAAAGATCGCATCCACGGGACATTCCGGTTCGCAAAGTGCGCAGTCGATACATTCGTCCGGGTGGATGACCAGAAAATTGGGGCCCTCGTAAAAGCAGTCCACCGGGCAAACTTCAACACAGTCAGTGTGTTTGCACTTGATGCAGTTATCGCCGACAACAAAAGTCATGGGTTGCTCTCCGAAAAGCGGGTGATAGAACAGGCGCGCATTATACAGAAATAAAAACGGTTATTTAAACAATCCAGCTGGCAAATTAAATTTGAAGACAGATAGTTGACTTCACAGGACCGGATCATGGCTCCCGAATAAGTTGTTTGAGCGCGTAGAGTTGCTCCAGCGCCTGCTTGGGACTTAATTCATCCGGCTCGATAGCGGTCAGTGTTTCCAGCAGAGCGGTTGAGAGCGGGTCGCGAAACAGCTCCTGTTGCCGGGGTTTGGCTGCCGGTCCAGCCGTTACTACCGGGCGTGCACCCGCTTCGAGGCTGGCCAGCTCCAGCCGGGCCAGCGCGATCACTTCCGCCGGAATACCCGCCAGCTTGGCCACCTGGATACCGTAACTCTGGCTGGCGGGGCCTTCCTGAATGGCGTGGAGGAACACAATGTCATCATTGTATTCGGTGGCATCCAGGTGGACATTGGCCACCCCGGCGGTTTTCTCCGGCAGCCCGGTGAGTTCAAAATAATGGGTGGCAAACAGGGTGAAGGCTTGTACCTTTTCTGCCAGCTGTACCGCGCAGGCCCAGGCCAGCGACAGGCCGTCAAAGGTGCTGGTGCCGCGGCCAATTTCATCCATCAGCACCAGACTCCGGGCCGTGGCATTGTGCAGAATATTGGCCGTTTCCGTCATTTCCACCATAAAGGTTGAGCGGCCGCCGGCCAGATCATCCGACGAGCCGATGCGGGTAAAAATGCGGTCGACCAGACCAATCGTGGCGCTGGTGGCCGGCACGCAGCTGCCGATGTGGGCCAGTAGAACAATCAATGCCGCCTGACGCATGTAGGTGGATTTGCCGCCCATGTTGGGGCCGGTAATCACCAGCATGCGCCGCTGTTCGTCCAGGTTCAGGTCATTGGCGACAAAGGGTGTATCCAGCACCTGTTCAACCACCGGGTGGCGACCACCGCTGATCTCGATGCCCGGTTGCTCTGACAGAGAGGGTGGAATCAGCCCGAGACTGTCGGCGCGTTCTGCCAGACAGACCAACGCGTCCAGCTCGGCCACTGCGGCAGCACTCGCCTGCAGCGGTAGTAGCTGTTCGTTGAGGGTTTCGAGCAGGGCCTCGTAGAGGGCTCTCTCGCGGCTCAGTGCGCGACTTCTGGCGCTTAGGGATTTGTCCTCAAAGGTTTTCAGTTCGGGGGTGATATAGCGCTCGGCATTTTTCAGGGTCTGGCGTCGAATGTAATGGGCGGGTGCCCGCTCGGATTGGCCGCGGGAAATTTCTATGTAGTAGCCATGCACCCGGTTATAGCCCACCTTGAGGGTGTTGATACCGGTGCTGGCTTTTTCCTGCTCCTCCAGATCCACCAGAAACTGGCCAGCATTGCTGCTGAGATTGCGTAGCTCATCCAGTTCGGCGTCATAGCCCTCGGCAATCACGCCACCGTCGCGGATCACCACCGGTGGGTTCTCGGTGATGGCTTCGGTCAGCAGGGCGACCAGCTCGGGGAATTCCCCGGCTTCGTCAAGCAACTGCTGCAGTGGCGAAATATCTGACGACGACAGTTCCCGCTGAATAGCGGGCAGGATACCGAGTGACTGTCGCAGCCGGGTGAGATCCCGTGGGCGGGCTGAGCGCAGGGCTACCCGTCCCAGAATGCGTTCCATATCGCCCACCTGCTTGAGGTGTTCTGTCACCGACTCATGGCAACTGTTCAACCGCAGAGCGGCCACCACCTGCTGTCGACACTGCAGTGCAGTCAGGTTGCGCAGGGGCCGGTTAATCCAGCGATTCAACAGGCGACTGCCCATCGCCGTGCTGGTGCTGTCCATCACCGACATCAACGTATTATCCCTTGTGCCATGCAGGCTGATACTCAGTTCCAGATTGCGCCGGGTGGCGGCATCGAGAATAACGCTGTCGTCGCGGTTCTCATGGCCGATGCTGCGAATATGGGGCAGGGCGGTGCGCTGGGTTTCCCTGGCGTATTGCAGCAGACAGCCGGCAGCAGACAGCGCCAGCGGCAAATGATCGCACCCGAAGGCGGACAGATCCCGGGTGCCAAACTGGTCGGTTAACTGGCGCTGTGCGGTATCCCGGTCAAATTCCCAGGGCTCGCGATGGCGCAGGCCCCGTTGCTGGCTGACCAGTGCCGGGCAGGGAAAATCATCGGCGACCAGCAACTCGGCGGGACTGAGCCGCTGCAATTCGCTCTGCAGACTTTCCGGGCTGTCCACCTCCAGCACCAGAAAACGACCGCTGCCAATATCCAGCGTGGCGATGCCAAACCGGTCATTGTGGTGGGCGATGGCAGCCAGCAGATTGTCCCGCCGCTCTTCCAGCAGCGCTTCGTCGCTGATTGTGCCGGGGGTGACGATGCGAACCACCTTGCGATCCACCGGCCCCTTGCTGGTGGCCGGATCACCGATCTGCTCGCAGATCGCCACCGATTCCCCCAGCTTGACCAGTTTGGCCAGATAGCCCTCCGCCGCATGGTAGGGCACCCCGGCCATCGGAATTGGCTGGCCCGCGGTTTTACCCCGTGCCGTCAGCGTCACATCCAGCAACCGCGCCGCTTTCTTGGCATCGTCGAAGAACAGCTCGTAAAAATCACCCATGCGGTAGAACAGCAGTTCGTGGGGATGCTGGGCTTTGATGCGGAAGTATTGCTGCATCATGGGGGGGTGTTGGGGCATAGCGTCCGTCTGGGCTGTCATCGGTTTGCGGTGGCGCCTCTTTTTTGCGCGGGAAAGCCGCCCATTCTACGACAAGGGCGGTGCAGTAAAAAACTACTGATTTCGTGGGCTTTGTTCTATTGATTAACCGGCGTGCCAATCAGGAATTTGGTGTATAGCATGGCGTCAAATCAAAAGAAATTGTGAAACCGGTTGTACGGCATTAAGGCGAATATCTGTCGTGCGCAGTTTTCGCTCAGATGACTTGGGAGAATGGGTGAAACGCCGGCATTGTCCTTCACGCGCAATGGCTTTATCTGATGTATTCTCTAACATCAAATGTTTCTGCAAGCTGGTAAAACACCTTAAGCTGGAGCTTGGGGGAAAATCAGCCAATACACTTAAAAAATGGTTTGTAGAATCGGGAAAAACCTGACTAATAGATAGGTTTATAATGGGTTTCTACTAAAAATAAGTAACCTTTGTGGAAGATTTTACTGTGGCGAATAAAGTGGATAGGGTGCCGAACTTCCCTCACGAAAGATTTCTCAAGTATGCCAAAGAACAACCGGATGCCCTTGCAATAGTAAGTGAGCACGCGCAACTGACCTACAGGGAACTCGACCTTTCTGCGGACAGATTGGCGAATTACCTGGCAACCCGTGGCGTCACAGCCAATAAGATTGTAGCGATACAGTTAGAGCGTAGCCCGGAAATGATAGCGAGTGTTCTTGCGGTACATAAGGCGGGCGGCGGTTGTGTCTTTATTGAGCCGACTGTGCCTTTAGTCCGATTGCAGAAAATGATGGGCCTTCTGCAACCCTTGTTCGTCATAACCAGCAAAAAATACGTGGAAAACTATAGCGAAAATGAAGTCCCCGTCATACTCGTGGACGATCCCGATCCATTGTTAAGTGAATCACCGGGTATTCAGAATGAAGTAAACGCGTCTTCAGAAGATATTGCACATATTTACTTCACTTCCGGATCTGAGGGAGAACCAAAAGCTGTTGTTTTTCCCTATGGTTGGCATGTTCAGGGCGATCTTCCGGAACCGATGTCTGAGAGACATTTGTTAAAAACAGACTCTGGAACCACGTTTACGCGTGCAGAAATCATGCGCCCACTTACCCGGGGGCAGACGTTGTACATTGCTCCTCCCGGGTTGGAAAAAAACTTTCGGAAGCTGGCTGAATATATTGCAAATAATGCGCTGACACACTTGATCTGCACGCCCACGGCATTGAGAGAGTTGTTAGCTGTGGAAGAAGTAAAAGCCTGTATATCCCTCCGTTCCGTAACCTGTTCAGGGGAAAAGATTACCGTTCAGGTCAAGCGTGAGTTTTTCTCCAGGCTCAATGCAGAACTATTTGTCAGTTATGGGTGTACTGAGGTTCCGGGAGCTGTGTCATATGCCATGACCGGGGATAGTGACCCCGATTTTGATGTCGTTGGAAAGGTGTCCCCTTTCATGGAAGCCTATGTTCTGAACGACAGCATGCATCAATTGCCCGTAGGGGAGGAAGGCGAGATATACCTTGGTGGCTTGATGGCAAAAGAGTATTTAAATGATCCAATACTGACGCGCAATAAATTTATACCAAACCCTTTTTCAGTAGAGGACAGTGCTCGTTTGTTCAAGACAGGCGATCGAGGTCGTTGGATGAGAGGGGGTTATTTGCAGGTCTTGGGTCGCTCGGATGGTCAAGTCAAAATCAACGGATTCCGTATTGAGATTTCCGAGGTCGAAGCAATTATTTTGAGTCTCCCGTTTGTAAGGCAGGCGGTTGTAGTTACGGCGAAGAGCAGCGCCGGGGGTGCAAACTTAATTGCTTATGTTGTTGTGAATTCCGGAACTATTTCGGTCGGCGACATCCGCGCTGCACTGGATAACATGCTGCCTGACTACATGATGCCGGCGAAAGTCTTGTTGTGCCAGTCTCTTCCTGTTACATCCAGTGGAAAAGTTGATCGAAAGGCACTGACATCAAGGACTTTCGATGACAGTACCCCAAAAGCGAGACTGAGGAAGCCGGATGATTGTGAGAAGCAGCTTATTTCTATCTGGAGAAGTCTTCTAGACATCCCGAAAATTGATGTTCAGGACAATTTCTTTGATCTTGGTGGCAATTCGTTACTTGCAGCACAGATGATCGACCAGATTGAGCGGTTTTTTGGTGTAAAACTACCGTTGGACACGGTTTGGTTTCGGGGGGGGGCAATTGAGTCCCTGGCATTGCTCCTTCGTGATCATGCCAGGGCAAATGAAGACTCCCCTCTGGTAAAAATAAAGGATGGGGAAGGACCACCGCTTTTTTTTGTGCATGTGCGTGGCGGACACCTGAGCGATTACTACCACCTTGCCCGGTGTTTATCACCGGACCAAACGGTGTTTGGGCTTCAGGCCCGCGGTATTTTTAAGGAAGAGTATCCGGACTGTAATGTATCCAGTATGGCGGGCCACTGTATTCAGAGTATGCGAAAAGTTCAAAAGACGGGACCCTATTTGATTGCAGGGTATTCCAGTGGCGGAATTGTGGCATATGAGATGGCTCAACAGTTACACGGAATGGGAGAGAGGGTGAGTCTGCTGGTGCTGTTGGATACGTTTTGCCCGTCGATTGGACGCTCAAATCGCTGGAAAAAAGCTTTCAGACGTTTGGCCAAGGGGAAGACTCATAATTTAAGGGATGCCCTCTACTCTGCGGTGGTAAGAGGGTTGAAACTTGATGGGGTTTTAAGGTTTCGGGATATGCATGCCGCCCATAGATGGGCCTATAGGCACTACCTGCCGTCTGCCTACGGGCACGATGTCGAGTTTATTGTGGCGACGCATTCAATCAACAGGGTGAATGACCCTTTGCTCGGGTGGGGTGATTATTTCATCAAGGGCTGTCACGCTCATCAGTTCACTGCGAATCATGTGAATATAATCAAGTACCCGAGAGTGGTTGATGTGGCACGGTTGCTGCAGAATCGTATAGATGCAGTTGTGAAATAAACCCAACGCATATGGTGGAATCCATTCCTTTTAATGAGGTCCATATCTGGACAGTTTGGCTCAATACTGATGAGTTCGATCTGTGTGAAAATCCTACTACATTTTGCGCGGAGGAGGTCGGTCGTGCGGACCGCTTCAAGTCAGAGCAATTAAGAAAACGCTTTCTTCTTGGCCGATCAAAACTACGTTGTATTCTGTCGTTATACACGGGATGTTCTCCTGATGATTTGCGCTTTTCATGCGGATCTCATGGCAAATCAGTGCTGGCCAGTTGCCCAACTATCAAATTTAACCAGGCCTATTCATCTAGCCTGCTTGTGGTTGCAGTATCCCACGATCGGGAGGCGGGTATTGATGTGGAAAAAAATCGCAACGATGATTTCGGCGGCGTAGCAGGACGTGTATTCTCGGACAGGGAAAATAGCGTGTTGGCGAAGCTCCGTGGCAGAGATAGGGCAGATGCCTTCTTTCGTATCTGGACGCGCAAGGAAGCGTATGTAAAAGCGTTGGGTGTAGGGTTTTCTTATGCAATGCAGGGATTCTCGGTTTCCTGGCTCGCTGGAGATACTGATGTACTTCTCTGTGATGAGGCCAGTGAAGCGGCGGCAACCTCCTGGCGGGTGACCGAGATTAACGCACCTGCTGGATATTACGCAGCTTTGGCTGCCGCAGGAAGAGATTGGACATGCCGTTATCGCCAGTTGTAGCTGAAAGTTCAACCATCGGGGTGCCACTCATAAAATTCCAGACTGGAAACCTCTCTAAAACCGAACCGTGCACAGGTAGAAAACGAGGAGTTGCGCTGGGATTGAATGATGTGCGTAGTGACCCCCTGTCTTTCGGCAACTTCAATCCGGTGTTGTAACAGTGCAGAGTATACGCCGTGGTTTCGGTATTCGGGGAGGACTGCTGCACCCAAAAGCATGTGTACCCTGCTGTTTTCTAAAAAGCAGGATTTTGCGTATCCAATGGGGCCCTCTTTATTGTTTTCGTAGGCAAAATAGACGGTTGTTGTAATGTTCGCATCCCTGGACATGATAAGGCGCACGTATTGATCGTTATTAACTCCCGATGCTCTGATGACTGCATCCATCTGAGCATCGACGACCTCCTGATCGACTTCCTGAATATCCAGATCAATCCCGTGACAGGTGTTGGTCACTCCACTTGCCCTCTCTAGAGCCATACCCGCAACCCGGTGAAACCGCGCCGGGTGAAATCCGGAGGCAATAAGCTGTTCGGGTAGTTTTTCCTCGATTTGTCGCTCGTCCACTACCCAGGTGAATCCGGCTTTAGATGCTTTGTAGAATTGCTGAACAGCCTGAATTTTTTCTGCACTACAGGTATTAATTGTGCAGGCGACCCGGTTCGCCCAGGCATCTTTAATTGGCGTAAGCCAGCCTCTGATGTCGGCAATTTCGAGTTTTTTAATGGTGGTGCGCTTCTCATTTATAAAGAGTGCGTCAAAAATGGTTTCAGTTAAGTTGCGTTCTGTCATTGTCGGGGCCGCTTTCCTTACTATGAGTGCCGTGTCTATTGGCTAAAATCTGCATAAATACCTGGTGATTCAGAGCGCAGTGGCTCCTGAGGTCGAGCGGAAGTATATCGAAGGGAACGGGTTTCGAGCCATAAAATCGCAACGTTTAAATTAAAAAACGATTTAAACTTTGGCCGACTATGCGGGTGAATGGGGTATGGCACAGGACAAGTTGTAGGACACCCAGGCCAGTGGTGGTGAGTTCCAGCGCCAGCAAATTCCGATGGCCGCTTTCGTGGGTGAGGCAGTGTGCTCGGGCAATCCCAATAAATGGGAAACTAGGGCATACTTGAAGACTGTTTTAGCGTCGGCCAGTTCGTCCGTCGGCAGTCTGATTTAAGGAATCCCATTGAAACCTAGAAGACCTCACCCTAAAGTCAGACGGCAATCGCCAAACCGCCCGATTGAATTCCTGATTGAGAGCATCGACCCGATGGGGCAGGGGGTGGCAAAGATTGACAGCAAACCCTGTTTCATCGCCAAAACGTTGCCCGGTGAACAGGGTTCTGCAACCATTACCCGCGCCAGCAAAGGGGTGCTGTTTGCCCGGATGGACAGCCTTTCCAGTACCGCTGAAAACCGTATTGCGCCGGCCTGCGAGCATTTTGAGCAGTGCTCCGGCTGTCACTTTCTGCACACGGATTATGAAAGCGAACTGACCTACAAGCGCAATGCCCTGGCGGATCATCTCAAGCGGCTCAGTGTGGAGACCCCCGACATTCGCGTGGCGCCTGCCGAGCAGCGGCTGGGCTACCGCAATCGCATGCAGTTGCACTACCGTCACAAGTATCTGGGTATGATCGACCCGGTCACCGATGCTGTTTTGGAAATTCCGCACTGCCAGGTGATTGATGAGCGACTTCGCGAGACCTTTGACAGCCTCTACCAGGACAAAAGCTGGACTGAAAATCACCAGGGCCAGGGGCATTGTGAGCTGTATCTGACCGATGACGGTGTCAGCGTGCAATGGGATCAACCCTATGCCCATGGCGGTTTTACCCAGGTCAACAGGGCCATGAATGAGGTGCTGCGGGAGACCGTAAGAGCTCAGCTGGACGATCTTGAGGTCGGGACGTTGCTGGATCTGTTCTCCGGAGAGGGCAACCTGTCAGATTTGATTCTGCCGGAGCACCCCGGTATCGAGCGGGTGATGGTGGACTATGCGCCGGAGCGGGCGAAGTTAAAGGAAGAACTCAGCTTTATTCATCTGGATCTTTTTTCCGACACGGCGTTGCGGGCCTTCAAGGCGCGTACCGAGCACACCCGTTTCGATGTGCTGCTGGTGGACCCACCCCGCAAGGGCTTTGCCCACCTGACGCAGTGGGTCAAAGCCTACCGGCCAAAGAAACTGATTTACGTCAGTTGCAGCGCCCCCACCATGGTGCGCGATTTGCAGTTGCTGGGTGGTGATTACCGGATCGAACAAGTGAATCTGATTGATCTGTTTCCCGGCACCTATCACTATGAAACACTGGTTACCATTACCTTTAAATAAGGGTATTTGCATCGCCTCTTTAATCAGCAGATCAGTTGCAGTAAGTTGTCGGCATGGATAATCAAACGGTTTCGCTGTCGGCCCAGCTGGGAGAGTTGTTGCTCAATCGCCGTGCCACGGTTACCTGCGCGGAATCCTGTACCGGTGGCGGCGTCGCCAGTGCCATCACCGGGATTCCCGGCAGCTCCCAATGGTTCCAACTGGGGCTGGTGACCTACGCCAACAGTGCCAAGCAGCAGTTGCTGGGGTTGTCCCCCGACGTGCTTGCCGCTGAGGGTGCAGTCAGTGAGGCGGTGGTCATCGACATGGCCCGGGCTGTCCTAGCCCTCGCCGGTGCCGATATCAGTGTGGCCGTGAGCGGTGTGGCGGGGCCGGATGGCGGTACCGAGGCGAAACCGGTGGGAACAGTCTGGTTTTGCTGGATGCTTCGCGATGGCTCTCCGGTCGCTCGCTGCTTCAGGTTTGACGGCGACCGCGTGGCGGTGAGAGCGGCCGCAGTGCAGCGGGCGTTGCTGGGACTGATTGAATTGTTGGATAATTAACTACTGTATGACTATACAGTAGTTTGGCGTTGCGTTAAGCTAGCCCATTCTCTACACAGATAGCAAAGGAGACCTTTCATGGATCCAAACAAGGAGAAAGCCCTACAGGCGGCGCTCGGTCAGATCGAGCGGCAATTCGGCAAGGGAACTGTCATGCGGATGGGCGACCGGGAACATGTGGTCATGCCGTCTATCTCAACCGGGTCGCTGGGTCTGGATATAGCACTGGGCATCGGTGGCCTGCCAAAGGGTCGGGTGGTGGAAATTTATGGCCCCGAATCCTCCGGTAAAACCACGTTGACGCTGCAGGTGATTGCCGAGGCGCAGAAAAAAGGCGGCACCTGTGCTTTTGTGGATGCGGAACATGCGCTGGATCCCGACTACGCCGAAAAACTCGGCGTCAATGTGGACGACCTGATTGTCTCCCAGCCGGATACCGGTGAACAGGCTCTCGAGGTCACCGATATGCTGGTGCGTTCCGGGGCCATTGATGTGCTGGTGGTGGACTCGGTGGCGGCCCTGACGCCCCGCGCAGAAATCGAAGGTGAAATGGGCGACCACCATGTGGGTTTGCAGGCCCGTCTGATGTCACAGGCACTGCGCAAACTCACCAGTAATATCAAACAGGCCAACTGTCTGGTGATCTTTATTAACCAGATCAGAATGAAGATCGGGGTAATGTTTGGCAATCCGGAAACCACCACGGGGGGTAATGCCCTGAAATTTTATTCCTCGGTGCGACTCGATATCCGCCGTATCGGTGCCGTCAAGGAAGGTGAGGAAGTAGTGGGTAACGAAACCCGCGTCAAGGTAGTTAAAAACAAGGTATCCCCGCCGTTCAAGCAGTGTGAATTCCAGATTTTATACGGTGAGGGCATCAATCATCTGGGTGAAGTGGTCGATCTGGGGGTGAAGTGTGGTTTGATTGACAAGGCGGGTGCCTGGTATGCCTATAACGGCACCAAAATTGGGCAGGGCAAGGCGAATGCCTGTGAGTACCTGAAGGAAAACCCGGCCATTGCCGACGAGGTTGAACAGAAAATCCGCCAGCAGTTGATGGCCCCGGCCAAACCCCCGAAACAGGAGTCGCCAGCGGATTCTGTAGAAGCCGAAGAGATTCAAAACTGACCGCTGTGAACAGCTGACTGCAGGAGGTTACAAAAAACCGCATCAGCTTGAGGGTGCGGTTTTTTTGTGGCTGCTATCTTTCTCTGATTCAATGCCAGTTCGATTGTCAGTGATTCTCAGGGGATATTTCCCGAAGGGGCGGTAACCAATTAATGGATATATCAGAACTGGTTTTCTACAAAAGTATGCTGGTGCTGGGTTTTCTGCTCCTGCTGTTTGTTGCTGAACGCAAATGGCCCGCTGCACAAACACCCGGTGCCATTGCCACCCCTCGTCGACTCGGTAAAAACCTCTCGTTGTGGCTCTGTAATAGTGCCCTCTCACCACTGATCGTGCTGCCCATTATCCTGTTCGCTGTGAGCCAGAGCAGTCATTGGCGAACTGGCTGGCTGGAGGGTGGTTGGGGTATTGTGTTGGATATACTGTTGCTGGATCTTTGGATTTACTGGTGGCACAGGGCCAATCACCGTCTACCTCTATTGTGGCGTTTCCACCGGGTGCACCACCTCGATCAGTGGCTGGACGTGACCTCAGCCGTGCGTTTCCATTTTGGTGAAGTGGTGTTGTCGTCGCTGGTGCGTGGCGCCGTTATTCTGCTGATCGGGTTCCCGCTGCTCTCGGTGATTCTCTTTGAATCGCTGGTGCTGGTAATGGCCGGTTTCCATCACTCCAATATTCGTCTGCCTGCGAATCTCGAGAGGCGACTATCGCGGGTGATGGTGACACCCTCCATTCACTGGGTGCACCACCATATTGACCAGTGCGACACAGGCAGCAATTATGGCGCTATATTCAGTTTCTGGGATCGCCTGTTTGTCAGTCGATCCGGCAAGGTTCGTGAGCCGACCATGCCCATTGGCCTGAATCAGTCAAAGGACGAAGGGTTGTGGTCCCTGTTGTTGGCACCATTCCGGCCTTGAATGTTGTGCCGGCTTTCCAGTGCTTTTACCCATGAAACAGTCAATTACCGGATTCGTCCGGCAGGAGTGGATCGATGGATAGTTATCAGGAACTGATCAGTGTAATTGCCCTGACTGCCGGCGTCGGTTGGGCCAGTGGCATCAATTTGTATGCGCTGGTCCTGGTGCTGGGCATAGCGGGAGCCACCGGCAATATCCAGTTGCCCGCGGAACTGATTGTGGTGCAGAGCCCGATGGTGATTATGGCCGCCGGGGTCATGTATCTGATTGAATTTGTTGCCGACAAAGTGCCGGGGGTGGATACCGGCTGGGATACCCTGCATACCTTTATTCGAATACCGGCCGGGGCCATGCTGGCCGCGGGGGCGTTGGGTGATGTCACACCGGCGCTGGAAATTGCGGCGGGGTTGATGGGAGGTACTCTGGCCGGCGCCAGCCATCTCACCAAGGCCTCCACCCGGGCGCTGATCAATACGTCTCCTGAACCCGTCAGCAACTGGACCGCATCCGTCAGTGAAGATCTGCTGGTGTTGGGAGGGCTGTGGACCATGTTTAATCACCCGTTACTGTTCCTCTGCCTGATGGTACTGTTTATTGCGCTGGTGATCTGGTTGTTGCCGAAGTTATGGCGACTGATTAAAAAGATTTTTCGCAAGATTGGTGAGTGGCTGGGCATTGTCGAGAAGCCCGTCGCCCGGACCGTTCCGGATGCCGAACCGCCGGTTGCGCCGCCGCTGGAGGAGCGGTCGCCTTGAAGAAACGCGACGAATTGGACCCGCAGCGTTTGATTCGCCACCGGGCCATGGATCTGCTGGCCCGTCGTGAGCACTCCGCCCATGAATTGCAGGCCAAGCTGGTGGAGAAGTTTCCCGAGCACGCCCCGCTGGTAGAGCCGGTGTTGGCGGGGCTGACGCGGGACAATCTGCAATCTGACCAGCGTTTTGCTGAGTCCTATGTTTGCGCGCTTATTCACCGTGGGCAGGGGCCCTATCGGATTCGTCAGGCACTACAGCAGCGGGGGGTCGATACGTCCCTGGCCGAGCAGACGATTGCCGTTTGCGATGAGGACTGGTTTGAATTGGCCGTTCAGGTGATGCATAAGAAATACGGGCGTCAGCCCTGTACCGATTTTACCGAGCGGGCGAAGCGCAGCCGTTTTTTGCAGTATCGGGGATTCAGTGCCGAGCAGATTCGGGCCTGCTTTACTGATAATGAAAAGTATGATGACTGAAAATCTGTTCCAGGCAGCGATCGATCCAGCAATCCAGCCGGTAGTTTTCAATGAATCCGCAGTGCCCACCAAATTCTGTCACGACAAACTTTAGCGCGTCGGGGCGGTGAATCTTTTCCAGATCGCTCACCGGTACAATCGGGTCATCCATGCTGGTGACGAGATAGGCCGGCACGCTGAGACTACACAATCTGTCGCCGCTCAGTGCGTAGGCTGAGAAGTACTGGCTTGCATCGCTGAAAGGGGTGAAGGTAGGCACAAAGAAGTCATTCAGGGCGCGCAGTGACGGGAACTGCGGCAGCGGCCTGTGATCCAGCAGGCCGGGGAAAAAATGCAGCTTTTCTTCCAGCGAACGACGCCACCTGTCGAAGAAATGGTTGCGGTAAATCGGGCCGTCCATAATGCGATCCATGGCATGTGCAGGATCCACGGGCGGACAGATGGCCACTACTGACGACAGCGGTATCTCGGTGCCGACATCGGCGGCGATGCGCAGGGCAAAATTGCCGCCCAGTGAATAGCCGGCCAGGGAACAGCGCCGGTGAGGTTGTTGCCGCAAAAAATCCATGATGGCACTGGCAACCTCCTCGGACAGGGTGGAGTTGAACGTCCCGCTGTTGAGATGCAGGTTCCCACCGTGGTCGCGAAGGTTGAGTCTCAACACATTGAAACCGCGCTGGTAAAGATAGTGGGCGGCGGAGAGTATATAGGTGGACTCTGCGCTACCCTCCCAGCCGTGCAATAACACAGCCAGTTTATTATTGTCGCGATCTGCCCGATCAAATGCTGCCAACAGTTTTACCGCCTGACCATCGTGTGAGCCGTTGAGCAGGAAGGTCTTGCTGCGTGCTCTCATGGCCAGGCAGCGATTGTTAACCAGCCATCGTCTGGGACCTGCGTTGCTGAGCAGGCTCTGGAGATGTGCATTGCGCAAGCCGGGCGGTGGACAGAAATCGGCTAGCTGGGTATGCATGACGGTTACTTGAACTCCCGGGGTGAATCCGGGCTATCATAGCATTCATTGAATCAAGGGCCTGCGCGCACGCATTTGGTTGTCGCTGTTGTAACTGACCAGTGCTACTTGGTGTCACTGAACCGCGCTCATTCCGTCTGGCTGGAAGCAAAAATGACCTCCAGTACTGATATCAAATGAATGTGAACAGCACACAAATACATGGCTCCAGGAACGGATGCCTCGGGATACAATCTAACAGTCATGTTTGGACCATTTTAACTGAGGTGTGCAATTGAAATCGTGGAAGCGCTGGATCATCTTCTGGGTCGTTCTCACTGTCGTTCCCCAACAACTTGTCGCCGATGAGTCGCACCGGCATGATTCGCCAGAAATCCGGCAGCATTCAGAACCTGAAATGATTACCGAGGCCGATCTGGCCCTGTGGGGGATTGTTGACGGTTGTCTCAACAGCAAACTGGTGCACTATTTTTATGTGCTGAACTCCCATGCGGCAGTGATCGAACTGGTCGGTGGTAAAAAAGTGCTGATGCGTTTTCATGGCGATTGCCAGGGTGTCGAGCAGTACGGCTTTGTTCACACGGCGCAGAATAATAAATTTTGTGCGGGATCCCATTCAATCAGAGTGTTGCAAACCGGTGACCGCTGTAAGGTGAAGTCGCTTGAACCCTATCCCTGATAGAATTTCCGTCACTGTTATTGTGAGTCAACCATGTTACTGAGATCTCTGTTCATTTGCCTTCGACCGGTTGTGTTGCTGATAGGTCTGTTGCCGATGGGCGCCATTTCGCTGGAGCTCAAGGGGGAACTGGTGCAGGGCGGCCTGCTGATTGGTCGGGTATCGCCCGGCGAACAGGTTGAAGTCATGGGCCGTTCGATCAAGGTGGATGATCGGGGCCTGTTTGTGTTTGGCCTTGGTCGGGATGCGCCCGCAGAAATCAGGCTTACCCTTACCAACGGTGATGATGAAGTGACGACTTACCGTTATGCGGTGGCGCATAGAGTCTATCGTGAGCAGCGAGTGGAGGGCGTGCCACAGCAGACCGTCACGCCGCCACCGGACGTGCTGGAGCGAATTCGACGCGAGGCGGAACTGGTGCGTGAGGCGAGGACAGTGGATGATCGTCGAACGGATTTTCTGTCCGGTTTTGTCAAACCCCTTGATGGGCCGATCACCGGCGTCTATGGCAGCCGGAGAGTTTACAACGGGACACCGGGCAGCCCTCACTACGGTCTGGATATTGCCGCCCCTACCGGCACTGATGTTTTTGCCCCGGCTCCAGGCGTGGTGACACTGGTGCATCACGACATGTTTTATTCCGGTGGCACGTTATTGATCGATCACGGTTACGGTGTCAGCTCTACCTTTATTCATCTCAATGAAGTACTGGTTGAAAATGGCCAGCGGATACTCCCCGGTGATCTGATTGCCCGTGTCGGAGCCACTGGTCGTGCTACCGGCCCACATCTGGACTGGCGAATCAACTGGTTTGATGTCCGTCTTGATCCGGCGCTGGTGCTTGAGCACTTCCCCGCAGCAAAGTAATGCAACCTGATATGTCAGGCATAGTCTTGGCGCTGCCTTTACCTTAAACTTCAGTCCTGCAATTTTTGCTGGGCTCGGGATCCGCCATGATTGATAAAAAACTACTCAGTATTCTGGTCTGTCCGGTGAGCAAGGGTTCACTGGAATATGACAGGGAAAAAGACGAGTTGGTCTGTCGGGCCAGCGGTCTGGCCTACCCGATTCGCGATGGCATTCCAGTGATGCTTAAAAGTGAGGCCCGGCCGCTCAGCACCGATGAAAAGCTCGCTGACACTCACTAGCTGGAGGCCAACCAACAATGCCGGAAGAAACGATCTTCAGTCGAATCATCAAGGGTGAAATTCCTGCGGACATTGTCTATGAAGATGAAGTCTGTATCGCCATCAGGGACGTTGCCCCCAAGGCGCCGACACATTTGTTGGTGATTCCACGAAAACCGATTTCACGGCTGGTTGATGCTTCTCCGGAGGACCAGAAAATCCTCGGACATCTCATGCTGGCGGTCGGCGATATCGCCCGCAAAGCCGGGATTGGTGATGCCTTCCGGGTGGTGATCAACAATGGCGCAGGGGCTGGTCAGACAGTGTTTCACCTCCATTTGCATATTCTCGGCAATAAATCGTTTTCCGAGGCGGAACTCGGATTCTGATGATCGCCAGATACACGATTGGTTAACCGGCTCTGACTAGGGCCATGGAATCTGATTTTTTATGAAAAGTGCTGAAATACGTGATGCTTTCCTGAACTATTTTGCCAGCCAGGGGCACGCGGTTGTTCCCAGTAGCAGCCTGGTGCCAGACAACGACCCGACGCTGCTGTTCACCAATGCCGGTATGGTACAGTTCAAGGATGTCTTTCTGGGCGCCGAAAAGCGGCCGTACTGCCGTGCCGTCTCTTCGCAACGCTGTGTCAGGGCGGGAGGCAAGCACAACGACTTGGAAAATGTGGGCTACACCGCGCGTCACCATACCTTTTTTGAAATGCTCGGCAATTTCAGCTTTGGCGACTACTTCAAGCGCGATGCCATCCGCTTTGCATGGACGTTCCTCACCGAGGTGCTCGGGCTGCCGCAGGAACGTCTGTGGATCACTGTGCATGTCTCCGATGATGAGGCCGCGGATATCTGGTTGAACGAGGTGGGCGTCAGCCCTGAACAATTCTCCCGCCTCGACGAGGATAACTTCTGGCAGATGGGCGACACCGGTCCCTGTGGCCCGAGCTCGGAAATTTTCTACGACCATGGCCCGGACGTGCCCGGCGGGCCCCCCGGCAGCGAAAATGACGATCTGGATCGCTATATCGAAATCTGGAATCTGGTTTTCATGCAGTTTGAGCGCAGTGCCGACGGGCGTCAGACGCCCCTGCCGAAACCTTCCATCGACACCGGTATGGGGCTGGAACGCATCGCTGCGGTGATGCAGGGTGTGCACAGCAACTACGACATCGATCTGTTCCAGGCATTGCTCAGGGCCGCTGCCAAAGTTACCGGTACTGATGACCTGGAAAACAAGTCGTTGAGAGTCATTGCGGATCACATCCGCTCTTGCAGTTTTTTGATCGTCGACGGTGTGCTGCCGGCCAACGAAGGGCGCGGCTATGTGCTGCGACGTATCATTCGCCGCGCTGTTCGCCACGGTCACAAGCTGGGTCAGACCAACCTGTTTTTCCACAAGCTGGTGGTGGCGCTGGTGTCCGAAATGGGGGAGGCCTACCCGGAGCTTGCCAAGGCTCGGGCTCAGGTGGAAAAGGTATTGCTGGCGGAAGAGCGGCAGTTTGAGAAAACCCTCGACAAAGGCATGGCCCTGCTTGAATCGGCCCTCGATGATCTGCCGGGGGATGTCATTCCCGGAGAGCTGATCTTTACCCTGTACGACACCTTTGGTTTTCCGGTGGATCTGACCAATGACATCGCCCGGGAACGCGGGCTGTCGCTGGATATGGCCAGTTATGAAACAGCCATGGAACAGCAGCGTCAGCGAGCGCGCAGTGCCGGTGCCTTCAAGGTGGACTACGGTCATTCGCTGGCGCTGGATGGTGCCACGGCATTTACCGGGTACGACAGTCTTTCCAGTCAGGGTGAGGTCCGGGCATTGCTCGGGGAGGGCATTCCGGTCGGGCAGCTTGCCGCTGGGGAGGAAGGGGTTGTGGTGCTCGATCAGACCCCGTTCTATGCGGAATCCGGTGGTCAGGCCGGCGACAGCGGTTATCTGCTCGCCGATGGTATTGAATTTGAAGTGCGCGACTGTCAGAAGCAGGGCGGTCATTACCTGCATATCGGTACACTTTTGTCCGGCACGATCATTGAGGGACAAAAACTGGACGCCCGGGTCGACAATGCGGTGCGCGCTGCGACAGCACTCAACCACTCTGCTACCCACCTGCTACATGCTGCGCTGCGGGACATTCTCGGTGATCACGTCACCCAGAAAGGCTCACTGGTGGATAGCAAGCGGCTCCGTTTTGACTTCAGTCATCCCGAGGCGGTCGACGCAAAACAACTGAAAGCCATTGAACGCCGGGTCAATGAGGAAATCCGCCGCAACAGCCCGGTGCAAACAGAAATCTGTGATATGGATACCGCCAGCCAGAAAGGCGCGATGGCCTTGTTTGGCGAGAAATACGGTGATCAGGTTCGGGTGTTGACGATGGGGGGAGGCTTCTCCGTCGAGCTCTGTGGTGGCACCCATGTGCTGCGTACCGGCGACATCGGTTTATTCAGGATTGTCGGTGAAACCGGCATCGCCTCCGGTGTGCGCCGTATCGAGGCGGTGACTGGTGCCCATGCGCTGGCTTACCTGGATGGGCTTGAAGACCAACTGGTGCATATTGCCGATCTTGTCAAAGCGCGACCAGTGAATGCCGCCCAAAAAGTGGCAGCACTCTGCGTCGAGATGAAAGCACTGGAGAAGGAAAACGCCCAGCTCAAGGGCCGCCTGGCCAGCAGTGCGGGCAGCGACCTGGCTGACCAGGCGACAACGGTCGATGGTGTTCGGGTTCTGCTGGCTGATATCAAGGACGCGGACCCGAAATCCCTGCGCGATACCGTGGATCAATTGAAGAACAAGCTGGGTCCATCGGTCATCCTGCTGGCGACGGTGAATGATGGCAAGGTCGCGCTGGTTGCCGGGGTGACGTCTGATCTTACGGGACGTCTGAAAGCGGGTGAGCTGGTGCAGCGTGTTGCCGTGGATCTGGGCGGCAAAGGCGGTGGCCGTCCCGACATGGCTCAAGGTGGTGGCACCGATGTGGCGGCCCTTCCAGTGGCGTTGAAGTCAGCGGCCGAGTGGGTGCGACAACAGCTTTCCGGTTGAAATCCGACACACTATTTCCCGGTTAACTTTGTCAATTATTTGGTGTTTAATTGCCGCCCACTTCTGGCGGACTAAACTGTAGAGTATTCATGAGTCTGATTGTACAAAAATACGGCGGCACCTCGGTTGGCACCATAGAGCGCATTCAGGCGGTCGCCGAGAAAGTCCACGCTTTCCGCAGTCGCGGTGATAGCGTGGTGGTGGTGGTTTCTGCCATGAGTGGCGAAACCAATCGCCTGATTGGGCTGGCCAGAGAGATCGAGGCTGAGCCCAGTGCGCGGGAGATGGATGTTCTGGTTTCCACTGGTGAACAGGTCACCATTGCGCTGTTGACCATTGCCCTTCACAAGCTGGGTTGTGATGCCCGTTCCTATACGGGTGGACAGGTGCGGATTCTCACTGACGACGCCCACTCCAAAGCCCGTATTCAGGAAATTGATGCACATCGCATGCAGCAGGATCTTGCGGTTGGGCGGGTGGTAGTGGTGGCCGGTTTTCAGGGTGTCGACGACAATGGCAATATCACCACACTGGGTCGCGGTGGCTCCGATACCACAGCCGTTGCCCTGGCTGCCGCCCTCAAAGCTGATGAATGCCAGATTTATACCGATGTGAATGGTGTTTACACCACCGATCCGCGGGTGGTTGCCAATGCGCGCCGACTGGATCGAATCACCTTCGAAGAAATGCTGGAAATGGCCAGCCAGGGTTCTAAGGTATTGCAGATACGTTCGGTCGAGTTTGCCGGAAAATACAAAGTCCCGTTGCGGGTGCTGTCCAGCTTTGTGGATGGCCCCGGTACATTGATCACCCTGGAGGACGACGACGATATGGAAAAACCGGTTGTTTCAAGCATCGCGTTCAACCGCGATGAAGCCAAGCTGACCATCCGCGGTATTCCCGATGTGCCCGGAATTGCCTCAAAAGTGCTCGGTGCAGTGGGCCGTGCGAATATCGAGGTCGACGTGATTGTGCAGAATGTTGCCCATGACAATACCGCCTCCCTGACCTTTACTGTCCACCGCAATGAACTGTCAAAAGCCAAAGAGGTTCTTGAGCGCATTGCCACCGAGCTCGGTGCCTCGGAAGTTGATACCAATGCCAGTATCGCCAAGCTGGCCTTGGTGGGGGTTGGGATGCGGTCTCACGCTGGTGTCGCCGCCAGAATGTTTGAGGCGCTGGCGCAGGAAAATATCAACATTCAGATGATCAGCACCTCCGAGATTAAAATCACCGTCGTTATCGATGAAAAATATCTCGAGTTGGCTGTGCGTGCCCTGCACAGTGCCTTCGAGCTCGAAGAGTCCGATAGGGAAGAGTAGACGCTATTTACCGCAATATGGAATGGTTGGTATAGTTCCCCCCGCCCGAATGTGGAAGCGTTGTTATCCATCAGGGAGGTGGCCCGCTGAATAACAATAACAATGCTGGGTTAAAACAGGAAAGGCAGCGGAGACGTTGTTATTTGGCAGTATACAGGAGCTAAACCATGTTAATTCTCACGCGTCGGGTCGGGGAAACCCTCATTATTGGTGATGATGTCAGTGTCACCGTGCTCGGAGTCAAGGGCAGCCAGGTTCGTCTGGGTGTGGATGCACCCAAAGAAGTTTCCGTTCACAGGGAAGAGATTTACCAGCGGATTCAGCAGGAAAAAGAAGACGATCAGTAACCCTCGTCCACTTTGATTTTCCAGTTGGTATGTTATCATGCCGCCACTTTTTAAGAGGCGTTTTCTGGTGCCGTTCCAATAGTTTGGTGCGATGGTCGTAGGACTGTTTCTACCAAAGCTTTATAAGGCAATATAAGTTAGATGATGATTGGTGAGGTGGCCGAGCGGCTGAAGGCGCTCCCCTGCTAAGGGAGTATAGGCTAATACCCTATCGAGGGTTCGAATCCCTCCCTCACCGCCACAAATAAAAAAACCCGGCCCTGTGCCGGGTTTTTTTATTTGTCTGTGACGGGAGCCCTGGATGAGAGCCCCCGTTCGACAAAACGGCTTGACCGTTTTGGGCGCCGGTGCGTGCAACGGCGGGGTGAAACCCCGAGCCGCCCTGCGGCGAGCCAATCCCGACCCTGCAATCCGCTGTCGTGCCATGGGAACAACTCATACCGGCCCTGCGCCGGGTTTTTTATTTGTCTGTGACGGGAGCCCTGGATGAGAGCCCCCGTTCGACAAAACGGCTTGACCGTTTTGGGTGCCGGTGCGTGCAACGGCGGGGTGAAACCCCGAGCCGCACTGCGGCAAGCCAATCCCGACCCTGCAGTCCGCGCCTGTATTGCAGTTAGCAGTTGCTGTCACTGAATATCCGCTACTGTCTGCAAGAATTCGCAGTCATCTCTATACTGTTATCTCAGCGCCAGACTTTGCAGCGTGGATAAAATGGATCAGAAAGTGACAGGTTTGATTTTATGAAGAGAGCTATTGAGGGTTTCCACCTGGATCGCTTCCAGGAGTGGGTGGCGGAGCTGGAATGTGGCCACGCATTGCAGATGAAGCACAACCCGCCTTATATGGAATGTCGTTGGATTGGTACCGGCAAGGGACGCCAGGAGCATATCGGCGACAGTGTCGAGTGCGTGGATTGTGATATGCCTAAAATACCCGATGGAATGACCCGGATCGAAACCAGTCCCGTTTACCAGCGTTCGGATATGCCCGCTGAATGGCAGAATGGCTTTTCCACCGAAGCGGGAATATGGGGCCGGGTTGTGATCAAGCAGGGTATGCTGCAGTTTGTTATTGAGCCGGGTGCAGCCGCCAGCCGTGGTTTTCTCCTCGACAGGGACTTTGCCGGCATTATGGCTCCCGGCCTCTCGCACAGCCTCAGTCCGGCAATGGGTGACGTGCAGTTTTACATCGAGTATTTCACGGCCTGATACCCGCTTGTCGGGCCTATCGTTTCAGTAGAAAAAGCGGGTTTTCGGACAGAGTTGTTTAATGTGCCGTAAAGTCACTATACTGATTCGACGGATTCGAAAATTGGGTCAGTGCGATTACGTGGCGCCCCCTCGATTTATAAAACCTGTAGAGTGCGTTCCATAGTGAATTGAAACAGGTGATTGATTTCCGGACAGGTCGTGCAGTCTGTTGCACAATGGGATGTGACATGAATTTTTAATATAAAACAAATAGATATAATTCATGATCCCGTTAAAAAAAGTTGGTACACCTATTGCATAGATAAAATACTCTCTCGGTAGTGGTCGTTTTTTCGGTCACACTGATGTGCAGTTTATAACCCTAACTATTCTCGGCTAGTAAAAGAACTAAGGTAACTCGATATGGGAATGCTAATAAATATCGATAATGGCGGTACGCTCACAGATATCTGTGTGCTCACAGACAATAACTTCTACAAGACCAAAACCCTGACCACACCTTACGATTTGAGTAAGTGTTTTTTTGACGGACTGCGGTCTGCTTCCAAAGCAGTTTACGGAGAAGAAGATGTCGCCCGGTTGTTGGCTGAAGTGGATCACATCCGCTATTCAACCACCCAGGGAACCAATGCCATTGTTGAACGTAAAGGTCCACGACTCGGCTTGATCATCAACAAGGGCTCTCCGCTGCCTGCCCGTTTGCGTGAGCAGGATTCAGAGCTCTACGACTTCCTGATTGGCGACAGAGTGGCTGAAGTTAATCTGGCAGACGTTGATGATGAAGCAAAGGGTGCCGATACCACGTCGGTGATTACCCGGCTCACCTCGGTAGGTGCCAACCGCATTGTGGTCTGTTTTGAATCTGACAAGGCTGACGAGTACGAAGCACAATTCAAACGGATCGCTTTTGACAATTACCCCCGTCACCTGCTCGGTGCTGTACCCATGTTGTTTGCCAGTGAGCTGGCCGATGATGTGTCCACTGAGCGCCGCGGCTGGACTGCAATGATCAATTCATTCCTGCACCCGGCGATGGAAAACTTCCTCTACAACGCAGAAAACCGCCTGCGTGAATACCGCACCAAGAACCCCCTGCTGATTTTCCGCAATGATGGTGATGCCTCGCGCGTCGCAAAAACGATTGCCGTAAAAACCTACAGCTCCGGTCCACGCGGTGGTATGGAGGGCGTTAAAACCTTCAGCAAGCAATACAACCTGTCCAATGTGCTCTCCATGGATGTTGGTGGTACCACTACGGACATCGGTCATGTGATTGACCACAGTGTGCACGAGCAGCGTCGCGGTACGGTTGAAGGTGTTCCCATCTCCTTCGGGCTGTGTGAAATTGCCAGCCCGGGTGTCGGTGGAAGCTCCATCCTCGCCGTCAAAAACGGGGCTATCCAGGTAGGGCCGGAAAGTGTCGGCGCAGTACCTGGTCCGGCCTGTTTTGGTCGCGGTGGCAAGAATGCGACTATCACCGATGTGAGCCTGCTGCTCGGCCTGCTGGATCCATCCACCTATTTCGGTGGCGGCCTGGCTCTCGATCTCGAACGGGCTCGCACAGCAATCGCAGAAAATATTGCTGCGCCGCTGGGAATTACCGCGGATGAAGCCCTGCTCAAGTTGCGCGATGCGTTCGAGCAGAAAATTGCTGGCGAATTGAAATCTTTTGGCGACATTGACAGTGATACCGTCCTGCTCGCCTTCGGTGGAGCCGGTCCGATGAATGCCTGTGGTATCGCCGAAGACTGCGGTATCTCCACCGTATTTGTACCCAAAATGGCTGCGGTCTTCAGTGCCTTTGGTATGGGTTCCTGCGACATCGGCCAGAGCTATTCCACGGTGTTGACCGGCAATCGTCAGCAGGCGCTGGAAGCAGCCTATGCTGCACTGGTTGAGCGCGGTGAGCGAGACATGTTTGCCGAAGGCTACGCCAAGGGTGAATACGAGGTTGTCGCCAGACTGGTGGCAGAGAAAGCTGGTGTTGACTCCGTTCATGTATTGGGACACACCATTTCCATTCCGCAGGACATGGCAAAAGCAGACGATGTGACGCTTGAAGTTTCAGTACGCAAAAAACTGAAAACGGAAGATAACAAGCATGCCGGTGTTTCCAAAGGAGCCCAGGCCAAATCCACCAAAAACCGCTCACTGTTTGCTGGCGGCGCTGGTTGGAATGATGTGCCTGTCTATGAAGTGAATAATATGCAGCCGGGTGACTACGGTACCGGTCCGGCTATCCTTGAGGAAGAATTCTTTACCTGTCTGGTTCGCGAAGGTTGGGAATTCGTGGTGACTGAGCTGGGCGATATCCGCCTGACCAAGGGGGACAAATAATGAAAGTATTGATGACTGAATACCTCCGTATTGACCTGGATACGGAAAACTGGGAGTGCCGGGTCTGTGACCATGTGGTTGCTCCAGCCCGCGGCAACTACAAAGAGGGTTTGCTGGTCTATAACCGCGATCCTGCCGATATTCACCCGTCGATTATTGACCCTGAAAAATACCGTTTCACCTTCTGTCCCGACAGGGAGTGGGTCAACATCTACGAATTTTACTGTCCGTCCTGTGGCACCCAGGTGGAGGTTGAATACACCTTCCCCAACCATATGCCGCTATATGATATGGAAGTAGACGTTGATGCCCTGAAAGAACAGTGGAGCCACCGCGAAGAGATTCTCGAGCCGGTGAAAGGCCCCAATATTCTGGTAGATCGCTGTCACACCCACAAGCACTGATAGAGCTTGTCGATTGGTGATTGAATAAATTAGGTCTGTTTTAGGAAAAAGGTTATGAAACGTATATCAGTTGATATCGGTGGTACGTTTACCGATTGCTTTGTGGTTTGGGATGACAAGTACATTGAAACCAAAGCGTTGACCACCCACCAAAACCTGGCCCTCGGTTTTAACGAGGCCCTGGAAAATGCATACACTGAACTCGGTCTCACCATGGAGAGCATCCTGTCCGGTGTGGATTCCGTTCGTTACGCTACCACGCTGGGCACCAATGCCCTGATCGAGCACAAAGGCCCCCGTATCGGCATGCTGGTGACAGCAGGCTACGAGGCGATGGTGCCACTCAGCCGCGGTCGCGGTTATGGTGAAGGCCTCGACGAGCTGGGCAAGCAGAACCTGCCCGATGCCCAGCGTCCTGCCCCACTGGTTCTGCCACACATGATCGAGGGTGTTCGTGAACGCCTCGGCTTCCAGGGCGAACTGGTTATGCCCCTAGACGAGCCGGATGTGCGCGTCAAGATCAGAAAGTTGGTGGACAAGGGCGCTCAGGCGATTGTGGTCTGTCTGGTCAACTCTGTTGTGAACCCCGCCCACGAAAAGCGTGTTGAGCAAATTTTGCTGGATGAGTACCCCTCACATCTGTTGGGTTCGATTCCGGTTATCCTGTCCCACCGCGTTGCCGGTCGGAAGGGTGAATATGTTCGCGCAACCTCGGCGATTGTGGATGGCTATCTGCACTCCACCATGTATCACGCCATGAGCCAGCTGGAGCAGAACCTGCGCTCCAACAAGTACGAAAAGCCGATGTTGGTAATCCACAACTCCGGTGGTATGGCGCAGTTGAACTCCACTGACGCCCTGCAAACCATTCACTCCGGTCCGGTTTCCGGTATCAGTGCCGCAGAGCATCTGGCAAAAGAAGCCGATCTGGGCAGCGTGGTGGCCACCGATATGGGTGGTACTTCCTATGATATCGGTATCGTGGTTGAAGGCGGCATCAAGCACTATGACTTCAACCCGGTTATCGACCGCTGGCTGGTGTCTGTGCCCATGGTCCACCTGGTTACCCTCGGTGCCGGTGGTGGTTCCATCGCCAGCTTTGACCGGATGTACAACGCAGTTGCCGTCGGTCCGAAAAGTGCCGGCTCCGACCCCGGTCCCGCCTGTTATGACCGCGGTGGCATGAGTCCTACTGTCACTGATGCCGACCTGGTGCTGGGTTATCTCGATCCCACCAACTATGCCGGCGGCCATATTCCGTTGAACCCCAAGCGTTCCGTATTTGCCATTGAGGAAACCCTCTGTGACGATCTGGATGTCTCGCCGATTGAAGCGGCACTGCTGATCAAGGAAAAAGTTGACAGCAACATGGCTAACGGTCTGCACACCGAGTTGCGGGTTCGCGGTTATGACCCTGAAGACTTCACCATGCTCGCCTATGGTGGCAACGGTCCGCTGCACTGCTGTGGGATTGCCAGCAATCTGAGCATTGACAAAATCCTGGCACCACCCATGAGTTCCGTCTTCTCTGCAGTGGGTGCAGGCAACATGCACCAGATGCACATTCATGAAATGTCACTGTTCATGGTGTTGTACGATTCCAACACTCGCAAAGTGTATGACGACTACAAGCGCTTCAATGACATCGTTGTCGAACTGAGCGCCCGTGGTCAAAACGACCTGATGCGTCAGGGCATGAAGCTGGAGGATATCCGTTATTCGCTCGAACTGGATATGCGCTACGGTAACCAGCTGGTACAAACCACCGTGGTCGTGCCCAAGCACACCCTGGAATCTGCCATGGATGTCATGAATATCCTGCAACAGTTCTCCACGGACTACGGCAAGCGTTTCGGCGAAGGCAGTCAGGCACCGGAAGCGGGTATTCGTATCAATACCATCCGTGTGGCTTCATTTGTGGAGCACGATACCGTGCACTTCAAACACATCAAACCGATTCCCGAAAGTGAGCGCTCTGCACCGCCGGAGCCGATTGCCAAACGCACCTGCTACTTTGTCAGCACCGGCGCCAAGGCAACCGAGACACCGGTCTGGCACAAGAATGACATCTCTCCGGGAACAGAAATTGTCGGCCCCGGTATCGTGGCCTCGGATGTAACAACCTACTTGATTGAACCGGGCTGGAAGTATGTCTCTGCCGAGCAGGGCGCCGTATGGTTCTTCCGCACCGATGCACAAAATTGAGTGGATATAGGGGTATTTGATTATGAATAACGAAACAAACAATTCAGCTTTGCAAGATCAGGAGCTGATCGAG